>DASUOH010000047.1:0-40329 GCA_036276735.1 Solirubrobacterales bacterium | reverse complement strand
GCAGCAGGTCGAGGTCGGCGAGCATCGTGGCCCCCTTCGGGTCGGCGGTGAGGACTGAGCACCGCCGACTTCGACCCCGCTGCCTATCTCCCCTTCGGCGCGGTTCGACCAGGGCACGCCGTGGAACTACTCATCTAGCTCAGTCGTCGTCCTCGTGCCAGGGCGTCAGGATCCGCGGCCCGTCCGCGGTGACCGCGACCGTGAACTCGAAGTGGGCGGCGAGGGAGCCGTCTTCGGAGTAGACGGCCCAGCCGTCGTCCCCCATATGGACGAGCGAGCCGCCGGCGTTGACCATCGGCTCAATCGCCAGCACGGTGCCCTCCTCCAGCAGCGGTCCCTTGCCGGGCTCGCCGTAATTGGGGACCTGCGGCTCCTCGTGCATCTCGCGGCCGATCCCGTGACCGACCAGGGTACGGATGATCGAGAGCCCCTCGATCTCGACGCTGCGCTGAATCGCCGCCGAGACGTCGCCGAGGCGGTTGCCGGGGCGCATCTGCTCGACCCCTTTGAAAAGAGCGCCCTTGGTGACGTCGAGCAGCTTGCCCGCCTCCTCGCTGACCGGCCCGATCGGCAGAGTGATCGCCGCGTCGGAGACCCAACCGTCCTTTATAACGCCGACGTCGATCGAGAGCACGTCGCCCCGCTTCAGCTCGTAGGGGCCGGGGATACCGTGGACGACCATCGAGTTCGGCGAGGCGCAGATCGAGCCGGGGAACCCCCGGTAGCCCTTGAAGGCCGGCTCGGCGCCCTGGGAGCGGATGAACTTCTCCGCCGCGGTGTCGAGCTCTTTCGTCGTGACTCCCGCCCTCGCCTTGCTGGCCAACATGCGCAGGCAACGGACGAGGATCTGCCCCGAGGCCGCCATCTTGTCGACCTGCTCGGGCGTCTTGCGGATGATCATCCGATACACGTTGCCAGGGTGCTGCGCAGCTTCTCCGTCACTTCATCGGGGGCAGCGCAGCCATCGATCCGCCGCAGCAGGTCGCGTTTCTCGTAGAAGGAGATCAACGGCTCGGTCTTCTCGTGGTAGGTCTCGAGCCGGTTGGCGATGACCTCAGGCTTGTCGTCGTCGCGCACGATCAGCTCGCTGCCGTCGACGTCGCAAACGCCTTCCTGCGCCGGCGGGTTGAAATCAACGTGGTAGACGTGACCCTTGGCGGCGCAGGTGCGGCGGCCGCCCAGCCGACGCGTCACCTCCTCGTCGCTGGCGTCGATCAGCAGGACCGCGCTCAGCTCCCGGCCCAATTCGTCCAGCTTGGCAGCGAGCGCTTCGGCCTGCGGCACGGTGCGCGGAAAGCCGTCGAGGATGAAACCCTCGGCCGCCTCGACCGAGCCGATCCGCTCGCCGATCGCGCCGACGATCACCTCGTCGGGCACCAGGTCGCCTCGATCCATGTAGGTCTTGGCGACCCGGCCCAGCTCCGTCTCCGCGCGCACCGCGGCGCGCAGGATGTCGCCGGTCGCCCAGTAGGGCAACTTCAGCTCGTCCTGCAGCCGTTCGCCCTGCGTGCCCTTGCCGCTGCCGGGAGGTCCGAGGAGTACGAGGTTCAGCTCAGCCATGAAAGAGAGGGCGCCGCGACGGCGGCACACCGAGGGTAGACGCTATTTGAGAAAACCCTCGTAGTTGCGCATCATCAGCTGCGCCTCGAGCTGCTTGACGGTGTCGAGCGCCACGCCGATGACGATCAGGATGGACGTGCCTCCGAAGAAGAAGTTGGCCGAGGTCTGGCTGATCAGGATCGTCGGCAGCGCCGCCACCGCCCCGAGGTAGAGCGCGCCCGGGAAGGTCAGCCTGGAAAGGATCCGGTCGAGGTACTCGGCCGTCGGCCGGCCGGGCCGCACGCCGGGGATGAAGCCGCCGTATTTCTTCAGGTTGTCGGCCTGGTCGACCGGGTTGAAGGTAACCGCCGTGTAGAAGTAGGTGAAGATGATGATGAAGAACACCTCGCCGGCCACGTAGGCCCAGGTGTTCGGTCCGAAGAAAGCGGCGAAGTCGAGCGCCATCGGGGTGTTCAAGAGCTGCCCGATCGTCGGCGGGAAGGCCATGATCGAGGCGGCGAAGATGACCGGGATGACGCCCGCCATATTGACCCGCAACGGCAGGTAGGTCGAGCCGCCCGAGGTCATTTTTCGGCCGACGACCCGTTTTGCGTACTGGACAGGGATGCGCCGCTGGCCCTCCTGGACGAAGACGATCGCGACGATCACCGCGAGGGCGACGAAGGGCATCATCACGACGAAGACCTGGTCGGGGTTGGTCCACCAGGCGGTGATCCCCCCGGGCAGCCCGGAGACGATCGAGGCGAAGATCATCAGCGAGATGCCGTTGCCGACGCCGCGCTGGGTGATCAACTCGCCCAGCCACATCAGCAGGGTGCAGCCAGCGGTGAGGCTGATCACGATAAGCAGCACTTTCGGCCCGCTCAGGCTGCCCAGCGCGTTTTCGCCGCCGGCCTGGGCGCCAAAGGAGCGGAAGAGGAAGACGAAGCCCCAGGACTGGGCGAACGCCAGCCCGACGGTCAGGTAGCGCGTGTACTGGGTGATCTTCTGCTGTCCGACCTCACCTTCTTTCTGCAGTTTCTCGAGCGCCGGGACGACAACCGTCAGCAGCTGCAGGATGATCGAGGCGGTGATGTAGGGCATGATTCCGAGCGCGAACAGCGAGAGCCGTTCGAGCGCTCCGCCCGAGAAGAGGCTGAGGAAGCCGAGGATGTTGTCCCCGGCGAAGTTGTTGGAAAGTTCCTTGACGGCATCCGCGTCGACCCCCGGCGCCGGGATGAAGGAGCCCATCCGGTAGAGCAGCAGCATCGCCGCCGTGAAGGCCAGCTTCTTGCGGATGTCCGCGACGCTGAAAGCGTTCGCAATAGTCCTGAGCATTACGGCTCCAGAGTGTGACAGGAACCGCCGGCAGCCTCGATTTTCTCGCGAGCCGCCGCGCTAAAGGCATGCGCGTGGACCTCGAGCTTCTTCGAGACGTCGCCACGAGCCAGCACCTTGACCGGGTCAGAACGCTTCGCCAGGCCCTTCTCCTTGAGCGCTGCCGGCGTCACTTCGGCATTCGCGTCGAAGCGCTCGTCGATGTCGCCGACGTTGACCGGCTGGCTCGTCGTGCGGAAGTTCTCGAAGGGCATCGACTGCTTTTTGTGCGGGCCGCGCAGCTTTCGCATCCGCATGTGGATCGGATTCTGGCCGCCCTCGTAGCCGGCCTTGCGCTTGCGGCCCGAGCGCGCTCCGGCGCCCTTGTGCCCGCGCCCGGAGGTCTTGCCCAGCCCGCTGCCCTCGCCGCGACCGATCCGCTTGCGCGGCCGTTTCGAGCCCGGCTTGGGGCGCAGGTTGTGCAGCCCGATCTCCTGCGAGCGCTCGCTCGGAGCGTCGTCTTTCGAAGCCTTTTTCTCTTTCGCTTTCTCAGCCATCAGGCGACCTCGACCAGATGAGAGACGACCCGCAGCTGCCCCTGCAACTGCGGCGAGTCCTTCCGCTCGACCGCCTTGCCGATCCGACCGAGACCCAAGGCAGCTAGCGTCGCTTTCTGCGACGGATTGGTGCCGTTAGCCGACTTGACCTGTCGAATCTTCACGCCAGCCATCGCTTACTGCTCCTCAGCAACGGGCGGAGCAGGCCCTTCGACCGGAGTGGCGTCGCCAGAAGCCTCTGGCTCAACGGGCTCGCTTGGCGAGTCGGGGGTTGGGCTGGCGGCCGGGGCTTCCTCAGCCCCAGACGCTTGTGCCGCGGGTGGCGTGGATGAGGGGTCGTCGCCCGCAGCTTGCGAGGACGAGGACCCCTCGTCCGCGACAGGACCCGCGGCCGCAACGGCCTGCGCTGCACCGTTCGTCTTCTCCACGCCCAGCACCTGCGCAACCGTCAGCCCCCGCAGCTCAGCAACCTCCTCCGGCCTACGCAGCCGCACGAGGCCGTCCATCGTCGCCTTGACCAGGTTGATCGGATTCTGCGTGCCGATGCTCTTCGTGAGGACGTCGCGGACGCCGCCGAGCTCGAGCACCGCCCGCACGCCACCGCCGGCGATCACGCCGGTACCGGGGCTGGCCGGGCGCAGGACGACGTGGCCGGCGCCGTAGCGGCCGATGATCTTGTGGGTCAGCGTCTGCCCGTATTTGGGCACGCGGATGAGGCTCTTGCGCGCGTTCTCCACCGCCTTCTGGATCGCCAGCGGCACCTCGCGCGCCTTGCCATAGCCGATCCCGACCACGCCCTCTTCGTCGCCGACGGCGACCAGCGCCGTGAACGAGAAGCGGCGGCCGCCCTTGACTACCTTGGCGACGCGGTTGATCTCGATAACGCGCTCCTGGAGATCGAGGCCCCGGGGGCTCACCGTCTCCACGTTGGTCATGTCCATGCCCTTCATCGGACGAAGGAAGGTAGCGGACTGAAAGAGATGTGACCGGCCATCAGAACTTCAGGCCTCCCTCGCGGGCGCCTTCGGCCAGCGCCTTGACTCGGCCGTGGAACTGGTAGCCGCCGCGGTCAAAGACGCAGGTCTCCACGCCGGCCGCCTTGGCCCGCTCGGCGAGCAGCTCGCCGGCTCGCTTCGCCTGCTCGGAAGCGCTCAGCTTGCGCAGCTCGGGCTCGATCCAGTTGACCGCGGCGACCGTGTGGCCTTTGCCGTCGTCGACCAGCTGAGCGAAGACGCCGCGGTTGGAGCGGTACACCGAGAGCCGCGGCCGCTCGGCGCTGCCAACCACGCGGGCGCGAACCCGCCGCCGCCGGCGCAGGCGCTGCTGGCGCTTGGTGAGGACGGTCATCGCTAGGCCCTCTTCCCCACCTTGCGCAGGACCTGCTCGTCGCGGTAGCGGATGCCCTTGCCCTTGTAGGGCTCCGGCGGCCGCCGCTTGCGGATGTCCGCGGCGACCTGGCCGACCAGTTGCTTGTTGATGCCCCGCACGATGATTTCGGTCGGTGAGGGGACCTCGAAGTCGATGCCCTCGGGCGCCTCGATCGAGACCGGATGCGAGTAGCCGAGCGCCATCTCGAGGTTGCGGCCTTTCAGCTGCGCCCGGTAACCGACGCCCTGGATTTCGAGGCGCTTCTCGTAGCCGTTGGTGACGCCCTCCACCATGTTCGCGATCAGGCTGCGGGTGAGGCCGTGCAGAGCACGGTGTTCGGCCCGGTCGGTAGGCCGCGTCACGGTCACGTTGCCGTCATCCTGCTCGACCTTCATCTCCGGCGAGAGAGCTTGGCTCAGCTCGCCCTTCGGGCCCTTGACCGCGACGCTGCCGGGGGCGACGTCGACCGTCACAGCGTCCGGCACGGGAATTGGCTTTCTTCCGATTCGACTCATCGTTAGAGCTTTCTCACCAGACGTAGGCGACGACCTCGCCGCCCACTCCTTTTTTCTTCGCTTCGTGACCGGTCATCACCCCGGTTGAGGTGCTGACGATCGCAGTGCCGGTACCGCCGTGGACCCGGGGGACCTCGGTGTGGTCGACGTAGCGCCGGCGGCCGGGGCGCGAAACGCGCTCCAGGCCGGCGATCACGGGGCGACGGTCCTCGGTGTACTTGAGGCGGATCTCGAGCACCTCGCCGACCCGAGCCTGCTCGCGCTTGAAGTCGGTGATGTAGCCCTGCTCCTTGAGGATCCGCGACATCTCCTCCTTGAGCCGTGAGGCGGGGATGAGCACATCGTCGTGACCGGCGCCGAGGGCGTTGCGGATCCGGGTCAGGTAATCGGCTACAGGGTCGTTCAGCATCGTTTCGTCCCTACCAGCTCGACTTGGTCATGCCGGGGACGTATCCCTCGTGGGCGGCACCCCGCAGGCAGATCCGGCAGAGGCCGAATTTGCGGAAGTAGCCGCGCGGCCGCCCGCAACGTCGGCAGCGGTTGTATTCCCGGCTCTTGAACTTGGCCTTGCGGGCCTGCTTCACCTTCATCGAAGTCTTAGCCATTCTCTGAACTCTCCTCGCTCTGCTCGCCGGCGTCGGGTTCTTCCGGCTTCTCGTAGGCCTCGGGGTTCTCCTCTTTCAGCTGCTCGAGAGCTGCCTGCTCGGCCTCGGCCTTCAGCCTAGCCTCCTCCTTGGCTTTCTCCTCCTCGACGGCGTCGGCCACCGAGGCGGCTTCGCCGGGGCGCCCCTCTTTGGCGAAGGGCATGCCCAGCGCCAGCAGCAGTTCGAACGCCTCCAGATCGGTCTTGGCGCTGGTCGCGATCGTCACGTCGAGACCGCGGACCTGGTCGACTGAGTCGTAGTCGATTTCGGGGAAGATCAGCTGCTCCTTGACGCCCATCGAGTAGTTGCCGCGACCGTCGAAGGAGCGTGGGCTGAGCCCGCGGAAGTCGCGGATGCGGGGCACCGCTATCGAGCAGAGACGGTCGAGGAACTCCCACATGCGAGCCCGGCGCAGCGTTGCCGAGATGCCGACCGGCATCCCCTCGCGCACCTTGAAGGAGGCGATCGACTTGCGCGCCCGGCGCACGTTGGGCTGCTGGCCGGCGATTATCGCCAGCTGTTCCTGCGCGGCTTCGAGCATCTTCGCGTTTTGTTTCGCCTCGCCGACGCCCATGTTGAGGACGATCTTCTGCAGGCGCGGCGCCTCCATCGTGGTCGAGTAGGCGAACCGCTCCATCAACTGCGGCAGAACGTCCTGCTCGTAGCGCTCGCGCAGGCGCGGCGGCGGCGCTGCCTGGGATTGCACGGTCGCCGTCTCCATCAGAACGCCGCCCCGCTTCGCCGCGCGTAGCGCTCGCGCTTGCCGCCTTTGTCGCGGCGTACGCCGACCCGCGTCGGCTTGTTGTCCTTCGGGTCGAGCAGCATCACGTTGGAGACGTGAATCGGCCCCTCCTTGTCGATGATCCCGCCCATCGCCTCGCTTTTGCGCTGGGTGTTCTGGACGGGCAGCGGCCGCTGGTGCCGCTTGACCATGTTCAGCCCCTCGACGTAGACGAAGTTCCGCTTCGGTTCGGTCCGGATGACCCGACCGGTCTTGCCGGCGTCCTTGCCGCCGATCACCTGGACCACGTCGTCGGTTCGGATCCTCATCGCCTTGGCCATCAGAGAACCTCCGGCGCCAGAGAGACGATTTTCATGAAGTTGCGATCGCGCAGCTCGCGGGCGACCGGCCCGAAGATGCGGGTGCCGCGCGGGTTGTTGCTGGCCGGGTCGATCAGCACCGCGGCGTTTTCGTCGAAGGCGATGTAGGTGCCGTCGGCGCGGCCGAGCTGCTTCTTGGTGCGCACGACGACCGCCTGCACGACCTCGCCCTTGCGGACGCCGCCCTGCGGGCTCGCCTGTTTGACCGTCGCGGTGATCACGTCGCCGACGCCGGCGTAGCGCCGGTGCGAGCCGCCCTTGACGCGGATGCAGAGAATCTCGCGGGCGCCCGAGTTGTCGGCGACTTTGAGTCTGGACTCCTGCTGGATCATCGCAGTGCTCTCCTACCGTGCCTTCTCGACAACCTCGACCAGGCGCCAGCGCTTGGTCTTCGATAGCGGCCGGGTCTCGACGATACGCACCACGTCGCCCTCGCCGGCCTCGTTGCTCTCGTCGTGGGCGTGCAGCGTCCGCGAGCGGCGGATCACCTTCTCGTAGACCGGGTGGCGGCGGACGATGTCGACCCGCACCGTGATCGATTTCTGCCCCTTGTCGGAGACGACGATCCCCTGGCGCACCTTGGCGGCGTTGGCACCCTTCTCCGCGGGTGCCGTCCCCGTCCCAGCGGTCTTCTCCTTCTTCGCCTCTGCCCGCTGCTTGCGCCGCGCGTCGGCCTGCCGCTTGCGCTCGGCAAGACGCCGCTCGGCCCGCTCCTCAACACTGAGCTGCGGCCCAGCTTTATGCGGCCGCCTGGATTTCTGCAGCCTGAGGCGATCCTTCCAAGGAAGGTCGTCCTCAGGATTCGGCTCCTCTTCAGCTTTCTCCTCCGCAGCCGGAGCGGCAGCCTCTTCGGCCGGAGCCTCCTCCTTGGGCGTCTCCTCTGCGGGTGGCGTGGGGGTGGGCTCCTCGCCCGCAGCTTGCGAGGACGAGGAGTCCTCCCCCGCGACAGGACCCGCAGCCTCGGCGGCCTCGTCCTGAGCCGGAGTCTCCTCTACGTTGTCTTTCTGCTCGTCCTCGCTCATTTCCTCAGCTCTCTATCCACGTCTATGTTGCGCTGCCGCGCCACGGTCAGCAGCCGCGCCACGTCCCGCTTGGACTCGCTCAGCCGTGCCGTGTTCTCGAGCTCGCCGGTCGCATGCTTGAAGCGCAGGTTGAACGCCTCTTTCTTGGCGTCGATCAATTTGGCGACCAGCTCGCCGTCTTTCAGATTGTGCATCTCGGCGGCCTTCATCGGTTCTCCGCCCCCTCGCGCGTGACGAAGCGCGTCTTGACCGGGAGCTTGTGCCCGGCCAGGCGCAGCGCCTCGCGCGCCAGGTCCTCGGGGACGCCGGCCAGCTCGAACATCACCTTGCCCGGCTTGACGACCGCCACCCAGCCCTCGGGGTTGCCCTTGCCGGAGCCCATCCGCGTCTCGGCAGGCTTCTTGGTGTACGGCTTGTCGGGGAAGATGTTGATCCAGACCTTGCCGCCGCGTTTGATCTTGCGGGTCATCGCGATACGCGCAGCCTCGATCTGGCGGTTGGTGATCCAGCCGCGATCGAGTGCCTTGAGGCCGTACTCGCCGAAGGCGACGTTGCTGCTGCCCTTGGTGTTGCCGCGCATGCGGCCTCGGAACTGCTTGCGGTGCTTGACCCGCTTCGGCATCAGCATGACTAGCGCCCCCCTCCGCCGCCGCGCTGACCGCCGGGGCCGCCACGGCCGCCGCCGCGCCCACCCGGGCCACGTCCGCCGCCGCCGGGACCGCGACCTCGATCGCCGCCGGGACCGCGATCGCGCCCGCCGGGCCCACCCCGGCCGCCGCCGCGCTGGGGCGGGTCGCCGTCGGGCGAGATCTGGTCGGAGCGGAAGCCCTCGGGCATCACTTCGCCCTTGTTGATCCAACATTTGACGCCGATCCGGCCGGCGGTGGTCTTCGCCTCGTAGGTGCCGTAGTCGATGTTGGCGCGCAGAGTGTGCAGCGGCACCCGGCCGTCGGAATAGCTTTCGGTGCGGGCCATCTCGGCGCCGCCGAGGCGGCCGCCGACCTGGATCTTCACGCCCTTTGCACCCGAGCGCATCGCCGAGGTGAGGGCCCGTTTCATCGCCCGCCGGAACGCGACCCGGTTCTGCAGCTGCTCGGCGATCGACTGGGCGACCAATTTGGCGTCGAGCTCGGGACGCTTCACCTCGCGGATGTTCACTTTCACCGGCTTGCCCGTCAGCTTGTGCAGCTCCTTGCGCAGCGCGTCCACTTCGGAGCCCGATTTGCCGATCACGATGCCGGGCCGCGCCGTGTGGATGTCGACGGCGACCTCGCCACGGCGCTCGATCGTGATGCTCGAAAGGCCGGCGTGGGCGAGTTTGCCTTCGATGTGGTCGCGGATCTTCAGGTCCTCGTCGAGGACGTCGGCGAAGCCCTTCTCGTCGAACCAGTTGGACTTCCAGTCGTGGATGTAGCCGACGCGAAAGCCGCCGGGGTGGATCTTCTGTCCCATGGCCTACCTGTCCTCTTCGGGGCTCAGCGCCACGGCAATGTGGCTGGTTCGCTTGTGGATCGGGGTGGCGCGGCCGAGTGCCCGCGGGCGGAAGCGCTTGATCGTCGGCCCTTCGTCGACGGTGATCTCGGCGACCCGCATTTCGTCGGCGACGAGATCATGGTTGTTCTCCGCGTTGGAGGCGGCCGACTCGATCAGCTTGCCGATGTCCTGCGCGGCGCCGCGCGGCGAGAACTGGAGCAGCGCCCGCGCCTTCTCGATGTGCAGGCCGCGCACCTGGTCGGCGACGAGCCGCGCCTTGCGCGGCGCGATGCGCACGTAGCGCGAGCTGGCCCGCACGACAAGAGGCGCCGCCTTGGTGGCTTTTTTGGCGGCCGGAGCTTTTTTCGAAGTCTCTTTTTTCTCGCCGGTTTTTTTGGCGCTGTCTTTTTTCGTGCCGGCTTTTTTCTTTTTGGCGTCGCCTTTGGCAGCTTTGGCTTTTTTGGCGTCGCTTTTCTTCGCCGCTTTCTTGGCAGCGCTTTTGTCCGCGGCCGCTTTGCCGGTCTCGGATTTCTTCGTCGTTTTTTTCTCGTCCGCCATCGCCTAACCTCTGTCCCCGCCCGAGTGCGAGCGGAAGGTACGGGTCGGCGCGAACTCGCCGAGCTTGTGGCCGACCATCGACTCGGAGATGAAGACCGGGACGTGCTTGCGGCCGTCGTGGACGGCGATCGTGTGGCCGACCATCTCGGGGAAGATCGTCGAAGTCCGCGACCAGGTTTTGACCATCTGTTTCTGGCCTGCCTCGTTCATGGCGCTGATCCGCTTCATCAGCGCCGCTTCCACCCACGGCCCCTTTTTGGTCGAGCGTCCCATCAGCGGCCGCCCTTCTTCTTGCCGCGCTTGCGGCCGCGCACGATGTAGCGGTCGGACTGCTTGCCCTTCTTGCGCGTCCTGTAGCCGAGCGTCGGCTTGCCCCAGGGAGTGACCGGATGACCGCCCGGCGTGTGGTGCGCCTCGCCGCCGCCGTGCGGGTGGTCGACCGGATTCATCGCGACGCCGCGAGTCTGCGGCCGCTTGCCCTTGTGGCGGTTGCGGCCGGCCTTGCCGATCTTGACGTTTTGGTGCTCGGCGTTGGAGAGGGTGCCGACGGTGGCGCGGCACTCGGCCCGCACCAGCCGCATCTCCGAGGAGGGCAGGCGCAGGGTGACCATCTCGCCCTCCTTGGCGACGAGCTGAATCGCCGTGCCGGCGGCGCGTCCCATCTTGCCGCCCTGGCCGGGGGTCATCTCGACGTTGTGGACGATCGTGCCGGTCGGCATCTGCCCCAGGGCCATCGCGTGGCCGGGCTTGATGTCGGCGCCGCTGCCGGACTGGACGATGTCGCCTACGGCGAGGTTCGCCGGGGCGAGGATGTAGCGCTTCTCCCCGTCGCTGTAATGGAGCAGGGCGATGTAGCAGCTGCGGTTGGGGTCGTACTCGATCGTGGCCACCTTGGCCGGTACGCCGTCCTTGAGCCGCTTGAAGTCGATCTTGCGGTAGCGACGCTTGGCGCCACCGCCACGATGGCGCGCGGTGACGCGCCCGTTGGCGTTGCGCCCACCCGACTTGCGCAGGCCTTCGGATAGCTTGCGCTCGGGCTCTGAGGCGGTGACCTGCTCGCGCAGCGGGTAGGTCGCGAAGCGGCGTCCCGGGCTGGTCGGTTTGGTTTTGCGGTTCGGCATTTCCTCGTCTCCTAGGCGGTCTCGGCGCCCTCGAACAGCTCGATTCGCTCGCCCGGCGCCAGCTGGACGATTGCCTTCTTCCAGGCCCGCGTCCTGCCGCGCTGGACTCCGCCGCGACGATTGCGGCTCTTCGGCTTACCCCGCACCTTCGAGGTCCGCACACCGGCCACGTCGACGCCGAAGACCTCTTCGACCGCACGGGCGATCTGCGTCTTGTGGGCGCGGTCGTCGACCCGGAACGTGTACTTGCCCTCGGCGATCAGCGCGTAGCTCTTCTCCGAGACGACGGGGCGAATGAGGACGGTGCGGGAATCCATCAGCCGAGCCTCTCCTTCAGCACCTCGAGCGCCGCTTCGGAGATGATCAGCGAGGCGGCGCCGATTACGTCGGCGACGCCGATCGCTCCTACCTCGGCGACCGTGACGCGCTCGATGTTGCGGAAGCTCTTCATCGCGCCGATCTCCTCGGCCATCAGCACGACTAGCGTCGGCTGCCGGGCGCCCCATTTGACCAGCGCCTCGGCGGCCGCCTTGGTCGACGGGGTCTCGTAGGAGCTCGGGTCGAGCACCGCGACGCTGGCGCGCTCGGCGTGGACGGAGAGCGCCGCCCGCATCGCCTTGCGCCGCGCTTTGCGGTTGACCTTGACGGTGTAGTGACGCGGCTTGGGACCGAAGGCGACGCCGCCGCCGAAGCGGTTCGGCACGCCCAGGGAGCCGACGCGGGCGCGACCAGTGCCCTTCTGCCGCCAGGCCTTGGCGGTCGTGAAGGAGACCTCGCCGCGGGTCAGGGTCGAGGCGGTGCCGCGGCGGCGCGAAGCGAGGTCGGCGCGGGCCGTCTCGTGGACCAGCGACTGATGGAACGGCTCGGCGAAGATCTCGCCGGGCAGGTCGGCTTTGCCGGATTTGCCGAGGACAGCGGCTTTGGCGCTAGCCATCGGTACGCACCTCCACCACGGAGTTCTTGGAGCCGGGAATCGAGCCCTTGAGCATGAGCAGGTTGCGCTCCGCGTCCACCTCGGCGACTTCGAGGCCACGCTGGGTGACCCGCTTGTTGCCCATCTGGCCCGGCATCCGCATCCCTTTGAAGACGCGGGCCGGGAAGGCGCTGGCACCGATCGACCCGGGCGCCCGCACGTTGTGGGAGCCGTGGGTGACTGGGCCGCGGCTGAAGTTGTGACGCTTGATGCCGCCCTGGAAGCCCTTGCCGATCGAGACGCCGGAGACCTTGACCTTCTGGCCCGGCTCGAACGCGTCGACGGTGACGTCGTCGCCGACCCTCGGGCCCTCGCCGTCCTCACCGCCGACATCAGCGTCGCGGAACTCGACGACGTGCCGCATCGCCGGCGCGCCGGCCTTCTTCAGGTGGCCGAGCTCGGCCCTGGTCAGCTTGCGCTCGGCGACCTCGCCGAAGGCGAGCTGCACGGCGGAGTAGCCGTCCCGCTCGGCGTCGCGGAGGGCGGTCACCTTGCAGGGACCGGCCTCGATCACGGTGACCGGCACGACGGTGCCGTCCTCCTGGAAAAGCTGCGTCATGCCGAGCTTCTTGCCGAGGATCGCCGCCACCATCGACTCCTAGAGACGGATCTCGATGTCGACGCCGGCCGGCAGCGAGTCGAGCCGCTGCAGCGAGTCGACGGTTTTCGGCGACGGCTGGAGGATGTCGATCAACCGCTTGTGGGTGCGGATCTCGAAGTGCTCGCGCGAGTCCTTGTCCTTGAAGGGAGAGCGGATCACGCAGTAGACGTTTTTCTCGGTCGGCAGCGGCACGGGGCCCGAGACGCGCGCCCCGGTCCGCTCCGCGGTCTCGACGATCTCGCGGGCAGCCCGATCTATGGCGTCGTGGTCATACGCCTTGAGTCGGATTCGGATTTTCTGGGCCGCGATCGTCGCCACGGGTTTCTGCTCTCTTGTTCCTTCCCCGCACGGCCTTTACCGCGCGGAAGGGGCGCCGCCCTTTGACTCTGAACTTCGCGGGCGCCGCCCCGGTCGTATGTCCTTGAAGTTGTCTCGCCGCTTGACGCGGCGAGGGCGGCCAATGCCGGGCCGCCCCGTGTTGCGTTACTCGATGACCTCGGAGACGACCCCCGAGCCCACGGTCCTGCCGCCCTCGCGAATCGCGAAGCGCAGACCCTGATCCATGGCGATCGGCTGGATCAGCTCGATCGTCATCTGGACGTTGTCGCCCGGCATCACCATCTCCGTCCCCTCGGGAAGGTTGGCGATCCCGGTCACGTCCGTCGTGCGGAAGTAGAACTGAGGCCGGTAGCCGGAGAAGAACGGGGTGTGACGTCCACCCTCCTCCTTCTTGAGGCAGTAGACCTCTGCTTTGAATTTGGTGTGCGGGGTGATCGAGCCGGGCTTGCAGAGAACCTGGCCGCGCTCGATCTCCTCGCGCTTCGTGCCACGCAGCAGGGCGCCGATGTTGTCCCCCGCCTGACCCTGGTCGAGGATCTTGCGGAACATCTCGACCCCGGTGACCACGGTTTTAGTCGTGTCCTTCATGCCGACGATCTCGACCTCGTCGCCGGTGTTGACGATGCCCTGCTCGACGCGGCCGGTGGCGACGGTGCCGCGGCCGGTGATCGAGAAGATGTCCTCGATCGGCATCAGGAACGGCTTATCGAGGTCGCGCTGCGGCTCCGGGATGTAGGAGTCGAGCGCGTCGGCGAGGTCGAAGATGGCTTGCTGGGCGTCGGCGTCGCCCTCCAGCGCTTTCAGCGCCGAGCCTTTGATGATCGGCGTGTCGTCGCCCGGGAAGTCGTACTCGTTGAGCAGGTCCTTGACCTCCTCCTCGACCAGCTCGACCAGCTCGTCGTCGTCGACCTGGTCGATCTTGTTGAGGAAGACGACCACGTGCGGGACGTTGACCTGGCGGGCGAGCAGGATGTGCTCGCGGGTCTGGGGCATGACGCCGTCAGCGGCCGAGACGACCAGGATCGCGCCGTCCATCTGGGCGGCGCCGGTGATCATGTTCTTGACGTAGTCGGCGTGCCCGGGGCAGTCGACGTGGGCGTAGTGGCGGTTGTCGGTCTGGTACTCGACGTGGGAGGTCGCGATCGTGATGCCGCGCTCCTTCTCCTCGGGAGCGTTGTCGATCTCGGCGAAGCTCTTCGCCTCGGCGCCTCCCTTGGTGGAGAGCGTCGTGGTGATCGCGGCCGTCAGCGTCGTCTTGCCGTGGTCGATGTGACCGATCGTGCCGACGTTCACGTGCGGCTTGTCGCGCTCGAACTTCTCCTTTGACATCGCTCTCCGTTCTACCTTTCCTGAAGTGGGTCTCTTGCTTTACCTGCGGGCGAACCTGGGAAATATAGCCAGAATCAAGAGGTCGCTCCCACCGGCTCGCCCGACCGGTGCTCGACGATCTCTTCGGCGATGTTGGCGGGCACTTCCTCATAGCGCTCGAACTGCATCGTGTAGGTGGCCCGACCCTGGGTGGAGGATCGCAGGTCGGTGGCGTAGCCGAACATTTCGCCGAGCGGGACGAAGGCCTGTACCGCGAGGGCGTTGCCGCGCTGCTCCTGGCCCTGGACTTTGCCCCGTCGCCGTGAGAGGTCGCCGATCACGTCGCCGAGGAAGTCCTCAGGGGTGACCACCTCGACCGCCATCACCGGCTCCAGCAGGACCGGGTCGGCCTTGCGGGCGGCCTCCTGGATCGCCATCGAGCCGGCGATCTTGAAGGCCATCTCCGAGGAGTCGACGTCGTGGAAGGAACCGTCGATCAGTTCGACTTTGACGTCGACCATCGGGTAGCCGGCCTTGACCCCGTTTTCGAGCGCCTCTTTCATCCCCTGTTCGGCCGGGCCGATGTATTCGCCGGGGATGGTCCCGCCCTTGATCTTGTTGACGAACTCGAAGCCCTCGCCCGGCGCCGGCTCGGCGTTGATGACGACGTGGCCGAACTGGCCGCGGCCGCCGGTCTGGCGGACAAAGCGCGCCTCGACCTTCTTCGCCTCCTTGCGGATCGTCTCGCGATAGGCGACCTGCGGCTTGCCGACGTTGGCGTCGACTTTGAACTCGCGCAGCATGCGGTCGACGATCACCTCGAGGTGGAGCTCGCCCATGCCGTGGATCAGGGTCTGCCCCGTTTCCTCGTCGGATTCGATCCGGAAGGTCGGGTCCTCTTCGCCCAGTCGCTGCAGCGCGGTACCCATCTTCTCCTGGTCGGCTTTGGTTTTCGGCTCGATCGCGACCGCGATCACCGTCTCCGGGAATTCGATGCTCTCCAGTGCGATCGGCGCGTCGGGCGCGGCCAGCGTGTCACCGGTGCCGGTTTCCTTGAGGCCGACGCCGGCGCAGATGTCGCCCGAGTAAACCTGCTCGATCTCCTCGCGGCTGTTGGCGTGCATCATCAGCAGCCGCCCGATCCGCTCGGTCTTGCCGGTTTTCACGTTGAGGACGCGGCCGCCCGCTTCGAGCTTGCCCGAGTAGACGCGGAAGTAGGTGAGCTTGCCGACGTAGGGGTCGGTCATGATCTTGAAGGCGAGCGCGGCGAAGGGGGCGCTGTCGTCGGCGGGGCGCTCGGCCTCGGTCGGCTCGTCCTCGCCCTTGGCGGCCGGAACCAGACCGGTCACCGGGGGGACCTCGAGCGGCGAGGGAAGCAGCTCGACGATCGCGTCGAGCAGCGGCTGCACGCCCTTGTTCTTGAAGGAGGAACCGCAGAGGATCGGCGTCACCTTGGTGTCGAGGCAGGCGCGGTGCAGCGACTTGGCGATCCGCTCGTGCGGGATCTCCTCCTCGCCGAGGTAGGCCTCCATCAGCTCGTCGTCGTATTCGGCGCAGGCCTCGATCAGCTGGGTGCGGTATTCGTCGGCTTTGTCGGCGAGGTCGGCGGGGATCTCGGTCGTCTCGAACTCGGTGCCGAGCTCGTCTTTCCAGACCAGCGCCCTCATCTCGATCAGGTCGACGACACCTTCGAAGTCGCCCTCGCTGCCGATCGGCAGCTGGATCGGCAGCGGGTTGGCGCCCAGCCGGTCGATCATGGTCTGCACGGCGTTGTAGAAGTCGGCGCCGGTGCGGTCCATCTTGTTGATGTAGGCAATCCGCGGGACCCGGTACTTGTCGGCCTGCCGCCAGACCGTCTCGGACTGCGGCTCGACCCCGGCGACGGCGTCGAAGACCGCCACCGCGCCATCGAGGACGCGCAGGCTGCGCTCGACCTCGACCGTGAAGTCGACGTGACCGGGCGTGTCGATGATGTTGATCCGGTGACCCTCCCAGTCGCAGGCGGTCGCAGCGGAGGTGATCGTGATGCCGCGTTCCTGCTCCTGCTCCATCCAGTCCATGACGGCGGCGCCCTCGTGAACCTCGCCCATTTTGTGGGTGCGGCCGGTGTAGTAGAGGATGCGCTCGGTCGTCGTCGTCTTGCCGGCGTCGATGTGCGCCATGATCCCGATGTTGCGGGTTTTTTCTAGTGGGAAGCTGCGTGCCATGGTCTTAAGGTAGGGGGTCGCTGGTGAGATGGGGACGATTGAGACGGAAGCCTGCCGGCGCTGGCCGGGCTCGGCGCATGAAAAAGGCCCCTTCGGGCCCGGCGAAACGAACTACGCGAACTGCGAAAAGAAAGCCTGAGCGACGGGCGATGATAGCAGCGGGGCGCCGCCGTGCGATGGTGGCCAGGGTCCGTCTCGAAAAGCTGACGCGACGGGTCGATCGAGGCGCCAACACGGTGCTGGTGGGGGCGCCGCGAGTGGCCACCTGGACGCGGGGGGCGGACCGGCTGGCAAACCAGGTGCTGCAGCGGGCCTGGCCCATCGTCGCGCGGTCGATCCGGGTCCTGCGTCGCCTCCGGACGCGCAGCTGGCGCCTGCTGCGGCCGCTGGTGCGACGCGCCTTCCGCCTGCTCGGCTGGCTCGAGCCGCGGTTGCTGCGGGCGCGTGACCGGGCGGTGCGCGCGGCGGTGCGCGCGAGCGGCCTGCTGACGCCTCGGCGGGCGCTCGGCCTGGCGATCGTCGCCGCCTCAGCCTGCCTCGCCGCCTCGCAGTTCGTCGACTACCGGGCGGTCGAGGTCGGCCAGCCCGGCTACGCCGGCCTGCCGGCCGCCGAGCCGCCGACCGTCGGGGGCGAAAGAGCAGGCGAGGCGCACTCCTATCTGCTGCTGCCGGTGGCGGCGCTCGCGGCGCTGCTGGGCCTGGTGGCCATGCGCTCCCCGCGCCGCCCGGGGGCAGGCGCGGTCGTCGTCGCCCTTGGCCTTGTCGGCCTCGCGGTCGCCCTCCTGATCGACCGTCCGGCCGGGCTCGACGTCGGCGCCGACGCGGCGCGCTTCTCCGGCGCCACCGCCGTCCTGCTCGACGGCTTCTACGCCGAGCTGGCTTCCTCGGCCGCTTTGATGCTGACCGGAATGCTGCTCGTGCTGGCTCCAAAGGCGGCGGCCCGCTACCATGCGCGGCCGTGCCGAACACGAACCAACTTATTCGCAAGGGCCGCAAGCGTCCTAAGAAGAAGACGACCACGCCGGGCCTCAAGTCGGGGCAAGGCAATAAGAAGAGGGTCGCGGCCCCGCAGCGGCGCGGCGTCTGCACCCGCGTCGCCACGGTAACGCCGAAGAAGCCGAACTCGGCCCTGCGCAAGATCGCGCGTGTGCGGCTGACCAACGGCATGGAGGTCACCACCTACATTCCCGGCGAGGGGCACAACCTGCAGGAGCACTCGGTTGTGCTGATCAGGGGCGGGCGGGTCAAGGATCTGCCTGGCGTCCGCTACAAGGTCGTCCGCGGCACGCTCGACGCCTCCGGCGTCTCCGACCGCAAGCAGTCGCGTTCCCGCTACGGCGTCAAGGCCAGCTGAGACTCCAGTGCCGCGACGCTCCGCCGCCCAGATCCGTCCCGTCGAGCCCGACGCGCGCTTTCGCAACCGGCTCGTCCAGCAGGTGATCAACAAGGTCATGCTCGACGGCAAGAAGTCACTTGCCGAGCGGCTCGTCTACGACGCGCTGGCAATCGTCTCCGAGCGCTCCGGCGAGGACGCGGTCGAGCAGCTCGAGGCGGCGATCAAACAACTGACCCCCGTCCTCGAGGTGCGCTCGCGCCGCGTCGGCGGTGCCACCTACCAGGTCCCGGTCGAGGTCCCCGCCCGCCGCGCCCGCACCCTCGCGGTCCGCTGGCTGGTCGATTTTGCCCGCAACCGCCGCGAGTACGCGATGTCCGAGCGTCTCGCCGGTGAGATCCTCGACGCGATCGGGCAGCAGGGTGGTGCCTGGAAGCGCAAAGACGACATCTACCGCATGGCGCAGGCCAACAAGGCGTTTGCTCACTACAGGTGGTAGGGGCGGAGGAGGGATCGGGTCCCCCTCCTCTCTCAACTTTTTCCGAAGACACAAGCTGGCCGTCCGAGAGCGGTAGCGCGGAAAAAGTACAAGCCGTTCGGAGGGAGACCCGATCCCTTTCCCCAGCCGTTCTGGCGAGCGCCCGAGGTGTGCGCCGGCCGGTTTCCTTTTAGCTTTAAAGCATGAGTCGACCGATCCTGGCCGTAGACATCGATGGCGTCATCTCGTTGTTCGGGTTCGAGGGGCCGCCGGAGCGGGGGACGACGCGGTTTCAGCTGGTCGACGGCGTGCCCCACTGCATCTCGCTGGCGGCGGGGGAGCGATTGCGGCGGCTTTGTGGCCACTTCGAGATGGTATGGGCGAGCGGCTGGGAGGACAAAGCGAACTTCTACCTGCCATCGATGCTGGGCTTGGAGGAGTGCGGGCACGTCAGCTTCGACGGGCGCGTCGCCGCGGGTGCAGCGCACTGGAAGCTGGGACCGCTCGACGAGCACGCCCGCGGCCGCGCCCTGGCCTGGATCGACGACAACCTCGACGACAGCTGTTACGAGTGGGCGGAGCGGCGCACCGAGCCGACCCTGCTTGTGCCGACCGAGCCCCAGCTCGGGCTCGAGGACGCCCACGTCGACGCCCTGATCGCCTGGGCCGAAGCGCTCTGAGCGCAGTCTCTACACTGGCCCGATGGAGGGGTGGCTGCCGATCTTCTTCCTGCTCGTCGTCTTGAAGATTCCCGTCTTCGCGGCGCTTTGGCTCGTCTGGTGGGCAAGCCGCGCTTATGACCAGGAGGTCGGCGACGGGGGCTCGGGCGGGGGCTTCGGGCGGCGACGTCCGCTGCCGGTTCGGCCGCGCGGCCCGCACGGCAGCCCTGGCCTCGCTACGCGGCGACGGCGGGGCGGCGCTCCGCAGACGCCGCGGCGACCCGCTGCGCACCCTGCTTACGCTCGCGGCGGATCTCGCGCAGGTACGGGTGGAAGTCCACCTGAATCGTGTGACGCTTAGAGGTGACGTAGCGCTTCCGCATGCGGCGTTCCTCCGCAGCGATCTCCTCGCGCATCTCGGCGACTGAGGGAAGCGCCGCCTTCCCATCGACCAGATCGGCGATCCATTCCGACTGCGCCTCGGCAATCGGCATGATCGGTCCCAGCGGCTGGATGAAGCCGATGAAGTAGAGGCCCGGACGCTTCACCGAGACAACGCGGCGGTAGAGCGCCATCCGGTTGTCTTTCGCCTCAAACACCTCGGGGGCGAAGAAGGGGAAGCTGATCTTGTAACCGGTGCAATAGACGACGAGGTCGATCTCCTCCTCGCTGCCGTCGACGAAGCGGACGGTACGCCCGCCCCCGAAGCGCTCGATGTTGGGCTTGACGGCGATGTCGCCGTGACCGATCCGCGGCAGCAGCTCCGAGGACACCGTGGGATGAGCCTCGAGCAGCTTGTGGTCGGGCTTGGGCAGCCCGTAGTCGGTCATCTCGCCCACCGCGAGCTTCAGCAGGCGCGCCGTGAAGAAGCGCTGGACGCCAATCGGCAGCCTGGTAATGATCGGCGGCGTGGCGTCGTCGACCGGCTTGCCGCCCAGGTACTTCGGGATGACGTAGGCACTGCGGCGCATAGCGAGGAAGGTGGCGTCGGCGATCCGCGACGACTCGACCGCGATGTCGACTGCCGAATTGCCGATCCCGAGGACGAGGACACGCTTGCCGACCAGAACGTCGGGCTCGCGGTAGTAGTGGGCATGCATCTGCTCGCCCTCGAAGGCGTCGGCGCCCGGGAAGGGCGGCTCCGGCCAGCGCGGGTCCCAGTGATGCCCGTTGGCGACCAATACAGCGCGGTAGCGCTGCGTCTCGCGCTCGCCATCCGGTCCTTTGACGGTGACCTCCCACTCCTCTCTGGCTGGCCTGACGTCGACCACCTCGGTGTTGAAGCGGATCCGCTCGCCCAGCCCGAAGCGCTCGGCGTAGGCGTCGAAGTAACGGGCGATGTGCTCGTGACTCGGGTAGTCCGGATAGCTGTCCGGCATCGGCATCGCCTTGAACGACATCAGCTCGCGCGAGCTGTTGATGTGCAGCGAACGGTAGGCGGAGGACAGCCCGTTGTCATTTTCATAGCGCCAGTTGCCACCGATGTGCGACCCCTTCTCAAAGCAGTCGTAGGGGATGCCCCGCGCGCCCAGCACCTGGCCGGCGGTAAGGCCGGAGCTACCGGCGCCGATGACGCAAACCTTTCCCGTGCTGGCCACCCGGCCAATCTATCGAGGGGTGAGCAGGTTCACCCCTTGGGTGCGTAGAGAGAAAGGGCAATCGATTCGAAGCTAGGTCCATCGGGATTCAAAACGACGAAAGGAGACCCCCGATGAACCGCAATCGCAAGTTCCGCATCTCACCCGCCACCGTCATCTCTTGTGTGGCGCTCTTCCTGGCCATGACCGGCTCGGCCCTGGCAATCGGCAAGAACACCGTCCGCTCGGCGCAGATCGTCGACGGCACGGTCCGCACCCTCGACCTCCGCGACGACGCCGTCAAGTCGGCGAAGGTCGCGAACGGCACGCTCACCGCCGATGACCTCGGAACCGACTCGGTCGGCGCCGACGAGATTGCCGAAAACGCGGTCGCCTCTCCGGAGGTCGCGCCGGACTCTCTCGCGGCCGGCGACCTCGCCGCCAACTCGGTCGGATCGTCGGAGGTGTCAGATCAGTCGCTGGGCGATGCCGACCTCGGCGCCAACTCGGTCGGCTCCAGCGAGCTCCAGGCCGGCGCCGTCCGCGCCTCCGAGCTCGGACCGATCATCCAGGTGACCAACAGCACCGGCATCGCCGCCGGCGCCAACGGGACCGTCGCGGTCGGCTGCCCAGCCGGCACGACGGTGATCAGCGGCGGCGCCCAGCCCGCCAACTTCGGAGTCGAGATGACCTCCTCGCTCCGCAGCGGCAACGGCTGGCTCTACCAGGCCAAGAACAACACGGCCAACGCCTCGACCCTGACCGTGTTCGCCTACTGCCTCACCGGCGGCAGCAGCAACTAACCGAACGCCACAAGCGACTCACGACGGCCGGGGCTCACGCCCCGGCCGTTTCGCGTTCGGCCTCCACCCTTCCAGTGCGACTTATGTCCGTATAGCGAGCAAAAGTCGCACCGGAAGCTGCGCACTGCTCGCCATCGACCCCGCCGAAACCTGTCGGAGCGGGGGTCGTGCGAAGAGGGGCCGGGTGCCCCTCCCACGAAGGCTCAGGGGACCACGCCCGCACCCTGCAATCCGCTTCAGCTGCGCAACGGTCTTCGTGGGAGGGGCACCCGGCCCCTCCCACCGCTAAGACGGACTAAGACGCTTTCTCGTCCCCGGTCTGCTCGATCTCCTGCGCCAACTCCTCGAGCTCCTCGGCAAACGAGGGGCCGAAGCTCTCGACCGGCGCCTCGCCGCCGTTTTCGACGCCGAGCTCGGCGGCCAACTCCTCTTCGTCGAGCAGGTCCTCCTCGGCGGGCGGCTCGATCGGGATCGCCGGTTCGACCGCCAGCGTGCGGTAGTGCTTGAGCCCGGTCGCGGCCGGGATCAGCTTGCCGATGATCACGTTCTCCTTGAGTCCGACGAGTTTGTCCCGTTTCCCCTCCAGGGCGGCGTCGGTGAGCACCTTGGTCGTCTCCTGGAAGGAGGCCGCCGAGAGGAAGGACTCGGTGGCAAGCGAGGCCTTGGTGATCCCGAGGATGACCTCCTCGCCTTTGGCCGCCGCGCCGCCCTCTTCCTTGACCTGCTTGTTGAGCCGCTTGAGGTTGCCGCGGTCCTCGAGCTGACCGGGCAGGAGGCTGGTCGAGCCCTTCTGCTCGATCCGCACCTTCTTCAGCATCTGGCGGGCGATCAACTCGATGTGCTTGTCGTTGATGTCGACGCCCTGGGCGCGGTAGACCCTCTGCACCTCGGCGACAAGGTAGAGCTCGGTCTCGGTGCGGCCGCGGATCGTCAGCAGGTCGGCCGGGTACAGCGAGCCCTCGTTGAGCTGCTGGCCAACCTCGACCTTGTCGCCGTCTTTGACGTGGAGCCGGGTCCGCAGCGGGAAGCTGTAGGCGTGCTCCTCGCCGCTGGACTCGGTGACGATCACTTTCAGCGCTTTGTCGGTCTCTTCCACCGACACCTTGCCCGCTGCCTCGGCCATCTGCGCCAAGCCCTTCGGTTTGCGTGCCTCAAAGAGCTCGACGATGCGCGGCAGGCCCTGGGTGATGTCCTGGCCGGCGACACCGCCCGTGTGGAAGGTGCGCATGGTCAGCTGGGTGCCTGGCTCGCCGATCGACTGGGCGGCGATGATCCCCACCGCGTCGCCGATGTTGACCATGAAGCCGGTCGCCGGGGCGACGCCGTAGCAGGCTCGGCACACACCCGAATCGGCATCGCACTTGAGGGTCGAGCGGACGGGAACCTCGACCTCCTCGTCGCCGAACGCCTCGGCGATCGCCTCGACGTCGGCCAGGGTTATCTCCTGGTTGCGCTTGAGCAGCTCGCGACCGCGCTTGGTCTCGAACTTCTTCGCCGCCAGCCGCCCGAACAGGTTGTCGTTGAGCGAGCCGTCGTCCTTGCGCAGCGCCATCTGGATGTGGTCCTTGGTTTTGCAGTCCTCGTCGCGGACGATGACGTCCTGGGCGACGTCGACCAGGCGGCGGGTCAGGTAACCCGAGTCCGCCGTGCGCAGCGCCGTGTCGGCGAGCCCCTTTCGGGCCCCGTGGGTCGAGATGAAGTACTCGAGCACGGAGAGGCCCTCCATGAAGTTGGCCTTGATCGGCCGCTCGATGATTTCGCCTTTCGGGTTGGCCATCAGGCCGCGCATCCCGGCCAGCTGGCGGATCTGTTTGAACGATCCGCGGGCCCCCGAGTTGGCCATCATGAAAATCGGGTTGAGCTCGTCGAGGTTGTCCTCCATCGCCTGGGCTACCTCGTCGGTCGCTTTGTTCCAGTGCGAGGTGATCGCCTCGTGGCGCTCCTCGGCGGTGATGTAGCCCTCGTCGTACTGACCCTTGATCGCGGCGGTCTGCTTCTCGTAGCGATCGAGGATCTCGCCCTTGCTCGGCGGCGAGATGACGTTGTTCTTGGAGACGGTGATCCCGGCCTGGGTCGCGTAGTGGAAGCCGAGCTCTTTGAAGGCGTCGAGCACCCGCGAGACCGCCGGCGCGCCGTAGGCCTCGACCAGGTCGGAGACCATCTCGTTGACGTCGCGCTTCTTCAGCGCGTGGTTGGCGAACTGGAAGCCCTCCGGATCGAAGTCCTCGCCGAGTGCATCGGCGAGCGCCCGCTCGATCTTCTCGTTGAAGATGATGCGGCCGACCGTGGTCAGGAAGTGCTCGTGCCCGGCCCGCCGGTACTCGGCGAAGTCGTGCAGCTTGCAGCCGCCGTTCTCGTAGACGAGCTCGGCCTCCTGCGAGGAACGGAAGGTCTTCGGGGCGGATCCGTTGGCGCCCTTGCCGGCCTTCAGCTCCTCGTCGATCTTCTTCAGCTCCCCGGCATCTGGGCCGTAGGTGAGGAAGTAGATCCCCAACACCATGTCCTGGGTCGGCGTCGCCAGCGGCGCGCCGTGGGCCGGCGAGAGGATGTTGTTCGCCGACAGCATCAGCACCCGGGCCTCGGCCTGGGCCTCGGCGGAGAGCGGCACGTGGACCGCCATCTGATCGCCGTCGAAGTCGGCGTTGAAGGCGTGGCAGACGAGCGGGTGGACCTGGATCGCCTTGCCCTCGACCAGCACCGGCTCGAAGGCCTGGATCCCGAGGCGGTGGAGGGTCGGCGCCCGGTTGAGCAGCACCGGGTGCTCGTGGATGACCTCCTCGAGCACGTCCCAGACCTCCGGGACCATCGACTCAACCATCTTCTTGGCCGCCTTGATGTTCTGGACGGCTTTGCGCTCGACCAGCTGAGCCATGATGAAAGGCTTGAAGAGCTCGAGCGCCATGAGCTTCGGCAGGCCGCACTGGTGCAGCTGCAGGCTCGGCCCGGAGACGATCACCGAGCGGCCGGAGTAGTCGACGCGCTTGCCGAGCAGGTTCTGGCGGAAGCGCCCCTGCTTGCCCTTCAGCATGTCGGAGAGCGACTTCAGCGGGCGGTTGCCCGGACCGGTGACCGGACGGCCGCGGCGGCCGTTGTCGAACAGCGCGTCGACCGCCTCCTGGAGCATCCGCTTCTCGTTGTTGACGATGATTTCCGGCGCGCCGAGGTCGAGCAGCCTTTTCAACCGGTTGTTGCGGTTGATCACGCGCCGGTAGAGGTCGTTGAGGTCGGAGGTCGCGAAGCGGCCTCCGTCGAGCTGGACCATCGGGCGCAGCTCCGGCGGTATCACCGGCACGCTGTCGAGGATCATCCACTCGGGCCTGTTCTCGGAGTGCTGGAAGGCCGAGGCGACTTTCAGCCGCTTCACGGCGCGCGCCTGTTTCTGGCCTTTGGAGCTGTTGATGACCTGCTCGAGCTCCTCGATTTCCGCCGGCAGGTCGACCTGCTCGAGCAGGTCGCGCACCGCCTCGGCGCCCATGCCGCCGCGGAAGTACTCGCCCCAGCCGAACGGCGAGCCGAAGCGGTCCTTGAGCTCGCGGAAGACCGTCTCGTCGTTGATGACGTCCTTCGGCTTCATCTCGGTGAAGATCTTCCAGACCTCCTCCATCCGCTCGATCGCCTCTTCGATGTAGGCCTCGGTGTCGGAGATCTCCGCTTCGAAGGTCTTGCGCAGTTCTTTGATCATCTTGGCGCGCTCGTCGTCCTTCAGCTTGCGCAGCTGCGCCGCGGTCAGCTTCAGCGAGTCGGCCCAGATGTGGTCGTCGTCGTCGAACTTCTCCTGGCCGCCGCCTTCGAGGTAGGCGATGCGGCGCTGCAGCGACTCGTTCAGCTCCTGGGTGCGTTTCTGCTGTTCGGCCGCGTAGGAGTCGGTGACCTTTTTGACTTCTTTCTCGAGTTTCCCGATGTCCTTCTCGCGCGCTTCCTCGTCGACCCAGGTGACCATCGAGGCAGCGAAGTAGAGGACCTTCTCGAGCTCCTTGGGAGCCATGTCGATCAGGTAGCCGATCCGGCTCGGCACCCCCTTGAAGAACCAGATGTGGGAGACCGGCGCGGCCAGGTCGACGTGCCCCATCCGCTCACGGCGGACCTTGGAGCGGGTGACCTCGACGCCGCAGCGCTCGCAGACGATGCCCTTGTAGCGGACCCGCTTGTACTTGCCGCAGTAGCACTCCCAGTCCTTGGTCGGGCCGAAGATGCGCTCGCAGAAGAGCCCGTCTTTCTCAGGCTTCAGGGTCCGGTAGTTGATCGTCTCGGGCTTGGTGACCTCGCCCCAGCTCCAGGAGCGGATCTTCTTCGAGGAAGCGAGCCCGATCTCAATCGCGTCGAAGTTGTTGATGTCGATCACGCTCAGTCCTCCACCTTCGTCTCTTCAGGCTCCGCTTTGGCTCCGTCAGCCTCCGCTCCATTGCTCGTGTCGGTGCCGGCCTCGCCCTCCGCGACCACCTGCTCCTCCTGCTCGTCGGCGGCGCCGTTGGAGCCGCCGTCGGCGCGGACCCCGGTCAGGTCCATGCCGAGCTCCTCGGCCGCCTTCAGCAGGTCGTCGTCCTCCTCGGAGATCTCCACGTCGCCGCCTTCGGAGACGACGTTGGCGTCCAGCGAAAGGCTCTGGATCTCCTTGAGGAGCACTTTGAACGACTCGGGGATCGACGGCTCGGGGATGTTCTCCCCCTTGACGATCGCCTCGTAGGCCTTGACCCGGCCCACCGTGTCGTCGGACTTGACGGTGAGCATCTCCTGCAGCGTGTAGGCGGCGCCGTAGGCCTCCAGCGCCCAGACCTCCATCTCGCCGAAGCGCTGGCCGCCGAACTGCGCCTTGCCGCCCAGCGGCTGCTGAGTGACCAGCGAGTAGGGGCCGGTCGAGCGGGCGTGGATCTTGTCGTCGACCAGGTGGAGCAGCTTGAGGATGTACATGTAGCCGACCGTCACCTTGCCCTCGTAGGGCTCGCCCGTGCGGCCGTTGTAGAGCTGCACGGCGCCGGCGCAGCGGGCGCCGGGCTGGGCGCTCTTGTCGATGCCGAGGTCGATGCCACGCTCGGAGTTCTCCTCCTGCCACTTGATCAGCGCCTCGTCGACGTCCTCGACGGTGGCGCCGTCGAAGACCGAGGTCGCCACGTAGACGCGCCCGTCGCCCTCCTCGGAATGGGCTTGCCTGTAGGCCTCGGAGCCGTCGTCGTACCAGCCCTCGCCGGCGACCCAGCCGAGGTGGGTCTCGAGGATCTGGCCGATGTTCATCCGGCTCGGCACGCCGAGCGGGTTGAGGATCACGTCGACGGGGGTGCCGTCCTCGAGGTGAGGCATGTCCTCTTCGGGCACGATCTTCGAGATCACACCCTTGTTCCCGTGGCGGCCGGCGAGCTTGTCGCCCTCGGCGATCTTGCGCTTGGTCGCCACGTAGACGCGGACCAGGTCGTTGACGCCGGGCGGCAGGTCGTCGCCGTCGTCGCGGCTGAAGGTGAGGACGTCGATGACGACGCCGCCCTCGCCGTGGGGCACCTTCAACGAGGTGTCGCGCACCTCGCGCGCCTTCTCCTTGAAGATCGCGCGGATCAGCTTCTCCTCGGCGGTCAGCTCGGTCTCGCCCTTCGGCGTCACCTTGCCGACCAGCAGGTCGCCCGAGATGACCTCGGCGCCGATCCGGACGATGCCGCGCTCGTCGAGATTGCGCAGGCTCTCCTCGGAGCGGTTGGGGATGTCGCGGGTGATCTCCTCGTCGCCGAGCTTCGTGGTGCGGGCGTCGATCTCGTACTCCTCAATGTGGATCGAGGTCATCTCGTCGTCCTTGACGAGGCGCTCGGAGAGGATGATCGCGTCCTCGAAGTTGTAGCCCTCCCAGGACATGAAGGCGACCAGGCAGTTCTTGCCGAGGGCGATCTCGCCGCCCGCGGTCGAGGAGCCGTCGGCGAGCACGTCGCCCTTCTCCACCTTCTGGCCGCTCTTGACGATCGGTCGCTGGTGGATGATCGTGCCCTGGTTGGACCGCATGAACTTATGGAGCGGGTACTCCGTCTTCTTGGAGCCGGAGGTGACGACGATCCGCTCGGAGTCGACGTGGGTGACCTCGCCGTCGTTCTCGGCGAGGACGACGTCGCCGGTGTCCACCGCGGCGCGGCGCTCCATGCCGGTGCCGATCAGCGGCGGGTCGGGCTTCAGCAGCGGCACCGCCTGGCGCTGCATGTTGGAGCCCATCAGCGCCCGGTTGGCGTCGTCGTGCTCGAGGAAGGGGATCAGCGCCGTCCCCACCGACCAGATCTGGGTCGGTGAGACGTCCATCAGGTCGACTTCCTTCGGCGAGGCCGTCGAGTACTCCTGATCGGAAGCGCGGACGAGAACCTGCGGCCCTTTCAGCTTGCGCGATTTCGGATCGACCTCGGCGTTGGCCTGGGCGATCACCATTTCTTCCTCCTGGGTGGCGTCCAGGTGGACGATCTCCTCGCTCACGACCCCGTCTTTGACGACCCGGTAGGGGGTCGTGACGAAGCCGTGCTCGGAGACCTGCGCGTAGGAGGAGAGCGAGCCGATCAGGCCGATGTTCGGGCCCTCGGGGGTCTCGATCGGACACATCCGCCCGTAGTGGGTCGGGTGGACGTCGCGGACCTCGATCGGAGCACGCTCGCGGGTCAGCCCTCCGGCACCCAGCGCCGAGAGGCGGCGCCGGTGAGTAAGGCCCGACAGCGAGTTGGTCTGGTCCATGAACTGCGAGAGCTGCGAGGAGCCGAAGAACTCCTTCATCGCCGCCACGACCGGGCGGATGTTGATGATCGTCTGCGGGGTGATCGCGTCGGCGTCTTCGGTCGTGAGCCGCTCGCGGACGACGCGCTCCATCCGGTAGAGGCCGATCCGGAAGGCCTCCTGGATCAGCTCGCCGACCGTGCGCAGGCGGCGGTTGCCGAAGTGCTCGTACTCGTCGAGGTGCTCGGCAACGGGCTCGCGCGGGTAGGTGATCGCCTCCGCCGCGTAGTCCTTGATCGGGTTCTCCTCGTCGATCTCCTCGGGGATGCCGAGCAGCTTCGGCAGCGAGACGAGCTCCTTGATCAGGGCGATGATGTCGTCGTGGGTGAGGACCCGGGTGTCGAGGTCGATGTCGAGGTCGAGCCGGGCGTTCAGCTTGTAGCGGCCGACCCGGGTCAGGTCGTAGCGCTTGGGGTCGAAGAAGAGCTGCTCGAGCAGCGCTTTGGCGGCGTCCACCGAGGGCGGCTCGCCGGGGCGCTGCTTTTTGAAGAGCTCGATCAGGGCGCCCTCTTCGGTCAGCGTCGCCTCGGTGTCCGAGAGGATCGTGTGCTTCAGGTACACCGAGTCGTCGAACATCTCGAGGATGCGCTCGTTCTCGACGTAGCCCATCGCGCGCAGCAGCACCGTGACCGGCAGTTTGCGCTTGCGGTCGATGCGGACGTAGACGCGGCCTTTTTTGTCGACTTCCAGCTCCAGCCAGGAGCCACGGGCCGGCATCAGGTTGGCGATGAAGACCTGTTTTTCAGGGTCCTTGGGCGCCATCACATAGGCGCCCGGCGAGCGGACCAGCTGGGTGACGACGACGCGCTCGGTGCCGTTGATGATGAACGTGCCGCGCTCGGTCATCCACGGGAAGTCGCCCATGAAGACCGCCTGCTCGCGGATCTCGCCGGTCTCTTTGTTCTGGAAGGCGACGGTCGCGGTCAGCGGCCGCGAGTAGGTCATGTCCTTCTCGCGGCACTCCTCGATCGTGTGTGCCGGGTCCTCGAACTTGAAGTCGCCGAAGACGATGGCCAGGTTCCCCGTGTAGTCCTCAATCGGGGATATGTCGTTGATCGTCTCTCGCAGTCCGCCCGCCTTCGGATCCGTCAGCTCTTCGAAGGAGCGGCGCTGGATGTCGATCAGGTGGGGGACTTCGAGGGGGTTTTCGAGCCTTGAGAAGCTCCTGCGGGTTACGGGGGCAGCGTTGGAACGTGCCAAAGTCGGCGACTCCTCAGACGGTCAGAGGGACGAAATACGGCGCGAATATCGGGCAGGGGATGACAACAGGCGCGCGACCGCGAAAAATACCACAGGCGTCGCACCGGCTGTCTGGGCGGCGGGGAAACCGCCCAGTTTGCGGGCTATTTGAGCTCGACGGTAGCCCCGGCCTCCTCGAGTTCCCCTTTGATCTTCTCGGCTTCGTCGCGTTCGATGCCCTCTTTGATCGCTTTCGGGGCCTCGTCGACGAGGGCCTTGGCCTCTTTGAGGCCGAGCCCGGTCGCGGCGCGAACCACCTTGATGACGGGGACTTTCTGGCCGCCGACCTCGGTCAGGACGACGTCCACGGTGGAGGCTTCCTCGCCGCCGCCGTCGCCGTCGCCGCCGGGGGCGCCGGCAGCAGCCGGTGCGGCAGCTGCGACCGCGGTCGCAGAGACGCCGAACTCCTCCTCGAGCGCTTTGATCCGCTCGGAAAGCTCCAGGACCGAGATGCCTTTCAGCTCCTCGATCCAATCCTCGGTTGAAATCGCTTTGGTCGCCATCACTCCTCTTCCTCGTTTGAGTCGTCGTCAGTTTCAGAAGTCTCTTCGGCCTGCGCCCCGCTCTCGGTCGGCGGCTCCTCGATCGGCGCATCTGCCGGACCGGCGTCGCCGTCCCCCTCGACAGGACCCGCGGGCTCCGCGCTTGGAGCCTCGCCAGTGACCAACCCCTGCTCGGCGATCTGGCCCAACTGCAGAGCGAGGCCCTGGATCATCGAGCCCAGCCCGCGGACCAGGCCGGTCAGCGGGCTGGCGACGACGCCGGCGAACTGGCCGTTGAGGACGTCGCGGCCGGGCAGGCGGGCGATCGATTTGAACTTGTCCTCGTCGAGGCTGATGCCGTCCATGAAGCCGCCCTTGAACGCGACGACTTCGTGTTCTTTGTTGAAGGTCGAGATCGCCTTCGCCGCCTGGGCGGTGTCGCCGCGGACGAAGGTGAGCGCGGTCGGGCCCTGCAGCAGCTCGCCGAGTCGGTCCTCGCCGGCTTTCTCGGCGGCGATTTTGGTCAGCCGGTTCTTGACGACCCGGAAGCTGGCGTCGGCCTCGCGGAGTTTGCCGCGCAGCTCGGCTGCTTGCGGCACGCTGATGCCCCGGTAGTCGACCGCGAAGATCGCCTCGGCCGCCTCGATGTCGGCGGCGATCTCCTCTACGGCTTGTGCCTTTTGGTCTCGGTTCATTTGTTACCTGCACCGGGCTTCTGCCTTGCGGCTGCCGGTGGTCTTCGGTGAGCGCGGCGGCGCAGTTTAGACGGTCGCCGGCTCCTTCGGTTTCGCGGAGGCGTCGACCTTGATCCCTGGACCCATCGTCGTCGTCAGCGTCGCCGAGAGGACGTAGCGGCCCTTGGCCGAGGAGGGCTTGGCGCGGTTGACCTCGTCGAGCACCGCGGTGTAGTTGTCGAGCAGCTTGTCGGCGTCGAAGCTCGCCTTGCCGATCGCCATGTGGACGATCGCCTGGCGGTCGGTGCGGTACTCGACTTTGCCGGACTTGGTCTCGGTGACCGCTTTCTCGACGTCGTCGGTGACGGTGCCGACCTTCGGGTTGGGCATCTTCCCCTGCGGTCCCAGCACGCGGCCGAGCTGGCCGACGGTTTTCATCATCGCCGGAGTGGAGATGGCGACGTCGAAGTCGGTCCAGCCCTCCTGGACTTTCTCGGCGAGGTCCTGGCCACCGACGAAGTCGGCGCCGGCCGTCTCGGCGTCGCGGGCCTGCTGGCCGTCGGCGAAGACGGCAACCGTGACGTCCTTGCCGATCCCGTGCGGCAGCGCCAGGGTGCCGCGCAGCTGCTCCTCGGCGTGGCGCACGTTGACGCCGAGCCGCAGATGCAGCTCGACGGTCTCGTCGAAGCCGGCGCTGGCGGTCTCCTTGATCAGCGCGATCGCCTCCTGCGGCGGGTAGGCGCGGGCGCGCTGCACCTTGTCGAGCTGTTTGCGGAAGCGTTTGCCGTGCTTGGCCATCGGAGCTCCTATTTGACGTCGACGCCCATCGAGCGGGCGGTGCCGGCGATGATCTTCGAGGCGGCGTCGATGTCGTTGGCGTTGAGGTCGGGCATCTTGCGCTCGGCGATCTGGCGGACCTGGTCCATCGAGATCGTCCCCACCTTGTTCACGTGAGGCTCACCCGAGCCCTTTTTGATCCCGATCGCTTCGCGAATCAGGACGGCGGCCGGCGGCGTCTTGGTGATGAAGTCGAAGGAGCGGTCCTCGTAGACGCTGATCTCGACCGGGATGATCGTGCCGCCCTCGCCCTGGGTCTGGGCGTTGAAGGCTTTGCAGAAGTCCATGATGTTGACGCCGTGCTGGCCCAGCGCGGGGCCGACCGGCGGCGCCGGGTTGGCGTTGCCCGCCTGGATCTGCAGCTTGATCGTGGTGAGGAGTTTCTTTGCCATCGGGATCGAAGAGGGTAGCGGGGAGGGCTAGCTCAAATCTTCTTTACCTGGTCGTAGCCGACCTCGACCGGCGTCTCGCGGCCGAAGATCGAGACCAGCACCTTGAGTTTGGCCGCGTCCTCGTTGATCTCGGCGATCTCGCCGGAGAAGTCGGAGAGCGGGCCGGAGATGACCTTGACCGACTCGCCGATCGAGAACTGCGCCTGGGTCCGCGGCCGCTCGGCGGTCTCGCGGTGAAGCAGGCGGTCGACCTCGGGTTTGGAGAGCGGCACCGGCTTGTTGCGCGAGCCGACGAAGCCGGTCACCCCGGGAGTGTTCTTGACCAGGCCCCAGGCGTCGTCGGTCATCTCCATGTTGACCAGGACGTAGCCGGGCATCGTCCGTTTCTCCTTCGGTTCTTTCTGGCCTTCTTTGTTGACCTCCATCACCTGCTCGGTCGGGACGACGACCTGGCGCACGTTGCGGTTTTGGCTCATCGTCTGAACGCGGTGCTCGAGGTTGTGCTTGACCTTGTTCTCGTGCCCGGAGTAGGTGTTGATCACGTACCAGCGATACATCTGAGTGGAAGCTCTCTTCTTTAGGGGGTTGTGGGTCTGAGTGCGCGTGCGGCTAGATGATCCGCTGGATCAGGAAGTTGAAAGCCGCATCGAGGACGCCGAGGTAGGCGGCGGCGACCGCCACGAAGACGATCGTAACGGCGGTCGCCTGAACGAGGGTGTCGCGGTCGGGCCACTGGACTTTGCGCAGCTCGGCCCAGCAGGAGGCGAGGAAGCCAGCGACGCCGCCGCGCTGGCGCTCGGCCGCGGCCTGCTTCTGGCGCTTGGCGAGCTGCTCGCGCTCCTTGCGCTTCTGCTCCTCGCGCGTGCGCTTCTCGGCTTCCTTGGCCTCTTTGGCTTCGGCGCGCTTCTGAGCGCGACTCGGCTTCGGCGCGTCAGGAGTCTCGAGCGTCGTCTCCGGGGCGCCCGCGCGGATCCCTGCCTCGACCGCCTCGACCTCGGCGACGTCGCCCGAAACACCGACCTGCGTGTCGTGCTGGGCCTGGGACTCGGTGTCGCGCTTGACGCCGCTGTGCTTCTGTTCTTCGGCTTCGCGGGCCCGCTTCTCGGCCTTGCGCTGTGCGCGCGTCTTGGCCATCGCGCTAGGAGCTCCCCCCGGCGGGGCGGGCCGGCATCAGCGGGTCTCCTTGTGCGCCGTGTGCTTGCCGCACCAGCGGCAGAACTTGCGCAGCCCGATCCGGTCCGGCGAGTTTCGCCGCGACTTGTTGGTCTGGTAGTTGCGCCGCTTGCAGTCTTCGCAAGCCAGCGTCACCGCAATGCGGACATCTCCGCGAGCCATTTCGCTCCTCGTGCGTGCTACTAAGTCGTTACAAGGAAAAACCTCGGGCCCAGGGCGCGAGGCTGGGCTGAAGGATAGCGTTCTGGACGCCTTCGCGGCGCTCAGGAGGGCTGGTAGAGCTGGAGCTCGGGGAGCATGGCGCCGATGCGCTCGAAGTCGGAGTCGAAGCTCCAGAGGCCGTGTTCGGCACGGGCCGCCGCCACAGCGATGGCAAGGTCGGTAAGGGGAAGGCTCCGACCGCCTCGCCGAAGCCGACGGGCGACATGGCCGACTTCCCGCCAGAGGGCCGCGTCCATCTCGACCCACGGCAACGAGTAGAGCGTTGCCCCCATCCGGTCGGCGGTTTCACCTTCCAGCCCGGCGAGCACCTCCGCTGCCACCGGCCCGCAAGTGGACACCTCGCCGTTGTCCAGCAGCCGGGCCATGCCTGCCGCCTCCCCTTTTTCGCCGCGCCGCGAGAAGTCGACCCAGATCGAGGTGTCGGTGAGGATCAATCAGATCCGCCGGTCGATTGCTCGCATCTCCGCCGAGACGTCTTCGATCTCGATCTTGCCGGCGTGGGCAAGCAACCAGTCCACTGCGCCCCGCCGCAGGTGCTCCTCGATCGCGACCTCTACCGCCTTGGTCTTGCTCTCGCCCGGATGACGGGCCATCAGCGATTCCATGAGGCGATCGTCTATGTCGAGGGTCGTACGCATATAAAGAGTATGGCATAAGGCTGCCACACTCGTGCGAGCGACTTAAAGCCCGTAAGTCTTGGCGATGATGTTGCGCTGGATCTCCGAGGTGCCGCCGTAGATGGTCGAGACCATCGTGGTGCGGACGAGCCGCTCCATGTCGTACTCCGACGAGTAGCCGTAGCCGCCCATCAGCTGCATGCCCTCGACGGCGACGCGTTTGGCGACCTCGGTGACGTGGAGCTTCACCATCGAGGCCTCGCGGGGCAGCATCCGGTCGGGCTCCTCGTCGGTCAGCGTCGCAACCCAGCGGGTCATCAGGCGGGCCGCCTCGATATCGGTCGCCATGTCGGCGAGGCGGTGCTGGAGCGCCTGGAAGGCGCCGATCGGGCGGCCGAACTGCTTGCGCTCCTTGACGTAGGCAAGGGCGTCGTCGAAGGCGCGCTGGGCGATCCCGAGCATCGTCGCGGCGAGAATCAGCCGCTCGACGTTGAGCCCGGCCATCAGCTGCGTCCAGCCGTGGTCGACCTCCCCGAGGACGGCGTCCTCGGGAGCCTCGACGTCGGTCAGGTAGAGGTGGTTGGTGTCGGTGCCACCCATCGTCTCGATCGGGACGATCTCCATGCCGGGCGCCTCGCGAGGCAGCCAGATCATCGAGAGGCCCTCGTGCTTGGAGTCGCCCTTCGTCGTGCGGCAGACGACGAGCACGTGGTCGGCGATGTGGGCGTTGGAGATGAAGACCTTCTGGCCGTTGAGGACAAAGCCGCCGTCGACCCGCTCGGCCGAGGTGGTGAGTGAGCCGACATCGGAGCCGGCCTCCGGCTCGGTCATCGCGATCGCCTCGACAGCGCCGCGGGCGATGCCGCCGAGGATCTCCCGCTTCTGCTCGTCGGTGCCGAAGCGCCTGGTCGCGCCGGCGACGATCAGCGTCGTCGCGTAGCCGCCGATCGGCGCCATGCCGCGTGAGGTCTCCTCCATGAAGAGGCAGGCGTCGAGCATCGAGCCGCCCGAGCCGCCGTACTCCTCGGGGATCGTCACCCCGAGCCAGCCGAGCTCGGCCATCTGCCGGTAGAGGTCGAAGTTGTGGTGGAGGCGGTGGCCGTCAGTGAGCTGCTCGCGCTGCCCCTGCGTGCCGCACTCGCGCTGGCAGAAGTCGCGGATCGCACTGACGAAGTCCTGCTGCTCGTCGCTCAGGGAGAAGTCCATGGCGCGGCGCAGCCTAACGGGCAGGTTTGCAAGGTGCCGGGGAACCGTCAGCCGAGGCCCAGAACGAGCTCGATGGCGTCGTCCACCGTTCTCATCTCGTCCGGCCCGAGGTGACCCGCACACTCGTCGAGCCGCCGCAGGTCGAGCGCACGCAGTTGCTCCACCAGGACGCGCGTAGGCTCGCCGGCGACCTCGATCTCGGGACGAAAGCTCGCGGGCAAGGCGCTGCGCGAGGTGGGGGCGACAAGTGCTGTCGACAGCCGGAGAAGCTCGTCGGCTTGGACGATGACGGCGTAGCGGGCACCCCCCTGCTCGTGTCCGCGCCGAACGGGAAGCCGTACGCGGTAGACGTCGCCACGGGTCACTCAGGCCACTCAGAGGCGACGGCCTCCATGTCGGCCATGACCCGAGCACGTGCCGCACGATCCGCCGGGTCCGTTGCGAGGCGAGCCACCTCGGCTGCCAGGCCCGCTCGCCTCCGCTCGCGCTCAGCCGTCTCGGCGATCGCCGCACGAGCCGCTTCTGCCCGCGTGACCCCTCGTTTTCGGGCGATGTCCTCGAGTGCCCTCCAGCCGTCGGGGCCGAGACGGAGTGATAGGGGATGCGAAAGCGCCATGGATCAAAGGTAGCGCATTTTGCGCTACTCGTTCCCTCGCCCGAAGACAATCTGTCGGGCGGCCTCGATCTCCTCGACTGGATCGATCCGATCCTCGCGGTCCTCGAACTCGGCTAGTTGCTCGGAATAGGTCTCGTCGAGGACACGGATGCCGTGGCCCTGGATTCGGGCGAGGCGCTGCAGGCTCATGCCAGAGGCGAGCATCAGCGCCGAATGCGTGTGGCGGCCGAGGTCGTAGGGACGCGTCGCGGCGAGACCGGCGACCGTTGCGCGCACGGCGCTTGGGCCGGGAAGCGTCCGCCGCCATGGATCCCAGCTCGCTTCGACCCGCCGCAGAGCCGGGACGAAATGACGCGAGCGGTAGTTACGCCAGTCGGTCTCGACCCAGTGCCGACCGACGCGGGTCCGGAAGAGGAAGTCGCCGGGAGCGTCGCCACTCAGATCGCGAAGAGCTGCCAGATCAGAACGCAAGGGCGCGAGCACCGGCACGCGGCGATCCGGACCGCCCTTCGTCCCACGAATCATCTCCTTGCCGCTGAGCCGGCGGACGATCGCGATCCGGGACCCGACGTCGCTCCAGCGCAGCCCCAGCGCCTCGCCGGGGCGGCAGCCAGTCATCGCCATCAGGCTGACCAGGAGCGCGTCGCGATGCGCCGCCAACTCGCCATTCGGGCCGACGCGACCCGACCCGCTCAGCAGCTCCCATCGGACCCTCTCGACGACGACAGGTCCCCAGACCCGCGGCCGACGTCGTCGCTTCGCCTTCGGCTTGTCCAAGAGCGCGACTGGGTTTCCCTTGACGCCAGTCGAGCGCGGTCGCCGCGCGGCCTCACCGAAGATGCTCGAGAGGATCCCGATCGCCTTAGCGATCGTCGGGTCGCCGACGCCCGCCTCTTCCAGCTCGTCCTGCCAGACGACCAGATCCTCGATGTCAAGCGAGGCGATCGGCCGATCCCCGAGTTGCGGGCGGATGTGCTTGCGGTAGACGATCTGGTCGCGCTCCCGGGTCTTCGGCGCCAACCGCCGCTTCGCTTTCGGCTCCCAGATCTCGGCCACGAAGCGGGCCAACGTCGGACGCGGTGGCGCCGCTTCTGACTCATGTCCCTCGCCCACTCCCTTTGAAGCCGCGAGACGCTCGATCTCTCCCCTTGCGGCTCGGCGATACGGCGAAAGCCGATTACTTGTCGAGACCCGGGATGGGGTCGACTGGCAACTCGCCGTTGACCCGCTCGAGGGCTTCTAGGTCGAGACGGTCCTGCGGTCGAGCGGCGAGCCGCTTGAATCCGACCAGGCTACGCAGAGATGCCACTTTGAACGGGCTGTCGCGCCAAGACCCCTCCACCGCGCTGGCCGCCACGGTCTCGTAGTCAAGCGGAGGCAGGCCACCGCGCATGATGCCGATCACCCCATGACGACTGTCGACCCGGAGGTGGTGCGCGCCGGCCACATCCTCGGCGGTCAGCACCTTGCCATCGCTGAACCGAGTTGCCCGAATGCGATCGAGGAAGCAGAGGATCGCCTCGTCGGCCTCCCGGCCATCGGGCACCAAGAGATCGGAATCCTTCGTAGCGCGGAAGTAGCCATGAGCGATGACGGCAAACCCTCCAATCACGACGTGCTCCAAGCCGCAGGCGTTGGCGTCGGCCACGACGCCGGAAAGATCAGGCCCGCGGATCTCGCCGTGGCCATCGTCGCGAGCGTGCACTGCGTTGTAGAAGTCGAAGGCCTGATCACATAGCTTCTGACCAAACTCGAGCCGCTCGGGAATCGCCAGCGATCGAGCGAACTCAGCTGCCTGACGCTCCTCTTCCTCGTTGATCTTCGCCCACTCCGCCTCATTGCCAGGAGCGAAAAGCGGGCGAGGTTTGGGCTGCGCTGCCATGCCTCCATGGTACGCCGCCGCCCGGATCGGGCCTCGTCGGGCGGCGCCGCCGCAAGCGGCATGTCGCGGCTCTACGAAGCGGCCGCCGCGAACGCGGTGCCAGAAGCCCGGAACCGGACTCGAACCGGTGACCCCTTCCTTACCATGGAAGTGCTCTACCAACTGAGCTATCCGGGCGCGGCGACCAACTTTAGCTGCCTCACCACAAGGTCGGAACGCCGTGCGCGGCGATGCCCGGATCGCGGGTAACGACCGGCACCCCCTCGACGATCGCCTGGGCGGCGAGGAGGCGGTCGAAGGGATCGCGGTGGGGCTTGCCATTCAGCTCGACGTACGGAAGGCGGCGATAGGACGTGGCGTGGGCAGTTGAGATCGACAGCAGCGAAAAGCCCTCGGCGAGCAGCTCCTCCGCCCACTCCTCGGCCGCCTCGAGCTTGCCAAGCGATGCCTTGATCGAGACCTCGAACAGGGTGCCGGCGCTGAAGAGCGGCTCCTCCGAACCGGCGATCGCCTCGCGCGCGGCCGCGGGGAGCCGTGGATCGTCAGCGAGCCACCAGAGGGCGGCGTGAGTGTCTAGGAGTAGCCTCAGCCCTCGACCCCGAGGGCGCGGGCGACATCGTCGGGCCAGGAGTCGAAGTCCTCGGCCATCGCGATCCGGCCGGCCAGGGCGCCGGGCTGGCGCCGCGCGGCGCCCGCCTTGGGGAGCGGGACCAGCCGCACAACCGGTTCTGGGCCGCGACGGAGCTCTACCCTCTCGCCCTGCTCGGCGAGAGCGACGAGCTTTGAGAGGTTGGTCTTGGCCTCGCCGATGGTGAAGATGCGGGTCATTGAAAGCAGGTTACCACGGCGCTTGGTCTGGTTGGCCAACCCGCGGAAAGAGCGGCGGCGGCCAGGCGTCACAGGTCGCTCAGGTGCGGACTTTGATGATCGTCAGGGACGACCTGGAAGGCCCCGAGCCACCCGCCTCAAGCCCTCGATCGCTTCCTTGTAGCGCCGATCGCGCTCGGGGAGTTCACGACGCGCCTTCTCGATGATCTTGGCACGCTCCTCGTCAGTGAGCTCGTATTTGGAAGCAATGGAAGCCATTGGCCTTTCAATTTACGCGCCTCATAAGTCGCTATCGGGAACTCACCCTGAACGGCGCGCCAGCCGACCAGCAGCACAATGCTGACTACACCAAGAGTGCTGCGGCTCGCTCCAAGTGAACTAGCAAGACCAGAGCGGATACGGGCGGTCGACCGTCAGCCGCAAAGATAGGCAGTGGCATCCAGATGGCACAGGCGCTCCCGGCAGGCATCTGCTCGCCATCAATGCGCCTAGTTTCAGGCTCGCAAAGCGGTCATTCGCCTTGGCACGCCCGTGGCACACAACATCGATGAACTCGATCGGTGCCTATGCCCCTTGAGTCGCGCCGGAACCGAAAAATGCCTCTGTAGAGCCCGGTCGCAGCCCCGTCCCTTACCACGGAAGTGGCTCTACCGACTGAGCTATCCGGGCGGACGAGCCAACTTTTAGCGCTGCGTCCGCCGACGCACCGGACAGGACTCCTCGTGACGTGCCGCCGCTGCTGGATCGGTTTCCGCGCGAGACGGACTCAGTCCGATTTCGGCTTCAGCGACGCGAGGAAAGACGAGATCCCCATCGCGCTGAGGCCCGTTCCGGCCAGGGCGAAGGCTGCGCCCCAGCGGCTCGCCCCCCAGGTCGGGTCTTTTTCGAAGAGCTGCCACATGACGAGGAAGGCGCTGCCGATCCCGACGGCGGCGGGAACGACGAACCACGGGTCCTTGCGCAACGCCTGGGCGGCTTTGCGCCACGGCCTGCGCGTCGATTTCGGCAGCTTGTCCTTCGCAGCCTTGAGCGCCTGCCCGGCGAACAGGGCCAGCGCGAGGACGAACGCGGTGCCCACGCCGAGCCAGAACCAGCCGGGGTCCTTCTTGTTGACGATCACGTTCACGCTGGCGTCAGAGACACCTTCCGGACCGCCAATCAGGACCTCCCCGCTGTAGGCGCCGGCCTCGACCGAGTCGTCCTCGAAGCAGACGAAGAAGGAGATGCGTCTTCCCTGGTAGACCTGCGGTTCGGAGAAGGTCGGTTCGTCCAAGTGGGCGGTTTCCAGCGTCTCGCTGACCCGCTGCGGAGTCTTGGCGCTGTAGAGGCTGATCTGCGCCCCCGTCGCCTGTTCGGTGGTGACCTCTTTATTCAGGGGAGGGTTTGCTTTGACGATGACCTGTTCGTAGTTCTCGTCACCGAGGTTGATCGGTTCTGGCGCCTTGGTCACGGTGAATTCGACCGGTTTCGACAGCGGCTGTCCCGGCTGCGGCGCCGCGGGGGAGGACGCTCGAGGACAGCGCTGGTCGCCCTCAGCTGCGCCTGCGGCTACCGGAGAAGACGTCAACAGCGCTGCAAGGCCGAGAACGAGCGCAGCGGCATATCGCAATAGCTTCGTAGTAATCAAGCTAGATCCCCCCGAACCCTATCTTCAAGCTCGGCGTCGTGCCCGCTGCCGCACCGGCCCGACGAACAGCAGCGCTGTCTACCTGCCAGCCGTCCTGCCCCGGCCGGAGAGGGGACCGCCTACCGTTCCCACTTCTGCACCCGTTGGTTCTGGTTAGCGATCCAGAGGTTTCCTTCGGGATCCACGTCGAGATAGCTGGGTAAGAAGAGCTCGCCTTCACCGGAGCCGAACTGGCTCCGGTAGTGGCCGCTGGGGCTGAACTTCTGGACGCGATTGCCTCCGCCGTCGACGGCCCAGACGTTGTCATCGCCGTCC
>DASUOH010000046.1:0-75918 GCA_036276735.1 Solirubrobacterales bacterium | reverse complement strand
GGCCGGACTCGAAGACCATCCGGGCGCCGCGCTCCAACAGCTCTTCGGGGTACTTCCTCGTTCGTGGCATGGCTTGATCGGTTCCCTTCCACCAGGAGGAATCCTGGCTTCGAGGTCTCCGTCAAACCCGGCCTGGCTCATCTTGCGCATCTGGCTGCTCGACTCCTACCGCCGCCAGAAGACGTCCTATCTGGAGATGAGAGCGCCAAAGATTGGGTACGGGGTGTTCGGGAGCAAATCTTTGACCCCCAGGCCTTTCTCGAAGCGGACCCCCCGGTTCTGGCAGAGGATGAGCGGAGGGCACTGATTGCAAACGCCCTTCTGGATGACCGATAGTTCACTGGCTACATGAAGATGCTCGCAAAAGTGTCGCGAGGCGACGAGCAATGCGCTGGTCTTCAGAACTATGGCTTAGAAAAACTCTTGGCTTGTGATCCATCGGATAGCCATTTCACTGAGCGCAACTGCTCGCGAAGAGCGCTGGAGCAGTCAACTAGGTTCAAATGCTGTCCAGGCCGGGACGATGTCAGAAACAGAGGGTTGCAGCTTCCGCGTGAAGTAGCGGCGTCCGGCCCCGGCGGTTATCGAGCCCCTAGCCGTCAACGAGCCAGCACCCGATCCCTGAGAACGGAACAAAGCGGTCGAATTGCCGGGTGAGCGCCTGATCTATCAAAATCCATCGCTTAGAATGCCCTCGGGCGGCCAAGGGTTCGCGAAGGAAGGACTGCATGTTCGATGGCTAATAGGGCTCGTAAGGGGCGACGGAAGCTCCCGGCACAGCAGCCACCGCCGTCAACGACTTACCGTCGTTTCCTTTACCTCGATGTCGAAAAGATGATGGATTTCCTTTCGGTCCTGCAGGGCGGCGAGGTGCTCGAACGCTACGTGCTCGGCGTTTCGGAGAGCAACGGTCATCTAGGAGCCGAGATCGGGTTCGAACAGCTGGGCCTGCCCGCCTCCGTCAAGGCAGGAGCGCAAAAGCGAAAGTCGCTGGAAGAAAAGGTGCAGTTCACGACTACCGCGCATTCTGGCTTTGCGGAGATCATCCGCGCGCTGGAAGCAGCCGGTGAGCGGCGCGTGATTAATAAGCAAGATGATGTTGACGAGCTCACTCACAACCAACTGATCGAGTTGCCCTATCGGCGGGTGCGGCGGCTCGATCCCGAGGAGGAACCGGAGGGAAAAAGAGACGAACGCGTCTGGTTCGCGAAACTGCTTGGCGACGAGTCGAAACCGCCCGTGGAGTTCTCGGCAGTTCTCGATACGGAAGTGGGACCCGCAGCGATTGTCGGTAACGGCGGGTTTCTGTTGGTCGGGTGGCCAACAACTTTGCGCGCTCCGCTGCGCCACGGTGGTGGGCCAAGTCGAAATTCCCGCTCGGGACCTGGAAGTCGTCTGCAGCTGTCCAGGCAGGCCGGCCCTCCGCGACGACACAGAATGCACCGAGCCCGCAGATCCCTATCGCGACGCCAAGCTCCTACTGTCCCCGGTCTGCATATACAAGTAGCGCCCGGCGGCTCGATCTTGACCGGACCCCGTTGAGCCCCAAGGGTCCGGCGGCAGCAGGAGAGGTTGGTCGGGTCACAGGTGAGGAAGTTCTGGGGCATGCCTGGATGCTGAAGCGGGCCGGACGGCTGGGGTTTGTGCAATAGCTTCCGCGCGGAGCGGGAGCGGCCGAGGGCGAACCCGCGCGGGCGTCCGGTTGGACCGACCGGGACTCGGCTGATCTGCTGGATGGGGGCGCAGCCCCTCCACTACCTTTCTCGTTCCCGCAACGAAACTCTGCCCATGGTCTTGTTCAGGAAAAGCGCAAGCTCGACCAGGCCAGCATCTTGTCACTTTGCTTTCGCGTGAAACCAGCCGCGCGAGCGTTTGAGATCCGGCAAACGGCGCGGCCAGGTTTGACGAGAGTCTCATCTACCGCCGCTTCGACCGACGTCCGTCGAATGCTGGGCGGGGAATTTGCGGAAGGCGTCCTTGGGGCCGGTTCCCCCGTGGCTACACTTGACGCATGTCCGCTCATCCGTGGCCAGACGTTCCCAAGGAGCACCATTGGTCCCTCGAGTTGATGGAGGAACTGCTGGAGCAGACTGAGCAGCCGCCAAGGGAGCTGTCGGCACGTGCGGAGGAGCTTTGTGCCCAGGCGGCGCAGACCGACATCGAGGGCTACCGCGATGCGGCTCTCGCCCTGGCGGATCGCTACAAGCAGGCGGCCGCGGCCCGGCTCGCCTCGGCGTAGCGCTACGACTCCAGCATGGTGCGCATCTGGTCGGCGACCCTGAGGGAGAGGCGATCTTCTCGCCCAAACGCCCCACTCTGAGTCGCCGATAGCTTCCATAGGCTCCGCACCTCGTGGAGATCGAACGCTTCGTCTGGACCGAGCACGCCGAGACCCGGCGCCGTCAGCGTCGTCTTGACGCCGCCGACATCGAGCTGGCGATCAGCGATGGCCACGCCAACCGCCAGGCCAACGACGGGCGGGCGGAATGGCTCGTCGCAGGCGAAACTGCCGACGGAACGGCCTTTGAGGCGATCTACGATCACCCGCATCTGGGCGATGCAGGGGCCGCCCGGATCGTTTCGGTCTGGAGGATCGAGACCGGCTCCTGATCCGCGCCCAGCGCTACCCTTGGTTGCCCATGTTCGCCTACTACGACGCCGATGCAGATATCGCTTGGTTTCCAACCGGCGAGTCCGACGATGTCGTCAGCGAGCGCGTGCCTGGGGGGCTTCGAGACTACGACCGCAGCTCCCATGAGCTAGTCGCGATCGAGGTCTGGGACGCCAGCACCCGGCTGCCGGCTAGCCTCTTGGAAGCGCTGCCGGCGCCGAGTGCCGCCCACGGCGCCGCCGCCTGAGCAGCGCCAGCCAGCTACAGCTCGAAGATCGTCGTCAGCTTCGCGACGTCGTCGGGGCGGGGCCTCGAGTGCAGGTAGCGCTCGGTGGTGGTCAGCTTCGAGTGGCCCATCATGTCCTTGACGGCGACGAGGTCGAACTTCTGGATCGCGAGGCTGCCGAAGCTGTGGCGGAGGTCGTGGAAGCGCCGCACCCGCACTCCGGCTGCCTTCTGGGCGCGGACAAAGCGCGTGCGCACGGCGGAGCGGTCGAGCGGACCGCCGTCCGGCCGGCAGAAGACGTAGTCGTTCCGGCCGGTGTACGACCGCCGTTTCTGTAGCGCCTTTATCTCATCGGCGACCTGGTCGGCGAGAGGGACTGAGCGGGCTCGTCTTGACTTGGTGCTCGACTCCTCGCCGGCGGACATCGACCGGGAGACGGAGGCGATGCGACGGTCGAGGTCGACATCGGCCCAATGCAAGGCGAGCAACTCCCCGAGCCGCAGGCCGGTGAAGCCGGCAACGAGGAAGAGGGCCGCGTCCTGCTCGTTGATTCGCCTCCACTCGCGATCGGTCGCCGCGGAGAACTTCGAATGCGTGTAGCCGCCCCGCCCCCGGTGAAGGCCCGCCCTGGCAGCCTCGGCTATGCCGCGGATCTCCTCCGGCTCGAAGGTCTCGACTGGACGGGCTCCTTCCTCGGGCCGCTTGGCGGTCTCGGTCACCGGATTGAAGCGCAGGCCGAACGTCTCCTTCCGTCTCGCGTGCTCGAAGACCGAGTGCAGGATCTGGCGATGGATGTTGACCGTGCGGGCGCTGACGTCCTCGCGGTCCAGTCGGGACAGGAAGCGGCGAACGTCTTCGGTCGTGATCGACCTGAGGCTGCGCCCCTCGAACTCGCGCATGATCCGAGCTCCTCGCTGTTCGTCTATGTCTTGCCTTGGTCTGGCGAGCAGGTTTCGGTGGCGGTCGAGAGTCGAGGGCTTCGCTCGCTTCTCGAACTCGAGATGCTCCAGCCAGAGTTCGACCGCGTCCTCGAACCGCGCGTCCCGCTTGGGTGGGGCGATCTGCTGTTCGGCTTCGACTTCGGAGATGACCCGGTTCATCTCTCGATACGCACGACGCTCGTCCAGGAAGCCGTCGCGAACGCGCCCGCGTCGTTTCTTCCAACCTCCGTTCGAGCCCGGCACGAGCCACGCCCGTCCGAGGCGCCGCTTTCGCTGGCGTCGCGTTGCATCCCGCCAAAGGCATGCCCTCCTGGGCAACGGTTTCAGCATCGCGTGTCGTCCCGACTGCTTTACCTACGACCGAGCTCGCGGCTCGGCTCTTGGAGGACGCAGAGCGAGTCAAGGCCGTGTTGGCGAACACGCTCGCGCGCAACCATCCCGACAATGTTGGCGAGATCGAGCTTGAGGAGTACGCGCATGCGCGATGCTTCCTGTTGAACTTCGGCCACATCTTCACCGTCAACTACGACCTCCTTCTCTACTGGGCGCTGATGCAGGAGGTGGAGCCCGAGATCAAGTCAGATGATGGGTTCCGCCAAGATCACGTGAGACGCCGATGGGCGATCTCGTAGACCGTGGGGGCGTTCGACTCGGGCGGGTGGTGGCGGACGCCGAAGGCGAGGTATTCGAGTATCGGGCGCTTGTTGACGATCGCGAGCTTGAAGACCATGCCGAAGCGACCGACCGGGGGCGGGAGGTAGAGCTTGAGGCACTGGGGAAGCTGGGTGCCGTCGTGGTGTTCCTCGTCGCAGGGCCGGAGGTCGGAGAAAGGGACGCCGTCTGTTTCGTAATCGCGCTTGGCCGTTTCGGCGGCGCTGCGGCCCGCCGGCGTCGTCCGCGCCATGTCCTCGCGGAAGGCGTCGGGATCGAAGCGAGCTGCGCAGCGCAGCTCGCTGGTCAATGGCTACCCCTCGCCGTCGGGGGGGAGCATGTCGCTCCCGTGCTCGGCCAGGAAGCCCTCCCACTCCTCCTTGCTGGCGTCGCGAGCGCCGGAGCGCTCCTTGATCGCCTTCCAGGAGGTATCGGGCACCAGGGTGAGCGAGCCGTCGGGTCGCTCGTCGGTGACGACGTACTCGCCAACCCGATCACCGCTCAACTTCACGTGGTCGTGTGACTCCATGCTGCATAGAGCTTAATCTACGACCGCAAGCCGTTGACCCCCTTTTCGGGTCTGGTCGTGCCGGTTCAGGCATGGCTCCCATTGGGCAGTTTCTGCCCAAACCGCGCTCAATCGCCCGCAAATCGCGGCAATCTCGCAGCCTGGCGCTGAGGCGTCACGCCGGAGGTCGCGGGTTCGAGTCCCGTCGCTCCCGTTCTGGGCACCGATCAGTCCTGATGGAGTTGATGGCAGAGGAATTGATGCGGCCGCGTTGGGGCTGACTCGACACGCGCCTCACATTTCCCTTTACGTTAGAGTAAAGCCTATGCCGCGCATCTCCAGCAAGCATCAGGTCACCCTTCCCGTCGAGAGCCTCGAGGCCGCCGGGCTGCGCCCGGGCGATGAGGTCGTGATAGAGGCCGAGGGCGCCGACCGGATCGTCGTCCACCGGGCCGCCCCCGACCTGGCATCCGCGCTCGGTGTCTTCGACGGCCTCTACGAGCCGGGCTATCTGGAGAAGCTGCGTTCTGAAGAGCGCGCTTGAACGTGAGCCGCTGCGCGCTGGACACCGACGTCGTCATCGCCGCCCTCGACCGCGCGGACGCCCACCACGCCGAGGCGGCGGTGGCCTTCGAGCGCCTCGCGGCTGACGGTGTCGAACTTCTGCTCTGCACCGTCAACTACGCCGAGGCCTTGGTCCGGCCGGCCAGCGAGGAGCGAACCATGCGCGCCGCCGTGGGCGCGATCGCTTCGCTCGGCATCCGTCTACTCGCTCCCGACGCCGCGCTCGCACGCGCCGCCGCCCGCCATCGCAATCTCGGGATCAGCCTCGCCGACGGCTTTGCCGTTGCCACCGCCGACCGTACTCATGCTGAGTTGGCCTCCTTCGACAAGCGCGTACGCCGCGCGCTCGCTCCTGCGGGCCTGCGCCTCTCCTCGGCGCTGCGATAGGCATTGCTACCGACGCCTGATATGCCCGGCGACTTGATTCCGGGTTAGGCCCGAATCTCAATGCGGTGCCTAGAGGGGGTTTGATCCCCGTCGCTCCCGTTACGGGCCCGCAGCGGGGCACTGCTCCTCAGCGGCTGATGAAGCGTCGACCGTCACGATTCGGGCCGACTCCTCGAGGAGGCGTGCTTGCTCCGGATTGGCGCGACCCGCAGCGATCAGCTTGCGGCGCATCTCGAAGATCGTCGTCAGCTTCGCGACGTCGTCGGGACGGGGCTTCGAGCGCGAGGCTGCCGAAGCTGTGGCGCAGGTCGTGGAAGCGACGCACGCGCACCCCGGCCGCTTTCTGGGCGCGGACAAAGCGGGTCCGGACGGCGGAGCGGTCGAGGGCCACTGTCCGGCCGACAGAAGACGATCGGTCTCGTCGGAAAACTTCGAATGCGTGTAGCCGCCCCGACCCCTCGCGAACGAGGGACAAGCCTTTACTGGTATCGTAAAGGCATGCCTAAGATCTCCACCAAGCATCAAGTGACCGTCCCCGTCGCTGCCTTGGAGGAGGCTGGGCTACATGCCGGAGATCAGGTCGTGATCGAGGCCCTTGGAGAGGGTGAGGTGCGAATCCGTCGCGGCGCAGTGTCCTTCGAGCGCGCCTTTGGGGCCCTCACCGGCTCCTATCCGCCAGGGTACCTCGAGCGACTCGACTCCGAGGATGAGGACCGCTGAAGCTGGTTCTCGACGCCGATGTCCTGATCGGCGCCCTCGACGGCTCGGACTCCCACCATGTCCAGGCGCGCGAGCTCTTCACCGACTGGCGGGGACAGCAGGCGACGCAACTCATGAGCGTCGTCAATCTCTCTGAGGTACTGGTCGCCCCCGGTTCCGATCCCGAGCGGCTGCGAGCGGCACGCGAGGCAATCGCGGCCCTGGGCGTAGAGGTCCACCGGCCGGGAGAGGCAATTGGCGTGCAGGCTGCGCGGCTGCGTGGCCACCATCAGATCAGCCTTCCTGACGCTTATTGCCTGGCCACCGCCGGGCATACCGGTGGAACGGTGGCATCCTTCGACCGCAAGGTGCTGCGCGCAGCCGAGGCGGAGCACCTTCCCATCGCGACGCTGGCTGGCACATAGGCACTCAACGAGTGCCAGCGCCGGAGTCTGCTGGCTCCCACTCCCGGCTGACGAAGCTACGATCCGCCGGTGGAGCTGGGCGGCGACACGAAGGCGGTCCTGCTCGCGGCGGCGGTGATGTTCCTCTGGGCCCTGCTGCTCGGGGTGTGGAAGTACCGACAGATCGCCGAGTCCGAGGAGGCGGTCGCGCATCCGTATGTGGACATCGCCCACCGCGCCGCCCTGCTCTACAGCTTCGCGCTGCTCCTCGTCGCCACCTTCGTCGAGTTGAGCAGTTGGAGCAGCCTCGTCAACCTGCTCGCCGCCGGAGCGATGGCGTTCTACTTCTTTGGCGCCGTGGCCGGCTACATGGTGCACGGCTGGCGGCGCGACACCGACAACCAGTTCCGCGACCCGGTCGCCGGCACCCACGGGTTCATGTGGAGCCTGATCGTCGCCGAGATCGGCGGCTGGCTGGTCCTGATCGCCGGCTTCCTCGACGGCCAGGTTCTCTGACGCGCCGCCGTCAGCCTGCCGGCTGGCGAGCGCCGATGTAGACGACCTTCGAATGGAGCAGTTCGTCAACCGGCTGCTTCAGCACCGCGTCTTCCTCGTGTCCGAAGACGTCGAGGCACTTCAACCCCGCCGCCTCCATCGCCTCGAGCACGACCGCTTCGGGAAAGTGGCGCTGCCGGTGCACGTGGGTCTCGACTCCGGCCTCGTCTCCCTCGCCAGCCTCGACCTCGAAGCGCGCTTCGGAGAGCGAGCCGGGCTCCGCGTCCCCCAACCCCTGCCCGCGCCAGACCAGGCGCCGCCCGTCGCGCTCGACGGCCTGCGTTTCGGCGAAGAAGGTGCGGTACGTGCGCAGCGTGTTGAGGTCGAACATCAGCAGTCCGCCGGGGGCCAGATTCGCCCGCATCCCGCTCAGGGCGCTCCCCAATTCCTCCACGCTGAGCAGGTAGTTGACCGCGTCGTCCAACGCCCAGACGAGATCGAACTCCCCGAACGCCGGCAGCTCGCGCATGTCGGCCACGGTCAGCCGCGCCGCCTCTCCGGCCTTCGCCCTCGCCAGGTCGAGCATCGAAGGGGAGATGTCGCACGCGGTCACCTCCCACCCGCGCTTCAACATGGGCAGGAAGCTCTTCCCCGTGCCGCAGCCGACGTCGAGCAGGCGTTGCCCGCGCAACCCGTGGCGGCGGAGCTGCGGAAGGAGTTCGCCCAGCCACAGCTCGTAGTTGTGGTGGGCGGTGAAATCGTCGTAGACGGGGGCGATCGCCTCGTATGCCACCTCGGCCGAACGGCCGCCCGGCTGGACTGCTGACGCTTGCATCGGAGGGGAGACCGGGCCACTGGTTCGCAAGGTTTCAATTGATCAACTTTTTGATAGCGTACGCCGCGACCGTGCATCTGCGTCAGCTCAATCACCGTCCAGATCAGGCACAGGGTGCGCCGGACGGCTGGGAGTGGGAGGACGCGAGACGAGTCTGCCTGCGGTTCGCATACCGCTACGCGAAGAACCCCAGCGAGGCCGAGGACATTGCCCAGGACGCAGTGCTGCGGGCCTGGCGCCGCCGCTCGACGTTGCGCGACTCCGGCAGTCGCAAGCAGTGGCTGGCGACCATCGTCCGCAACGAGGCGTTCCGCCAGCACGCCCGTCGCCGCCCCGACCCGGTCGACACGACCGAGACGGAGGTCGGTGTCGACGACGAGCGCGTCCTCGCGACGGCGGAGCGGGCCGACATCCACGCGGCCCTCGACCGGCTGGACGAGCGCGATCGAGAGCTCGTTCAGCTTCGCTACGAAGAGGATCTGACCCAAGCGGGCATCGCGCGCAGGCTGGGAATTCCAGAAGGCACGGTCAAGGTCCGGTTACATCGCGTGCGCAAAAAGCTGCGCCGCGAGATCGGGTTCGTCTAGGGAGACCCGGCGGGAGGCCGGTCGGCGGTCGCGGGCCCGGGCCCGTCGGCCGCCGCACGCCGGATCTCCTCCACTGCGGCGCGCGGGCCGACGTAGGGGACGAGCACCGCGAAGAGGAGATCTGGGAGCAGCTCCAGCAGCTGCGGTGTACGCCCTGCGAGCAGCTCGTCGGAGATCAGCCCGGTGAGGCCGCCGACGGCCATCCGGGAAGTGTTTGCCGGCAGGCGGTGGCCGCTCGGCGCGAAATCGCGGCCCTCGTCGAAGAGCGGCGTCAGGCGCTGCATCGCGACCCGGTGGCGCCGCTGCGCCGCCGGGCCAACCGAGCCGACGTGGACCATCGCGAGCCGCGCCAGCGCCGGCTCGTCGGCGAGGGTCTCGAGCAGCGCTTCGAGGCCGGCACGCGCCCGCTCGGGCCAGTGCTCCTCCGCTTCGTAGGCGCGGACGATCCGCCGCATCAGCAGCTCGACGACGCTGTCGAATGCGGCCAGGAAGCAAGCTTCCTTGTCGTCGAAGAGTTCGTAGAAGGTGGTGCGCGAGATGCTCGCCTCGCGGGTGAGGTCACCGATCGTCGTCGCGCCGTACCCCTTTTCAGCGACGACGCGGACGGCCGCCTCCACCAGCCGCTCGCGCTGCGGCCTCAAGCTCCCAACTCTCGGGAGTGGCGCAGCGCCTCCTCCTGCCCGCGGTAAGGAACGATCATGATGTAGACGACGTCGGGGAGGAGTTCGCGCAGCCGCTTCGCGTTACCAGCGAGGATCTGGCCGACGACCAGTGACTCGGCGCCGGCGATCGCCGCCCGCGCGGCGCTCGCCGGAATCCCCGCCTCGATTGCCTCCTCGCGCCCCCGGTCGAGCAGGGTCAGCAACACCCGCTTGCCCGCCGCGTACATCTCAAAGGCGCGCTGGCCCGAGGCGGGTGCCTCGACCAGGGCCATGCGCGCGAAAGCGGGGCGGCTGGCGAGCAGGTCGAGGAAGGCGGCCGCCGAGTCGCGCACCAGCGTGGTCCATGGCTTCTCGGGGGAGAAGGCGCCGACGACCCGCTCCATCGCGTCGGCAAGCGAAAGCTCCATCGCCGCTTGGAAGCAATCCTCCTTGTCCTCGAACAGCTCGTAGAAAGTGGCGCGCGAGACGCCGGCCGGCCCGACGATGTCAGAGATCGTCGTCGCGCCGAACCCCTTGCGGGCGCAGCTCTGTGACATGGCGACGAGGATCCGTTCCCGCTGCGAGTGGGCAACGAGCGGCTCGGTCAGATCGTGACGCCCGGCGGGCAGGTGCTCGCGCTCGATCAGCCCATCCAGCTCACGTCGCGAAGGCCCCACAGCTAGCCGATTCTACTTAGCGCCAGAAACAGGTCGGAGTTATCGATGTAAAAGCACACGATTCAGATCGGCCGGACGCCTGTACGCGCGGAGAGGGCGCGAGGGCGAACTTCGGACCGCCGTACAAGGACAGGAGGGCCCGTCGCGGCGAACATCTTCAGATGAAGACGCCGCTCCGCCAGATCGTCGCCTTCGGCGGTGGCGGCTTCTCGATGGAATCGGGCAATCCGTTGCTCGACGACTATGTGCTGGACTTGGCGAGCGCCCGGTCGGCGCGGCCGCGCGTCTGCTTCTTGCCGACGGCAAGCGGTGACGCGGACCATTACGTGGTCCGCTTCTACAGGGCCTTTCCGGCCGCGCGCTGCGAGCCGAGCCACATCTCGCTGTTCCGCCGCGAACAGGGGCCGGCGGACCTGCGCGACCACCTGCTGAGCCAGGATCTGGTCTATGTCGGCGGGGGCAGTGTCGTCAGCATGCTGGGGGCCTGGCGGGCGCACGGGCTCGACGAGGTTCTGCGCCAGGCGTGGGAGCGGGGCGTTGTCCTCTGCGGCCTCTCGGCGGGCTCGCTGTGCTGGTTCGCCGAAGCGGTCAGCGGCTTCCATGGCGCGCCACGTCGGGTCGAGGGCCTCCAGCTCCTGCCGTTCAGCAATTGCGTGCACTACGAGTCAGGCTCCGTTCGCCGCCGGACCTACCGGGAGCTGGTCGGGGCGGGGATGCGCTCGGGCTACGCCGCCGAGGACGGCGCCGCCCTGCACTTCGTCGGCGCCGAGTTGCGGCGAGTGGTCTCGTCGCGACAGAACGCCCGCGGCTACCGGCTGGACGTCGTCGGCGACCGGCTGGTCGAGATGCGGATCGCCACCACCTACCTCGGCGACCGGGGGGCGGTCGGGTATCTGCCGCCGCTGCCCGATGCGATGTCGGCGGTGGCTGCGTGATCCCCTGTCTCCTCGCCCTCGGCGGCCACGACTTCACGGCGCGCCCTGGCGACCGGGCGGTCTGCGAGCTGATGCTGCGGCTGGCGACGATGCGGGCCGGCGGCCCCCCGCGCATCTGCCTGCTGCCGACCGCCAGCGGCGACCCCGCCGAGCAGATCGGCCGCTTCTACGCTGCCTACGGCGAGCGGGCGTGCGAGCCGTCTGACGTCTCGCTCTTTCGACTCGGGCGACGACCCCTCCAGCTGCGCGAGCACCTTCTCGCCCAAGACCTGATCTACGTCGGGGGCGGCAGCCTCCTCAACCTGCTCGCCGTCTGGGAGGCGCACGAGCTCGCCCAAGTGCTCACGGTGGCGTGGCATCGCGGCATCGTCCTCGCCGGCCAGAGTGCTGGCGCTATGTGCTGGTTCGAGGCCGGGATAACCAAGTCGTCGGGACGAGCCGAGCCGAGTGCCGGTCTTGGCCTTCTGGGCGGCAGCCTCTGCGTCCACTACAACAACGAGCCCGACCGACGCGCCGCCTATCTCGACGCGGTCGGCGACGGCATGCCGAGCGGCTACGGCCTCGACGACTACGCGGGCCTGCTCTGGGAAGGGGGCGGCGTGCCCTCGGCCGTCACCGCCCAGCGCGGCGCCCGGGCCTACCGGGTCGACAAGGGTGAGGAAGGTGTGAGGGAGTCCGCCCTGCCAGCGAAGTTCCTCCCCGCCCCCGCCCCCTCAGCTTTGAGAGAGGACATCGCCGAGTTCCGCCGCGTTCGCCGGATCAGAGAGCGCGCCGGCTGGCTGGGGTAGGAGTATCCGCCCGTTCGAGGGGCACCCCGCTCCTCCTTTCTCAGTCCGTCCAGCGGAAGCCGGTTGCGCTGAGCTTGGGCTCCAGGGGGCTGGCGGGCAAGCCGGAGGGTGGGTCCGCTTCGTTGTACCCCCGCGGTGCCGTGTCGTTCGGCGTCTCTGGGTGGAAGAGGGAGGCGAGAACCTGGATATGGCCGCGCCCGACGCCCAGCTCCCACTGGCCGCCGCCGTAGGCGCCGATGTGCCGCTCGTCGCAGTAGTCGTAGGTCTCGCACAGCTCGCGCAGGCCGCCGATCCGCGACGGCTTCACGTTGACGATCTTCGGCTCCCAGGGCAGCGCCTCGATGTCGGCGATCGAGTGGATCGGCGCATCCCAGGTGATCCGGTCGCGGATCGGCTCGAGCAGCGGCCGCGTCTCGTCGTTTACGTCGGGATCCTCGATCCAGGCGTCGGGGAAGGCCTCGAGCAGCTTGCGGTAGAGCTCGGGGTCGGTCTGGACGTCGACCGGGGTGCCTTTGTAGAAGCCCTTGAGGTCGAGCGAGTCGATCGCGCCGGTCGCCGCCAGCTCGGCGATCAGCTCGTCGGTCCAGTCGTTGGTCGGGTCGAGCTTGAAGCGCAGGTCGGGATAGCGGTCGAGCTTGCGGTTTAGCGTCTCGATGCTCGACGGCTGGTCGGGGCCCGGCGCGAGCCGCATCGAGCAGACGAAGGAGACCGGGCGGGCGGCGCGGCCGAGCGCTTCCTCGATTCCGACACCCACCTGGCGCAGCGCCAAATCGAGCGCCGCCGACTCGAACGCCCAGCGGCGGTAGCGGCGCGAGACCTCGCGCTGTGGCTCGGCGGGGAAGGTGTCGACTCCGTCCATGAACTCGCAGAACTCACCCAGCGTCGCGTGGCCGGTCAGGTCGAGGATCGGGCCGGCGTCCTGCAGGGCGACGTGGTCGAGCGCGTCGTAGGTGACGTCCTCGCCGAGGCCCTCCTCGCCGCCGCCGCGGAGGTGGATGACGGTCGCGAGACGGTCGAAGCCGGGGGTCTGAAGCTCCAGCCCCTCCAGCTCGTAGGCCTCGATCTCGAGGGGGAGCGAGGCGAGCGAGTCGAAGGTGGCCATCCGCGCCACCCTAGCGAGCGAGCGCCGCCGCCCTAGCGAGCTACCCGCAGCGTCCTCAGCTCGCGGTCGCTGCTGCCCCGCACGTAGCCGCCGTGGGCGACGCTCGCCTCGATGTAGCGCAACGTCTCGGCGGTGAGACGCTCGCCGGGCAGGACGTTGGGGATTCCCGGTGGATAGGCGGCGAGCGACTCCGCCGCGATCCGTCCCGCCGCCTCGGTGAACCGGACGGGCTCCTGGGGACCGAGAAAGGCCTCGCGCGGCGTCATCACCGGCTCGCCCCATGGGGGCGGCGGGGCTAGACGGGGCTGGCGGGGACCGCCCACCGCCTCCAGCCGCGGCACGACGTCGCGCAGGGCACGGGCGAGACGCTCGCCGGCACTCGCGGCCAGCTCGCCCATGCCGAAGATCGCGACGACCACGTTCTCGGAGTGCAGCTCGAGGTCGATCCCCTCGGTCTCGAGGATCGTCTTGGCGAGGAGGTAGCCGGTCGAGCCCGTGCCCCGCACGTCGATCGAGAGGCGCAGCGGATCCCATCCGGCGATCCCGGCCCGCCCCACCAGGCGCTCGTCGAGCGGGACGAGTCCCGGAATCTCCTCGATCGCTTCCCGCGTCGCGGCGATTCCGGCGACCGTCTCGTCGAGCAGCTCCTCGCCGTGGACCTGGGCCTGGCGGCGCGCCGCGTCGAGCGAGCCGGAGAGCAGCCCGCTCGGGCTGGTGGTCTCGACGAGGCTGACGCTGCGGTCGACCAGCGCCGGGTCGATCAGCTCGCTGCCGAGGTGCAGCATCGCCGCCTGGGTCAGGCTGCCGACGATCTTGTGGGTCGAGGAAACCACCAGGTCGGCGCCGCAGCTGAGCGCGTCGGGTGGGAGCGCCGCATGGAAGCGCAGGTGCGCGCCCCAGGCCTCGTCGACCACGAGCGGCACGCCGCGCGCGTGGGCGACCTCGGCGAGCCCGGCGACGTCCGCACAGGCGCCGAAGTAAGTGGGGGAGACGACCATCGCGCCGACCGCGTCTGGCATCGCGTCGAGCGCCGCGGCGAGGGAGTCCGGGCTGAGGCAGTGGGCGATGCCGAGCTCGGGATCGAGCTCCGGCGCGACGAAGGAGGGCCGCATGCCGCTCAGCACCAGCCCGTCGATCACCGAAGAGTGGACGTTGCGCTGCACGACGAGGCGGTCGCCGTTGTGGGCCAGCGCAAGGCAGGCGGCGTGGTTGCCCTGCGAGGCGCCGTTGACCAGGAACCAGGTCCGCCGCGCGCCCCATGCCTCGGCGGCCAGTTGCTGCGCCTGCTGGAAGGGGGTGGGCTCGGGGCCGACGTCGACCCCGACCGTGACCGAGGGGATGTCGTTGCGCAGCCCGACCTCGCCGACCAGCCGGCGCAGCGCCGGATCGGCGGCCGGACCGCCCTTGTGGCCCGGGACGGTGAAGCGGCCCGGCTCGCGCGCCGCGTAGTCGATCATCGCGTCGACGTAGGGAGTCGAGTCGTGACGGTGATCGGGCACTACTTCGAGTGTAGGGAGCGGGGTTTTGGGCGGCGAGGGTGGGGTGCCCCTCGCCCGGACAAACGCCGGCCTAATTAGGCCGGCGTTTTGAGTATCCGCCGGTTCGAGGGACACCCCTACCTCGCCTGCGACACTCGCTCCATGAAGCACGACCGGCACGGTTATTGGTTGGAGGAGGCGGGTGGGGTCGAGCCGCTGCCGGCGCTGAGCGGCGAGCGAAGTGCCGACGTGGTGGTGATCGGCGGCGGATACACGGGCATGTGGGCGGCCTGGCAGCTGAAGGCGCTGGAGCCGGGGGTGCGAGTGGTGCTGCTCGAGCGGGAGGTGTGTGGCTATGGGCCGAGCGGGCGCAACGGCGGCTTCTGCAACGTGATGTGGTTCTCCCTGCCCAACATGCGCGCGCGCTGGGGGGATGACGCGGCGCTGGCGGTCGCGCGTGCCTCCTCGGAAGCGGTGGCGGGGATCGAGTCGTTCTGTCGCGAACAGGAGGTCGACGCCTGGTTCCGGCGCGGCGGCTATCTACAGGTCTCGACCGCGCCGGCCCACGACGGCACCTGGGACGAGCCGGTGGCGGCGTGCCGGGGGCTGGGGGAGAGCGGTGCCGTGGAGCCTCTCGACGCGGCCGGCGTCGCCGCGCGCTGCGCCTCGCCCGCCTTCCGCGGCGGCGCCTTCTACCCCGACGCGGCGACCGTGCAGCCGGCGCGCCTGGCGTTCGGCCTGCGGCAGCGCCTGCTCGAAGCCGGCGTCGAAATCTTCGAGCGCTCGCCGGTGCGGCGCCTCATCGGCGCATCCGACATTCACCCCGTTGGGGTGGGGCCAAAGTCGGATGCGGTTCGCGCTGAGACCGACGGCGGGGCTGTGAAGGCCGGCAGGGCGATCGTCGCGGTCGGCGGCGCCGCCAGGACGGCGCGCGGCCCGCTCCGCGATGCGCTCACGGTCACCTCTTCGCACATCGTCCTCACCGAGCCGGTGCCCGACGTTCTGGAGGAGATCGGTTGGACCGGCGGCGAGTGCATCACCGACAGCCGCGTCCTGATCGACTACTTCCGCACCACCCCGGACGGCCGCATCGCCTTCGGTTGGGGCGGCGGGCGGATTGCGATGGGCGCCCGGCTCGGCGGCCGCGCCGAGGTCGACCCAGAGGTGACGGCCGCCGCGGTCGAACGCCTCTACGAGTACTTCCCCGCGCTGCGCGAGGCGGGCGCGGGCCGGTCAGGACCGGCGAGTATCACGCACTCCTGGGGCGGCCCGATCGACGTCTCGCCGACCCACCTGCCGATCGTCGTCCCGCTCCCCGGCGAACGCGCCTTCGCCGCCGCCGGCTACACCGGCAATGGAGTCGGCCCCGCGCACATGGTCGGTCGCGTCCTCGCCTCCCTCGCATTGGACCGCCGCGACGACCCCTCGCGCCTGCCCCTCGTCGACCCCTCGCCGCAGCGCGTCCCGCCCGAGCCCTTCCACTGGCTCGGCGGCGAAGCAATCCGCCTCGCCCTGAATCGCAAGGAGAACGCCGAGCTAGCCGCCCGACGCCCGGACCCGATCAGCTCCCTCATCTCCCGGCTTCCCGATCTGATCGGCTTCCACATCGGCCGCTAGCCCGCCCATCCGACATTGACCCCCCTCAGGTGTGGTCAATGTCGGATGCGTTGACGGGCGGGTCGAGTGATGGCCGGCGGAGCCTCGCGAAGCGGCGCACCGGCGAGTGATCCTTGGCGGCGAAGCCGCCACACACATAGTGAGCGAGCGCAGCGAGCGAACATGGGCTCCGCCGGCCATCACTCGACCCGGCCTCTCACCAACGACTCGTAACGACCTTCTTCCGCGTGTAGAAGTCGACCGCATCCATCCCGTTCGCGTGCAGGTCGCCGTCCATCGAGTCCTTCCACCCAGCAAACGGAAACCACGCGACCGGCGCCGGCACGCCGACGTTGACGCCGAGCATGCCGGCCTGCGCCCCGTAGCGGTAGCGCCGTGCCGCCTCACCCGAGCGGGTGAAGATCGCGCCCGCGTTGCCATAGCGCGAGCCGTTGAGGAAGTCGAGCGCCGCGTCGAGGTCGTCGGCGTCGACGAGGGTCAACAGCGGCCCGAACTGCTCCTCGCGCGCCAGCTCGGACTCCAATGAGGCGACCGCCACAGTCGGCCCCAGCACAGTGCCGGCGCGGTTGGACGTACCACGCCCGTCGAGCAGCAGCTCGGCGCCGTTGCGCTCGGCCGCTTCGATCGCCTCTTCGACCCGGTCGTGGGCCTCGGCGGAGACCATCGGGCAGACGTCGGTGTCGCGAGCGGCGCCGTCGCCTACCGCGAGCCGGCCGGCCGCGGCGACCAGCGCCTTGTGCACCTCCGCACGTCGTGCCTCGTCGCCGACCACGACGCACACCGATCCCGCCAGGCAGCGCTGTCCGGCGGCGCCGAAGGCCGAGCCCATGATCGCCGGCATCGCCTGCTCGAGGTCGGCGTCAGGCATCACCACGAGTGAGTTCTTCGCCCCGCCCAGCGCCTGCACGCGCTTGCCGCTCGCCGTCGCCCGTTCGGCGACGAACCGCGCCGTCTTCGCCTGGCCGACGAAGGAGATCGCGTCGATGCCGGGGTCGTCGAGGATCGCGGTGACCGCCTCGCGGCCGCCGTGGACGAGGTTGACGACCCCGGCCGGGATCTCCTCGACGGCGTCGACCATCTCCACGATCAGCGCCGCCGGCCGCGGGTCCTGCTCGGAGGGCTTGAGGATGAACGCGTTGCCGCAGGCGATCGCGTAGGGGAGGAACCAGAGCGGGATCATCGCCGGGAAGTTGAACGGCGTGATCGCCGCGACGACGCCGACCGGCTGGCGCACCATCTCGACGTCGACGCCCCGTGCCACCCCCTCCAGCGTCTCGCCCTTCATCAGGTGCGGGATCGCCGCCGCCGACTCGACCGACTCGATGCCGCGCCCGACCTCACCGTCGGCGTCCTCGAGCGTCTTGCCCATGTCGGCCGTCACCATCGCGGTCAGCTCGGCGCGACGCCGCAGCAGCTCGTCGCGCAGCGCCAGCACGGCGCGCGCCCGGCGCTGCGGCGCGACGACCCGCCACGCCGCCTGCGCGCCGCGCGCCGCCTCGACCGCTTCGCGGACGTGCCGCGCCTCGCTCAGCGGCACCAGCGCGGCCACCTCGCCGCTCGCCGGATCGACGTCCTCCAGCGTCTCGACCTCCTCGACCGGCTGCCAGGCGCCGCCGACGTAGTTGGGCAGGGTCGCGGTCTCCGTCCGCGCGGCCATCACGTCGTCGCCTGGGCCGGAGGGGCCGGAATCGGCGGCGCCGGTTCGCGCTCGGGGCGGACCGCGGCCAAGCGCTCGGCGCGCCGCTGCTGCCACAGGACGAGTGCGACCGCGATCACCGCGACGAGGAAGAGCAGCGTCGCCAGCGCATTCACCTGCACCGGGATGCCGCGCAGGCTGACCCCGTATACGTAGAGCGGGAAGGTCACGGTGGTCCCCGAGTTGAAGTTCGAGATCACGAAGTCGTCGATCGAGAGGGCGAAGGCGAGCAGCGCCGCCGCGATCACGCCCGGCGCCAGCAGCGGCAGCGTCACCGTCCGGAAGGACGTCAGCGGGGTCGCGCCGAGGTCGGCGGCGGCCTCCTCGAGGTGGCGGTCGAAGCCGATTAGCCGCGAGCGCACGACAACCACCACGAAGCTGATCGAGAACATCACGTGGGCCAGCAGCAGCGTCGTGAAGCCGAGCGCGAACGTGTAGTAGATGAACATCGAGAGCAGCGAGGCGCCGATCACGACCTCGGGCGTCGCCATCGGGATCACGATCAGGAGGTTGGCTACGCGCTGACCGACGAATCGGTGACGCACCAGGGCGATCGCCATCAGGGTGCCGATAGCGGTCGAAATCAGAGTCGAGAACGCGGCCAACCGCAGGCTCGTCATCAGCGAGTCGTTCAGCTCCGGCACCGAGAAGACGGACTCCCAGTACTCGAGCGTGAAGCCGTCGTCGAGGCCAAAGGTCAGTTTGTCTTTCGGCGTCTCGCCGAACGAGAAGACCGCGATGACGACGATCGGGATAAGCATGTAGGTGACGGCGAGCGCCGCGTAGAGCGGCAGCGCGTTGCGGCGCAGCCATTGCCAGGCGCCCGCCATCAGGTTGCCCTCCGCTCGTCCTCGTCGCCCATGAAGGCCCCGGTGCCCGCGAAGCGGATGTAGATGGTGACGACGGCGAGGATCAGCGCCATCATCAGGAAGGAGAGGGCCGCAGCCTCGGGGTAGTTGCGCTGGTTGAGGTAGAGCGACTGGATGACGTTGCCGATCATCGCCTGCTGCGTCCCGCCGAGCAGCTGGGCGTTGATGTAGTCGCCGAAAGCGGGGATGAAGGTCAGCAGGACGCCGGCGACGATGCCCGGCATGGTCAGCGGCAGGGTGACGCGAAGAAAGGCCTGGCGCGAGGAGGAGTAGAGGTCCTTAGCCGCCTCGACCAGCCGCAGGTCGAGCCGCTCCAGGTTGGCGTAGAGCGGCAGGACCATGAAGGGGAGGAAGTTGTAGGTGAGGCCGGCGATCACCGCGCCGGAGGTCGCAAGCACCCGTCCGTCCTGGGGAACCAGCGCCAGGGTCTGGAGCACGCCGACGATCGGGCTGTCGTCGCTGAGGATCGTTTTCCAGGCGATCGTGCGAATCAGGTAGGTGGTGAAGAACGGCGCGATCACCGCGAACAGCAGCAGCACCTTGAAGCGCCCGGCCCGGAAGGCGATCGCGTAGGCGAGGGGGTAGGCGATCAAGAGCGCAAGCAGGGTCGCGACGCCCGCGTATAAGAACGAGCGCACGACCTGGTCACCGTGTCCCGACAGGGAGTCGGGGAAGTTCGACCACGCCCAGTCGAAGGTGAAACCGGTGGTCAGCGACCCCGAGCGCAGCGCCAGTTCGCCCATGAAGTACATGGGCACGACGAAGAAGATGATCAGCCAGAGCAGGCCCGGTCCCAAGAGCCAATACGGGACCAGGCGCTGCTTCAGGCCCATGCGATCACCCGGTCAGGACGTCCTGCCAGGCCTCGTTGACCCGTTCGAAGTCGGGTGGCGTGATCTGGCCGGTGCAGTCGCGGGTGAACTCCTCGGTTGGGAAGACGATCTCGCTTTCCGCCAGCTCCGAGCCCCGTTTTTTGAGGATGTCTTTGACGCCCTCCACCGGGGAGATGTATTCGACGTATTCGGTGATGTCAGCCGCCACCTCCGGCCGGTAGACGAAGTCCATCCAGGTGAGCGCCGCGGCGGTGTTCGGGGCACCCACCGGGATCACCATGTTTTCCATCCACTCCGTGCAACCCTCGGTCGGCATCCGCCATTCGGCGTTCTCGTTTTCGATGATCGAGGCGTCGCCCGACCAGCCGATTGCGGCGACGATGTTTCCCGCAGTCAGGTCCTCGGTGTACTCGTTGCCGGTGAATTTCCTGATCTGACCGGAGTCGGCGGCCGCCTTGATCTTGTCGATCGCCTTTAGCCATTCGTCGGCGCTGGCCTCGGCCGGGTCGACCCCTTCGGCGAGCATCACCAGCGCCGGGGTTTCCCGAAGTTCTTCCAGCATCGTCACTTTGCCCTTGTATTTCGGGTCGAAGAGATCGTTGATCGAGCGGATCTCAGGCGCCTTGGCGGTGTCGACCCAGAGCCCGGTCATGCCCCCTTGCCACGGCACGGAGAACTTTCGCTCCGGGTCGAAAGACGGGCTCTCGAGGCTCGGCAAGAGAGTTTTGAAGACCGTCGGCAGGTCGTCTTGGTTGAACTCCTGCAGGTAGCCGAGGTCGTACATCTGTTCCGCCATGTAATCGGCGACGACGAAGAGGTCGCGGCCGCCCGATTCGCCCTGTTCCAGCTGCGGCTGCAGCTTGCCGAAGAAGCTGTCGTTCGAGTTGATGTCCTCGATGTAGTTGACTTTGACGCCGGTCTCGTCTTCGAACTCGGCGACCGTGCCTTTGGCGCCGGGGTCGATGTATCCGGGCCAGTTGGAGATGGTCAGCTGCCCGGTCGCCTGACCCGCTTTTGCGGTTTGCACGTCGTCGGAGTTGCCGCCGCCGCCCACGGTGTCGTCGCCGCAGGCCGCGAGGGCCAGGGCGAGGACGAACGTCGCCAGCGCCACGATCAGCCTGGAGTCACGAATCCTCATCCATCTCACCTCTCTGTAGTTGCGGGCTCTCCTGGACCAGATGCATGTGCTCCGGATCCCAGCTCAGCGCTACCCGGGCGCCGCCGCCCGGCAATCGCTGGCGCTCTGCCTCGCTGGCATTGGGAACCAGGACCGTCATTCGCACGCCGTCACCGAGGTCGACCACGACCTGCGTCGTGGTGCCGAGGTAGAGGGAGCTCTCGACCGTGCCCTCGACCCGTGGCGCGTCCCCGTTGGGGGAGACGCTCGCGGCGGCGTCGAGCAGCTCGATCCGCAGCTTCTCGGGACGGACGACGGCGTGGCAGCGCTGCCCCGGGGCCAGACCGTCGGGGGCCACGGCAACGGACGGACCGTGGTCGAGCCGCACCTCGCCGGGACCGGAGACCACCGCGGGCATCAGGTTGGAGACGCCGATGAAGCCGGCGACGAAGGCGGTGGCGGGCCGCTCGTAGACTTCCTCCGGCGTCGCCACCTGCTCGATCCGGCCACGGTTCATCACCGCGATCCGGTCACTCATCGTCAGCGCCTCCTCCTGGTCGTGGGTGACGTAGACGAAGGTGATCCCGACCTCGCGCTGGATCCGCTTCAGCTCGACCTGCAGGCCCTTGCGCAGCTTCAGGTCAAGGGCGCCGAGCGGCTCGTCGAGGAGCAGCACCTTCGGCAGGTTGACGAGGGCGCGGGCCAGAGCCACCCGCTGCTGCTGGCCGCCGGAAAGCTGTGCCGGGCGCCGCCTCGCCTCGGCCGCCAGGCCGACCCGGTCGAGCTCCGACGCTACCCGCTCGCGGATCTCGGCCTTCGGCACCTTCTTGCGCTTGAGGCCGTAGGCGACGTTGTCCTCGACGTTGAGGTGGGGGAAGAGCGCGTAGCTCTGGAAGACGGTGTTGGTGGGGCGCCGGTGCGGCGGCAGGTCGGCGACGTCGGCCCCCTCGATCCGGACACGGCCCTCGCTGGGGCGCTCGAAGCCGGCGATCATCCGCAGCGTCGTCGTCTTGCCGCAGCCGCTCGGGCCGAGCAGCGTGAAGAACTCGCCACGGCCAAGCTCCAGGTCGACGCCGTCCACGGCGACCACGTCGTCGAAGCGCTTAGTAACCCTCTCCAGCTCGACGCTCGGAACCGTGGCTTTCACCTCCTCCGTCGACCTTGCCCGCCTCGGTGGAGTCGTCTGTCCAGACGGTATGTCCGAAGCGGCGGCTTTACAAGGGGCGCGGTCACCAAAGCGAGGGGCCGACTATGTCCAGGTCGTACAATCAATAGCTAAGTCCTTGACGACGCGACCATTGCAAAGCGGAGAAACGCACTCTAGCTTTGTCCAGAACGTCGTAGCAAGAGAGGAGCATACGCATGGCCATTGCCTCGCAGACGAGCGGAGCGGTAACCACCGACCTCCAGGAGCTGGCCAGGCGACATCTCTGGATGCACTTCTCGCGCATGGGCGCATATGGGGCCGGCGCCGAGATCCCGATCATCGTGCGCGGCGAGGGGTGCTACGTCTACGACGACCACGGCAATCGCTACCTCGACGGCCTCTCGGCCCTCTTCTGCGTCAACGGCGGTCACGGCCGCGCCGCGCTCGCCGAGGCCGCGGCGCGGCAGATGGAAGAGCTTGACTTCTACACGCTGTGGAGCTACGCCCACCCGCGCGCGATCGAGCTGGCGGCGCGGATCGCTTCGCTGGCGCCCGGCGACCTCAACCGTGTCTTCTTCACCTCGGGCGGCTCGGAGGCGGTCGAGTCGGCCCTGAAGCTGGCCCGCAACTTCCACCGCATGCACGGCAAAGGCCAGAAGCACAAGGTGATAGCGCGGGAGATCGCCTACCACGGCACCTCGCTGGGGGCGCTGTCGGCGACCGGCATCACCGACCTGCGCTACCAGTTCGAGCCGCTGGTGCCGGGTGGCTGCCACGTCCCCAACACCAACCTCTACCGCTGGCCCGAGGACCGCGATCCGCTCTGGGCGGCGGACGCGATCGAGGAGCGGATCGTCTTCGAGGGCCCCGAAACGGTCGCCGCGGTGATCCTCGAGCCGGTCCAGAACGCGGGCGGCTGCCTCGTCCCCCCCGAGGGCTACTTCCAGCGGGTGCGCGAGATCTGCGACCGCCACGACGTGCTGCTGATCTCCGACGAGGTGATCTGCGCCTGGGGGCGGCTCGGCCACTGGTTCGGCTGCGAGCGCTACGGCTACCAGCCGGACCTGATCACGATCGCCAAGGCGCTCACCTCGGCCTACGCCCCGATGGGCGGCGTTGTCGCGTCGGATCGGGTCGCCGAGCCCTTCATGCAGGGGGACGCCTCCTTTGCCCACGGCTTCACCTTCGCCGGCCACCCGGTGGCGGCGGCGGTCGCGATGGCCAACCTCGACGCCTTCGAGGAGGAGGACCTCCCCGGCCACGTTCACGCCAAGGAGGGCGAGTTCCGCGCGATGCTGGAGTCGCTGCGCGACCTGCCGATCGTCGGCGACGTGCGCGGCGCCGGTTACTTCCACGCGATCGAGCTGGTCAAGGACAAGGAGACCAAGGAGAGCTTCGACGGCGAGGAGTCCGAGGATCTGCTGCGCGGCTTCCTCTCCGGCGAGCTCTACCGCCGCGGCCTGATCTGCCGGGCGGACGACCGCGGCGACCCGGTGATCCAGCTGGCGCCGCCACTGATTGCCGACACGCCGCAGTTCGAAGAGATCCACGACGTCCTGCGCGGCGTCCTCACGGACGCCTGGAGCCGGGTCAACGGGTAGGCGCCGGTGCTGACCGTCCAGAGCCTGCTGGCTGAGCTCGAGCTGGAGCTCGCTGCCGGCATCGACTCGGCCGAGTCGCCTGTGCGCTGGGTCCACATCTCCGAGCTCGAGGACCCGACTCCGTGGCTCTCGGGCGGAGAGCTGATGCTGACCACCGGCATCCCCCTCGACACCACACCAAAGCAGCGCGACTACATCAGGCTGCTGGCCGAGCACAACCTCGCGGGGCTTGGCCTCGGCACCGGCTTCAGCCATAAAAAGCTGCCGAAAGCGATGGTTGACGAGGCACTCGCTCAGGACTTCCCGCTTTTCGAGATCCCCTACTCGACGCCGTTCATCGCGATCACCGAGAAGGCCTTCGCCCGCCTTGTCAACGAGCAGTACGAGGTGCTGCAGCGCGGCATCGCCGTGCAGCGGCGGCTCGAGCGGCTGGTGCTGGAAGAGCGCGGCCTGGAGGAGATCGTCGCGACGATCTCCTCGGCGGTCGGCGGCACCGTTGCGATCCTCAACAACCGCGGCGAGCGGCTGGCCGGGCGCGACTTCCGCCGCCAGCTCGCCCCCGAGGCGATCAACGCGATCAGGGAGGAAGCGCTGTCCCACACCCGCGACGGCCATCCGTTCGTGCCGACCCATCCGGCCGTCGCGGGTCGCGCGCTCGCCCATCCGGTGATCTCCCCCGGCGGCGGCCCGCCGCAGGCCTGGGTAGTCGTCGTGCGCGACTCCGGCGGACTCGGCGACTTCGAGCGGCTGATCCTGCAGCAGGCCGTGGCGGTGGTGGCGTTGGAGCTGATGCGCCGCCGCGTCGCCCGCGAGACCGAGCGCCGCCTTGCCGGCGACGTCCTCGCCGGCGCCCTCGGCGGTCGGCTCGACCCTTCCGAGCTGCGCCGCCGGTTGGAGCCCTTCGGCATCGGCGAGGAGGCGGCGGTTCTCGTCTTCGACGTCGGCGACCCTGCTGCGGTCGAGCCGGCTTTGGAGCGGGCTCTGGCCGCCGATGCCTGCCCCGCTGTGGTGGCGCCGCACGCCGCAGGCGGTCGGGAGCTGCTCTGCGCGGTCGTCGACACCGCCGACCGCGACCCGATCGACCTTGCCGCCGAGGCCCGCCGCGCCCTCGCCAAAGAGCGTGGCTCGGTTCGGGCGGCTGCGAGCCGGCCGGCCCCGCCCGAGCAGCTGCGGCGCTCCTTCCACGAGGCGCGCTGCGCGCTGGAGGCCACCGCCTTCGCCGACGGCGACGCGCCCGAGGTCGCCTCGTGGCGCGATCTCGGCGCCTACACGCTGCTGCTCTCGATCCAGGACGCCGAGGCGCTGAAGCTCTACTGCGACAGCGTGCTGGGACCGATCGAGGCGGGCGACGAGGAGTACGGCGGCGAGTTGCTGCGCTCGCTCGAGGCCTTCATCGAGCAGAACGGCCAGTGGGAGCGGGCGGCGCGCCAGGTCTATTGCCACCGCCACACGCTGCGCTACCGGATGCGCAAAGTCGAAGACCTGACCGGGCGCGACCTCAGCCACGCCCACGACCGGATCGAGTTCTGGCTGGCGCTGCGGGCAAGGGAGCTCGTCGGCTCATGAGAGTAGGCATCCCGAGAGAGATCAAGCTCGACGAGTACCGCGTCGCGATCACGCCGGCCGGGGTTCGGGAGTTGATCGAGCACGGCCACGACGTGCTGATCGAGGCCGGCGCCGGCGAGGGCAGCGCGATCGCCGACGCCCAGCTCGCCTCGCAGGGGGCGCGGATCGTCCCGACCGCCGCCGACCTGTTCGGCGAGGCGGAGATGCTGCTCAAGGTGAAGGAGCCGCAGCCGCCCGAGATCGAGATGCTGCGCCCCGGCCAGCTCCTCTTCACCTACCTCCACCTGGCGCCCGACCCGGAGCAAACTCGTGGCCTGCGTGAATCGGGCGCGACCTGCGTCGCCTACGAGACGGTCGAGGACGCGCACGGCAGGCTGCCGCTGCTGGCGCCGATGAGCGAGATCGCCGGCAAGATCGCCGCCCAGGCGGGCGCCTTCATGCTCGAGAAGCCGATGGGCGGCCGCGGCATCCTGCTCGGCGGCGTGCCGGGCGTCCCGGCGGCGAACACGATGGTGATCGGGGGCGGCGTCGTCGGCATGAACGCCGCATTCATCGCGATCGGGATGGAAGCTGACGTCTTCGTCTACGACAAGTCGATCGACCGGCTGCGCGAGCTCGAAGTCGCGCTCGGCGGCCACTGCTCGACCGTCTACTCGACGACGCTGGCGATCGAGGAGATGCTGCCGCGCGCCGACCTGGTGATCGGCGCCGTCCTCGTCCACGGCGCCCGCGCCCCTTATGTAGTGCGACGCGAGCAGCTGGCGCTGATGAAGCCGGGGGCGGTGCTGGTCGACGTTGCGATCGACCAGGGCGGTTGCTTTGAGACCTCGCGACCGACCACCCACCGCGATCCCACCTTCGAGGTCGACGGGATCACCCATTACTGCGTCGCCAACATGCCCGGCGCGGTGCCGATCACCTCGACCTACGCGTTGACCAACGCGACGCTGCCTTACGCGCTTGCTCTCGCCGACCACGGCGTCGTCGGGGCGATCCGGCGCGACCCCGGGCTGCGGCTCGGCGTCAACGTCGCGGCGGGCGAGGTGACGCATCCGGCGGTGGCCGAAGCGGTGGGGGCGACCCACGTGCCGGTCGAGCAAGCACTTGAAATCAAAGCGAAAGCGGAGGTGGGCTGACACATGGCTGCGGCGACCAAGACGAAGCTCAAGAACTTCATAGGGGGGAAAGCGGTCGACCCGGTCGAGGGCGGAACCGAGGAGGTCGTCAACCCGGCCAGCGGCGAGGCGATCGCCGAGGCGCCGCTCTCGACCAAGGCCGACGTCGACGCCGCGGTCGCGGCCGCCAAGGGCGCCTTCGAGGGCTGGGCCGCGACGCCACCCGGCGAACGGGCGCGGGCGCTGCTGCGGATGGCCGACCTGATCGAGGAGCGCGGTGAGGAGATCGCCGACCTCGAGGCTGCCGATGCCGGCAAGCCGCGCGCCGCCGTGGTCGAGGATGAGATCCCGGTGATGGCCGACAACCTGCGCTTCTTCGCCGGCGCGGCGCGCTGCCTGGAGGGCCGAGCCGCCGGCGAGTACATGGAGGGACACACCTCGTTCATCCGCCGCGAGCCGGTCGGCGTGGTCGGCCAGATCACGCCCTGGAACTACCCGCTGATGATGGCGATCTGGAAGATCGGCCCGGCGCTCGGCGCCGGCAACACGGTCGTGCTGAAGCCAGCCGAGACCACCCCGCTGACCACCCTGCTCTTCGCCGAGTGGTGCGCCGACATCCTGCCGCCCGGCGTGCTCAACGTGATCGGCGGCCACGGCGAGCCGGCCGGCTCGGAGCTCGTCACCCACCCCGACGTCGAGATGGTCTCGCTGACCGGCTCGCCGGCCACCGGCAAGGGGATCGCGAAAGCGGCCGCCGACAGCCTCAAGCGCGTCCATCTGGAGCTGGGTGGCAAGGCCCCGGTCGTTGTCTTCGACGACGTCGATATGGAGACCGCGATGGAGACGATCGCCGGCACCGGCTACTACAACGCCGGCCAGGACTGCACCGCGGCGACCCGCGTCCTCGCCTCCAAAGGCGTCTACGACGACGTCGTCAACGGCCTCGCCGCCCAGGCCAACGACCTCGTGCTGGGCGACACCCTGTCCTCCGACACGACGCTGGGACCGGTCAACTCGCAGCGCCAGCGCGAACGGGTCGAGGGTTTCCTGGAGCGGCGGCCCGACCGGGCCGAGCTCGTCACCGGCGGCAAGCAGCCCGACCTTCCGGGCTACTTCCTGGAGCCGACCGTCGTCGCCGGCCTCGAGCAGGACGACGAGATGATCCAGAAGGAGATCTTCGGCCCAGTGATCACGGTGCAGCCGTTCAGCGACGAGCAGAGGGCGATCGAGTGGGCGAACGGCACCCGCTACGGCCTCGCCTCCTCAGTCTGGACGCGCGACGTCGGCCGCGCGATCCGGGTCGCCAACGCGCTGCGCTTCGGCTGCGTCTGGATCAACGACCACATCCCGCTCGTCTCGGAGATGCCCCACGGCGGCTACAAGGAATCCGGCTACGGCAAGGACCTCTCGATGTACTCGCTCGAGGACTACACCGAGATAAAGCACGTGATGATCAACCTGGAATAAATAGCCCACGCCGAACCGCCTCGCCGTTCGCTGTTTGTCGCGCGCAGCGCCACAAGCAGCGAACGGACCGCCGGAATCAGCGACGGCGGGGGGAGAATCGACGGCCGTTCGTCCTTTGTATGGCTATGCGCCACGAAGGGCGAACGGCGGATGGATCGGGTGCTGTGGGAGCCCACCAGCCACTGGCGGATCTGGCCGAGCGGCAGCATGGGGTGGTCTCGATTCGGCAGCTGAACGCGCTCGGCTATTCACGGGACGCGGTGTCTCGCGCGGCGCGTGCCGGCCGTTTGCACCGGCTCCATCGCGGCGTTTACGCCGTCGGTCATAGGAGCCTCACGTGGCAGAGCCGTTGTCTTGCCGCGGTGCTCGCCAGTGCCCCCCGCGCGCTTGCCAGCCATGGCTCCGCGGCCTGGCTTTGGGGCCTCTTCAGGAACCGCCCTGGGGCGATCCACGTTACGGCCCCCACGCGCCGCCACGCCCACGCGTCCATCCGCCTCCACTACGCGCGACTCGCCGATGTCGATCGCGCGGTCCGCGATGCAATCCCTGTGACCGCTGTTCCCCGGACTCTGCTCGACCTCGCCGCGAATCTGTCCGCCGACCGGCTCGATCGGGTGCTCGAGCGATCCGAAGAGCTCCGCCTGTTCGACTTGAGGTCGGTGGAGGCCCTCCTCGAACGCGCCGGAAGCCATCCCGGCCGGGGCCGTCTGCGCCGCGCCCTTGCTTTCTACCGCGAGGAGCCCGCCTTCACCCGCTCCCGCCTCGAGCGACGCTTCCTCGATCTTGTCAAGAGCGCCGGCCTGCCCGCCCCATCCATGAACTTCTGGGAAGGGCAGTTCGAGCTGGACGCCTATTGGCGGTCCGAGCGCTTCGTGGTCGAACTGGACGTCTACGAGACCCACGGCAGCCGGGCCGCTTTCGAGAGCGACCGTGTGCGTCAGGAGGAGCTGAAGCTGATGGGTATCGAGATGATCCGAGTGACAGGTCCCCGGCTCGCTCGCGAACCGGGGAGTGTCGCCCGACGCATAGCGGCATTGCTGGAGCAGAGACGGCGTCAATTGGACCAAGTGGACTAACCTTGATACGGTTGCGACGTGGCGGCCAGCGTCAACATCCACGAGGCGAAGACCCACTTTTCCAAGCTCGTGCGCCGCGCTGAAGAGGGCGAGGAGATCATCGTGCGGCGGGGTCAAGAGCCGGTAGCTCGGATCGCGCCGCTGAAGAAACGGGGCGGGGTGCGGGGATTCGGTTCGATGAAGGGCGAAATCCACATCCGAGAGGATTTCGACGAGCCGCTCGAGGAATTCGCCGAGTACGAAAAGTGATCCTTGGCTGGCCTGCTGGTCGATAGCCACGCACTGCTCTGGTTCGTGGCCGGCGACCGGAAGCGAATTTCGGCGGCGCTTCGAGCCCGAATCGAAGGCGCTGAGGTGATGATCAGCGTCGCAAGCCTCTGGGAGATCGGCATAAAGACAGCGCTCGACAAGCTCGACGCCCCTGACGACCTGCCGGATCGAGTCCAGGGGCTCGGCTTCGAGCTGCTCGACGTCACTGCCGAACATGCCTGGCATGCGCGGTCCCTGCCGCACCACCACGGCGATCCGTTCGATCGCATGCTGATTGCGCAGGCGCAGCTGGAGCGAGCCCCGGTCGTGACGGCGGATCCGGCCTTCGACGACTACGACGTTAAGGTGGTCTGGGAGTGAGGCGGTTGGCAAGGGGGATCGCGGTCGGTCTGGTGGCACTCGCCGCCCTCCTCGCGCTGGGCGCGGGGCCTGTGCCCGAGGAAGACGAACCGCGCTGTCGCGGGCGGATCGCCGAGATCGTCGGCACCGACGGCGACGACGACCTGCGCGGCACCGACGAGCGCGACGTGATCTGGGCGGGGCTCGGCGACGACCGCGTCCACAGCGCGCTCGGCAACGACCTCGTCTGCGGCGGGCCCGGCTCCGACGTCCTGCACGGTGGCCGCGGCAACGACACGGTCGACGGTGGCGCCGGTGACGCCGACCAGGTGATCGGCGACCTTGGCGACGACACCGTGCTCGGCGGCACCGGGAACTTCGACGAGGCGGCCGGCAGCCTCGGCATCGACCGGGTCAGCGGCGGCCCAGGCAGCTTCGACCTCGTCCACGGCGACTACGGCTACGACCGCATGGACGGGGGTCCGGGAGCGCACGACGTCGCCTCCTTCGCAACCGACGTCGCCAGCGCCGGCGGCGCCGGCGTCTGGGTCTCGCTGCGAAAGCACAAGGCGCGCGGCGATGGCCACGACCGGCTCTTCCGCTTCGAGGACGTCGAGGGCTCCGCCTTCCGCGACGTGCTGATCGGCGACAGGGGCGGCAACGTGATCGACGGCGGCCCGGGCGACGACAAGCTGCGCGGCGGCGGCGGGGCCGACGAGCTGAACGGCGCACAGGGAACCGACGCCTGCCAGGGGGCCAAGGGGCACACCGTCTCCTGCGGCAAGGAGCCGGCCCCGAAAGCCTCCGCCTACGTCGAGGTCGACCTCACCCGAGGCGGTGGCGGCGGCCTCAGCATCGTCGGCGGCGCCGGCAACGACGATCTGACCGTGTCCTTCGACGACGCCTCTTCGAGCTTCGGCGTCACCGCGAAAGGGGCGCTGGCGATCGGCCCGGGCTGTGGAAGGGTCAGCCGCACCCAGGTGTCGTGCCATGCAGATCCGGCCCGCTGGTTCACCGCCGACCTCGGACCCGGCAACGACAGGCTGCGCGTGTCCGGATCGCTGGAAGGCGCCGAGAACGTGCGGATCGCCGGCGGCAAGGGCAACGACGTGCTGCGCGGCGGTCCCGAGGACGACCTGATCGAGTCCGGGCTCGGCGCCGACCGCCTCTACGGCGAAGCCGGCTCCGACGGCCTGGTAGGCGGCCTGCCGGGCCCGACCTTCATCTACGGCGGCGAGGACGGTGACCTGATGGCGGCGGGCGGCGGCTGCGCGGGCGGCGCGATCGTCGGCGGCCCCGGCCGCGACGACGCCTCCTTCGCCGAGACTCAGGCTCATCCCGGCCTGCTGATCATCTCCTTCCCCCAGAACAAAGCCTGGATCGACGTGCTGATGGACAACGGCTGCAAGCCGGTCCGCCTCGACGACTCCAACGAGGACATGGAGGGCTCCTTCGACTGGGACGTCCTGATCGGCGACGAGGGGCCGAACGCGATGCTCGGCCAGCCCGGCGAAGACGAGTTCTACGGCAACGGCGGCGAGGACATAATCGACGCCCGCGACGGAGTCCGCGACTTCGTCATCCAGTGCGGCAAGGGCCGCTACGTCCGCCCGCCGAAAGCCAGCCCCAAAGCCAAGCCGCGCCCGCCGGTCCTGATCGGCACGGCCGCGGGTCGCGCGCTCATGGACTCCTTTGACCCGGCGCCGCTCCTCTGCGCGGAGGAAAAGCACGGCGAGCCGGTGCCGGGGCTGAACCACAGCGGCTGAGCCCCGGCTCTGCCGCTCGCGCCACAGAAACAAGCATCAGAGGGCGTGAGAAGCCACGCGAAGGCAGCGTCGGGGGACCGACTCGCTTGGGGTCGCCCGTTTTCGATTTGCTCTTATCTCGCAACTCCCTCTGTGGGCGTCTGGCTAGGCTTGTCGGATGGACCGAAGCCCGAGCACCGAGGAGGCGACGGCGATCGCCGCGGCGATCGAACGCTTTCAGGCCGAGACCTCTGCGCCGACCGACGGTGGTCATGGCCAGAAGGTGAGCCCCTGGCACCGCGCCGCCCTGCTCGAGGGCGTCGGCAAGCAGGCGACGATCGAGGACCTGGAAGGCGAAGGAGGAGGCAGATGGCCGTCGTGAAGATCATCGAGCTGGTCGGCAGCTCGAAGACGTCGACCGACGACGCGGCGCGGCAGGCGCTGGCCCAGGCCCAGGGGACGCTGCGCAACATCAAAGCCGTCGACATCGTCTCGACCGGCATCCGCGGCGACAACCTCGACGAGTACCGGGCGCACGTGCGGGTCGCCTTCCTGGTCGAGGGGACCGAGGTCGACTGACGGTCAGCCGGCGCGCAGCCGCCCCGCGCGCTCGGCGATGCCGACTGCGATGTCTCGGACGATCGGGTCGGCGTGCTCGGGGTCCGAGGCCAGCTCCGGCAGCGCTTCCAGCACGCGGTCGACGAACGGCTCCATGCGCTGGACGAGGAAGCGCGGCGCGAAGCGAATTTCCTCCGCGAGCGCCCGCCAAGCCCCTTCATCGACTTCTTCCAGCCTCCTCGCTCCGTCGATCGACATCGCCAGCCGGGACGTCAACTCCCCGTAGGCGGCGGTCGAGACGAGGTCATATAGGGGCGCCAGGCTCGGTGCGCGCGAGTCGTAGAGCAGCGAGTAGTTCTTGCCGTGCGCGTCGCAGTTGCCGATCAGCACGTTGAAGACGAGCGCCAGCCATAGCTGCGGCCGGTCGCGCGCCGGCGCCGTCGAGGCGTCGTCGATCAGAGCCATCGCGTCGACCACGCCGGGACCGCCTTCCGCTTGGTACTTCTCGATGTGGAGCTTCCCGAGCGCCTGGCAGAGGTCCTCCTGGTGCAGGCGGCGGACCGGCTCCTGGGTGAGGTCGCGGTCATAGCGGGCGACGATCAGGTAGGGGAGGCCTGAGACGGTCTCTCCCCGTTCGACCTCGGCGACCAGCAGGCCCGTCGCCGCCGCCAGCCGCATGCAGAAGAGCTCGTTCGCCACCAGCCCGGGAAAGCGCTCCGGCTCCGGCTTGAGGATGTGGGTGGTCGGGCGGCCGGAGCCGCGTGGGAGCGCGAACCCGCTCTCCACCTCCACCACCGGCAGCTTGCTCTGCGCGCCGGCGAGCGAGAGCCGCACCTCGCCCTCCTCGTCGGCGCCGAGCGGGCGCTGCGGGAGGTTGACGAGGATCTCGTCCAGCCGCTCGGGCGGAAGGAGCTCGAGCTCATTCGGTCGCGGGCTCGCTGGCGACTCGTCCGGTGGCAGGAGGGTGACGGCACCGGCGACGTCGCCGCCGAACCGCTCGAGCAGCCGGTAGTCGTTGGAGGCCGAGATGCCGGTCGTGAGCGCGAGCTGCGCCCGCACTTCCTCCTCCGGCAGCAGGTTGCCGAAGAAGGCCAGGCAGTCGCGGTGGGGGAACGCCTCAGCCCGCAGCGGCAGGTTCAGGGAGAGCGGCTGCCCGCCGGCCTCGATGTAATCGACGTCGTAGCGGAACTGCAGGTTGCCATTGCGCTTCCGTCGCAGGGCGCCGGCGAGCTCGCCGTGCAGGAAGACGTTGAGAATAGGCTCAGCCACGCGGTTGGACCCCGACGTCCAGCCCGACCGCGCGCGCTGCCCGCAGGACGATGCCGATCTGCACGGTCTCCTTGCCTTTCTCCAGCTGGCCGATGACCCTGCGGTTGACGCCCATCGACGCGGCGAGGTCGTCCTGGGTGATGCCCAGCCGGCGACGCCGCTCGCGAATCGCCGCTCCTAGCTGGCCAGGCTCAGTGGTCACTTGCATGGGCACAGAGTAAGGCCAATGGGATCGATCGATCACATTTCGGTGGATTTGACCGAGATCCTGCGAAATGTGATCGATCGATCGCATATGCGCGCGCGTACGCGTGCGAGGGGCAATTGGGATCGATCGATCGCAGCACCGTGGCCGGTGCTGACGCTGCACTGCGGTCTGGATAGGCTTCGCTCATGACCGATGAGACGCGCGAGGTCTCCCGAGAGGAGGCACAGAAGCTGATCGAGGACGGGGCCCAGCTCGTGGACGTGCGCGCAGACCACGAGTGGGAGGCCGGCCGCATCCCCGGCGCCAAGCACGTGCCGCTCGACGAGCTCGTCGAGCGCACGGGCGAGATCGCCCAGGACCGTCCCGTCGTCCTTTATTGCCGCGGTGGCACCCGCTCTTCGATGGCCACCGAAGCGCTGGCAGCGGCCGGCTATGACGCCGCCAAGCTGACCGGTGGGATCGTCGGCTGGGACCAGGAGGGCCTGCCGCTCGAGCCCGAGGGCGGCTACGCCGCAGAGTCGGGCGAAGCGGCGGCGATCCTCGAGGCGCGGAAAAAGCCGTCGCGCGACTGATTCGGCACTCCGTCGTCGCAGAAAAGTTTGAAAGTGCGCGCCACGCGTTCCGCTGAAGTGTTTACGGTGCGATCATGCACCTGATGAGAGAGAGCTGGACCGACGCGCGGCTGGACGACTTTGCGGCGCACACCGATCAGCGTTTCGACTCGCTCGAGCGTCGAGTGGAAAATGGCTTCGATCGGGTCGATGCAGAGTTGAAAGCTCTCAACCGCACGCTGCTGCAGCTCGGCGGCGGCGTGATCGTTGCCTTGATCGGCCTGATCGCCACCCAGCTCTGAATTAAATACCCAAATCCCTGTCAGGTTTTGCTATTTTCCCTAGCTCGATGGAGCTAGTGGTCGATCAAGACAAGCAGCAGCAGGGCAAGGGGCGCACCGGCACGCTCGAGAACCCGGAGACCTACGAAAACGTCCCCGGCCACGTCATCCCGATCATCGAGCGCGAGTTCGACGACTTCGACAACGAAGCCGAGCAGTTCCTGGAGGGGCAGCTGGCCGAAGACCAGTTCATCGGCTTCCGCCTGAAACAGGGCGTCTACGGGCAGCGTCAGCCAGACGTCCAGATGGTCCGCGTCAAGCTCCCCTTCGGCGGCGTCACGCCCGAGCAGATGGAGACCTTCGCGACCGTGGTCGAGAAATGGGCCCCGCTGAACAAGGGCCACATCACGACCCGCCAGAACATCCAGATCCACCACGTGCCGCTGCGCGACATGGAGTCGCTGCTGCGCGAAATCTCCGAGGTCGGCCTCTCCTCCCGCGAGGGCTGCGGTAACACCGTGCGCAACGTCACCGGCGACCCCTGGGCCGGCGTCGCCCCCGACGAGGTATTCGACCCGACCCCCTACGCCGGCGCCTACGTCCGCTACTTCGTCCGCCACCCGACGACGCAGCTGATGCCGCGCAAGATCAAGACCGCCTTCACCGGCTCCGACGAGGATCGCGCTATCACCGGCATCCACGACATCGCCTTCCTCAGCCGCGAACGCGACGGGGTCAAGGGCTTCGAGGTCCGGGTCGGCGGCGGCACGTCGATCATGGCTCGCGTCGCGCCCACCCTCTACGAGTTCGTCGAGGCCGACAACGGCGACTACCTCAAGGTCGCCGAGGCGGCCCTGCGGATCTTCGACCGCCAGGACTGGCTGCGGGTCAACCGCGCCCGCGCCCGGATCAAGGTGCTGATCGACAAGATTGGCATCGACGCCTTCCGCGAGCAGGTCGAGGAGGAGCTGCAGGGCGACTGGGTCGCCGAGCGGGGGTTCGACGCCGAGCTGGTCGAGCGGCTGCGCTTCGACGACGAGGAGGAGGAGCGCGCTCCCGAGCCGCCCGTCGCCCCGGCGTCCCCCAACGGCGAGCGCTCCGAGTTCGAGCGCTTCCTCAAGGGCAACGTCCAGGAGCAGCGCCAGGAGGGTTTCTCGGCGGTCGAGGTCAAGATCGACCGCGGCGATCTGACCCCGGAGCAGTTCCGCGGCCTGGCCGCGATCATGCGCGAGTTCACCGGCGGCTACGCGCGCAGCACCGTGCAGCAGAACCTCGTCCTGCGCTGGGTCCGCGACGAGGCGCTGTTCGACGTCTGGCAGCGGCTCGAGAGCCTCGGCCTCGCCGAGGCCGGGGCCCGTGAGATCACCGATGTCGTCAGCTGCCCCGGTACGGATAGCTGCAAACTCGGCATCACCAGCTCGATGGGCCTCAACCGCGCGATCAAGGAGCGGGTCGAGGCGATGGAGATCTCCGACGAGCTGACCAAGCGCATCCACATCAAGATGAGCGGCTGCCCGAACGGCTGCAGCCAGCACCACATCGCCAACATCGGCTTCTACGGCGCCTCGCTGAAAGTGGGGGGGCGGCAGATGCCCGCCTACATTCCGCACATCGGCGGCAACTACGAGGGCGGCGAGGTGATCTTCGGCACGCGGCTGAAATCGCGGCTGCCCGCCAAGCGCGTCCCCGAGGCGGTCGAGCGCTGGATTCGGCTGTATGAGGCCGAGCGCGCCGACGGCGAGGAGTTCAACGCCTTCGCCGAGCGGACCGGCGCCGAGACCTTCGAAGCCGCGATCAAGGACCTGACGATGCCGGCCGAGTTCAGCCTCGAGACGATGCAGCAGTTCATCGACTGGCAGCGCTCCAGCCCCTACAAGGTCGAGCGCGGCGAGGGGGAGTGCGCGATCTAGCGCGCCCGAGGCCATGCCATGAATCCAGTCGCCACCCCCACAGAGATCGACGCCGAGGCGGTCGCTGCCGAGCTCGAGCCGAAGACCGCCAGCGAGGCGATCGAGTGGATGTTCGAGACCTTCGGCGAGCGCCACTACATCGCCTGCTCGTTTCAGAAAACGAGCTCGGTGACCGCGCACCTCGCCTCGCAGATCAACTCCGAGGCCCGCTTCTTCTACCTCGACACCGACGTCCTCTTCCCGGAGACGTATGAGACGCGCGACAAGCTCGCCGAGGCGCTTGGCGTCGAATTCGACCGCTTCCACAACCTGACGCTGGCCGAGCAGGCCGAGCAGCACGGTGACGAGCTCTGGAAGCGCGACCCCGACGCCTGCTGCGGCCTGCGCAAGGTCGAGCCGATGCGCAGGGCGCTTTCTTCCGTAGACTGCTGGCTCGCCGGCGTCCGCCGCGAGGACTCAGCCAGTCGCGCCAAAACCCCGAAGTTCGCCTGGGACAAGCGGTTCGACCTCTGGAAGCTGAACCCGATCGCGGACTGGACCGAGCGCGACGTCTGGAACTACATCCGTGAGCACCACCTCCCGTACAACCCGCTCCACGACCACGGCTACCCGTCGATCGGCTGCACCCACTGCACCAAGCCGGTCGCGGCGGGCGGCTCGGCGCGCGACGGCCGCTGGGTCGGCCTCGCCAAGACGGAGTGCGGGCTCAACTAGCTGCGCCGCTCCGGCCCGCTTCCAGCGAACTACCCAGTCCCTTCGACCCACACGTCCGTCCCCCGAACGATTGGTGAAACGACTTCATGACCGAGACCATGGCTGAGCTGTCCCTGACCCTTTCCGAGCGCCACACCGCCGACTTCGAGATGATCGGCAACGGCGGCTTCGCGCCGCTGACCGGCTTCCAGGGCGCCGCCGACTGGGAGCGCGTCTGCTCCGAGATGCGGACCGCCGACGGCGACTACTGGCCGATCCCGATCACCCTCGCGACCGACCTCGACTGCGCGGTCGGCGACGTCGTCGCGCTCTCCAGCGACGAAGGCAAGCCGCTCGGCCGCATCACGGTCGAGGAGATCTTCGACCGCGACGTCAAGCGCGAGGCCGAGCAGGTCTACCGCACGACCGACGAGGCACACCCGGGCGTCGCGGCGATCTACGAGGAGGGGGCGCGCTGCATCGCCGGCCCGATCGAGGTCGACGCCCTGCCCGACCACGAAGAGGCCTTCATGCGCCGCTACATGAACGCCGAGGAATCGCGCAAGGCCTTCGCCGAGCGTGGCTGGAAGCGCGTCGTCGCCTTCCAGACCCGCAACCCGATCCACCGCGCCCACGAGTACCTGACCAAGGCGGCGCTGGAGATAACCGACGGGCTCTTCATCCACCCGCTGATCGGCAAGACCAAGGCCGGTGACATTCCCGCCGACGTGCGGATGCGCTGCTACGAGGTGCTGATGGAGAAGTACTACCCCCAGGACCGGGTCATCCTCAGCGTCTTCCCGTCGAAGATGCACTACGCCGGTCCGCGCGAGGCGATCCTGCACGCGATCGCGCGCCGCAACTACGGCGCGACGCACTTCATCGTCGGCCGCGACCACGCCGGCGTCGGCGACTACTACGGCACCTACGACGCGCAGCACATCTTCGACGAGCTGGACACGAAGGAGCTCGGCATCGAGCCGCTCTTCTTCGAGCACAGCTTCTGGTGCAACGAGTGCGAGGGCATGGCGTCGGGCAAGACCTGCCCGCACGGCAACGACGCTCACGTGTTCCTGAGCGGCACCAAGGTGCGCGAGATGCTCGGCAACGGCGAAAGGCCGCCGCAGGAGTTCTCGCGCAACGAGGTGGCGGACATACTGATCGACGCTTACAAGGAGGACTGACGTAACGATGGCCGACAAGGGATTCACCCTCTGGTTCACCGGGCTCTCCGGCGCCGGTAAGACGACGATCTCGGGGGTCCTCGAGAAGGAGCTGCGCGAGCGCGGCTCGAAGCTGGAGATCCTCGACGGGGACATCGTGCGCGAAAACCTCTCCAAGGGGCTCGGCTTCTCCAAGGAGGACCGCGACACCAACATCCGCCGCATCGCCTTCGTCGCCGACCTGCTCAGCCGCAACGGCGTGCCGGTGATCACCGCGGCGATCTCCCCTTACAAGGAGATCCGCGACGAGGCGCGCGAGCTGATGGGCGACCGCTTCATCGAGGTCTACGTCAAGGCGTCGGTCGACACCTGCGCCGAGCGCGACGTCAAGGGCCTCTACGCGAAAGCGTTCTCCGGTGAGATCAAGGAATTCACCGGCGTCTCGGATCCCTACGAGGCTCCGGAGAACCCCGAGGTCGTCTGCGACACCGAAAGCGAAACCGCCGAGGAGTCGGCGCAGAAGCTTATCGCCTACCTCGAGCAGCGCGACCTGCTGCCGGCGGCTGCGGTCACGGCGTAGGACTGAGGTTTAGGCCGGCGGGTCCTGTCGCCGCAGGGGACCCACCGCCCCTCCGGTAGCTAAAGCTTCCTCGGGGCGGTTCCCCCTACGGCGCCACCCGCCGGAAAGGCGCATGCATGGGACGACCCGGAGCAGCGCAGCGCAGCGCGCCGGTTTATGGCTTTGCCGGCACCTGGGGGTCGGCGAGGCCGTAGGTCTCGTAGGCGCCGAAGCGGGAGAAGGTCTTGTGGGTCGGGCCGTGGTAGTCGGAGGAGGCGGTCGGTATGAGGCTCAGCTCGTCGCAGAGCGCCAGCAGGTGCTCGGTCTGCTCGCGGCTGTGGGTCGGATAGAAGGCCTCGATCCCGTCCACCGGGAGGGCGCGGATCAGCTCCTCGACCTTTGCCGGCTCTGAGATATCCCAGTAGGGGTGGGCGACGACGGCGACCCCGCCGGCGTCCTTGATCACCTCGACCGCCTGCTCGGCGGTCGGCCAGCGCCGCGGCACGAACGCCTTCGCGCCCGGCACCAGGTACTCCTCGAAGAAGGGCCCGAGGTCGCCGCTCGCCCCGGCGGCGCGGGCGATGTGCGGTCGGCCGATCGAGAGGGCGTCGCCGGCCTCGCGGATCGCGTCGTCGATGGTCAGCTCGAAGCCCTCGCGGCGCAGCTTCTCGATGATCTCCTCGGCGCGCGAGACGCGCTCCCCCTGGGCCCGCTCGCAGGCCGGCGCGATCTTCTCGAGGTCGACCCAGTAGCCGCATACGTGCAGGTCTTCCGCGTACTGGTGCACGCACGACATCTCGATTGCCGGCACCAGCTCGAGGCCGAGCCGCTCGGCTGCGTCGGCGGCCTCCTCGACCCCGGCGATCGCGTCGTGGTCGGTCAGCGCGAGGGTTGTCACACCCGCCTCGTAGGCTTCGGCGACCACCGCGGCGGGGGGCAGCTGACCGTCGGAGACGGTGGAATGGCTCTGCAGCTCGACGAGCACGAGGTCGGCACCCTATTCCGTGCGCGGCGTTAATAGAGTGCCGCGTCCGATGTTCGAGAAGGTGCTGATAGCCAACCGCGGCGAGATCGCGATCCGGGTCGCCCGCACCCTGAAGGAGATGGGGATCGGCTCGGTTGCCGTCTACTCGGAGATCGACCGCGAGGCGCCGCACGTGCGCGAGGCCGACGAGGCGTTCCTGATCGGCCCGGCGGTTCCCGCCGAGAGTTACCTCAACATCGCGAAGATCATCGAGACTGCCCAGCAGGCGGGCGCGCAGGCAATCCACCCCGGCTACGGCTTCCTCGCCGAGAACGCCGACTTCGCCCGCGCCTGCGCCGAGGCGGGCGTCGTGTTCGTCGGCCCTCCGCCGGAGGCGATCGAAGCGATGGGCTCCAAGACGCGGGCGCGCGAGATCATGGCCGAGGCCGGTGTGCCGATCGTCCCGGGCGCGACCGAGCCGGCGGAGGACGTCGACGGCGCCCGGCGCCAGGCCGAGGAAGCCGGCTATCCGGTCGCCTGCAAGGCGGCGGGCGGCGGCGGCGGCAAGGGCTTCCGGGTGGCGATGACGGCCGACGACCTCCAGGACGCCTACGAGGGCGCCTCGCGCGAAGGAGAGAAGTTCTTCTCCGACCCCCGCGTCTACGTCGAGCGCTATCTCGAGGACCCGCGCCACGTCGAGGTCCAGGTTCTCGCCGATTCGCACGGCAACGTTGTTCACCTCGGCGAGCGCGACTGCTCGCTGCAGCGCCGTCACCAGAAGGTGGTCGAGGAGGCGCCGGGCCCGCACGTCGACGAGGAGATGCGCGAGCGGATCGGAAAAATCGCCACCGACGCCGCCGAGGCGGTCGGCTACCGCGGCGCCGGGACGATCGAGGGGATGCAGGTCGGCGACGAGTACTTCTTCCTCGAGATGAACACCCGCGTGCAGGTCGAGCATTGCGTGACCGAGATGGTCACCGGCGTCGACATCGTCCGCGAGCAGATCCTGGTCGCCGCCGGCGAGCCTCTGACGATCGCCCAGGACGACGTCGAGTTGCGTGGCTGGGCGATCGAGTGCCGCATCAACGCCGAGGCGGCGCATAAGAACTACGCGCCGGCGCCGGGCGCGATCACCACCTACCGCGAGCCGGCCGGCCCGGGCGTGCGGGTCGACTCCGGCGTCGAGGCGGGCTCCGAGGTGACGCCGATGTACGACCCGATGGTGGCCAAGCTGATCGTCTGGGACGTCGACCGCGACCACGCGACGCGTCGCATGCTGCGGGCGCTCGACGAGTACGAGGTCGGCGGGCTGACGACGCTGATCCCCTTCCACAAGGCGATCCTCGCCACCGAGCAGTGGGCGCGGGGCGAGACCTGCCGCGACCTGATGGAAGACAAGGAGTGGCTGAAGACCACCGCCCCCGCCACCGACGCAGCGCCGGCGCCGAGCGACGACGGAGCGGAGCTGGTCGCTCGCGACTACAAGGTCGAGGTCTCCGGCAAGCTCTTCGAGGTCAAGGTGCTCGGCGAGGCCGGTGGGCCGGTCGCGACCGGGGCGCCGGCCGGCGGTGGCCGCAAGCCGCCGAAGCGCGAGCGCAAGGGCGGCGGCGGCGCCAGCGCCTCGAGCGAGTCACTTCCTTCGCCGCTCCAAGGCACCGTCCTGAAGGTCGCCGTCGAGGAGGGGGCAGAGGTTTCGGAGGGAGATCTCATTTGCGTGATCGAGGCGATGAAGATGGAGAACGAGATCGGCGCCCACCGCTCGGGCAAAGTGACCGCGCTCAACATTTCAGAGGGCGCAGCGGTCTCAAGCGGCGACACTCTCGCTGTCATCGAGTAGGGACCGGTAGTCCCTCGAACGGGCGGATACTCAAAACGCCGGCCTAATTAGGCCGGCGTTTGTCCGGGCGAGGGACTACCGGTCCCTACCTACCGCGTCGTTCGCGTTCGCGCCGAGATTGTTCGCGCTCCCGTTCCCGTTCGCGCACTTCGCGCTGCTTCTGCGCCTGCAGTCGCTGGAACTCGATCTTCGTCAGCGGCAGTTTCGGGGTGACTTCGCTGCAGACGCGGCCGGTGCAGTCGAGCAGCCGCTTCATCTGGCGGTGCAGGAAGTTGCGGATCGGGAAGAAGTTGGGGACCTTGTGCAGCGAGTTGAGCTCGTGCGGATCGCGGTTGATGTTGTAGAGCTCCTTCTCGCCGGTCGGCCAGGCGATGTACTTGTAGGGGCCGAGCCTGATGCCCGCGTAGTCCTTCGGTGGCGCGAGCAGCGAGGCGGTGGCCTTTGCGCCGCTGCTCGCCGACGCTCTCGCACCGCTCGCTGAGCCCGACGCGCCGGCTGCCTCGGCGCCCTCTTCGGGGATCTCACCGTTGCTTTCGACGTCGCTCGTCTCGACGAACGACTCGAAGAGGATCGGACGGCGGCTGCGCAGTTCCGGGTCTTCCATATAAGGGACGAGCGAGCGCCCGTCGACGCTCTTGGTCGCTTCGGCCCCGGCCAGCTCCACCAGGGTCGGCGCGATGTCGATGTTCCCTACCAGCTCACCGGTTGCGCTATCCGGTTTGATCCCCGGCCCCCTGATCAGCAGCGGCATGTGCGTCGCCGGCTCGTAGGCGAGGAACTTGCCGCCGAGCAGGCGGTGCTCGCCGAAGAAGAAGCCGTTGTCGGAGAGGAAGACGACGTAGGTGTTGCCCAGCCGCCCCATCGCACCGAGCGTGTCGACGATCCGTTTGACACCGTCGTCGACCGCGCGCAGCGACTCGAGCTGCTTCTGCCAATAGACGCGGTAGGTGCGCTTCTCGTTCGGCGTCAGGTGCGGCGCGTCGCGGATGAAGCGCGGCTTGTCGGTGACGTTGCCCTCGTCGAATCCTTCGGAGCGGTCGTGCGGCACCCGCTTGCCGCGGAACCAGTCGTAGTGGCGCGGCGCCGGCTCCGGCCCGGCCGGCCGGCGGAAGTCGCCATGCGGCGCGGTGTAGTCGACCAGGGCGAAGAACGGCTGCTCGGCGGGCGTCGCGAACATCTCGTTGCTGGCGATTTCGGTCAGCTTGTCGGTGACGTAGAAGCACGGCTGTTCGTTGGCGGGGGCCGAGGGGCAGCCGAAGTCGTCGCGGACGGTGTATTCGCGCGGTTCCCAGCTGCCCGGATCGCCGAACGGACCCATCATCTGGCCGTTCACGTTGAGGCGGTAGCCGTAGTAGTAGTGGGTGGTGTCGGATTCTGGGATCGAGTACCAGGCGTTCCAGCCGGGCGGGACCTCGAGCCCGGTGCTGTAGGGCTCGTCGCCGTAGCCGTTGAGGAACTTGCCGACGTGAATGGTGCGGTAGCCGGCACTCTGCAGCCAGACGGCGAGGTTGTTCTGCACCGCGCCACGGAAGCTGAAGCCGAGGAAGCCGCCGTTTGGCTGCACGTTGCCCTTGACGTTGTGGCTGTGGGCGTAGCGGCCCGTCAGCAGGCTTACCCGCGACGGGCAGCAGAGGGGATAGGGGACGTAGTAGCGATTGAACGTCATCCCTTTCCCGGCGATCAGGTCGAGCGTGTTCGGCATCGCCCGCGTTTCGCCCGCCCCCGGGAAGGTCTCGAACGTCGCGTAGAGGCTGTCGAGCGTCTGGTCGTCGGTCTGGATGACCACGAAGTTGGGCGCCTGGCCCGCGGTCCTGGGAGGCGGGATTTCTCCGGCGACGCCGGGCGACGCGGCGACCGCCAGGCAGAGCGCGCCGAGCATGGCCAGGACGCAGAGCAGGCGGATGTTCCTCGCAAAGGGCATCAAGGGAGAAACCGGCCTGGGCCGGCTAAGTTGCGAAAGCTAGGAAATGCCTAGGACGCGCCGAGCTTTTTTACCGCGTCACGGAAGTTTTTGACCGTCGCGGCGGGCGCTTTGCGCCCCTCGAGTTTCTCGTTGTGGCGGTTGACCCAGATGACCGGCACGTTCATTTTCAGCAGCGGCGCGACGTCAGTGGTGTAGCTGGAGGCGATGTGGAGCCAGCCTTTCTTGCTGCCAATCCGCCGCGCGCACTCTTTGAAATGGGTCGGGTCGGGCTTGTAGCTGCGGACCTGCTGGGCGGTGACGACGAGGTCGAGTTCGGTGCGCAGGTGGCGACGGGAGATCCCCAGCAGTTTGTCGTCGATGTTGGAGACGATCCCGATCTCGTAGCGTTTGCCGAGCCGGTCCATCGCCGCGTTCGCCTCGCGGAAGGGCAGCCAGTAGGCGACGCTGTCGGGCAGGAACTGAGCGCGGGAAGGCTCGATCTCCCAGCCGACCTCGCGGGCGACTTTGACGATCGTGCGGCGCAGCACCTCGGCGTACAGTTCGTAGGAGCCGGCCATGATTTCTGCCTGCACCTCGAAGAAGCGCTCCAGGAAGGGCCCCTCGTCGAAGCTGAAGCCGTCCTTCTCCGCCTCTTTCCTGCAGGCCTCGAGGATGCCCTTCTCCCAGTCGATCAGGGTGCCGTAGCAATCGGTGGTCACCCATTTGATGGTTTTAAGAGCGGGGACGGGCATGCGGCGCGGCATCTTATAGGCTGCCCGCCGCGCTCGGCAGGGCGCGCCGACCATGGACCTCCTCGAGTATCAGGGCAAGCAGCTGTTCGCCGCGCACGGCATCGCCGTGCCGAGCGGCGAGGTCGCCTCGACCGTCGAGGACGCCGTCGCCGCGGCGGAGCGGATCGGATATCCCTGCGCGATCAAGGCGCAGGTGCTGATCGGCGGCCGCGGCAAGGCCGGCGGCATCAAGATCGCCGCCGACGCCGAGCAGGCGCGCGAGCACGCCGACGCGATCCTCGGCATGGACATCGTCGGCCCCCACGGCGAGGGGCCCTTTCGGGTAGACCAGGTCTGGATCGAGGGCGCCTCCGACATCGCCGAGGAGTACTACGCCTCGGTCATCCTCGACCGCGGCGAGAAGAAGCTGCTGGCGATGGTCTCCGCCAAGGGCGGCATGGACATCGAGGCGGTCGCCGCGGAGGACCCCGAGGCGCTGGTCAAACGGCACATCGACCCGACCCGCGAGTTCGACGCTGCCACGGCGCGGTCGATCGTCGCCGCCGCCGGCCTCGCCGACGATGCCCTCGACCAGGCTGCCGAGGTGTTGGTGAAGCTGGCCGAGGTGGCGCGCGAGGAGGACGCGACCCTGATCGAGGTCAACCCGCTGATCGTCACTGCCGATCGCGACGTCGTCGCGCTGGACTCGAAGGTGACGATCGACGGCAACGCCCTCTTCCGCCACCAGGAGCTGGCCGAGGTCGCCGACACCGTCGACGATCCTCAAGAGCGGATGGCGAAGGAAAAAGGGCTCACTTACGTGAAGCTCGACGGGGACATAGGCATCCTCGCCAACGGCGCCGGTCTCTGCATGTCGACGCTCGACGTCGTCGCCCAGGCTGGCGGGGCGCCCGCCAACTTCCTCGACGCCGGCGGTGGCTCGAAAGCCGAGGCGATCGTCAACGCGCTGGAAGTGATCAAGTCCGACGCGAAGGTCGCGGCGATCCTCTTCAACATCTTCGGCGGCATCACCCGTTGCGACGAGATCGCCAAGGGGATCGTCACCGCCTCGGGCCAGATCGACCTGGGCGTGCCTCTCGTGGTGCGCCTCGACGGCACCAACTCCGAGCAGGGCCTGAAGATCCTCGCCGAGGCGAACCTGCCCAACCTGCACCAGGAGAAGACGATGCTCGACGCGGCCCGCCGCGTCGTCGAGCTCGCGGGGAGCGCCGCGTGAGCATCGTCGTCGGCAGCGAGACCAAGCTCGTCGTCTCCGGGCTGACCGGGCGCGAGGGCTCCTTCCACGGGCTGCGCAATCGCGCCTACGGGACCGACCTCGTCGCCGGGGTGACGCCTGGCAAGGGCGGCCAGGACGTCGAGGGGGTGCCGATCTACGACTCGATCCGCGAGGCGGTCGAGCAGGAGGGCGCCAACACTTCGATGATCTTCGTGCCGGCCCGGTTCGCCGCACCGGCGATTGACGAGGCAATCGAGTCCGGCGTCGAGACGGTGATTGCGATCACCGAGGGGATCCCCGTCCTCGACATGCTGAAGACCTACTGGAAGGCTCAGGAGGCGGGGGTGCGGCTGATCGGGCCGAACTGCCCCGGCGTCCTCTCCCCCGGCAAGGCCAACGTAGGAATCATTCCGGCCCAGTTCTTCGACCCCGGCAAGATCGGCGTCGTCTCCAAGAGCGGCACGCTGACCTACCAGATCGGCAACGAGTTGAAGCAGGCGGGCGAGGGCAACTCCTCGATCGTCGGCATCGGCGGCGACCCGATCGTCGGCTCGGACTTCATCGACATCCTCAAGCTCTACGAGGCCGACGAGGAGACCGAGCTGATCGTGATGGTCGGCGAGATCGGCGGTGACGCCGAGGAGCGCGCCGCCGAGTTCATCGCGGCCGAGATCTCCAAGCCGGTCGTCGCTTACATCGCCGGCTTCACCGCGCCGCCCGGCAAGCAGATGGGCCACGCCGGCGCGATCATCTCCGGCTCCTCGGGCACCGCCCAGGCCAAGAAGGAGGCGCTGGAGGCGAAGGGCGTCCGGGTCGGCGAAAGCCCGACCGAGACGGCGCGGATCGCGGTCGAGGTGTTGAGGGGTCTGGGCAGGGGTTCCGCTTAACTTTTTTTGAAGACCGTTGTGCGGCCGTCCGAGGACGGTTGCGCAAAAAAAGTACAAGACGCTCCACCCCTGCCCAGACCCCTCTACCTATACTCGGACGCAGATGGCTGCTGACACGATTTCGTTTGCGAGAGGGGCGCCGAGCGCTGACATTTTGCCGCGGGAAGCGGTGAAGGATGCGGCGGCGGCGGCGCTTTCGGAGGACTGGCAGAAAGCGCTCTCCTATGGCACGGGCATCGGCCATCCGGGTCTCTGCCAGTGGGTCGCCGAGCGGCACGGCGGGCTCGACGCCGGGCAGGTGATGATCGCCAACGGCTCGCTCGAGGCCGGCTGGATGCTCTTCGACCACCTGCTCGAGCCGGGTGACCGGGTGATCGTCGAGCAGCCGACCTACGACCGCACGCTGCTGATGCTGCAGCGGCTGGGCGTGGAGCTGGTCCCGGTGCAGCTGGAGGCCGACGGCATCGACGTCGGCGCGGTCGAGGCGGCGCTCGCCGACGGCCCGATCAAGCTCGCCCACGTCATCCCCAACTTCCACAACCCGGCCGGCTGCACGCTCTCAGCCGAGAAGCGGGTGCGACTGGTCGAGCTGGCCGCCGAGCACGGCTTCTGGATCTTCGAGGACGATCCCTACCGCGAGCTGCCCTTCGAGGGCGAGCCGCTGGAGACGATGCTCTCACTCGACAAGGCGGGCCGCGTCGTCCACGCCTCCTCGTTCTCCAAGACGGTCAGCCCGGGCGTCCGGGTCGGCTACCTGGCTGGGCCGGCCGAGGAGATCGCGAAGCTGGCCAAGCGCGCCAACGAGACCTACATCTCGCCCAACATGCTCGCCGAGGCGATCGTGCTGGAGCTCTGCCGCTCCGGTGGCCTCGACGCCAACATCGACTTCGTGCGCGGTGCCCTGCGCGAACGGCGCGACGCGCTGGTCGAGGCGCTGCGGGAGCAGATTCCCGAGGCCGAGTTCGTCGTCCCTGCCGGGGGCTACTTCCTCTGGCTGGACCTCGCCGCCGGCACCGACACGACCGCGCTGCTGGTCGAGTCGAAAGCCGAGGACGTCGCCTTCGTCGCGGGCCCCGCCTTCATGATCGACGGCGGCGAGAGCAGCCTCCGGCTTTCGTTTGCCAGCGTCCCCCCGGACCGGATTCCCGACGGTGTGGGGCGAATTGCCGCTGCTTTAGAGCGAGTTCGGACCGGCTCCCCCGCTTGACGAGCCCATCCCGGTAGGGCTGGAACGTCTTGTACTTTTTCCGCGGCGCGGCCCGCGGACAGCCATTAACGGTCTTCGGAAAAAGTTAAGTGGAAGTCCTGCCGGGATGGGCTCCCCGGCTAACGCCCGTACCGGTCCTGGGAAAGGACCAGCTGCTCGGGAATGGCGGCGCGGGGCGCCGGCGCCGGGTCCGCCCGCACCGAGACCGTCTCGGCGACGCTGCGCGAGACGTGGTGGTTGCCGCCGCGGGAGGCGATCGTCACTCCCTCCTCATCTGAGCTGTCGACCTTTCCCTCCAGCCCCGGGTGCAGCCCGGCGTCCTTGAGGTAGTGCAGCAGCTCCTCGGCCTCGTTCTCGAAGCGCAGCACGACGACGTCGGCCCCGACCTCGACGTCGGCGAGCAGCGAGCCGCGCTCGCGCGCCCCCTCGACGATCGGGTGGCCGTGTGGGCAGGTGGTCGCGTCGCCGATCGCCGCCCGCATCCGCTCCTCCAGCACCGGCGACATCGCGTGCTCGATCCGCTCGGCCTCCTCGTGCACCTCGTCCCAGGGGATGCCGAGCACGTCGGTGAGGAAGCGCTCGATCATCCGGTGGCGGCGGACGATGTGGCTGGCGTGGTCGCGGCCGGCCTCCGTGAAGGCGAGCGACTTATCGGGGTTGCGCTCGACGTAGCCGTCGTCGACGAGGCGGCCGATCATCTCGTGGACGGTCGGCGGCGAGAGCTGCATGGCGCGGGCGATGTTGGCGCCGGTCATCGGCAGTCCTGCCTCCTCCAGCCAGAACATGATCTCCAGATACTCCTGCTCGGCGACGGTCGCGCTGTCCTGCGACAAGCGGCTCTCCTCTCTGCGGTGGCGGGGTCTAGGCCGATACTAGAGAGGCGACCACGGCCTCGTAGAAGCCGTCTCCCATAGCTCCCTCGGTGACCGTGACGTTGTCCCAGGCGGCGAGCGCGGCGCGCAGGCCGGGGTCCCGCTGCGGCCCGTTGGCGACGACGAAGAAGCGGCCGACGGCCGCGGCGACCTCCAGGTCCTCGACCGAGTCGCCGACCGCGATGCAGTCGCCGGGGTCGTAGCCGCGGGCGCGGGCGTGGGCTGCCGCGCCGTTGGCCTTGCTGACCAGCTTGGGGACGAGGTGGTAGGCGTGGGCCGGCTCGCCGGTCGTCGCCAGCGGCCGGTTGATCGCCCCGTTGTCGAGGAAGCGCAGGTCGTCGTGGCCCTCGGCGGCTAGCAGCGCGTTGACCTCGCCGACGTCCACCGCGCCGCGGAAGAGGTGGGAGAGGACGCGGCCGTGGTGCCAGGGCGAGTGGTATTCGATTCGCTCGGGGAAGTGCTCGAAGAGCAGCTTGGGGATGCCGCGCGCCTCGATCTTCTCGTAGACGGTGCCGTCCTCGTCGGGGACCAGGTCGCCGGTCAGCAGCGTCGTCTCGCCGTCGATCGCGAAGGCGCAGCCGGCCTCGTAGATGTAGGAGGTCTGGCCCATCAGCCGCGCCGCCTCGTGGACCTGCGGCTCCCGCCGCCCCGACATGATCACGACCTCGACCCCGGCCCGGTCGCACGCCTGAAGGCCCCGGGCCTGGGCCAGCGAGAAACCGCCCTCGGCGTCCCGGAAGAGCGAGCTGCCCTTGCCGAGCAGGGTGCCGTCGAGGTCGACGTAGACGCATCGCAGTGCCATAACGCGGTCGCTACGGTAGCCGTAATGGCCGTCCTCGCAGGAATCCGATGATCTGGCGCCTTGCCGACCGCAGCCTCGACCTGACCCAGCCGCTCGCCGCCGGCATCGTCAACGTCACCACCGACTCGATGTTCGAGGGCGCCCGGAGCGGCACGCCGGAGCAGGCGGTCGCCGACGGCCGGGCGCTGGCGGAGGCGGGCTTCGACATGCTGGACGTCGGCGCGGTGGCGGCGCGCAGCGGGCCGCCTGTGACGGCCGAGCGAGAGGCGGCAGCGCTCGTGCCGGCGATCGAGGGGCTGGCGAAAGCGGCCCGCGGCGGCGAGGGAGAGGACGCGGGCGCCGCCGTCCCGATCGCCGCCGACACCTTCTCTCCCGAGGTGGCACGGCGCGCATTGACGGCGGGGGCAGTCGCGATCAACGACATCTCGGGCGGCTCGGAGGAGATGTTCGAGCTGGTCGCCGAGTCGGGCTGCGGCTACGTGCTCATGCACATCGAGGGACCGCCCCGGGTCGACCGGCCGCGGCGCGATTACGGTGACGTCGTCGACCACCTCAGGTCGTGGTTCGAGGGGAGAATCGAGGCCGCCCGGCGACTTGGGGTTGACGAGGAGCAGATCGCCATCGACCCCGGCCTCGACTTCGACAAGACCACCGAGCAGAACCTCGAGATCCTGCGGCGGCTGCCCGAGCTGCGCGAGCTGGGCCTGCCGCTCTACGTGTCCCTCTCGCGCAAGGACTTCATCGGCGCCGTGCTGGCCGGCTCGTGGGAGGAGCGCCTGCCCGCCGCCGAGCGCGAGTGGGGCACGGTGGCGGCCGTCGCCCTCGCGGTGCGGGGCGGCGCCGACCTGCTGCGCATCCACGACCGCAGCTCCCTGCAGGCGGTCAGGGTGGCGGGGCGGATAGCACGTCCTGAGCGGAGCCCTGCCTGATGGCAAAGAGCCTGCTGGAGCATCCGTGGTCCATTGCCATCGACCCGGCGCGAAGGGACGAGCGCATCGTCGCCGAGTCCTCCGAGGAGGAGCGGCCGGCGCGGCCCGTCCCGCTGCCGCGCTCACTCGACCCAGGGCTCCTCGACGCGCTGCGCCGCAGCGGGGTCGAGCGCCTCTACTCCCATCAGCGGGAAGCGCTCGAGATCGCCACACGCTCCAACCTCGTCCTGACCAGCGGCACGGCGTCGGGCAAGAGCCTCGCCTTCAACCTTCCGGTACTGGACGGCATCGCGCGCGACGAGAAGCGCCGCGCTCTCTACCTCTACCCGACCAAGGCGCTCGCCCAGGACCAGGCGCGCAAGCTCGCCGCGCTGGGCCCGCCGAACCTGCGCGAGGCGATCTACGACGGAGACACGCCGCGCGAGGAGCGCCCGGCGATCCGCCGCCGCTCCAACCTCGTCCTCACCAACCCGGACATGCTCCACGTCGGCGTCCTCCCGAACCACAAGAGCTGGGGCGGCTTCCTCGCCAACCTCGGCTGGGTCGTGGTCGACGAGGCGCACACCTACCGCGGCGTGCTCGGCTCCCACGTCGCCAACGTGCTGCGCCGGCTGCGGCGGATCGCCCGCGCCTACGGCTCCGAGCCGCGCTTCCTGCTCGCCTCGGCGACGATCGCCAACCCGGTCGAGTTGGCCGAGCGGCTGGTCGGCGAGCCGTTCGAGCTGGTCGACGACGACGGCGCCCCGCGCGCCGGGCGCGAGATCGCGATGTGGAACCCGCCGCTGATCGACAAGGCGAGCGGCACGCGGCGCTCGCCGCTCGGCGAGGCGGCGGACCTGCTCGCCGAGCTGGTCTCGCACGGCGTGCGGACGATCTGCTTCATGAAAAGCCGGCGTGGGATCGAGCTGATGCAGCGCTTCGCCCGCGAGAACCTGGTGGCGCGCGGCAAGCCGGAGCTGGCGGAGAGGATCGCCCCCTACCGCGGCGGCTACACGCCCCAGCAGCGGCGCGAGATCGAGGCTCGTCTCGCACAGGGAGAGTTATTGGCCGTGGTGGCCACCGACGCGCTCGAGCTCGGCATCGACATCGGCGAGCTCGACGCGGCGATCTGCGTCACCTTCCCCGGGACGGTCGCCAGCCTGCGTCAGATGTGGGGCCGGGCGGGCCGACAGCGGCGCGGCCTCGCCGTCTACGTCGCTGGCCAGGACGCGCTCGACCAGTTCTTCTGCCGCCACCCGGACGAGTTCATCGGGCGGCCGGTCGAGGCGGCGATCCTCGACCACGAAAGCGAGCAGATCGCCTCCCGCCACCTGCTCGCCGCCGCCTACGAGCTGCCGCTGAGCGCCGAGGACGACGAGGTCTTCGGTCCCGCGTGGCGGGAGCGCGCCGAGCGGTTGACGGGCGCCGGCGAGCTGCGCCGCGCCGGCAACAGGCTGCGGCCGCGCGAAAGCGGCTTCGTCGCCGCCAAGATCCCGCTGCGCTCGGCCTCGGCCGACGCGGTCGCGGTGATCGAGCGCGACTCGGGGGAGATGCTCGGCCTGGTCGAGGCCGAGCGCGCCTTCACGACGATCCACCCCGGCGCCATCTACCTCCACCTCGGTCGCTCCTACGAGGTCGAGCGGCTCGACGTCGAGGCGCGGCGGGCGGTGGTGTCGCGCTTCGACGGCGACTGGTACACGCGGCCGAAGAAGGAGACCGACATCTACATAGAGCAGGTGCGCGAGCAGCGCCAGACCGCCGGCGTCGAGCTGCACTTCGGCGAAGTCTCGGTGAGCGAGCAGGTGATCGCCTTCCAGCGCGTCTCGATCTCCGACCAGGAACCGATCGACGTGGTGGCGCTGGAGCTGCCCGAGCAGCACTTCGTCACGCAGGCGCTCTGGTACGTGCTGCCCGACCGGCTGAGCGGCTCGCTGCCGCCGGACGTGCTGCTGGGCGCCCTGCACGCCACCGAGCACGGGCAGATCGCGGTCCTGCCGCTGATCGCGATGTGCGACCGCTGGGACATCGGCGGGCTCTCGACCAACGTCCACTTCCAGACCGGCCGCTCGACGATCTTCATCTACGACGGCCATCCCGGCGGGGTGGGGATCACGCTGCGCGGTTACGAGCAGTTCGAGCGGCTGCTCGGCGATGCCGAGCGGCTGATCGCCGAGTGCCCCTGCGAGTCGGGCTGCCCCTCCTGCGTGCAGAGCCCCAAGTGCGGCAACCTCAACGAACCGCTGCACAAGGCGGGCGCGCTGGAGCTGATGGGGGCGATGAGCCGCTCCCTCGACGAACGCGGCCCGGATAAGGCCGAATGACGCTGCGCGGATACGGCCTCTCCCCGACGTTCCGCGTAGCGCTGCTACGCGGAAGCCGTGTCGCGACCGCCCCGCTTGGTCATCGACCTTCCCGGCCTCGCGTTCCTCTCGGTCGAGGCTCATGAAGAAGTCAGCAGGAATCGGGTCGGTTCATCGCATTGAACGCCTCGAGTTGGCCGACGCGACCGCCATCGCCCCCATATCGTCGCAACCGGGGTCGGCCACGGCCGCAACCTCGCAGTCGTCTCGTCGGGAGCGGTCGTCATCGCGATCGGCGGCGAGTGGGGGACGCTCTCGGAGATCGGCTTCGCGCGGGCGATCGGCCGGCCGGTCGTCGCGCTGCGCAGCTGGACGTTGAAGGGCGAGGGCGCGATGGCGTCGGCGCCGGGAGTGACCGTCGTAGAGACGCCTGAGCTGGCGGTCAGCGCTGCTTTTAGGGCGATTCGTCCCATCGATCAGACGTGATGAACGTTGACCACCCACAGTGGGTGGTCAACCGCGTCCACGTCCCGGCCAGAGCTCGCGCAGGGCGAGGACCGCGAAGGCGTGCGACCAGGCGAGCGGGGTGGTCGAGCGGGGGGAGCCGGTCTGCGCGTCGACCCGCTCCGGCAGGAGGCCGGCGGGCGTCGCGGCTCGACGCAGCGCCGCCATCAGGCCGAGCGCCGCACGGCGCTCGCCGAGTGCGGCGAGGCTCCAGGCGGTCCAGGCGGTGGGAGCGGTCCAGGGGTCCTCGCCGCCATCCCAGTCCTGGGAGGGAAGCAGCCCGAAGCGCCCGCCCTCAGCGGCGAGTTGGATGAGCGTCCGGCGGAGAAAGGGGGAGAGACGCGGCCGGGGGAACGGCTCGACTGCCCAGGCGGCGGCGGTGTCGAGGCCTGAGGCGGGATCGCCCGCGCGCCGGATCAGATGCCCTCGCCTGGCGAACATCGCTCGCAGTCGGTGCGGCGGCACGCCGTGGGCGATCGCGTTTGCGAGGTAGTCGCCCGGGTCTTTCTCCTGATAGTCGGCGCGAACGCGCCACGACTCACGCTCGATCTGGGCGGGCACGCCAGCCGCCCGCGCCGCGAGCGCGGCCCAGCCCGCCGCATCTCCCTGCGCCTCGCGGCCTGGCACCGGCTCTCCATCCATGTAGAAGCGGGCCGCGGCGCCGAGGTCGAGGCGCAGCAGGAAGCGGACGATGCGGCGGGCCTCGGGCCGGTAGCCGGCATCGGCGAGGGCGAGCGCCACCGTCGCGGCATCGCGCGGCCAGACGTACGCCCAGCCGGCGGGCGCACCGGCGAGGGCAGCGCCCGTCCGCGGGTCGGTGGCCGCGCGCAGGACAAGCAGCGAGCGCCGGTACATCCGTTCCGCCCAATCCGGCGCGCCCCGCCCCAGTGGGCTTGCCTTCCGTAGCCACCGCCGCTCGGCTCCAGCCGCAGTCGGGGCGCAGTCGAGGAAGCTCGGGAGCGGACCGGGCAGTCCGCGCGGCACCGGGCGATCGGCGCTCGTCACACCCGACAACGCCAACGCCGCCGCGGCGGCGGCGACCGCGGGTACCAGTGCCCGGCGAGCCGATCGCATCGCCCCATGCAATCAGCCGCGAACGCCGCCGGACGCTAGCCTTCGGGCTGCGCGGCCCGCCGCGCCCTCACCAGGCGAGGTAGCTCAGTTGGTAGAGCACACGACTGAAAATCGTGGTGTCGTGGGTTCGATTCCCACCCTCGCCATCAGCAGCCTGAGAACCTGCGAGTCATCAGCTGGTGCCGGTCTGCACCGGCTTGGTGCGCTTGAGGGTGCCGATCTCCGCGAGCCTCGAGGTGAGATCGCGCGTCGACCCCAGGGGCAGCGTCCAGAGGCTCCTGATCCCCTCCGTGTAGCGGTTCGCGTTGTATTCCTCCGGCTGGGCGAACATGACGCGAACATCCGGCCGAGCGCTGCAGAAGAGGACGCAGCCGAGCGCCTGGAGCTTCGAGCCCATCGGGGCGAGGCTGATGTTGTGGGAGAGGCCCCACTTGGCGTACATGCGCTCCATGCTGCGGATCGTTTCCCGGTAGTCGAAGGTGCTTACTTCGTCCCATTCATGCTTGCTGGGGATGCCGTGGATTTCGTTGATCGCCTTGCACCGCCACTGGTCGGACTCCAGGCGTGGTTGTCCGACGAGCCATGAGATCGGCGCGCCGTCGAGGTCGATCAGGAAGCTCGGGTCCACCTTCGAGACGATGCTGCGGACACGGTCCCTGTTGTAACCGGGGGTGATCGCCAGTCGGTTGGGCAGCTGGGCGGAGTGGTCGCCAGGATGCTCGCTCGAGACGCGTACGTTCAAGGTGCCGCGGTCCAGCCCCAGCCAGTCCTCGCCGCGCCACTGCTCGGGCTCGGCCGTGTACGCGTCACGAGTCGGGTGGTAGACCTGCGCCTCCGCGTAGAGGACCTCAAGCTCGCAATCGGTCCCGAGCAGGACGCTGCCCACGGTCAGGACGACCTGGTTGGACGCGACGCTGATGTCCCAGCCGACGCGGAGCGGGCGATCGATCTCGGCGGCGAGCTCGTCGAGGCACCGGCGCAGCTCCTCGCCCAGCTGCCCGTCGGCGGCGACCCGCCTGGGCTCGGGGCCGAACCGCGTTGCGTGGCCGATCAGCTCGGCCTCGTTCTTCTCGTTGGAAGCCGCGTTGGTCTGGTACTCGCAGAGGAAGGGGTGGGCGGCCCTCGCACCGGACTCGGCCAGCGCTGCCGCCACCGCGCAGCAGCGGGGCTCGAAGCCAAGCGCCCCGATCCAGAGGTCGTACCGGCGTCCGGCGAGGTCGCCCGAGGAGACCTCGACCGCCTCCGGCAGGCCGGAGATCAAGTCCTCCATGGTCGTCTCGCGCAGGATGGCGCTCATCGGATCGCGTCGTCGAAGGAGAGCGCCTCCCCGCCGGCATCCTCCTTCCCCTCTCGCTCCCAGAAGGCATGGCACGCTTCCTGCGGCTTCTCGAGCAGCCACTTGAACTGCGCCGGCGTCAGCTTCAGGGCGTCGTTCTTGCTGAGCGCGGCCCCAAACGTGGGGAGGTAGACACGGCGCAGCTGCCAGCGGACCGTCTGCACGTGCTCCCTTCTGCTCCTCCCCTGGTCCATGTCGATGAAGACGCCGCGCCGGATCAGTTCCTTGAAGAGCTTTCTCGTCGAGTCGGGCAGCTCCTCGCCCACCCAGTCCGTGCCGTCCACCTCGATCCTGGGACAGGTGGGCGGCACCTGTTCGTCTTTCTTCTTGATCATCCGGCCCGTGCGCAGCTTGTTGCCCGCGAAGGTCCCGAACGCGTTGACCACCTCGCGCATCTCCTTGCCGCAAGGGAAGTGGTCGTGGAGGCGGTCCACGTGCTCACGCGAGACCTTCTGTATCGCGCGGTGCTGCACCGCCGGCGAGACGGTCTTCTTGGTCGACTCGCGCACGTTGGCCGCCTCGAAGATGCGTCGATAGATCAGCAGGAGGGTCGAGACGTCCCCCGAGCAGAGGTCCGCTATGCACTCGAGGCCGTGGTACTGCGAGCGCCTCGCCGAGTCGCGAAGGGCGCGCGCCAGGGTCCGGTGCTCTCCCCAGTCGGAATGGCCGAGCAGGTCCTCGGCCGTGCCCTCGTACTCGACCGCCTCCAGCCGCGCGTCGAGGAGGGCGATGGCGAATCGGTGGGCGCGGCGCCGCCCGTCGCTATCGGCCAGCGAGAGGTACTCGAAGCCGACGTCGACCGGAACCAGCTCCCGAGCGGTGTCGATCGAGCGCCCGGCCAGGTCGGTCAGCTCCGCCCCGTCTTTCTCGCTCGAGACCTTGAACAGGTGGTGCTCGCGCCGCGGCCAGATGACGCCGTTGAGCGCCCGCTGTACGTGCTTGTTGACCCGGCGCCGGGTGAAGTCGTCGACGAGGAAGGCGATCCTGTGGTCGGCGAAGAAAGGCACGAGCCTGACCAGTAGCCGGCAGAGATCGGTCAGGAACGCCTCCGTCGTGGTCACCTCTAGATGCGTCCCTCGCCTCATCGCCATGTCGCAGCGGTAACGCTCGCGCTCGACCAGCGCGGAAGCTTGACGGAGGCGGCTGGCCCCGGCGATCCCGACGCGCGAGTCCTGGAGCTCTTCTTGGAGGAAGGCCAGAATCTCGGCTTCGACTGGGTCGTCGATCTGCCATTCCGGGATCTGCTCCCGGCGGTCGCGCATCACCAGCAGCGTGTCGAGCACCTCACGTGCGAGGACCATGTTGAAGAAGTGGACAAGCTCCCGGCGCCATTTCATCACTGCGTCGGCGTCCTCGAGCCAGGAGAAACGGCCTTCCAGCTCGGTCGCGCAGGAGACGTAGATCCCGGCGATCGGAAACTGGTCGAGCTCAGGCGTCTCGCGGCTAAGCTGGGTCCGCAGCGAGAGCCAGCGAAAAAGGGTCGACTTGCCGCAGCCGCGCGGCCCGGTGACGAGGCAGGGGTCTCGGCTGGCGACCTTGGAGAGCCACGGCGTCTCGGCGAACAGCCTGACGAAGGTGGAGTCGTCGGAGATGTGCTCACTCGAGATGAACTCGAACGGCGTGTTCATCGGCGGACTCTCTTCGTCCAGCCCGAGGCGGCGGGCTCGCACGTCGGCGTTTTGAAACTCCTCTCGAATCGCCTTCGGCTCGCGCAGGGCGGCGGTCAGGTCCGGGTCGACGATTCGTTCGAGCAGCAGCTTGACCGTCTCGAGGAAGCGCCGGTCGCGGCGCGAGGCGGTCTGGCTCCTGACGATGACGTTGTAGATCTCGACCAGGTGGTTGGCAAAGTGGTCGAGGTCGCGCAGCTCCTTGCTGGCGTCCTCATGACGCTTGAGGCTGCCCATGTCGATGATCCGCACCTGCATCTCGTCGTCGTCGCCAGGGGCCGGATCGGCGAGCATGACGTTGCCCGAGTGGAGGTCGTCGTGCTCGAGCCCGGCTGCCATCAATGCCTCCAGCGCCCGGGTCAGGCTTGCGGCGTAGGCGAGGAGAAACGCCGCGTCGACGTCCTGCGGCCGGTCGGCGAGCAGCTTTCGCAGCGTCTTACCCTCGATCCATTCCTCGACGAAATAAACCGCCTCGAAGAATTCTCCGTCGCCCAGGTCGATCGACTCCCGTCCGGCGTCGACGATCTTGGCGAAGGCAGGCGATCGCTCCAGGGGCGCGGCGATGCTGATCTCCCGCGCCCATGACTGGTCGACGTAATCGCTGGACGTCGCCAGCTTCAGAGCACGGTCGCGACCATACTCGTCGCGCACCTGCCAGACGACTGCCTTGAAGCCGGCGTCGACGGGTCGCTGGGGATAGTAGGTGCGACCGCGCAGCTCGACGGTCTTCGGAAGGGCCGACTCGTCGAGAAGCCTCGCCCGGATCTCGTCGGGAATCTGGACCGGTTCGCTACTCATTGGACAGGCGAGCCAGAGTAGTCGGCGGTCCGGAGCAAACCGGCGGGGCAGGCCGAGAACCGCTGATAGCCTGGCGCGGTGCTCGACGACCGGCTGATCGAAAGTCCCGAGCGCATGCGCAAGGCCGTCGTCGAGAGCCTCAGGGCTCAGGGCTTTGTCGTCGAGGACGGCGTCATCAAGCCGCCCCCCGACACGTCGAAGGCCGCGTTACGCTCGCTTCACGCCGACGCGGTCGCCCATCAGCGCGAGCGGTCGCGCGCCGGCCTGGCCCGTCACGAGGATCGGCTCATCACCCGGATCGCCAACGGCGAGGACGTCGTTGCGGCACGAATCCGACCTCGCGTCTCTCCGGTGCAGCGAGGCTCAGAGGAGGAGATGCTCTTCCGCTGGACCCGCCTGCACTGGTCGATCCCCACCTCGGCCGGCTACGGCCGACGGCTGCGCTTCGTCGTGACCGACGAGTCCAACGGCATGCTGATCGGAATCATCGGTCTCGCGGATCCGGTCTACGCGCTGGCAAGCCGCGATCGGTGGATCGGATGGGACGCCGACGCCAAGCGAGCGCGACTGCAGCGGATAATGGACGCGTTCGTCCTCGGTGCCGTCCCGCCGTACCGCGAACTCCTCGCCGGCAAGCTGGTCGCGATGCTGACGACCTCCGCCGAGGTGCAGCAGACGTACGGGCAGGTATACGGAGGACGGACGACGCGGATCTCCGAACGCAACCACGGTGAGCCGCTGGCGCTGCTGACGACGACGTCGGCTCTGGGCAGGTCGTCGATCTACAACCGGCTGCGCGTGGGGGACCGCCCTGTCGCCACCAGCGTCGGCTTCACCGGCGGCTCCGGCGATTTTCAGTTCGCCAACGGCCTCTACGACGGGCTGTTCGCCTACGCCAAAGTCCATTGCACGCCAACCGCGAAGCACGCGCGCTGGGGATCCGGCTTCCGCAACAGACGAGAGGTCGTGAAGAAGGCGTTGGTGCACCTGGGCCTGAGCGACGCGCTGCTCTACCACGGCGTCCGCCGGGAGGTCTTCGTGTTCCCGCTGGCTGTCAATGCCCGTCAGGCGCTGGCGAGCGGTGAGCCGGCACGCCTCCGCACCGTACCGGCCGATGAGCTGGCCGACTACTGGCGCTCGCGCTGGCTCCTGCCACGCGCTGAGCGCAAGCACGATTATCGGCGCTTCAAGCGGGCGGCGTGGCGGCTCTGGCCGCGTTAAGCGATATGTGAAGCAGGCTGCCCCTTGTGGCCAGGAACAGCCGGGTCCGGCGCCGGGGGGTAGGGGGTGGGAGCCGGCCGCATCCCTCCCGCCAAGGGCCCGATGGGCCGGTTTCGCCAGGCAAGGAACGTGCCCAGGAGCACGGCCGCGACAAGCAGCCCGACCTTCGCTCCCGCGCCGGTGACCAGTGCCTGGGCCGCCAGGAAGAGCAGCGTCAGGGCCGAGCCACCGACGGTCACCGCCCGGTCCGACTTGCTGGCGCGCACTTCGAGCGGCAGCTCCAGCTTCGGTCCCTGCGCTCCCACTTCGGGGGCAACGGTGAGAAAGGTCTTCAGCCCGCTGACGTCAGTCGGCAGGCTTACCGCCAGCGGTACGCGCACGAGGTCGTATCTGGACGCGACATCAAAGCTGCGTCGACCGATGACGGAGACCGAGACTTCGTCGGAGAAGATTTCGAAACGCGTTTCCCGCTCGACCCGCTCCGGCTGGAAGAGGAACAGCTCCAGCTCGTAGGTACGGCCGGCTCGCAGGCAGAAGGAGCCCTCCTCGTCTGGGGCGATCTCCTCTCTGCCACCGTGTTCGACCAAGCGGTAGAACCGGAAGAAGCGGGCCGCCCGGAACGTCTCCGTCTTCGCGAGCCAGGCGACGTTGTTCTCGAACAGGCCGCTCTCCCGGCCGCCCGTCGTGTGACGTTTCTCTGGCGGAAGGATCGGCCCGATGCTCGCCGAGACCTTGTACGGGTGGGGTACGCCAAGCTCGGCGATGAACGCCTTGTACGCGGCGGCACCACCGTCCGCCGGCTCGCCGGTGCCTGTGCCGGCGTCGGTCGCCCGCAAGCCGGCGTCGTCCTCCAACCGCACGCGGATGACGAAGAAGCCGTTGCCGACGGTTTCGGCCCCCTTGACCGTGCCGGTCCGGATCGGCAGGAACACCGGCTCGTGCAGCTGCGCGCGCTGTTGAAGCGAGAAATGAAGCAGGACCGGCAAGCCGACGATCTGATTGGTGCGAACCGCCTCCGCGAACTCCGGACTGACCCATTTCTCGGCATAGCGCCACTGCTTGACCGCGCCGGGCGGAGTCGCGAGGATCTCGAGGACGTTCTGCGCGTACAGCGGCTCGCTGTTGGACGAGAAAAGGAAGACCGCTCTCTGCTCGGCGCTCGATTGCGACACGAGCCCAAATTAGGGCAGCTCGCGGACGGGAGCCGCCCTAGCCCGAGGCAGTCGCCACGAACCCCTCTGGCTCCTCCACGACCGTGTTCGAGAGCGTGCCGATCCCCTCGATCTCGACGCGGAAGGTGTCGCCGACCTTGAGCAGGTGGTCGCGGATCGGCTGGCGACCGATGGCAACGCCGGAGGGGGTGCCGGTGGCGATCACGTCGCCGGGCTCCAGCGTGAACGCCTCCGAGAGGTGTGAGACCTGTTCGAAGCAGTCGAAGACCATCTCCGACGTGCTCGAGTCCTGGCGGAGCTCGTCGTTGAGGTAGCCGCGGATCCGCAGGTCGTGCGCGTCGCCGAGCTCGTCTTCGGTGACCAACCAGGGCCCGAGCGGTCCGTGGGTGTCGAAGGACTTGCCGATCGTCATCGTCTTGGCCCTGCCCTGCCAGTCGCGGACGCTGAGGTCGTTGGCGCAGGTGTAGCCGGCGATGACGTTGGGCGCGTCCTGCGGGGAGACGTGCCGGCAGCGGCGGCCGATCACGACAGCCAGCTCCGCCTCGTAGTCGAGGAAGGTGGAGACTCGCGGCATGTGGACGTCGGCGCCGGGGCCGACCACGCACGTCACCTGCTTGTTGAAGAAGGTCGGCACCTCCGGTGGCTCCATGCCCAGCTCGGCGACGTGCTCGGCGTAGTTGAGCGCGATCGCCAGGTACTTGCGCGGCGTCGCCGGAGCGAGCAGGCGCACGTCGCCCTGCGGCAAGCGCGGCGCCTCGGCGGCTAGCACCGCGAGTCGCTCGCGGCCGGCCTGATCGAGAGCGTTTGCCGGTTCCGCGGCCAGTCCCGAGGCAGAGAGGTCGGCGATCTCGTCGCCCACGACAACCCCCAGCGCGGCAGGGCCCCCGGCGGCGCTGAAGCGGCACAGCTTCATCGGAGCGCCGCCCGCACGAACTCGAGGTCTGCGCGCATGTCATCGGCATCGCCCGGCGTCTCGCAAACGACTGGACCGCCGCAGCTCGCGATCATCGCCCGCAGCGCCTCGGGGTCGATCTGGCCGCGGCCGAGGTTGGCGTGGCGATCGGCACCGGTCCCCGCCGGGTCCCGGGAGTCGTTGGCGTGCAGCAGGTCGATCCGACCGCAGATCGAACGGGCCCGGTCGACCACGTCACCGGGGTCCTCCCCAGCCGCGTGGGCGTGACAGGTGTCGAAGCAGAAGCCCAGCTCGACCCCCGACTCCTTCCCGGCGACCGCCTCCCAGAGGCGCGCCAGGTCGTCGAAGCGCCGCGCCACGGCGTTCTCGCCGCCGGCCGTGTTCTCTATGTAGACGGGAACCTCGGAGTCGAGCATCTCCAGGGTGCGCCCCCAGCGGCCGAAGCCCTCTGCGACGCCGTCCTCGGCGTGGCCGCCGTGGACGATCACCGCCGCCGCGCCGACCTCGGCGGCCGCCTCACAGGTCTGCTGGAGGATCTTGCGTGAGCCGTAGCGGACGTTGGAGCGCGGCGAGCAGACGTTGACCAGGTAGGGAGCGTGGACGTAGAGCGGCACGGGTGAGCTGCGCAGCTGCTCGGCATCGTCGCGCGGCTCGGGCTTGCGCCAGTCCTGCGGGTTTGAGAGGAAGATCTGGACGCAGTCGGCGCCGAGCGCCTCCGCCGCGGCGAGCGGTCGCTCGGGCCCGACGTGTGCCCCAACCGTCCGCGCCGCGTCCATCGCCGCAGCATAGGACGGGACCCACACGAGAGCCGGGTTTCGCTTCAAGATCTGCGGGCAATCGTCAGAGGTGCGGACCGAACGCAACGCCGAGCCCCTCAGCCGCTTCCTCAGCACCTTCAGCATCGGCCTGGGGATCGCGCAGCTCGCCGCTCCGCAACACGTCAACCGCCTGGCCGGCATTCGCGACGACGCGACCAGCCGGCTCTGGCAGCGGATCGTCGGCGTGCGTGAGCTGGTCGCCTTCGCCGCGATCGAGGCGGAGCGACCGAATCCCAAGCGGGCTCTCTGGATGCGCGTCGCCGGCGACGCCAAGGACCTGACCCTGCTCGGCTTCGCCTGGCGCGAGAAGCGGGACAGCACGCCGCGGCTGGTCGGCGCGATCGCCAACGTCGCCGGCATCGCCGCGCTCGACGTCCTCGCCGCCCGGCGCGCCGGCCGCGGCCCCGAGCAACCGACCGAGGAGGAAGCGATGCACGTCAAGGCCGCGATCACCGTGCGCAAGCCGCGCGAGGAGGTCTACAGCTTCTGGCGCGACCTCGAGAACCTGCCCAGCTTCATGGCGCACGTCGAGTCGGTGGAGGGCAACGGCAACGGCCGCAGCCACTGGAAGGTGAAGGCTCCGGCCGGCGCCAGGGTCGAGTGGGACGCCGAGGTGGTCGAAGACCGCCCCGACGAAACGCTCGTCTGGCGCGCCGTCGAGGGCTCCGACGTCCAGAACTCGGGCGCGGTGCGCTTCGTCGACGCGCCCCGCAACCAGGGCACCGAGGTCCACGTCGAGTTCGACTACGGCGCCCCCGGCGGCCGGCTCGGCGAGGCGGTCGCCAAGCTCTTCGGCGAGGAGCCGACGCAGCAGGCCAAGGACGACCTGCGTCGCTTCAAGCAGGTGATGGAGACCGGCTTCGTAGTGCGAAGCGAGGGCAGCCCCGAGGGCTCGACGGCCCACCGTCACCTCAAGCAGCGGCCCGGCCAGCCGCTACCGGAGGACGGATCGTGAAGGCCACCGTCTACTCAGGGCGCAACAGCGTCGAGGTCCAGCAGGTCCCCGACCCGAAGATCCTCAACTCGCGCGACGCGATCGTCCAGATCAGCTCGAGCGCGATCTGCGGCTCAGACCTCCACCTCTACGACGGCTACGTGCCGATGGTCAAGAAGGGCGACATCTTCGGGCACGAGTTCATGGGCCAGGTGACCGACGTCGGCGCCGGCGTCGAGAACCTCAAGCCGGGCGACCGGGTGGTCGTGCCCTTCCCGATCGCCTGCGGTGCCTGCAACGCCTGCCAGGCGCAGCTCTACGCCGCCTGCGAGAACTCCAACCCCAACGCCGGCCGCGCCGAGAAGCTCTGGGGCCACTCGATCTCCGGCGTCTTCGGCTACTCCCACATCCTCGGCGGCTACCCCGGCGGCCAGGCCGAGGCGGCGCGGGTGCCCTTCGCCGACGTCGGGCCGCTGAAGATCGAGAGCGACCTGCCCGACGAGGTCGTCCTTTTCCTCTCCGACGTGCTCCCCACCGGCTACATGGGCGCCGAGATGTGCGACATCGAAGCCGGCGACATCGTCGCCGTTTGGGGCGCCGGCCCGGTCGGCCTCTTCGCCGCGGCGAGCGCCCGCATGCTCGGCGCCGAGCGGATCGTCGTCATCGACCGCTTCGACTACCGCCTCCAGAAGGCGCTGACCGGCGCCGGCGCGACCGACGTCATCAACTACGAAGACCGCCCAGACGTGGTCGAGGAGCTGAAGGAGATGACCGGCGGCCGCGGCCCCGACGCCTGCATCGACGCGGTCGGCCTCGAGGCGCACCACGCCCACGGCATGGTCCACGCCTACGACCGGGTCAAGCAGGCGACCCGCATGGAGACCGAGCGCCCGCACGCCCTGCGCGAGGCGATCATGGCCTGCCGCAACGCCGGCGTCGTCTCGGTGGTCGGCGTCTACGGCGGCTTCCTCGACAAGTTCCCGATGGGCGCGGTGATCAACCGTGGCCTGACCATCAGGGCCGGCCAGTGCCACGTCCACAAGTACATGCGGCCGCTGCTGGAGCGGATCGAACGCGGCGAGATCGACCCCAGCTTCGTCGTCAGCCACGAGATGGGGCTCGACCAGGCCTCCGAGGGCTACGAGACCTTCAAGCACAAGGAAGACGAGTGCGTGAAGGTCGTCTTGAAGCCCTGATCAGCCGCTCGGTTCGCGACTGAGGCCGCGCTGCGCCTCCTTCGCCTGCCGCACGAAGCCGCAGATCTCCTCGGTCGTGTCGGCGGTGACCAGCAGGCTCATGTCCTCGCGGGAGATCAGGCCGCCGTCGTCGAGGCGGTCGTCGACCCAGTCGAGCAGCGGCCCCCAGAACTCGGAGTCGACGAGGATCGTCGGGAAGTGCTGGATGCGGTCGGTCTGGATCAGGGTCAGGCTCTCGAACAGCTCGTCGAGCGTGCCGAAGCCGCCGGGGAAGATGACAAAGGCGCGCGCGTAGCGGACGAAGCAGAGCTTGCGGGCGAAGAAGTAGTGGAAGTCGACCTGGCGGTTGACGAAGCGGTTGGTGACCTGCTCGTGCGGCAGCTCGATCGTCAGCCCGACCGAGAGGCCGCCGGCGTCGTCCGCGCCGCGGTTCGCCGCCTCCATCAGGCCGGGGCCGCCGCCGGTGATCACCGTGAAGTCCTCGCGGGCAAGGCAGGCCGCGGTCTCGCGGCAGAGCTCGTACCAGCGGTGGTCTTTCGCCACCCGCGCCGAGCCGAAGATCGATACCCCGTCCTCGACGTCGCGCAGGGCGTCGAAGCCCCTGTCGATCTCGGCGCCGATCCGTTCGACCCGTTTCTCGTCCTCCTCCTCGACGTCGCAGGGCGAGCAGAGCAGCTCTTCGTCGCGCTTGGCGCCCTTGGTCTCGTGCTCGACGTCGCTCATCGGCTCAGGTGGAACCTGTGTCTACCCGTTGGCGGGCGGTTCAGCCGTCGGTTGCCGAGAAGTGCTGGTAGTCCTTGGGCCAGGGCCAGTTGCCGCCCCACTCCCAGCCGGCGGCAGCGAAGGCGGCGACGACGGGACCGCCGCGGTGGACCATGCCCTTCGAGTGGCGGGAGCGGCGGGCGTACGGAGCACCGGCAGGCGGCGAGACGTGGCCGGAGTCGGTGACGTAGGGGTTCTCGACCGGATTGAGGTCGAGGGCACGGCCGTAGGCGTGCTCGGACCAGCGCGTCGTGCCGGCGACGAAGCGGCAGTTGAAGGCCGAGGTGTTGTCCGCGGCCATGCTGCGGCGGTCGTTGGCGTCGTAGGCGTCGACCAGCCGCATGCGGCGGATCGGGAAGCGCAGCGCGTAGAGGCGGCGCATGACGCGGAGGATCGCCCGGGCCTGCTCGCGGTGGACGACGAGGCGGCCGCGGCGCCGCTCGCCGTCGAATCCCCAGTGGGAGACGCGCACCAGGCGCAGGTCGGCGAAGCCGACCGGGCAGCCGGGGCGCCAGGAGACGCCGGTCATCCGCGCCCGCGTCTCGGCGTCGATCGGCGTCACCGAGCCCGCGAAGGGCGGCGGGTCGGCGGACGGCGCCCCGGCGGCGAGGGCGAGGACCGACGTGAGCAGCGCCAGCGCCGCGGTCACGGACTCTCCTGGTCGAGCTCCGCCACCAGCTCGCCGATCCGCCGCGAAATCTCGTCGCGAATCGCCTGGATCTCCTCGAGCGGACGCCCCTTCGGGTCGGCCAGCTCCCAGTCGAGGTATCGCTTGCCGGGGATGTAGGGGCACTCGTCCCCGCAGCCCATCGTCACCACGACGTCGGCCCACTCGGCGTCCTCGCGCGAGAGCCGGCGGGGCGTGCGGTCGCCGAGGTCGAGGCCCAGCTCGGCCATCGCCTCGACCACGACCGGGTTGACCTCGGCGGCCGGTTCCGTGCCCGCCGACCGCGCCTTGTGCTGCCCCTCGCCAGCCCGCTCGAACAGCGCCTCGCTCATCTGCGATCGGCCGGCGTTGTGAAGGCAGACGAAGAGGACGCGCGCCACGCCGAGATCATCGCCGATCAGCTTCCGGACGGGAGTAGTGACGAGGCGTTGGAGACGAGTTCCTCAAGGGCCGACGCGCCCTCGCCGCTGGCCAGTCCCCGGATAACCCCGAAGAGAAGCAGGGCGAGAGGCGCGACGTAGGCCAGGGTCGCGCGGGCGCTGGTCACGTTGTAGAGCTCGCCGAGGTCGCGCAAGTCGCGGCCGGTCCGGCGGACCGCCCGGTAGTCGAGGAAGAGGCCGACGACGACGAGCAGCAGGGTCAGCTCTGCGGAGAGGAAGAGCCACTGTTCGCGCCCCAGTGGGTCGTCGAGCGCGAAGCTCGAGACCGCGAACGGCAGGGCCGAGAAGACGCCCACCCAGAGTCCTTTCAGGGGCCCGACGTGCCCGGGGAGGATCGGCTGCGCGACGACGAAGCACCAGGCGACGAGGGGCCACATGAGCGCCTGATCAATCAGCGCGGTGGCGAGGAAGGCGGCGCCCATCGGCTCGGCGTCGGACAGGGCGTGCGGGGCGCTGAGGTCGACCAGCGCGTAGACGGTGTAGGCGACGGGGGGCAGCAAAATCGGCCAGCCGTCCCTCAGCAGCTCGCCGAAGCGGGCGCGGGCGCCGATCCCGGTCGAGAGCCCGAGCGCCAGGGCCTCCCGCGGCCAACCCGTCCCGGCGGCCGCCCCGAGGCTCTTCGCCGCCGCGAGGCCCTTGCGCCGCTCGTCGAGCCCCCGGATCGCGTCGCGGTGGGCTCGCTCATCCAGCTCGCCCGCGACGAGTCGGTCGTTCAGCGCGTGGCGTCTGCGGCGGTCGAGGGCGACCTCGGTGGCGTCATCGAGCAGGCTTCGCGCCACCGTCTCCGCTCTCCCTTCGGCGGCGCGCCCGCCGCGACGGGTTCGGGCAAGGGCGCGGACGCCGACGGTGGCGCCGGCGAGCGAGAGGAGGAACGGGATCGGGACCGCGTAACCGTCGATTTCGCCGCCGACCCCGGTGACCGCCGTGGCGAAGAGGAGCCCAAGCGCGCCGCACTCGAGCCAGCTCTGGAAAGCGACCTCGCCGGCGCCGGCGCGGCGCCAGAGCCACGCCGCCAGGGTGATTCCCAGCAGCATCAACGCGAGGTTGCGAGACAGGTTGGCGAGCAGAAAAGGGAACGAGTCGAGGAAGCTCCCGAGAGCCGCCGACCAGGGGGGCTCTTCGTTGAAGAGGCTGTCGAAGTCCTCGCTCGAGCGCGCCGCCAGGATCAGCTGGCCGACCAGGCCGAGCGCCGCCAGCCCGATTGCCGCGGCGACGAGCGCTCGCCGGGACCGCCATGGCCCCTTCTCGCTGCGGGCGGGCCGGTCGGGCCGGTCGCGGAGCCGCGCCAGCCAGCGCACCACCGACGCCAGCACGAGCGTCGCCAGCAGGATCGCCACGACGCACGCCGCGATCAGTTCGTCGCCGTCGCGCACGAGGTACTCCGCCTCCGCCGCGACTACGCGCAGCACGTCGGACCCGTCACCCGGTCGCTGCACGGCGAACGACCCGTGGGAGGCGACCAGGGCCGCGAACGCGCCGGAGAGCAGGGCCGCGAGCACGAAGGCCCGGTCGCGCCCCCTCCAGGCCAGGGCGACGAACGGGACGGTGCCGAGTGCGGGCAGCAGCGCGCTCGCGAAGCGGTTGTCCGGCGAGGGCCAGTTGGTGGCCAGGCCCTCATAGACGTAGTAGGTGGCGCCCGCCAGCGCCAGGGCGGCCCCGGCCACCGCCAGGGGGAAGAGCTCGTAGGCGGTCCGCCGCCGTCCCCAGAGCAGGATGAGCAGGATCGCGAAGGGGAGCCCGGCGGCGATGAAGTTGCTGGCGAAGCGAGGCGCCCAGTGTCCGTCTTCGGCGGAGAGGGGCTCGCGCAGCGAGACGCTGATCTCGGCGGGCGACTCCGAGGGCAGGATCCAGCGCAGCTGCCCATTCCCGTCATCCTCGTCGGGAAGCGGGCGCGCGGACAGGGGGTCGCCCGGGACGCGGAGGACGACCACGAGCCGGCCGTCGGGAGGGGCTTCGATCGACCACAAGTTCAGCCGCCGGCCGCCATCCTTTTCCTGCCAGAGCGAGAACGGGTGCAGGGCCACGCTCAGCTCGGCGACCCCGCCGCCGAGCTCCAGTCGCGGCAGGCCGATTGCATCCTGCGCCAGCTGGGCCGCCCGTTCGACCGGAAGGACCGTGGCCGCGAGGACCTCCACCAGCGCCTGCCTGTACTGCATCGAGAACCCGGTCTCCGCCGCACGCAGGCGTCGCATCGCCATCGCGGCCTCGCCGGTCAGGGGAACGCGCATCGAGAAGGTGGAGATCGGCTCGGCGTCGGTGGCTTCGGTGACGATCTTCAACGTCGGCCCCTCGGGGCTTTCCGTGGCATGGGCGAGGTCCGGAGCGCCCCACGCGCAGGTTGAAGCGGCCAGCGCCAGCAGCGCCAACCCCCCGCGGAGCCTCTTGACCGCCGACGGCATCGGTGCGATGACCCCACGGCGCGCGAAAGTCGTTCCCTAGCCGTCCGCGTCCCTCTCTACCTTGGCCGCACGATGTTCCAGGAGTCGCTGACGGACACGGATGGGCGGCCGGTCGTCGAGGAGCCAGCCCCGACGGTGACGGAGTCGCCGCAGGCCGACTCCGTGCGGGTGCCGCTGCGCGAGCTGGAGGACGGCGGCCGGGTCAGCGGCGTCTACGCGGTGCGTGAGCGAGAGCTGCGCCGGCGCCGCAACGGCGACCCGTGGCTGCGGCTCGTCCTCTGCGACACCAGCGGCAGCGCCGAGGCGGTCTGCTGGGAGGAGGCGGAGACCCTCTACACGCTTACGGCGCCCGGCACCGCCGTCTTCGTCAGCGGCAGCTTCGAGGTCAGCGAGCGCTGGGGCCCGAAGATCAAGATCTCGGCCTTGCGCGTGGCGGCCGACGGCGAGTACGTGCCCGAGGACCTGATCGCCGGCTCCCATATCCCCTTCGAGCGGTTGGAGGGCGACCTGCGCGATCTGCTCCGCACCGTCCAGGATCGGCAGCTCGCCGACCTGCTCGACCGCTTCTTCGGGCCTCGCTCGGAGATCTGGCGCCGCTTCCGCGACGCCCCCGCGGCAAAGACCTACCACCAGGCCTACCGCCACGGGCTGCTCGAGCACACGGTCTCGGTGGCGCAGGCGGTCAGCGCCGCCGCCAACTTCTTCCCCGGCATCGATCGCGAGGTCGCTGTCACCGGCGCCCTGCTCCACGACATCGGCAAGATCGAGGCCTATAACGACGACCCCTTCGCGATCGACCTCACCGACGCCGGCCGCCTGCAGGGTGAGATCCCGCTCGGCTACTACCGGGTGCGCCGCCAGATCGAGGACGTCCCCGACTTCGACCCCGACCTGGCCCAGGCGGTCCTCCACATCATCCTCAGTCACCACGGCTCGCTCGAGCACGGCTCGCCGGTCGTGCCGGCGACCCGTGAGGCCGTCCTCGTCCACATGATCGACAACCTGGGCGGGCGGCTGGGCAGCTTCGACCGCCTCGAGCGGGAGCTGCGCGACGGCGAGTCCTGGTCGGGCTTCGACCGGGCGCTCTCCGGCTCCGCCTACTTCGGTCAGCGCGCGGCGGCCGACCCGGCCGGGCGCCAAGCCGCCTAGCCCGCTTCCGAACCCGCCAAATAGCGGCTTTAAGGCCGTCCGGAGGGGGAGACTTCGAGCCCGTCCTCACTATTCTGGGCACGTGGCGAAGGACACCGAGAAGCTGATCCGCCAGCTCTCTCTGATCTCGTTCCTGATGGCGCAGGGCCGACCGGTCTCGGCCCTGGAGATCAAGCGCGAGGTCGAGGGCTACAGCGACATGAACGACGACGCCTTCGCGCGCCGCTTCTACGCGGACCGGGCCGAGCTGGAAAGCCTCGGCATCCAGCTCTCGGTCGAGAAACCGGGCGAGGGCTTCTTCGAGGCCGAGCTCTACTCGCTGCCGCCCGAGAACTTCTACCTGGACGCGATCGAGTTCACCGACGACGAGCTGGCGTCGCTGAGCACGGCGCTCTCGCTGCTGACTCAGGGCGAATTCGCCTATGCCGAGCCGCTGCGGCTGGCGCTGCAGCAGGTCGCCTGGGGCCACCCCAACCCGCTCAGCGAGGGCGAGGGCGCGCCGGTCGAGATGGCGATGACCGCGTCGGCCGGCGGCCGCGAGCTCTCCCAGCGCCTCTCCAAGATCGAGACGGCGATCTCGCGCCGCAAGACGATCGAGTTCACCTACTACACGATGGAGCGCGACGAGACCGAGAAGCGCAAGGTCGACCCATACCACCTGGTCTTCCGCAGTGGCCAGTTCTATTTGATCGGCCACTCACACGAGCGCGACGCGGTGCGCGTCTTCCGCCTCTCGCGGATCCAGGGCAAGGTCGGCTACGCGACCAAGGCCGAGCACGACTTCTCGACCCCCGAGGACTTCGACCGCCGCGACTACGGCGGCCGCGCCGACTGGCAGCTCGGCGAGGTCCAGGGCCGCGCCAGGATCTTCCTGCGCGACCGGATCGCCTGGCTGGTCGAGCGCGACTACGGCGACTACGGTGAGCTGCGGCCGGCGAGGAAGTCCGACGGCGCGCCCGGCAAGGGCACGATCTTCGAGACCGAGTACGCCTCGCCGCGCGAGCTGATCGCCTGGGTGCTGCGCTGGCGCCAGAACGCCGCCGTGCTCGCCCCTGACGAGCTGCGCGAGGAAGCCGAGCAGCGGCTGGAGTTGCTCCACAGTCGCCACGTCAACGGCTTCGAGCCCGCCGGCACGGTCGAGCGACCGCTGCGCGAGGCGCCGCGACGCTCGCGATCCAACGGGCGCGGCGAGGCGGCGATCCGGCCCGAGCGCTTCGCCCGCCTCGTCACCCTCGCCGGACTCTTGATCGAAGCCGCCAAGCGCGGCGAGCGGCTGCGGGTCGAGGAGCTGCGCCAGCGGCTCGAGCTGACCGACGAGGAGCTGCGCGAGGACATCGACCTGCTCAACGTCGTCAACTTCGGCGGCGGCACCTACGTCCTCTACGCCGAAATCCTCGGCGATGAGATCGAGGTCGATTCCGAGCCCTACGGCGACAACTTCGCCCGGCCGGCTCGCCTGCTGCCGCTCGAGGCGAAGGCGCTGGTCGCGGCAATCGACCTCTTCGGCGACCACCTGCCGCAGGGCGGCCTGCAGAGCGCTCGCACCAAGATCGTCGCGGCGCTCGGCCATGACCCCTCCGAGGAGGGCCTGGAGATCGCCACCGGCAGCGGCGGCGACGCCAAGATCGCCCGGGTCGTCAACGAGGCGATCGCGGGACGCCGAATCCTCGAGCTCGACTACTACAAGGAGAACGAGGACACCTTCACCAAGCGCCGGGTCGAGCCCTACCGGCTCGAGAACGGACGCGAGGGCTGGTACGTCGAGTGCTACGACCTCAAGCGGGAGGACGTACGTCACTTCAAGCTCGACCGGATCAAAGGGGCGACGCTGGCCGAGGAGGGCTTCCAGCCGCGGCCCGAGGTCGAAGAGCTGGCCGGGGTCGAGGGTTGGATGACCGACGGCGAGGTGCCGACCGCCGAGGTGGCCCGGGTCTGGGTCTCACCCGAGCGCGCCCGCTGGCTGCGCGAGGAGCGAACGGTGGTCGAGGAGCTGGAGGACGGCGCGGTCGTCGTCGAGCTGCCATACGCGGGGACGTCCTGGTTGGTGCGGGAGATCCTGCGGGGGGCCGGCGACCTGGTCGTGCTCGAGCCCGATGAGGCGCGCGAGGCGATCGCCAAGGAAGTTGCCGCGGCTGCGGCGTGACGGTGGCCAAGCCCATCCCGGTAGGGCTTCCACTTAACTTTTTTTGAAGACAGTAGGTGGCCGTCCGAGGATGTCGGCGCAAAAAAAGTACAAGACGTTCCAGCCCTACCGGGATGGGCTAGGCACTTGACGCAGCCGTCGGCACAGAGCGAGCTAGCCCCGGGGCACGCGGAGATTCTGAGGGTCGTGGCGCCGAATCCCGGGCCGATGACTGGGGATGGGACGAATACCTACCTGTACGGGTCGGACCCTTGTGTGGTGATCGATCCGGGGCCGAACCATGCCGGGCACCTGGAGAAGGTGCGCGCCGCGGCCGAGGAGCGGGGCGGGATCGGGATGGTCCTGCTCACCCACACGCACGGCGACCATGCCGACGGGGCGGAGCGACTGGCGGAGATGGCCGCGGCGGGGGCGGCGTCCGCCTGGCCGCCGGTCGTGCTGCCCGCCGACGGCGAGGAACATGGGGGGCTGCGGGCGATCGCGACGCCCGGCCATGCCGCCGACCACGTCTGCTTGATGACCGCCGACCGGGTCTGCTTCAGCGGCGACCTCGTCTTGGGCGAGGGCTCGACCTTCGTGCCGCCCGACGGCGGCTCGCTCGCCGCCTACATGGACTCACTGCGCCGCATCCAGGCTGAGCGGCCAGAGCTGATCTGCCCTGGCCACGGCCCCTGGGTGACCGACCCGGCCGCGAAGCTCGCCGAGTACGTCGAGCACCGCGAGATGCGCGAGCGGCGGCTGCTCGCCGCCCTCGAGCGTGGCGAGCGCTCGCGCGAGGCGCTGCTGGCCGAGGCCTGGGGCGACGTCCCCGAGCGGATGCGCCCGGCGGCGGCGCTGGTGATGGAGGCGCACCTGCAGAAGCTGGCCACCGAGGGACGGCTGCCGGGCGACCTCGCGGAGTGACGCCAGGACCTCTGGCCTTCGGTAGGCCCCTCAGGGGACCCTGTAGCGGGCAACGGCAAAACCGCCGGTTGGTGCCATGTCCGGCCGTGCGATAGCTCCAGCGACGACTAAGCGATCCTCGGCATCGACCAGAGTCTCGCCGGGCACAACGCTCGAGCGGCGGCCAAAACGGGTTGCGATCCAGCCCCCCTTCCCGAAACCTCGATCTGGGCGCCCCGATGAGTGTAGGCGGATCACGGTGAACGACCGGCGAAAGAGATCGTTGAACGCACCCGCCTCGCGCTTCCTCAGGGCGAGCGTTCCGACGAGCAGTACGCCGCCGCTCGTGTCGACAGCCATCGACGTCAGCCCACTGAACTTGGGCAGCTGGACTGCCGTCCGGCCGCCTCGTCCAAACGAGCGGTCCAGCTCGCCGTCGGCCGTCAGTCGCGTCACCAACATGCTGCTTCGCACGACGATGCGACCGCGGCGGTCCACGACAAGGTCGGCGATCGAGCCGAGGGTGGGAAAGTAGCGACGTCCCCCTTCCCCGAAGCTCTCGTCCAGAGAACCGTCGGAGCGCAGATCGATCATTCCAGTGGCAGGGGAGGGCCCCCCTTCAGCGTCTGGTACGCATCCACCCTCGAGCCAGCCAGCGATCACTGGCTCGTGGCCCGGCCCGAACGCCCACTCACCGATTCCGTACAGGGGTGGGTGGGACATTTGGCCGTCCAGGCCGAAGGCTGGGTCGGGCTGGCCGTCGGACGTCAGCCGTGAGATCAGGAGTCGGCGCTCGATGAAGGCCGGCCGGGCGCCGCAGCCGCCGATCCCCCGAACGGAACCGAGCACGACCGGTCGGCTCTGATCGTCCACAATGCCCCGAGCGATGCGGACCGTCCCGATTTTCCCCAGCGTGGGGGATAGTCCGAAATCCGTCGTAACCAATCCGTCGCCTCCCCCGAAGGTGGGGTCCGGGTTTCCATGTTGGTCATACCGGCGGACCGCGCCCAGGCTCTCGGGCACGCGCCCGAGCGGATAGGGACCGACCTCTTCCGTCTCGGTCATGCTCACGGCTGCCCCGAAGACCAGTACGCGTCCCGCTGGGTCGATCGCGAGGTCGCGGAGCGTGAAGTCGGTCTGGGCCGAGTCGGCAAGCGCAAGCCGGCCGTCCGCCCCAAATGAGCCGTCGAGCCGTCCATCCGGGTCGAAGCGGACCACCGTGTCGCCGCTACCAACGACGATGTCGCCTTCTGAGCCTTCGGCTAGCTGGACGTCGGCGTCCAGCCAGCCGGATCCAAGGGGCGCGGTTGCCGTGGCACGGCCGAAATCGCCGAAGCTGCGGTCGAGAGATCCCGTCCCGTTCGCGCCAAAGGCGGTTGGGACAGCGGTGGACAGGATGACGATCGCCAGGGACCATGCGCCGAGCACCGCGCGTCGCCTCCTCTGATCCCAGCCGCCGCTGCTTCCCATCGATCCCCCTTGTCTCGTGTGCGGTTATACAACCCAGCTGGCGTCGCGAAAGTAGTGATCGTCGCGGCGAAGTCGTTTCAGTACCCTGGCCAGCCAGCCAGTTTCCTGATACACAAGGACGATGAGCGGGCGCGGGCGTGGGACGGTCAGGACCGGGGTTATCGCGGGGGCGATCGGCACCGGCCTGGTCGGAGCGGCGCTCGGCGTCGTCTGGCACTTCCTCGCCCGACGGCCGCTGCCTAAGACCAAGGGCGAGCTCCGGCTCCCCGGCCTGCACGGGCCGGTCACGGTGCGGCGCGACCGCTGGGGCGTGCCCCACGTCGCGGCCGAGCACCCCGCTGACCTCTGGTTCGGCGAGGGCTTCTGCCACGGCCAGGACCGTCTCTGGCAGCTCGACTTCTACCGCCGCGTCGTCTGCGGCCGGCTGGCCGAGATGGCCGGCGAGGAGGGCCTCCAGGTCGACCGCCTGATGCGAACGCTTGGCATCCACCGTGTCGCCGAGCGCGAGGCTGCCGAGCTCGACCCGCAACTGCGCGGCCTGCTCGAGCGCTTCTGCGAGGGCGTCAACGCGGCAGCAGCCGCCGCCAAGGCGCCGCCCTTCGAGATGCGCCTGCTCGGCCTCGAGTTCGAGCCGTGGCGGCCGGCGGACATCCTCGGCCTCGGCAAGCTGCTCGCCTTCGGCCTCTCGACCAACTGGGAGAAGGAGCTGCTGCGCTCCGACATGACGCGAGCCCTTGGTGCCGAGCTGGCGGCCAAGCTCGACCCCGGATATCCGGCCGACAACCCGGTAGTCACCCAGGAACCCTGGTCGGGCGACGGCTTGGCGCTGGCCGAGCAGATCGACGCCGTGCGCGGCGCGATCGGCCTCGCCGGCGAGGCGAGCGGCTCCAACAATTGGGCCGTCAGCGGCTCGATGAGCGCGACCGGATCGTCCCTCGTCGCCGGCGACCCGCACCTGCCGCCGAGCATGCCGGGCATCTGGTACCAGGTCGGGCTGACCCTGGGTGACCGCTTCGTGCGCGGCGCCTCGCTGCCCGGCCTGCCGGGCGTCTACATGGGCCAGAACAACGACGTCGCCTGGACTTTCACCAACGTGATGGCCGACGTCCAGGATCTCTTCGTCGAGCGGATCGAGGGCGACCGCTACCTGTTCGAGGACGAGTGGCGGCCGCTGCAGGTGATCCGGGAGGAGATCGCCGTCAAGGGCCGCGACGAGCCGGAGGTCATGGAGGTGCGGGTCACCCACCACGGCCCGATCGTCAACCAGGCGCTCGGCGCCGACGAGGGCGAGCCGCTCGCCCTGCGCTGGATCGCGCTCGACGCGCCGACCGCTTTCGCCGGCATGTTCGAGCTGCACGGCATCCGCTCCGGCCCCGATCTCGTCGCCAGCCTCGAGGGCCACACCTCCCCCGCTTCGAACATGGTCTGGGCCGACCGCGGCGGCTCGATCGGCTACAAGCTGGTCGGCCGCCTGCCGCTGCGCCGAGGTGGCTCCCCCGACCTGCCGAAGCCGGGCTGGAGCGGCGAGTACGAGTGGGAGGGGACGGTCCCCTATGACGAGCTCCCGGAGGTCGTCGATCCGGAGAGCGGCTTCCTCGTAACCGCCAACAACCGCATCGTCGGTGACGAGTACCCCCACCACATCACCAGCGACTGGCTGGACGGCTACCGGGCGCGGCGGATCGAGGACCTGCTGCGGGCGAGCGACGAACACGACCTCGACGGCTTCGAGGCGATGCAGTCCGACAACTTCTCGATCCCCGGCGTCGAGGCGGCGCGCCGGCTCGGCCGGCTGCGCCCACGTGGCCAGCGCGAGCGGAGTGCGATCGAGCGACTGCGAAGCTGGGATGGGCGGCTCGACCCGGGCACCGTCGCCGGGACGATCTACCAGGCCTTCCTGCTGCGGCTGGGACGTGAGTTCGCGCGGGCCGCGATCGGCGACCGCGACCTCAGCGAGCGCTGGCTCGACCGCGCCGACAACGGCTTCACCTCCCACGTCACCTCGCCGTGGCGCTGGCACTCGCACCTGATGAAGCTCTGGGAGGAGGGCGACGAGGAGCTGATCGGCCGCTCCTGGGACGGCCTGGCGCTGGAGGCGCTGGCCGGCGCCCTCGACGACCTCGGCGACCGCTTCGGCCCCGACCCGGCCGGCTGGCGCTGGGGACGCGTCCACGAGATGGAGTTCCCGCACCCGCTCGGCGAAGCGAACCCGCTGCTGCGCCGCCTGCTCAACCGACGCCTGAAGGCCGGCGGCGCGCAGGAGACGGTCAGCCAGATCGCCTACGACCCCAACGACCCCTACCGCGCCGTCTGGGCGCCGAGCTGGCGGATGGTCGCCGACCCGACCGACCCCGACCGCTCGCGCTGGCAGATGTTCACCGGCCAGTCCGGCCATCCCGCCAGCCCGCACTACGACGACCTGCAGGCCGACTGGCTCGACGGCCGCACCCAGCCGATGGCCGGCGAGGCCCCCTGGCGCGAGCTGCGCCTCGTGCCGGCGGGGTAGGGGGTGGACGCGGTTGACCACCCATAGTGGGTGGTCAACC
>DASUOH010000045.1:0-2207 GCA_036276735.1 Solirubrobacterales bacterium | reverse complement strand
TCGGGTCGTGTCCCTGGTGATGGTGTAGCTCGACGGTAGCGCGCCGCCCGCCTGCGCGGATTGAGGCGCTGGCGGGCGGGCGGCGGCGCGGTGGTCATCGCGGGTTCTTCGGTAGGGTCGGGTTTGCGAAAAGCCAACCTGATCGGAGACCCCACGATGACCGACGAGATGATGAACCTGCGCAGCCTGGTGGAGAAGGCCCCGGACGCAGACCTCCTGCGCGAGATGATCGGCTTTGCCGCGGAGCGGCTGATGGAGCTGGAAGTGGGTGGGCTGACCGGTGCCGCCTGGGGCGAGAAGAGCGCCGAGCGTCTGGTCCAGCGCAACGGCTACCGGGACCGGGTGTGGGAGACCCGCGCCGGGACGGTGGAGTTGCGCATCCCGAGGCTCAGGAAAGGCTCGTACTTCCCGGGCTTTCTGGAGCCGCGGCGGCTGGCGGAGAAGGCACTGACCGCCGTCATTCAGGAGGCCTACATCCAGGGGGTGTCAACGCGCTCGGTCGACGACCTCGTCAAGGCGCTCGGGATGGGCGGCGTCTCGAAGAGCCAGGTGAGCCGTCTCTGCACCGAGATCGACGAGCGGGTGGGCGCCTTCCTCGACCGCCCGCTGGAAGGCGACTGGCCCTACCTGTGGATCGACGCGACCTATCTGAAGGTACGGCAGAACGGGCGGATCGTCTCGGTGGCGGTGATCGTCGCGGTCGGCGTCAACGCCGACGGCCGCCGCGAGGTCCTCGGCATGGACATCGGTCCGTCCGAGGCCGAGCCCTTCTGGACCGCCTTCCTCCGCAAGCTCGCCCGCCGCGGCCTGCGCGGGGTGAAGCTCGTGATCTCCGACGCCCACGAGGGCATCAGGGCGGCGGTCTCGAAGATCCTCAACGCCACCTGGCAGCGCTGCCGCGTCCACTTCATGAGGAACGCGCTGGCTCATGCCGGCAAGAGCGGCCGCCGCGTCGTCTCCGCCTTCGTGGCCACGGCTTTCGCCCAGAACGACGCGACGAGTGCGAAACAGCAGTGGCGCCGCGTCGCCGACCAGCTCCGCCCCAAGGTCCCGAAGCTCGCCGCCCTGATGGACGAAGCCGAGGACGACGTGCTCGCCTACATGACCTTTCCGGCCCAGCACCGGGCGAAGCTGCACTCGACCAACCCCCTCGAGCGCGTCAACGGCGAGATCAAGCGCCGCACCGAGGTCGTCGGCATCTTCCCCAACGAGGCCGCCATCACGCGTCTCGTCGGCGCCATCCTCCTCGAACAGAACGACGAGTGGGCCGTCCAGCGCTCCCGCTACATGACCCTTGAGACCATCGCCCCCGTCGCAGATGATCCCATCATCGGCCTGCCCTTGGCGGACTGATCGGCCCGGCCATGCCGGAGCGCACGCTGGCCTCGCCAGCTACACCACTCCAAGGGACACGACCGAACCTTCCGTCATAGCCGTTAACGATTAAGCCGCCGTGAAGATCGTATGGCCGGTTTCCAGCCGCTTTCCGGCCCGCTTCCAGCCACCGAAAATCCCCGTAAACCCTTGGCGAGGCTGCCGCCGGACCCCGACCCCGCGCCCCGCGTCCGCATCACCCGGCCCCGCCGCGATTCCACCCGCGCCCGGCCTCGCCGAACAGCCGGCAGCCGTCGGCCGTCACCGCCACGGTGTCCTCGAGCTTGATGTAACCCCGTCGCGGATGCTGCATCGTCGTCTCGACCGACAGCACCATCCCGGCCTCGAGCGGCCGGTCGGCGTCGACGCCGGCATAGCCGACCGGATGGTCCATCAGGAACGGCGCCTCGTGCGAGACGAGCCCCATGCCGTGCGCCACGAAGTCGGTGCAGCCCGCGTTCGCCCCCGCCCGCCGCGCCGCCTCGCCGGCGGCGATCACCGCGCCGCCCGGCGCCCCGGCCCGCACCGCCGCGAAGGCCGCCCGCTGCGCCGCCTCGACCTCGGCGAGCAGATCCTCGAGCTCGGCGTCCGGCTCGCCCAGCACCCCCATCCGGGCGAGGTCGCCGATGTAACCCTCGAAGTTGCCGCCGGAATCGATCGAGAGCACCTCGCCCGGCTTCCAGGCCTGGGCCGAGGGCGCGCGGTTGACGCTGGCCCCGAGCGTCAGCAGGCAATAGTCGAAGTAGAGTCCCCGGCCGGTCTCCTCCCGCCGCAGCCGCTCGATGAGCTCGGCCTTGGTGGTCCCCTCGCCCGCCCAGGCGATGGTCGCGAGC
>DASUOH010000044.1:0-4211 GCA_036276735.1 Solirubrobacterales bacterium | reverse complement strand
CCCCAGGCGAGCGCCGCGGCCGCGAGCGCGAGCAGGATCCAGAAAAAGGTCAGGCCGGAGGCCCCCCAGAGTCATCCGGCCTGTAACCGCCCCTCCCACCACGAAGACGCGGAGGCGCCGAGAACCTTGCGCTCGGGAAGCTCAGACCGACAGCTTCTCGACCACGGGCTGCACCGAGACCACGTGGCGCTTGAACCGGAGCTCCGACTCCTCGAAGCCGGCGGCGACGCCGATCAGCTGCGACAGGTGCAGGATCGGCATCTGGAAGTCCTTGCCGGTCGCCGCCTTCAGCTTCGACTGCCAGGCGTCGAGCGAGAGGTGGCAGAGCGGGCACGGCGTGACCATCGCGTCGGCGCCGGCCTCCTTCGCCTGCTCGATCGGCTGGATCAGCTCGCCGAGCGCCGTCTCCTCGCGGGCCTGGATGATCGGGAAGCCGCAGCACTTGATCTTCGCCGGGTAGTCGACGGCCTCGCCGCCGCACGCCTCGATGATCCGCTCGAGCGACCACGGCCGGTCGGGGTCCTCGAAGCCGAGCAGCTTCGACGGACGCAGGATCTGGCAGCCGTAGAACGGGGCGACCTTCAGGCCCTTCAGGCCCTTGTGCGCGGCAGCCTTCAGCAGCTCGTAGCCCTCGCCCTCGGCGACCAGCCAGAGGAAGTGGCGGACGTCGACGGTGCCGTTGTACTCCGGCACACCCACCTTCGCCAGGTTCCGGTTCACCCGCTCGCGCAGCGCCTCGTCGCCGACGAGCTGGAAGTTCGCCTGCCGCAGGTTGAGCGTGCAGACGTTGCAGACCGTCATCAGCGTGTCGCAGCCCGTCGCCTCCGCGTAGGCGAGGATGCGCGCGTTCAGGTGCAGGTAGTAGTCGGGCTCGGCCTCGTGGATGTCGCCGGCGCCGCAGCAGGTGACCGTCTCGATCTCGACCAGCTCCAGGCCGACCTTCGGCGACAGCGCCTGCGTCGAGATGTCGAGCTCCTTCGCGCTGAGCGAGGCGAGACAGCCCTTGTAGTACGCGACCTTCGTCAATCCGTTCCTCGCTTTCGCGTCGGCTCCTCGCCGGGAGTGATGTCCGCCTGGTCGCGGCTGCCGTGCCCGCCGTCGGCGCCGTGCTCGTGCTCGAGCCGCGAGAGCGCCCGCTCGCCCTGCACGATCCCGAGCGCGCCGCCGCGCCCCTGCTCCTTGACCAGGTCGAAGAGCGCGCGCGACTCCTTCACGCCCTCGGCCACGTGCGGCGGGATCGGCGGCGGCACCTTGCCCTTCTTGGCGAGGCCCATGGCGAACTTCATCTGCTTGATCGAGGAGACGACGCCCTGGGTCTTCGGGACGAGCTCGGTCTCGCGCAGCCAGCCGGTCGTCTTGGCGGAGGTGACGAACCAGTTCGCGTGCTTCGCCCCCATGTCGTCGTCGATTCCCGCGGCCATCGCCTCGGCGCCGAGCTTCGCGATCGCGTCGCGGGGATCGACGCCCTTCGGGCAGCGCTCGTTGCAGAAGTAGCAGCGGGTGCAGTCCCAGATCCCGTGCTCGGAGCTGTAGGCGTCGAGCCGCTCCACCGTGGCCGCGTCGCGCGGGTCGCCCACGAAGCGCATCCCCTTCGCGAGCGCCTGCGGGCCGAGGAACTCCGGGTCGGACTCCATCGAGTTGCACTCGGAGACGCAGCAGCCGCAGTTGATGCAGAGCGACTCCTTGTGGATCACGTTCATCCGCTCCTGCGTGATCACGTGCTCCTCGTTCACCTCCGGCTGGTCGTAGCCGGGCTCGAGCCACGGCTTGATCGCCTTGAACTTGGCCCAGAAGGGCTCCATGTCGACGACGAGGTCCTTGACGATCGGCAGGTTCCCCATCGCGGAGATCACGGGCACGTGGCCGGCCTGGGAGATGTCGTACATGCGTGTCTTGCAGGCGAGCACCGCGGCGCCGTCCATCCGCATCCCGCAGGAGCCGCAGATCATCATCCGGCAGCTCTTGCGGTAGGCGAGCGTGCCGTCCTGGCGGTCCTTGACGAGGTCGAGGCAGTCGAGCAGCGTTGCCTCCTCCGGCGCGTCGAGCTCGTACTCGCGCAGCGCGCGCTCGCCGGTCGTCGAGTCGTACCGCCAGATCTTCAGGCCGACCTGCATCCCTAGTACTTCCTCTCCTCGGGGGTCCACCGCGTCATGCGCACGTCCTTGTACGTCAGCTCCGGCTCGCCGTCCACCCAGCGGGAGATCGAGTGCTTGAGAAAGTTCTCGTCGTCGCGGGTGGGATAGTCGTGCGGGCGGGAGTGGGCGCCGCGGCTCTCCTTGCGGGCGAGACCGGCCTGGAGCATGCAGGCGGCGACGTCGAGCAGGTAGCCGAGCTCGAGCGCCTGCGTCAGGTCGGAGTTGAAGACGTCGCCCTTGTCCTCGACGACGACCGTCGGGTAGCGCTCGCGCAGCCGCTCGATGATCTCGATCTGCTCGACCATCTGATCCTCGCGCCGGAAGACGCCGAAGTTGTTCAGCATCGTCTGGCCGAGCTCGTCGCGGATCAGCCACGGCCGCTCGCCCTCGGTCCGGGCCAGCAGCCCCTTCAGCTCGCGCTCGGCGTCGCGCGTGGCGGCCGGCGGCACCTCGACGGTCGTGTTCGCGAGCGCCCACTCGGCGGCCGCACGCCCGGCGCGGCGGCCGAAGGTGATCGTCTCCATCAGCGAGTTGCCGCCGAGGCGGTTCGCGCCGTGCACGGACACGCAGGCGACCTCGCCGGCCGCGTAGAGGCCCTCCAGCTCCGTCAGCCCGTCCGTGTCCGTCTCGACCCCGCCCATGTGGTAGTGGGCGCCGGGCCGGACCGGGATCGGCGTGTGGATCGGGTCGACGCCGGCGTAGACCATCGCCAGCTCGCGCGAGCCCGGGAGGCGGGTGAGGATCCGCTCGGCGCCCAGGTGCGTCAGGTCGAGCAGGACGGAGCCGTTGACGCCGCGACCCTCGTCGATCTCGGTCTGCTCGGAGCGGGAGACGACGTCGCGGCTCGCGAGGTCCTTCGCCGTCGGCGCGTAGCGCTCCATGAAGCGCTCGCCCTCGGAGTTGCGCAGGATGCCGCCCTCGCCGCGGCAGCCCTCCGTGATCAGGATCCCGCTCGGGTACATCGTCGTCGGGTGGAACTGCATGAACTCGATGTCCTTCAGCGGCAACCCGGCCCGCAGCGCCATCGACATGCCGTCCCCCGTGCACGCGTAGGCGTTCGTGGTCGCGCGGTAGAGGCGGCCGACGCCGCCCGTCGCCAGCACGGTCGTCTTGCCGCCGAGCGCCTTCAGCCCCCCGTGCATCAGGTCCCAGGCGATCACGCCCTGGCAGCGGTCCTGGTGGACGACGAGCTGCCAGGCGAAGTACTCCTCGTAGACCTTGATGTCGCGCTTCACGAGCTGCTCGTAGAGCACCTGGATCAGGACGTGGCCGGTGATGTCGGCCGCGAAGACGGTGCGCGGCGCTCCGGCGGCGCCGAACGGCCGCTGCGCGAGCTTGCCGTCGTCGTTCCGCGTGAAGACGGCGCCCCAGTGCTCGAGCTGGTAGATGTCGAGCGGCGCCTCGCGCGTGAAGACCTCGATCGAGTCCTGATCCCCGAGGTAGTCGGAGCCCTTGACCGTGTCGAACGCGTGGATCTCCGGGTTGTCCTCCCCTGTGTTCCCGAGCGCCGCGTTGATGCCCCCCTCGGCCGCGCCGGAGTGGCTGCGGGTCGGGTGGAGCTTGGAGACGATCGCGACGTCCGCGCCCGCGTCGTGTGCCTCGATGGCGGCGCGCATGCCGGCGCAGCCGGCGCCGATGACCAGTACGTCGTGCTTGGCGTCCACCAGTGGAGGACGCTACCGAATCGGGCTGGCCACGGCGTCCGGGAACCGGTGGGGCGGGCGTGCGCAAACGGCCCGGTCACGGTCAGCGAACCCGCCGCTGCTCAGCTGGAGGTGCGGTGGCCGGAGCTAGAGGCGCGGACCGGCCTGGACGAGGTTCTCGTCCGCGCCGAACTTCGCGAAGTTCTCGCTGAACATCGCCGCGAGCTCTCGGGCCTTGCGGTCGTACGCCTCGGGGTCGGCCCACGTCGAGCGGGGGTCGAGCAGGCGCGAGTCGACGCCGGGGACCTCCACCGGCACCTCGAACCCGAACAGCTCGTCCGTGCGGTACTCGACCTCGTCGAGCTCGCCCGAGAGCGCGGCACTGAGGAGCGCCCGCGTCGCCTGGATCGGCATCCGCTCGCCCTCGCCGAAC
>DASUOH010000043.1:0-80536 GCA_036276735.1 Solirubrobacterales bacterium | reverse complement strand
TGAGCCAGGCCGGGTTTGACGGAGACCTCGAAGCCAGGATTCCTCCTGGTGGAAGGGAACCGATCAAGCCATGCCACGAACGAGGAAGTACCCCGAAGAGCTGTTGGAGCGCGGCGCCCGGATGGTCTTCGAGTCCGGCCGCCCGATTGCCCACGTAGCGCGCGACCTCGGCATCCACCACGAGACGCTGCGCAAATGGGTGCGCCAGGCCGAAGCCGACGAGGGCAAGCGCACCGAGCTGCTGAGCAGCGAGGAGCGCGAGCGCCTGAAGGCACTGGAGCGCGAGAACCGCGAGCTGCGGCGCGCCAATGAAATCCTCAAGTCCGCCTCGGCGTTTTTCGCCGCCGAGCTCGACCCACGCCGAACGAAGTGAGTTCCTTCATCGAGGAGCACAGGGAGCGCTTCGGGGTCGAGCCGATCTGCAGGGCCCTGGAGGTGTCGGCCTCCGCCTACTACCAGCGACAAACAGGAAGGCGCTCAGCCCGGGCGATCGAGGACGAGCGGCTGCTGGAGCGCATCCGCGAGGTCCACGAGCGCAACTACTGCGCCTACGGCTACCGGCGCATGTCGATCGCCCTGAAGAGGGAAGGAGAGAAGGTCGGCAAGAGTCGCGTGCAGCGGCTGATGAGAGAAGCCGAGATCCAAGGCGCAAAGCGGCGCGGGAAGCCGTGGCGCACGACAAAGCCCGATCCCGAGGCCCGCCGGCGCCCTGACCTGGTCGAGCGTGACTTCAGCGCCACCGCGCCGAACCGGCTCTGGGTCGGCGACCTCACCTACCTGCGCTCCTGGGAGGGCGTCACCTACCTCGCCTTCGTGATCGACGCCTTCTCCCGCAAGGTCGTGGGCTGGCAGTTGGCGTCCCACATGCGCACCGACCTGGTCCTCGACGCGCTGCGGATGGCGCTCGCCCAGCGCGAGCCCGGCGCCGACTTCGAGCTGGTCGCACACACCGACCGCGGCTCTCAATACACCTCAGCCGACTACACCCAGGAGCTCAACGACCACGGGGTGCTGGCCTCCGTCGGCTCGGTCGGCGATGCCTACGACAACGCGATGGCCGAGAGCTTCGTCGACTCTTTTAAGACCGAGCTGATCGCCGACCGCTCCTGGCGCTCCCGCACGCAGCTCGAGCTCGCCGTCGTCGAGTACATCGCCTGGTTCAACAACGACCGCTTGCACGAATCCCTGGGCGACGTCTCTCCCGTTGAGTTCGAGTCCCTATACGTTGGACAGGAGGTCCAACTGAGCAATCTCTCTTAAATTGGAAACCAACTAAAACGGTCTCCGTCAAACCCGGTCCGGCTCAAGACGGCGGTGGCGCACGCCACCGAAGCGCCACCAGGCGAGGCTCTCCGGGGTACCGCACCCGGCCCGTATGCCCATGGAGAGTTGGTCGAGTGCATAGGTAGACCGAGGGGACAACTCCCACGCCAAGTCGGTCTCCCGCTCAGCGGCCGACGCAATCAATACGGACAACCCACCCGCAATGCGGGTCAAAGAAAAAACCATGATCTGCTCGGTTAGACCGATGATTTTAGGGAGAGGATTGCCGCTCCCCCGCCCGCTTTTGCCCAATGCATTCTCCTTGACCGAGAGCGCCGCAAGATCGGTCAACGGCATCCCCGCCAACCAGCCTTGGACCATTTCCCCAAACACATTCCAAGCAGCTGGATGGCGTGGGGTGGCAGTCTCGTCTGCAAGGGCACGCATAAGGCTGCCATTGAGCGCATCAAGACTCAGCATCTCCCCGACAATCGAATATGGCATGTCCTGCAGGATGTCGACAAGAACCGCCGCCCATCCGCTTATAGATTCGGGGAACTGATCCTGATCCAGTTCCCTTACGCGTGCCCACATAGCAACGACCTGGCGCAGCGACAGGCCCGATTCATAGGCTGCCTCGACAAGCCAGTCCGGGGCGGATTGCTCCTCAAGCACCCTCTCTCCCAGGCGGACCATGGCGCCTGCGACAGTCCGGATCTGCTCATCAGCAACGTCGGGGCGCCGCGCCGCCGCAAGCGTGCGACCGAGAATCCCAACAGCCTCGTCAACGTTCGAGCGCAGGGGCAAGAAAGCAAACGCGGTGAGTCCCTCCACACCGATGCTATCGACGGTCAGCTCGCCGGCTAATGCTTGGCTGACCAATGGCGCCAACTGGCTCTCAATGGCAAACGCGGCGTCCTCCCGCTCTAGAAACGGTGCGGCCGTAGAGCGTATGACCTGGGCGGAGTCCTCAGGCCGAAGAGCAACCGCTTGATTTGGCAGGACGATTGCGAGGGACCGAGCGGCGACATAAGGCCTCCCGGCCCGCCCAACTGCGTTGAGGAGTTGCGCCTGTTCCCTTGCCCGCCGCTGCGCGGCCGTTAGGTCCGGGTCGTAACCGATGTTTATCCCCCGATCACGACAGCGGTCGCGGGGAGATTCAAGCCCTGGGCGAGGGTCCCAGTCGCAAAGACAATGCGGGCAAATCCACGGTCATACGCAAGCTCACTCGCGCGGCGCTCCTCTAGAAGCATCGCGCTGGTGTGTACGGCAACACCCTTTTCAATTAGCTCGCGCAGGACGCTCGGCACGCCGAGTTCGAAGTCCGCGAGGTCCAAGAAGTGCTCGACCGCTCCCCAATCGGGGTTCTCGGGGTCACGTTGATTCCCAAAACCACCGACCTTTCTTGCCACCGAGAAGCTGTAGTGCTTGTTTGCGGGAATGAACGCCAGGACGCGATGGCCCACCTCCGCGAGCCCCCTAGCCACCGAGCCGGTCGCGTCATTTACATAGCCCTCGGTGCTAGTAGTGAAACCGTCGTCCGTTCGCGACACCGTCAGTGGAGCCGTCAAGGTCGTACGAGCGAGTGCGTAGTCGGCGGGGTCGTCATGGGTCCAAGCCCCTTGCAAGCTCACTAGAAGATTCATCGGAGCCTCAAATTTCAGATGGACTTTGCGAGGCTGCGTTGCTAGATCCTGTACTGCTAGTTCCTCGGCTCGTTCGGCCCCCGCCTCATCAAAGCCAGCCACAGCTCGCAGCGTCCTAGTGGGCCGCCAAGGCTCTTGTATGGACTGGCATGGCCGACCAGTTGCCTGACGAAGCCATGCGGCGACATCCTCGGTGTTTCCCATGAGGGCGGACTGCATAACTACCGTCACCTGTGGGGCCCGCTCTAGGATTTGGGCCACGACCAGCTCGGCAAGGACTCCGCGATTTCGGGGCTCCCCAATGAGATGGCACTCGTCGAAGACGCATAGCGCCAAGCTCGCAAATGACTCGGGCGATTGGCGCAGAGCCAGCGAACACTTCTCGGGAGTCATCACCAGGACCGTTCGGCCAGGGTTGGTTACGAGGGAATCGTCTGCGAGAGTGGTGAACTCCGCGCCGCCTAGGAACTCACGAACCTCGACATCCGGCCCCAGCGCATGACGAAGGTCCCGGCGCACCTGACGCACCAGTGCCCGCGTCGGCGCGAGATAGACGACCCATCCGCGTGCGAGAGCCTGGGCCACGGCAAGCTCCGCTACGCCGCTCTTCCCGGATCCCGTCGGCATGGACACGACTGCGTGCGAAGCGGGGCCGGGAAGACATTGTTCGCGGTAGCGTTCAGCGGATGGCCATAGCAGTGGCTTGTCTCGACATCGTCGGGTTTGGTACGCCCTAAAAACTGATGGGTCGTCTGCGGGAGGGGGTACACGTCGCAGCGCACGCCCCGCCGTTCCCTCGCATGCAAAGGACAAAAGCCTGACTAAATGTGCGATATCGGCATATGCTCCACCACCTCGGTTCCCCAAGAGAACACCAAGAGCACGAAGGGCCTCTACCGCGCCACTGTCAGGATCCTCTTCGTCAAGTCGAAGCCATCGCAGATGCTTCTGGCAGATCCTGCCGACCCGATGCCACAGAGCCGTGCGTAGCCGAGAAACGAGCAACTCTGCCGGAGGGTCATCAAACTCGACCTCCAGTTCTTCCCCATGTGGCGAAGAGAGGCGTACGAAGGCAATAACCTGCCGCAATGCCCAACGGCAGGCGCGTTCCTCCTGCTGAGTCTCGAATCCGTCGGACCACGGGAGTTCGCCGATCTGGCTCAACGCGCTTACCGCGTTCGCGTCAAACGCAGCGATCAGGTAGAGCAACGCAGACTCGACTCGACGGTATCGCTCCCGCGATCCGAATCCTGCGAAAAAGGGTTCGGATTCAGCCGCCGTCCCATGGGCATCCAATTCACTAAGGAGGTTGAGGCTCTCCGCGGCGACGAAAGCGCATGCCCGCCGCGTCTGCTCCTCTACGTCGGGCACCAGGATCGCGTGGACCTCAAGCGCCGTGACGAGCCGACGCAGGCGACTTTCTAGTGCGGAGTGTCCATCCTCGCCGAGCAGGCTGGTTAAGTCGAGGCCCTCTAAGTAAGCACTCGTGAGCAAGCGTTTAACAGTGAGCCCGTCGAGTCCATCGAACCGAGGTAATGCCTCTAGGAGCTCATTAATTCCACGGTTGAACATGGGCTACGGATTTATCGTTGCCACAGCTAGCTGCATGGCAGCAGCAATGCCGTCGAAGAATTCGTCATAGGCTGGCGGCCGGCAATGGATAACCCGCTTGTGGGTGGGTGGGCGAGAGAGAGCCAATAGGGCTGGGCGGGAGGCGCGGATATCGAAATCGTCCCCGTGGGCGATCAGGGGCAAGAAGCATGCTCGATTTCTCCAAAACGTCCCAGAAAGCCCTCGCCGCAGCGGATCGCTTAATGCCTCCTGTAGAAGCACAACCTGCATGCGGATTTCGAGGTCTCGTGACCCCATCTCGACCTCGCGGAAGAAGCCAATTGACTCAGTCAGTCGGCTACTTCCGTTATCGACGGTGGCCTTTGCCTCGCCGAGCGCCACGGCAGGTAAGCCGTCCTCGTCATAAATCGCCACCAGATCTAAGCCCTGCTGGGTCGGCTTACTATGGGGGACGCTGAGAGCTGCAACAGATCCGCCTAGGCACGGCGTAGCCGCGCGCCCTCTGACAGCGAGAATTGCATGTCCAACACCCTCTGCAATCCATGGATCGCGAACGTCGGCATCAAAGTGGTCGATCGTCCATTGAGAATCGTTGACGGATGGCTCCAGTCGAGCCTCTACATCAGCCGCAAGCTGCTGACGCCCTTCAGGGGTGGTGTCAAGAAGAGCGGTAGAGAGTTGCAGGTTCGTTCGAACCACGCCCGCGAGCAGCCCTACGAGGTAAAGGCCGAGCGCGTTAACGACCTGCGGGTCATCCATGCCGGATACGACGAGGGCAGTATGACTGTCGCCGGCGTGCACCTCTTCAAGCGTCAAGCCGTCAGCCAGCACCTCTAGGGCGTCATCAACTGCTTTGTCTGGCTCCATGGCGGATCAACACCGTAATAACAGGTAGGAATACGGAATCGAGACAAGCCTACACTCAAAACTCTGCGTGAACACATCGGGGCCGTACTCGACATCCCACGGGTCTTTGCTCAGCCCTCCTGAAGGTCGCGACCCGGCGGGCGAATGATGAGCAAGTTTGAGATGCCGCCCTGGTTCAAGCAGTCCTGGGCTAGATCCCGTACATGCTCGAGAAAGTCCGACGCCGCCTCGACCGCATTGATGGTCGTCTCCACTGGCGTGTAACGCTGCAGCGGGATTGAAACACCGTCGTACGTGAAGCCCATGTTGTCTTTCGTCAGGATCGTGAGAGCCTGCTCTCCGCTCCAGTCGATTCCAATTCGCAGGTCGTACTCGTCATTTTTGGTCGCTTCCGCAGTAGTCCGGATGAGAGCCATGAAATCCGCAATCGCACACTCAATTGCAAGGGATTCGATTTGCCATCCCTCGAAATATCCATCACTGCTTGATCGATGTCCACCGACCGCCGCTGCAAGGGTCACCGAGCCGTCATGGTGGATACTGGCCCACGACTCCTTCCACATTGATTGCTCGCTCGTCGCAGTGTTGACTGCCACCCAACGACGTAGCCCAGGGCGAGGGTTGCGACGATCCACGGTCTCAAGGGGATGGATTCCCTTACGACCGGCATACGCCAAGGCCTGCTCCCCGGACGCTTCCAGCACGCTGCGCGCCTCCTCACGCGTCAGGCGATCCCCAATGCGGGGGACTCGCGGGTGACCGACTGCGATGAGCCACGCTCGATTGCCATTGTCGCGGCCGATTGACGCCTCAGTAAACAACGAGTCCAGAGCCTCGGAAGCGTGGCGGCGCTCCTCAAATCGAGCGCGGTACATGGCCTCGATCTGACGCTCCTTCATCCATACCGTGTCAGAGTCGTTACGTATCGGTGCACCGAAGTAGTGGTTTCGGTAGATCAGATGTGGACCATCGACGCTCGCAGGCACCTCTACCACTACTGCCCGATTCCCCTCGCGCCCTAGTCGGTGAACATTCAGGCCGAAGACAGGCGGTGAGATGGCAGTGATCGCGGCGCTACGCAGCGCACGCTCGTAAGCCTCATCGAAATCGCCTACATCGACGCGCTCGGTCGCAGCCTTTTGCGCCTCGCGCACGCCGAAGACGATCACGCCGCCCGGACCATTGGCCATCGCCGCGACATCCTTGGGAAAATCGGTCTGCGGTAGTCCCTTTACAGGCGGTAGCTCAGACTTCCAGTCCAGAGCATCTGCCTCCCTCACACCCGCAGCCACTGCAGCGTCGAGGATCTCATCCGTTAAGGGGGCCGGCTCGATCCCGAGCGCGCGGTGAAGGAGAGTGAAGGTCATGTTTCAAGCGTAGGGACGACCGCCGACAAGACTCGTCGGGCCTCTGTCTTCACAGCGGACCGGCCCCGATTCGCTCGGTTGGTGAGATTCAGTGCCCTCTCCGCTGGCGCTGCTTATGCCTCCCAACGACTGGTTGCTGCGGAAGCTAAACACCTGTGACCAAAAACGTCTCAGCGCGACCAGTCAGAGGGACGGGGGAGGCCGCCGTTCAAGATGACGACAGCGACTTTTGAAGGGTAGATCGGATGGTCGAGTCCGCTCAGCTTCGGGACAAGCCAGCCGAGCGAGTTCGCGAGGACTCCCGGCGGTGCGTCCTTCGAGGTCATGTCGAGGATCGCCAAGATCGAGAGCTGCCGCTGGCCCGCGCTTGCGTACTGGGTGGTCTGCGCGAGGTAGTGGCGGGCTCGCTCGAGGGTGGCGGGTCTCGTGCGCTCGACCTTCAGCTCGGCGACGACTCCGTCATGGGCTAGGTCGGTCGCCCCGCCGCCCTGCCAGGCGTGCTCGTTTACTCGCCCACCGAGCTCCGTGGCCATTCCCAGACGCACCAGCATCGCCTTCTGAAATTCGGCCTCCGTCGGCCTACTTCCGCGCGGGAACTCGCGTTCGGCTTCGATCCGGGTGCCGGCTCTCGCCACCGCTGCGAGAAAACGGCCGAACGCTTCTTCCTCGAGTGGAGCGATCCCCTCGTCACGGAGCTCAGACAGCATCTGGCCGATCCGCTCGTCGAGCGATGATGCGCCGGTAGGGATGTCAGAAGCCGGATCGAAGGTGCGGATCTCGATCCTGGGGTGTCCGAGGAGCGCGATCGTTTCGGCGCTCCCGCTGCCTTCGATCTCGCCCTCAATCGTCAGCACTAGGCGCTCCGCCGGGTTCGCCGCAGAAGCGTGGAGCGCCAGGTGGCCTTGTCCGCCGGCGATGCGCACACCGTCCTCGTCGCTCTGCGGTCGCTCGAGAGCGATATCGGTCACCTCGACGCTCGAGCGCGGCCACCTCGAGAGGAACCGGAGCGTCAGCCGCGGCTTCTCGGTTGGCCAGTCGAGAACCCTCGCCTCGACCGAGAGCTCGTGCACTCGGCCCGGCTGCACCACGTGGGCGGCGGTTACAGGGCTGCCGTCGAGAGAGGCGACGATCGCGGCGCGGGGCGCCGGAGGCTGCTTCCCCTCCTTCTCCACCTTCGCCGTCCGCCTCCCGGCGGTCTGATCGGTGATCTGCCGCAGCGGGAGGGCGATGGTGGCGACCCTCGCCCGAACCGCGGCGATCTGGCCGAGGTCGTCCACCGCCACGATCGCGTCATGGACCTCGCGTAGCGGCGCAAGCAGGACGTCGGTGTCCGGCAGGCCTTGGATCACCAGCTCCGAGCGCCGCGCGGCCGCGCGGCGATGGCGCTCCGCATCGTTTTCGGCTTCGAGGGTGCCGTGTTCCCATTGTTCGAGCCCGGCGAGGCACCCGAGGGCGGTACAGAAGGCATCGAGGGCCCGCGCGGTCGAGCCGTTCGCCTCCTCGCCGACTTCCTCGCGGACCAGTGCTGCGGCGTGGTCGAGCTGCTCTGCCCGAACCCCCGGGGCGGTGACCGGGTCGAGGCCGAGCTGGACCGCCCGGCGCCAGCGCACCCGCTTCTCGCTCACTTCTCGTTCTCCCACGGCATCTTTCTGCTTGCAACCGCGTCCCGGAATCGCCGCTCAGCCACTTCGGCCCGCTCCAGCGCCTCGGCGGCGCCCGCGGGATCCGCGCCGGCGAGCCTGGCCTCGACCCTGGAGAGCTCGAGCACCGTCGCGATTTGGTCGCGTGCGATCGCGTTCTCGGTGTCATCGGGGCGCGAGGCGAGGATCTCCTCCATCAGCGAGACCGCCTCGGTCCAGAGCGCTGCTCGCTGCAGCACCTCGACAAACTTCTCGGCGCGCCGATGGTGCGCCGGCAGGAGGCCCATCGCAGCGCTTCTGATCTCGGTGAGATTGGCGGCGATCACCGCAGGCGGCAGCTCTCTCAGCTCCGACCAGAGGCGATCTCGGCGCGGCCCGGTCCCGTCCCGGCTCGGGTCGGAGAGGACCTCGATCAGTCGAACCGGGAACGAGGGAAGGCTGCGTGCCGCCTCGAGGCGTCTTTCCAGGAAGCCTTCTTTGCGATAGCGGCCGAGGTGCTGCGCGTGGACCAGACACTGCTCGCGCAGCGGGGCGGCGATCTCCTCGGGCAGCCTGCCAACCTGGTTCCAGAGCACCTCCAGGATCGGCTCGAGCTCGTAGGGATCGCTCTTCTGCGCGTAGTGCTGAGCAAGTGGGAGCAGGGCCATTAGCGAGGGTGAGAGCTGCTCCTCTGGGATTCGCACTCCTTCGCGTAGCGCCCGCACCATCGCCGTGTGGACGACCACGAAAGGGTCGCCGAGGAGGCGAGGGATTAGCTCAGCCAGATCGCCAGGCAGCTCGCGGTGGGCCACCCGAGCAATCTCCGCCCAGGCCTCAATCGCCCGGCAGCGTACGCCCTGGTCTTCGTGAAGGAGCGCGGTCCACAGGGCAGGCAGGACCTTGGGCAGGAGCTCCGGACGGCCCCCGAGCCCGCCGAGCAGGCGAACCGCCTCCTTGTAAAGCTCGAGGCTCTGGCCCGCGGTGATGTCAGGGGCTTCGAGGATGGCGAAGACTTGCTCGGCCACCCCCCGAGGCGAATTTTTGGCGAGGGTGCCGAGCGCCTCGCGCACTTCACGGATCATCGCGTCTCGGTTGATCCGCCTGCCGTACTCCTCCATGGCGTACTGGACGGCCGCTTGCCCCTCGGGGAGGTCGAGCGGCGAGGCACTGTCGAGGAGAGGGGCGCTCAGCGTGATCAGGGCTCCGAAGAGCTTTTCGGTCCGCCCCTCCATCGCCGCCGGCTCCCAGCTGGTGGTGTTGTTGAGGAAGGTCGCCGCCGCGAAGGCGACGTCATCTCCCCAGTCCCCGTCGAGACGTCGAAGCGAGAGGTCGACGGCAACTCTGGATACGTCGGGATCGTTCTGCCCGTTCCGCCCTTCACGCATCGCCGCGGTGACCGCCGTGAAGAGGGCAGAGCGGGCTTCATCGTCGAGACCGGGGGCCCGCTCCTCGATCACTGCAGCGGCAGCCTCCGGGTTCGCGGCGATGGTCGCACTCAAAGCTGCCAACAACTCGTCGCGCCCCTGTTCGTAGTAGGGACTGAGCGCATCGGCGTAGGAGAGAGCATCGATCAGCGGGCGCAGTAAGAAATCCGCGGCGCCGGGCTCGATGAGCAGCAGCTGGACAGCAGCCCCGGTCGCGACCCGTCGCCGGAAGAGGTCCGATTTGATCGAGCCAATCATCTCATCGAGAAGCCACGGAAGGTCGTTCTCGGCGAGCACCCGCAGAAGCGCCGATTCCACGGGAGGCGGGTGGCCGAAATCGTGTGGCGGAGCGGCGAGATGCATTGCCGAGAAGGCAACGCCGACGAGGTCGCCTTGCCGGAGGGCCCGGCGGTGGCTGACGACGATCCTTGCCGCGTCTCCGAGCGGCACGCTGGAGAGCGCCTTAAGGGCCACCTCGAGAAGACGTCGCCGCGGGAGGCGGTTCGCCCGGTCGAGATGTAGAAGCGCGCCGAAGAGGGCACCGTTAGGGGTGTCCTCCGCGGTATCCAGCAGAACCTCTGCCGCGACCGGGCTGCAGAGCTCGGGTTGCAGGCGACAAAGGTCTACGAGTTGATCGCCGCGCTCGTCGGCAACCTCACGGTCTACCCCGTCGAGCAAGCGCACCATCTCTTTGGTCGCCTCGGGCTCACCTGAGACCCTCTCCGCACGCCGCCGGGCCCGGTCCGCCGCGCCTCGCTCGCGAGCTTCTCGTTCCTCGGCACGTCGGTGGCGGAGCGCCTTGTCTTCGGCGAGCTTCTGCTCTGCCACCATCTTTAGGTTCGGCAGACCCTGCGGATCCCGATGCGGACAGTCGACGCAGTTGTCGCCGTAGAACCGGATTGCGCCCTCGAGAAGGTCAGTCGAGATCGTGTTCGGCGCTGCGCCGTGATGGCACAACATCTCCCTGACGCTGATCGGCAGTCCCGTCATCTCCTCGACCATCGAGTGACCATGCATGCGGGATGGCTCGACCCTGGCGTGAGCACAGTGCTTCTTGATCAGCGTGATCGCCTGAGCGTTGCGTTCCCCTTGCTCGGTCGCTTTCTGGATCTCGCTGTCCAGGTGGCCGGTCACGGGGGTCAGAGTTTGGCATCGGTTGTCGATGCGTTGCCAGGGCTCAACGTACTACGAGGAAGCCCCTCCATTGCTGCCAGACAAAAGGATGCCCGGAATCTCCTGCAAGCAGGGACCGTTGCGGTCACGGCCAGATTCACCCCACTTCAGCGCATCCGTCTGAGGTTGTCTCCCGCGGCTTCTCGCCCGATGGGTACCCAGGTCGGTACCCACGAAGACAGGGTCACCGGGCGGGATTAGAACGCCGTTCCGCTCTGCAAAGCGGATTGCCGTAACGGGAGCGACGGGACTCGAACCCGCGACCTCCGGCGTGACAGGCCGGCGCTCTAACCAACTGAGCTACGCCCCCGAGGGATGGACGACAATCCGCCCGGGCGTTGATTATCTCAAGCTCGCCGGGCTGGGGCTCGCGGGGTCGCTGGGTGGGCGCTCTAGGGTCGGTCGACCAGCAATGGCGCCGGGTGGCGGGCGCCGCGGCGGCGCTCGAAGACGACCCGCAGTCGCGACTGGCCACAGACTGTGAAGTTAAGCCCGTGCTCGGCGCGCGGCACCGCCTCAGAGCTGCGCAGGATCCGCCCCTTCACGCTCCAGAGGCTGACCGCGAAGGGCGGGGCGGTCCCCGTCGCCGGCAGCAGGCTGATGCGGCCGTCGAGCGGCGTGCTGAATGAACGGACAAGACCGCGACGACCGGCTGGCCGGGCGGGGCCGACCAGCCGGATGCGTGTTCTCCCCTCCCAAGGGCTCAAGGTGTCTTCGCGTATCGCCCGCAGCGCCTCCGCGTCAGGACGCAGGCTCGGTGCCCAGGCCCACCTCACACCGGCATCGGGGAACCGGTAGCGGGCGAACGCCTCGGCGAACGCCTCGCCCGGGTTCCGCTCGTAGCGCGAGCCCTCGTCGCCAGGAAAGAAGGCGCCGCGCCGCTGAGCCGCGCAGACCTGCTCGTGGCTCGACCAGCGCGGCGTTCCCCAGTCGATCGCCAGGGGGAATGGCGCCACGCTTTCGCGATGGTTGGCGACGTGATGTCCGTACTCGTGCGCCAGCACGTACTCGCGGCTCGCGCCGTCGGCCGCGGGCGCGTCGTTCCCGCTCAGCACGATGCGGTTCTCCCCTGGGTAGTAACAGGCGTGGACGCCGTAGCCGCAATCGAACTCCAGCTCGGCGGGCGTGTCGAGCTGGACGGTCAGCAGCTCGATCTCAGGCCCATGGATCAGGGTTCCGACGAAGCCGGCGATGCGACGCGGGTCAGCCGCGGTGCAGGTCGCCTGACAGGACGCCGTCACCGCGACCGCGATCGTCGCGCCGCTGCCGTCTTCGATCGGATAGCGCGCCGCCGCCGCACCGGCCGAGATGCGCGCCGTCGAGGCGCTCGCCTGGCCGATCACTGCGTCGCGCGGCGGCGGCGGCGTCCCAGCCGCCGGAGCGGCGAGGAGAAGAGTCATGGCTATTCCCGCGAGCGCCCCCACCGGGCGCTCGCTCAAGGTGCAGGACCAGCCTTCTCAACCGTGATATTCCTCTTGCTGCTCACCCTGAGAATCACCGTAGCTCCGCTCAGGAGCCCTGCAAAGGGCCGCCATACACACACGTACCTGGGGCTGATCGCCGTTTGGGCCTACGATGCATCGTCGTGCTCGTCGAGCGGACCGAGAACCCGATGTGGCTGTCGAATGCCTACCTCGTCGCCGACGAGGCCGGTGGTACGGGCGTCTTGATCGACGGCAACGACGAGCTCGGGCCGCTGCTCGATCGAGTTGAGCGCGATGGGACCGAGGTGACGCACATCCTCCTCACCCATCCCCACGGCGACCACGTCGCCGGCCTGGCCGAGGCCCGCGAGCGGCTCGGCAGCCCGACCGTCGTCGCCCACCCCGACGCCGCGGCGGAAGTGGACCTCCAGGTCGACCGCCTGCTGGGCGACGGCGAGACGCTGAGCGCGGGCGGGCTCGAGATCGAGGCTCTCCTCACCCCCGGTCACGCAGCCGGGCACCTCGCCTACCGGGTCAACCGCGACGACGTCTTCACGGCCGACGTCCTCTTCAAGGGGACCGTCGGCGGCTCGATGGCGCCTGGGGCCAGTGGCTTCGCTGACCTGCGGGCGTCGGTCATGCGCCTGATGGAGCTGCCACCGGAGACGCGAGTCCATCCCGGCCACCGCGAGCCGACGACGATCGGCGCCGAGTGGGAGGCAAACCCGTTCGTGCGTGTCTGGCGGGGACTCAAGGAGACCGGCGAGGAGCAGGTGACCGTCTGGGGGCGGCCCGCCACGCTGAAGCTCTGGGCCCCAGATTACGACGGCGGCAACAAGGCCTGGATCCTCTTCGGCGACGATGGGACGGAGGCGATCGTCGGCGGCTCGCAGGTCGAGCGCGGCTGATCTCAAAAAAATTTCGACAGGTTTGCCCCCTCTTCTGCTGGGTATCGGGCAAATCTCCCTTGTACGACGAGGCCCCGCCACGCGCGGGGCCTCGTTGTGTCTGGGGGCCGTTCCGCCTGCTGCGCCGGACGCTTCTAGGATCGCGGCGTGCCCTCGGATGCATCCCAGACCAGCGCCGCCGAGCTGAAGGCCCAGATCGAGGTCGAACGCGGCGGCCGTCCCTTCCTCGTTTACCGCGACGGCGAGGGCACGCAGCGGATCATCGTCGTCGAGGACGGGACGACGTCGCTTTGGATCGGTCGCGGCGGCTCGGCAGACCTGCGCCTCGACTGGGACGAGGAGGTCTCCGCCCTGCACGCCCAGATCGAGGTCGTGCGGGACGAGTGCACGCTGCTCGACGACGGGCTCTCGCGCAACGGCTCCTTCGTCGGCGAGGAGCGGGTCGACGGCCGTCGCCGCCTGCGCGATGGCGACACGCTGCGCTTCGGGCGGACCCGCGTCCTCTTCCGCCGGCCCGGCGAGGGCGCTCCCGAAGCGACCGTGGCCGCCGGCCAGATTCCCGCCGCGGCGACCATCTCCCCGGGCCAGCGCCGTGTGCTCCTCGCCCTCTGCCGCCCCTTCAAGGAGGAGTCCCCCTTCGCGACGCCGGCGACCAACCAGGCGATCGCCGCGGAGCTGCACCTCAGCGTCGATGCGGTCAAGACCCACATGCGGGCGCTCTTCGAGAAGCTCGAGGTCGAGGACCTGCCGCAGAACCGCAAGCGGCTGGCGTTGGTCGAGCGGGCGCTGCAGAGCGGCGTTATCAGCCGCCGCGATCTCTGACGGGCCTGCCCCCGCCTGCGCAAGAAGGCGCCCCGGACATATGTGCGATTGGAGCCGCGCCGATATGTCCGGACACTCCAGGGACGGCCATCGCGCCGGCGACCGCCCATGCACCTCCTCCTAGCCCTCCAAACGACCGACGTCAAAGAATTCTTCTTCGACTGGTACCCCGTCTTCGGGGTCGTCTTCATGTTCTGCCTGCTGATCGTCTTCGTGACGCTGCTGCGCGGAACGCTCGGCGCGACGAAGCCTGAGACGGTCAAGGCGAGCAGGACCAAGCCGGTGCTGTGGGAGGAGGTGCAGGGGGTCGACGCCGCCAAGGACGAGCTGCTCGACGTCGCCGCCTGGCTGAAGGACCCCGACCGCTTCGCCGCGCTCGGCGCCCAGCCGCCCCGCGGCGTGCTGCTCTACGGGCCGCCGGGCACCGGCAAGACGATGCTGGCGCGCGCCGTCGCCGCGCAGGCCGGCGTCGACTTCTTCTCGGCGTCGGGCTCCAGCTTCGTCGAGATGTTCGTCGGCCGCGGCGCGGCGCGCATCCGCCGCCTCTTCAAGGAGGCACGCAAGTCGGGCCGCGCGGTGATCTTCATCGACGAGCTCGACGCGGTCGGCGGCGCCCGCAGCGGCGGCGGGGGCGACGGCGGCTCCAGCGAGCGCGAGCAGGCCCTCAACCAGCTGCTGGTCGAGCTCGACGGCTTCGAGCGCGACCCGGGGACGGTGATCGTGATCGCCGCCTCCAACTACGTCGACAAGCTCGACAAGGCGCTGCTCCGCCCGGGCCGCTTCGACCGCCAGGTGCTGGTCGCGCCGCCCAGCCGCGAGGGGCGCGAGGCGATCCTCCGCGCCCACGCCAAGGGCAAGCCGCTGGCGGCCGACCTCGACCTGACCGACGTGGCGCGCAAGACGACGGGAATGACCGGCGCCCAGCTGGCCAACGCGCTCAACGAGGCGGCGATCATCGCCGGGCGCGCGGGCCGTGAGGCGATGGCGCGCGAGGACCTCGACGAGGCGCTGCTGCGCCAGTCGGTCGGCTCCCAGCAGGCGCGGCGGCTCAACCCCGAGGAGCGGCGGATCGTCGCCTACCACGAGGCGGGGCACGCGCTCTGCCGGCACCTGCTCGGCCTCGACCCGCCGGAGATCCTCAGCATCGTGCCGCGCGGGCCGGCGCTCGGCTTCGTCGCCCACTCGCCCCAGGAAGACACCTACCTGAAGTCGCGCGAAGAGCTGCTCGACGAGCTGGTGACGCTGCTCGGCGGTCGCGCCGCCGAGGAAGAGGTGTTCGAGAGGTCCTACTCGGGGGCGGTCGACGACCTCAACCGCGTCCACCTGGTCTGTCGCCAGATGGTCGCCGAGTTCGGGATGGGCGTGGCGCTCGACGCCGACGGGGCGCCGCCGATCGCGCTGCCGACCGGCGACTACGCGCTGTCGGACCGCACGCGCCGCGACGTCGACGTGGCGGCGATGACGCTGGCGCGGGAGGCGTACCGGCGCGCGCAGGTGCTGCTCCACGAGAACCGCGAGTGCCTCGACGACCTGGCGGCCAACGCGCTGGAGCGCGAGACGCTGACCCGCGAGGACCTCGACGAGATCTTCGCCGCGCACGAGCTGCACGGGCCCGGCAGCGCGCGGACGCCGGTCGAGCCGGAGGTTCTGTTGGCGACGGAACGGCCGCCTCACAGCTAAGGACTTCGTAAATTCCTGGTTAAGTCCTGATTGGCTGACCGGCGAGCGGGTAATTTCGGCGCATGAGCCTCCCCGCCGTCAGGCCCGTTCCCTCCCATAGGAGTTCCCTTCCTGTCCCCCTGCGCCTGACGGCGGGGGCTTATCTAACCGACGGGACCAACCTGTTTCGCTGTGTGTCCGTGGCCCCTCCGGCCGAGTTGGAGAGAACGGCGTTGCTGGAGGACTGCCGCACGCTCGATCTCATAGTCTTCCCGCTCGAAGACCTGAGGTCAGCGAGCCTCCGCGTCGTCCAGCCGCACGCCTAGCGGCTCCCAAATCCTCATGCCTCCCCACCTCTCCGCCACCACGGCTGCTCCTGCGCCGGCGACCTCGCGCCTCCCTTTGCGCGTCCTCCCGGACACGTACGTGACCGACGAGGTTCACCTCTTTCGGTGCGTGTCGGCCGAGGTGACTGGTGACCCCGAAGGAACTGCCCTGCTCGAGGACTGCCGCACGCTCGAAACGTTCGTCGTGCCGCTGGCGACGTTCGACGAGTCGGGCCTGCGGGTCGTGCGGGCTTAGGGCCGGCGGGGTTCAGACGGGCTCTGGTCGGCCGCGGTGACCAGAGCGGGCCTCCCTCACACGAACAAGAAACTCGAGTGTGTAACACGCAAGGAGCGCCAAATTGGCGCGTACGTTCTAGAGGCGCTTAGACTTCTGCCGCTCAGAGTATTGGTGAGCATTGGAGAGGACTGATGTGGCCCCCAGAACTGCAGCTAGGAATCGAGAGCGCCTGCGCCGTCTGGCAGTTGTCTTCAAATTCGAGTTGCGGGTAAAAATCGTTGTCGAGCTCTACAGCCGGCCGATGAGCCCGAAGGGGTTTTTCGAGCAGTTTGGTGGCCCCTCGATCGAGAGAGTCGCCCAGCACTTCGCCCTGCTCGAGGAACACGGCTGGCTGAGGCGGGTCGGCTACAAGAACCGCGACACCAAGAGGCGGGGTCCCCCCGAGAACTTGTATCGGGCGACTGACGCGGTTTTCTTCGACGCCGAGACGTCGGCGTCGCTCCCTTACTCCGCGCGGCTCGCATGGAGCTGGGGCGTCTTTTCCACGATCTCTCACCTGCTGCGACAGGGAATCGAGGCCGCTGCCTCCGATGGGCGCCCCAGCCAACCCCTGACGTGTATACAGCTTGAGTTCGATGAGGTCGGATGGATGCGGGCGATCGAGAAGTTGGCTACCAGTTTCGAAGCGATCTTCGATGAGCATGAGGATGCGAAGATTCGTTGCGCTTCCTCCGGTGACGCGCTGATCCGTACTGGAATCCTTCAAGTTGGATTCGAAACTCCTAGGGCCGAAAATCCACTGGTATTGGACCTAGCGGATGGCTCGTCACCCTCGATGTCCCTCACCGAGCGGATGGCCCCGCTTCTCGCCGATGACCTGTCGATGCAAATCCTCCATGAGCTCAATCAGACCGACATGTCGGTCAAGCAGTTTCATCGGGAGGTTGCTTTCGACGACGCCTCTGAGGGGGCGGTTCGCTACCGGTTCGACCTGCTGAAGAACCTCGCCTGGATAGCGGTGGTCGACGAGGTGAGGAAGCGGGCCGCCTACGAGAAGATCTACCGTGCGACCAGGCCTGACATGACTTTGAATGGGCCCTGGTCTGGGGTGTCGGACGCGCTAACCGAAACAGAGGTCTGGCAGGAGTTCGTGCACCTCTCCGAGCTAGTCAAGAAGGCGATGGCCGCCGGCACCTTCGACATCCGCAGCGACCGGCACTTCAGCTGGTCGATCGTCATGCTCGATCACGAGGGCAGTGAGAAAGTGGCGGCCAGTCTGGAACGACTGGCGGCGACCCTCAGTGAGGAGGAGGAACGTTCCAAGACACGTATAGCCGCCGGTGCCAAGCCGGTAACAATGGCTGTCGGCCTTACTGCGATCGAATCCCCTCCGGTGCCCTATCGAGCACCGTGATCAGCGCGAATTACTTCGCAAACGCTTTTTGATGGGCGCACCTCGAGTCCCTACTTTGCTCAGGACCGTTCTTCCAAAGAGAGGATCAGACCTGAATGGCGAAGGCAAAGCGAAAGCCCAATAAGAAGACGCAGCGGGAGCGAAGCGTCTACCTACTCCCACCCAGCCACCTCAAAGCACTCGCGAATCCCTTGAGGCTCGAGGCGTTGGCAGTCCTCGCCGAGCGGCGGGCCAGTCCGAAGGAAATTGCCCAGGAGTTGGGCGCGAAGCTGCCGAGCGTCAGCTATCACGTGAAAGTGCTGGAGAGATACAGCTTGATCGAGCAAGTGGACAAGATTCCACGACGCGGCGCTGTCGAGCACTTCTACCGCGCGCTGAACGCGAAGGTCCTGCCGCCGGGTTTGGCGAAGCCGCTGATCGTCGACGACGCCGGCGCCGAGGAGATCGAGCGGCTCCGTTGCGACTTCGCAGAATCGCTGCTGAAGGTTCAGAGCGAGGCGAGCAAACGCCTCGGGCGAAAGAAGGCCCTCGACTGAGGCGACCCCCGATCGAGCTCACCCAGCGGCCACCGCAGCAACGGGCAAGCCGGCCCGCGTTGCCCGCTCGACGAATCGGTTGTCCCCGCTGATCACGGTCCCGCCGAGCTGCACTGCCAGCGCGGCGTAAGCGGCGTCGTACGCGGTCAGAGAGTGGGCAATCGCAAGGGAGAGCGCCGGCGGGACGAGCTGCTCGTCCAGAGGGTGTCGGTTCAAGTCCTCGAGGGTCGACAAGGCATTGATCGCCGTCATCGCTGAGTCGCGGTCCAGCTCGCCGCGCCCGACGCGCTTCCAGAGCGCATTGGCGCACTCGACCAAGAGCAGATCGGGGGCATGAAGATCGTCACCGGCCTCCTGGGAGTGGAGCAGGGCTGCCCGAGCAGGCTCCGACAACGGCTCCTCAACGTAGAGCGCCACCATGACGCTGGCGTCGACGACGATCGCTGCCACTCGCCTACCGGTCGCGGTCTTCGCGGATCAGTTCAGCAGCGGTGGGAGACCCAGCGGGAAGAGCGTGCTTATCGCGAATCCGATCGGCGTCCTGAAGGAACTGCTCGAGCGAAACCCCGGAGCGAGATGAGAGGCCGCGGCGCAGCAACTCGACGGTCTCTGCGCTGAGCGAGCGCCTGGCCGATGCCGCCTCGCGGCGCAGGCGCTCATAGAGCTCAGAAGGGACATCTCTGACGTAGAGGGTAGGCATGCTTGCAAAATGCTAGCACTACGTCACATATAGCTGGTACCATATGTATGTGCACAAGACCACGGTCTACATCGACGACTCCCAGGCGGAGCGCCTTGGCCGGTTGGCGACGGCCAGCGGCCGCAGCCAGGCCGAACTGATCCGAGAGGGCGTGGAGCGGGTCCTATCGGAGGCGCCACCGCGGACCTTCCGCAGCATGGGCAAAGGCCGAAGCGGTCGCGGCGGGGACCGGCGCTGGGATGCCGACGAGCTCTACCGCAAGGCGCGGGGCCGGCACCCTTGATGACGCTGATCGTCGATGCCGGCACGCTTTTCGCGCAGGCCGATGCCGACGACCCCGAGCATGAGGCGGTCGTCTCGCTGTTCGAAAGCGAGCGAGGGCAGCTCGTCACCTCGCAGGTGGCGGTCGCCGAGGCTGACTACCTGATCCTCACCCGTCTCGGTGTCGACGTCGAGCTCGCCTTCCTCGATGACCTCGCTGCGGGAACCTTCGTCGTCGATTGTCTCGATCGCAAAGAGCTGGGACTGGCCCGCGACCTGGCGCGTCGCTACCGCGACCTCGAGCTGGGCCTTGCCGACGCCTCGCTTGCAGTGCTGGCCGACCGGCATGGGACAGATCGGATCGCCAGCTTCGACGAGCGCGCCTTCCGGGCGATGACCCCGCTGCGAGGCGGCGCCTTCACGGTCCTCCCCGCCGATTCGTAGCGCCTAGCCCTGGTTGTCAGGGCGAGGTCGTCCGCTTTGCGTTTGGAGTGGGCGGTACTGGGCTCGAACCAGTGACCCCTTCCTTGTAAGGGAAGTGCTCTCCCAACTGAGCTAACCGCCCGGGCCTCTCGATTATGCGGCACGGCGGGGATCTGCGCCGCTGTCATCCAGAGCTATCCGAGGGCCGGCTTAGAGTCGGTCATGGCCTTCGGGAGGCCGCCTTTATGAGCTCGCGCGTTCGAAAAACTCCGTTGATCGCCTGCTTGGCGCTCGCCCTCCTGGTGCCGAGCGCCGCCGGCGCTCAGGAGCGGACGATCGTCGTCCGCGGCGAGGCCACTCAGGAAGTCCCCAACGACACCGCAAGCCTCGGGTTCTCGGTCACCAAGGAACGTCGGTCGCGAGCGGCGGCATTGCGGATCGTCGCGATCCGGCTCCAGGCGGTGATCGCGGTCGTGCAGACGATTCCGGGCGTCGGCCCGGGCGACGTGACGACCGGCCAGATCACCGTGCGCAAGGTCTCGGGGCGCGGCGAGCGCCCCCTCTTCCGCGCCAGCGAGAGCGTCACGGTGATCCTTCACGAGCCCGAGCGGGCTGGCGAACTGGTCAGCGCGGCGATCGCGGCCGGCGCTACCGGTAGCCGGGGTCCCAACTTCTTCGCGGGCGACCCGGAAGTCGCCTACAACAACACCCTGCTCGCGGCATTCGACCAGGCGAAGGCGAAGGCGGCGGCTCTCGCCACCCGTGCCGGCGCCATCCTCGGCCCGGTGATCAGCATCGAAGAAGGCGCGGAAGTCGTGCCCAGCCAGCCCACGACTCGGCGAGCACCGGAGGCGGTCTCCGCTCCGGCCCCGCCGACGAAGCCGGGCGGCTCGACCGTCACCGCGACGGTTCGCGTCGTCTTCGAGCTGCAGTAGTCGAGCGCCGCGCTCGTCAGGAGTGCTACACGCCCTCGACGCGCTTCTTCAGCTCTCCGGGCCGCGAGTTGACCAAAGCCGCTTTCGCGGCCCCCTCGACCGGGCCGCGAATCAGCATGCCGAGCACCCGCCCAGGGTCGGCGTCGAGCGTGTAGGTGGCCCGCGTCCGCCCGTCGCCCAGATCCTCGAGGATCCAGGCGCCCTCAACCGACTTGAGGTCTCCCTTCTCCTGCACCCAGGAGAGCCGGGTCGGTGGGTCGTAGCTGAAGCGCACCTGGGTGGTGACGTGCCGGACCTTGAGGTCGCTCTCGCTTTCGACCAGCGTCGGCCGGCCCTCGGCGTCGTGCTCCAGCGGCGTGATCGAGACCAGTCCGCCCTGCCACTCCGGCGCGGCAAGCACGTCCTCGACCTCAGCCCAGACGCGGTCGAGCGGCGCTTCGATCTCGGCGCTGGCCGTTCCACCTAAGCGTGCCATCCGTTGAGGGTATGCGATTAGTTTCCGCGCTCGGGCCGGTCTCTTTGGGTAGAGACAAGACCAGCTGGGCCCCGGCCCCCAACGGAGGAGAAAGCCATGCCGCAGAAGATCGTCCCCAACCTCTGGTTCGACACCGAGGCCGAAGAGGCCGCGCAGTTCTACGTCTCCGTCTTCGACGACGGCCGGATCGTCAACGTCACTCACTACACCGAGGCCGGGCCCCGCGATGCCGGCATGGTGATGACGGTCGAGTTCGAGCTCGAAGGCCAGCGCTTCCTCGGCATCAACGGCGGGCCCAACTTCAAGTTCGACGAGGCCGTCTCCTTCGCGATCGAATGCGAGAACCAGGAGGAAGTCGACTACTACTGGGACAAGCTGCGCGAGGGTGGAGGCGAGGACGGTCCGTGCGGCTGGCTCAAGGACCGCTTCGGCCTCTCCTGGCAGGTCGTCCCGACTGGGATGGAAGAGCTGTTCGCCGACCCCGACAAGTCCAAGGCCGAGCGGGCGATGCGAGCGATGTTGAGCATGCGGAAGATCGACATCGCCGCTATCAGGGTCGCCGCCGAGGGCTCATGAGGCGATCGCGGAACGGGCGCGGGCGGTGCTCATCCCGGCAGCCTTCATTCCGGCGGCGGGGACCCTCTAGGCTCAGCTTCTCCCATGGCTCACTCGCCAGTCAGTCGAGTCCTATCGGCTTCCCAGCTGGAAACGCTGGCTCAGCATGGCGAGGAGCGGACCGCGGCGGTCGGCGAGGCGCTGTTCGAGATTGGCGACGAGACCTACCCGTTCATCGCGATCCTCGAGGGCGAGGCCGCGGTGCTCGACGGAACTGGCCGCGAGATCGTCCGCCACGGCGCCTCGGGCTTCATCGGGGAGATCAACCTGCTCTCCGGGCAGACGGTCTTCCTGACGGCGGTGGTGACCGAGCCGATGCGCTACATCGCGGTCGACCGCTTCACCCTCAGGGAACTTCTCTTCGAGGACGGCTCGCTTTCGGACCTGCTGCTGACCGCCTTCGTCCAGCGGCGTGAGCTGCTGCAGCAGCGCGAGGGGGTCGGGGTGGAGATCATCGGTCCGCGCGAGTCGCGGGAGACGCGCCGCCTGCTCGACTTCGCAAGGACCCTGCGGCTCCCCCACTCGTGGCGCAACCCCGGCGAGAGCGAGGAGGCGGCGGCGCTGCTGGCGGGCCTCGACCCGGCCGAGATGCCGCTCGTGCGGCTGCCCGGTGGAGGCGAGCTGCGGTGTCCGAGCAACGGCGAGCTCTCACGGACGCTGGGGATCGGACTGGAGCTTTCCTCGCGCGAGGAGGTCGACCTGCTCGTGGTCGGCGGAGGGCCGGCCGGCCTGGGCGCCGCCGTCTACGGCGCCTCGGAGGGACTCGAGACGCTGGTGATCGAGAGCGCCGTGCTCGGCGGCCAAGCTGGTGCGTCACGGCGGATCGAGAACTACCTCGGCTTCCCGGCGGGCATCAGCGGCGCCGAGCTGACCAGCAGAGCGATCACGCAGGCGCGCAAGTTCGGCGCTCGTACCGCTACGCCCTACCGTGCGGCGGCGCTCGAGCCGGGCGGCGACCGGCATGTGGTCAAGCTAGAGGAGGGCAACGAGATCGCGGCCCGGGCGGTGCTGCTGTCCACCGGGGCCGAATACCGGCGCCTGCCGGTGGAGGGTCTGGAGGACTACGAGGGCATCAGCGTCTTCTATGCGGCCGGCCCGCCCGAGGCGCAGCTCTGCGGCGGCCAGCGCGTCGGCGTAATCGGCGGCGGCAACTCGGCGGCCCAGGCGGCGATCTGGCTGGCTCGGGGCGGGGCGCTGGTGACCCTCCTCCATCGTCGGCGTGACCTGGCCGAGACGATGTCCCACTATCTGATCGAGGATCTCGACCGCTACGGAGTGGCGGTCCGCGGCGGCGGCGAAGGGCGGAGTTGCACGGGGAGAGCGGGCGTCTCGAGGCAGTGACCCTCACCGACGGGACGCGGCTGCCCTTCTCGTTCCTCTTCCTCTTCCTCGGCGCTTCGCCCTGCACCGACTGGCTCGGCGAGGTGCTGGCGCGCGACGAGAAGGGATTCATCTTGACCGGCCCCGAGGCGGGCGCCGAGGGCCTGCTCGAAACCAGCGTCCCCGGCGTCTATGCAGCTGGCGACGCCCGCGCCGGCTCGACCAAGCGATGCGCCACCGCGGTCGGCGAGGGCGCCGCAATCGTCCGCTTCGTCCACGAGCGGTTCTCACGGGAAGGCGCTGCGGCGACGGGTCGATAGGGCAGCTTGAGGTTTACTCGTCAGGACGCGAATCGCGCATTTCTTCAGCACCCAGATCCTTGGCCCGCCGAGGCGCCGCGATGACAAGGACCGCGACAAATGCGGCGATCACGAGAATGGTGATGTCGAGCCCCAAGGCGGCCAAGCCGGTGAAGAGGATCGTCATAGCTAAAGCGCCAATCCAGACGCGCAGTGGCGGCCATCCCAGCGGCCCGAAGTACATCTGACGATCCTATTAGTCCACGACGGCCCCATTGCTCGGTAGACGCATCGAGGTCCGGTATTTGGTCTCCGTTCTGAAAGGACGGGGGTCGCGCGCGTGGAGAGCGGGATTGCGGCGACGATGTGACCGGGATGCGACCCGTACGCACGCTGCGAATCACGGGAGGTCGCCTAGAGCGCATCATGATGCAATAATGCCGCTATGTCGAAAGCACGTACGACCGTCACCCTCGATGAGGACGTCTTCCGCGCCGTCAAGATCAAGGCTGCGCGAACGGGCCAACGCGATTCTCAGGTGATCGAGGAATCGCTGCGCCGCGACCTGGGCGTCGATGATCTAGCCGAGATCTGGGCCAAAGTGACGCCCGCTTCCGAAGACGAGGGTCTCGAGCTTGCCAGGGACGAGCTCCGAGCGATGCGCAGGGAGAGGCGTGGCGAGGGCGGTCCTTGACCCGGGCGTCCTCGTCTCCGCGCTGATCACGCCGACTGGTAGGCCGGCGGAGCTGCTGCTCTCCGCACGCGCCGGCAGCTTCGAGCTGATCGTTTCGCCACAGCTACTTGACGAGCTGGACACGGTTCTGCGGCGCGAGAAGTTCCGGCGCTACGTCGACCTCGACGGCGTCGCCGCCTATTTGGATCTTCTGCGCCGCGATGCCCAACTGGCGGCTGACCCTGAGACCCCACCGCCTATCCGCTGCACAGATCCCGATGATGACTACCTGATCGCTCTAGCCCATAGCCAGAGCGCCGCTCTCGTCTCGGGTGACAGCGACCTGCTGGACCTCGCCGACGAGATCCCCGTCTTCTCACCGGCTGAGTTCCTCGCAAGCTAACCGTGGGCAGGCTTCTCCGGCGAGCCCTTCTTCTATTTGGGGCCTATGCCGGCCCCTTGGCGGCGGTCGTTATCGCGGGCTTTCTGGGAGGAGCCGTAGGTATCTGGGCCTCGATTCTCTGGGGGCTTGTAGTTCTGGCTGGGATCGTCATTTATGGACGGCGGCGTCTTCGTCAATCACGAGGCGATCAGCCCGCCTCCTGACAGGATCGCTCTAGATAGCCAATCTCCCTCGGGTTGAAAGGACGGGTGGCGGTGGCTTGGTGGGGCGGTTTGCCAGAACGATGCGACCGCGATGAGACCTCTACGGCTATTTCGTCTGCTGCCGTCAGCCGCAACTTCCCTCACCGAATGTAGTCAGCTGATTCTTGGCGAGCCCGACCGCTCGATCTGCGCTTGACTCCACTCTGCTAGTTCGCAGCCAGGCGGCTGACTCCTTAGATTTGAGACGAGATGGACTCGGCAACCCAGACCCGGCTTCTGCTCGCGGCAGCATCCGCCCAGCTGAAGAGCGACGACCCTGCTCGTCACAAGTGCTTTCTCTCATACCACGCCCAGGACGCGGCGGAGGTCGTCACTTTCCTCGAGGACTTCGGACACGTCTTCATTCCCAGAGTGATCGGGGTGAGCGATGAGGATGACTTCATCGACAGCGCCAACACCGACTACGTCATGGACAGCATTCGCGAGGAGTACCTGACCGATTCCTCGGTCACCATTGTCCTACTCGGGCGCTGCACTTGGGCGCGGCGCTACGTTGACTGGGAGGTGTACTCAAGCCTCCGCAACGACAAGAAGAACCGTCGCAACGGGCTGATGGCGATCACGCTACCGTCTGCCAGCACCTACCCAGCGCGGCAACTGCCGGCTCGCGTTGCGGACAACCTCGACGGAGACGACGGTTACGCCCGCTGGTGGAAGTACCCGAATTCGGCCGAAAGGCTTGCGGACTTCATCGAGCTTGCTTTTCTCGAGCGCATCACCCGCGCGAAGTTGATCGACAACTCACGGCCACGCCGAATGCGCAACGCTCCCTGCGGGTGAGCATGGAAGAGGGCGGACTCAAGAAGCTCCTGTTCGTGGCGATGCCCTTCGGGTCGAAGCCAGACCCAAGCCACCGCTTCGAGATCGATTTCGACGGGGTCTACGAACGCTGCATCAAGCCCGCGACCGAAGGGGCGGAATTGGACGTGATCCGGGCCGACGAGGAGACCCTCGGCGGGATCATCCACAAGCCGATGTACGAGCGCCTGCTCCTCGCCGAGATCGTCATCGCCGACCTGACTCTGGCCAACGCCAACGTCTTCTACGAGCTGGGGATTCGACACGCGGCGCGGCCCCGGTCAACGATCCTGATCTACGCCAAGACCAGTCAGCTGCCGTTCGACGTCGCTCCCATCAGGGCAGTCCCATACGAGTTGGGCGAAGGCGGAGAGCTCTCAGACGAGGAGGCCGAGAGTCTGCGGAAGACCCTCGGCGAGCGTCTGGCAGAGGCACAGGAGAGCGAAACGGTGGACAGTCCCCTGTTCCAGCTCCTCGAGGGCTACCCCGGAATCTCCCTCCCCCACGAGGTCACCGAGGCATTTCGGGACCGCGTGCGCCAAGTCTCGGCGATGACGGAGAAGATCCGCGACTCCCGCGTGCTGTCGAACGAGGAGAGGGTGCCGGTCCTGCGCGAGATCGAGGAGCAGGTCGGCGACTTCGCCGCTGCTTCGCAGGAGCTTCCCCTCGACCTGCTGCTCGCCTATCGCGACGCCTCGGCCTGGGGCGAGATGGTCCGCTGCGTCGAGAAGATGCCCACCGAGCTGGGCCAAGTGCCGACGGTTCGGGAGCAACTAGCTCTTGCCCTCAACCGCCGCAACGCAGAGGGAGACCGCGAGCGGGCCCTCCGCATCCTCCGACAGCTGGTGGATGAATACGGTCCTTCGCCCGAGACCAACGGCCTGCTCGGGAGGATCTATAAGGACACCTGGGAGGAGGCCGAGAAAGCCGGTGAGAGCGGCCGCGCCAGCGCCGCCTTGGACGCAGCGATCGCGGAGTACGGGAAGGGATTCGATGCTGATCCCCGCGACTACTATCCGGGGGTCAACCTCCTCACCCTACTCCTGCGGCGGGGAACGGAGGAGGATCGAGAGCTGGTCGCCGAACTTCAGCCCGTTGTCCTTTTCGCGATCGGGCGCCGTGGCGGCCTCTCCTCTAGCGACTACTGGGACGTGGCGACGGTTCTGGAGCTGGCGGTGATCGGAGGTGACCGGGAGCTGGCCGAGAAGGCCCTGGGGAGAATCGAGTTGCTGCAGCCGCAAAGCTGGGAGCGGGAGACGACTGCCAAGAACCTGGGCATCCTTGCGGGGACCGCCGAAGAGGGCGAGGGTGACTGGATCGAAGAGATACGCAGCCGGCTGGAGCCAGGTACCTAGATCCCGCGACTACTGGCAGAAGCCGACCTTCGGCACGGGATCAGGAGATGCGCCGGCTCGGCACGCTTGCCTTTCTCCCGGTGTTCACACTCTCTGGCGAGCCCGCAAAGTCACCTCCAGCCCGGCCGAGGTGGTCACTCCTCAGCGATAGACCCATAACGGGGACCGGCCCTATGCGACGCGGGTAAGGCGGTAGCGGCCGCTGCGCCTACCAATCGGCTCGACCGCTTCGGAGCGGTTGATCTGTGCGAGAAAGGTGTTGATTGGCTCCTTTCCGCCGATCAAATAGCCGCGAGCCCGAAGCAACGCGAACCAATCACGGTAATGCACCTCCGCTTCCCGACCAACCTCCTCGGCCAGAACCTGAGTGGCGACTTCCTCCAAGCGACGGCCACGTAGGCGCAAGTCGGCCTGCTCAAGGCGCAGCTGGGTCTCGGTGCCCAGCAGGGACTCCACCTCGGCCAGCATATGCTCGTCACGAGCCAGCTGGTCATTTATGCCGGCGATGATCACCATCAGCGCCTCGCGCTCTTCGAGGTGCTCCTCAATCCGACTTGAGAGCCGCCGGCGCTGGGCCAGCAGGGCGTCGACAGAGGCGTCCCTCGGCATCATCGACAAGCTATCTCGCCGATCGGATGAGACAGCGCGTTTCCCCGTTCGAGTTTTGCCGCCGGTCGACGGCGCATACTGTTTCCAACGCGTAGCTACGCAAGCGAGGGACCGATGCCCCAGGCAGGCCCACAACCGATGTTGATGGATGCCGCAAGAGCGGAGGGCACGCCTTGGCGCAAGCTCGTGCCGGTCGAGCCGTATACCGGCTACGCCTCCTACCACTACGCTGACGATCTTGCCCGCCTGCCGGTGCGAGCGATCACCAAAGTCAAGGACAACAAGAGTGACCCGAATCTCGAGACGGGCACCTATGGGCTCTTCTCGACTTGCCAGGCGAAGATGCGCTCGGGGATCGTCAGCAATCGTCCCCGCTACATCTTCTTCATCACCAAGCCAAGGAAAGGGCCTCGCCAGCTAACGGGAATGTATGAGCTCGGTTGGTGGGCGCCCGGCTCGCTCTCCAACCGGATCCGCGACTTCTCGCTAGCGGCCATCTCGATTCGCTTCGTTACCCCGGAGCCCCTCAAGCAGCTACCGGGCGAGCTGGCCGACCTGCTCAGCGGAGGCTGGCGGCTTGAAAAGCGGCTCGGGTCCGAGCACACCGAACAACTTGCCGAATATCTGCGCGGCAAGGAGGATCGCACCCCGGAATACCTGCTCGAGGTCGAGCGGATGGAGCGGATCAACCAATACCACTCCAGTTATCGCTACCCGACCTGGAGGCGCTCTGATTCCTGGGACTGGAGCGAGGCCAACCGCTACTTGGATACGGGGCCACTGGTTCTCGGTGAGCCGAAAAAGATCCGGAACTCTTCACCAAGCAATTGGTGGAGTTGCAGTAGCTGCGATGAGGAGTTCGAGAGCCACGCGCTGCTGAAGGCGTGTCCGGGATGCGGGGCGATCGCCACCTTGCATCCGCTCAAATCACCTCCACTTCAAGAGGCGGCCTGATGGCACGTCGAGTGTTTCTCTCCTACCAGCATCGCGATCACGGGCGGGCTAAAGGTTTCAACCTGCTGCGCTACGCGCCCAACTTGAAGTTGGAGTACTCGGTACGACATCTTTTGCGGCCAGTCGATTCGACTCGTGACGTCTATGTCGGTAGCGAGATCCGCAAGCAGATGAAGGGCACCAGCGTCACGGTCGTTCTGATCGGCCGCGACACCGCCTCCAGCAGCTGGGTGAACAAAGAGATCAAATGGAGCCTCGAAAAGGAACGTGCCAATGGCCTGCTTGGCATCGTGATCGAGCCCGGCGCCGAGATTCCCGCTGCGCTTCAGGCATACGGCGCTGACATCATCGACTGGACCAAGCCAGCTGACGTCGCAGGTTTCGCAGAGGCGATCGAGCAGGCCGCCCTACGCGCCGGCCGCGGCGATCTCATTGCCGCCGGCGCCGGCCTCAGCGCTGGTGGCGGCTGCGCACGCGGCTGATTCACTCCGACGGCGCCAAATGGGATGCTTTGGACGGTGCCGCCCGTCCCTCGCCAGCATGTCTTCGACGCCTACTGGCGTTTTGCCGCCGAGCGCCAGCGCATCTACCTTGGCCGCCTGACTGGCAAACCGGCCCCATGGACCAAAGATCCGATTCTCTCCACCTACAAGTTTTGCAACGCCTACCGGGCCAGCGATCGCGTCTCTCAATACCTGATCCGCGAGATCATTTATTCGGGTCATACCGTTGATCCCGAGGACTTGCTGTTGAGGATCGTGTTGTTCCGTCTCTTCTCCAAGCCCGAGACCTGGGAGCTGCTGGAAGCTGGTACCCAGGTCAGCCTCAAGAGCCTGCGAGAGGGGCAGTTGGCGGAGATCCTCGATGCTGAAGCGCGTCGAGGGCGCAAGCTCTACACCGGTGCCTTCATCCTCTGTGCCACCCGCGCCTATGGACACCAGCGCAAGCACCAAAATCACCTGGCCCTGCTTGAAGAGATGATGGCTCCCGGAGGGCTCGGTCAGTCGGTAGCCCGTGCATCGTCGATCGGCGAGCTCTATGAGGCACTTCGTTGCTATCCGCTGATCGGACCGTTCATGGCCTATCAACTCGCGATTGACATCAACTACAGCGAGCTTTGCGACTTCGACGAGAGCGAAGCCGTCGTGGCCGGGCCCGGGGCGCTGCGCGGAATTGCCAAGTGTTTTTCAGACTGTGATGGCTGGGATCCCGAACGGGTAATTCTCTGGATGACCGAGCGTCAAGACCAAGAGTTCGAGCGCCTTGGAATCGAGTTCCCCGGCCTCTTCGGACGGCCACTCCAAGCCATCGACATCCAAAACCTTTTCTGCGAGGTCGACAAGTACAGCCGTGTCGCTTTCCCCGAGCTAAAAAGCAATCGCAGCCGGATTAAGAGTCGCTTCGTTGCCCAGGCCTCTCTCCCGGCGCCGTTCTTTCCGCCGAAGTGGGGACTAGACCCGGCCGCAGCGCTCAGGCGACCCGAAGCAGCACTGAGTCTGCCGAGCGCGAGCGATCAGCTAACGCTGAGTCCGGAAGTCGCTTGCCAGTAACGGTCGAAAGCTTGAGGCCAAAGAGCAGGGTGTCGGGAAGCCTGCGTGAGTAAAAATCCTCAAGCTCGATCATGCCGTTGGCAAACTCAGCAAAAGCGCCAGCAAGCTTGGCGAGATGCAGTGCGTAATGGCGGAGCTGATCGGCCTTCGATAGACCAATCACGTCAAGGTGGTAGTAGCGATCGTGCTCGATCTGCGCAAGCTGCAGATCCCGCCAAGTATCCGCCTCCTCAGCGCGCTTGCCCCCGTCAAGGCTTTCATCAGTACTGAGCGGATTGCGCGCCTCGATCGCTCGCAAACGCGCGGCGTAGAGCGCGCGGAGATCGAGCCCTTCCTCACCCGCCAGTTCGCAGGCAATCGCTCGCAGACTTTTTGCCGCCCCGCTCACCCACTCAAGCTCAGCCGGCTCATTATGCTCGGCGTGATCGCAGTAGTTGGCAACGGCCGCCGAAGCAATCGCTACCTCCCCCGCCCATCTTCCTCGATGCGCCTGTATTGCGCTACTCATAACCAAAGAATCGCAGGAGACGAGGACGTCTTCTCTTGCGAGGCTTGAGATCGCGGTCGAGAGCATCGCGGAGAGCCCGCAGACGGCGACGAGCTCCGTCGGCCGCTTGGGCTCCCGAATTGGCGTGCTGCTCAACCAGCAGCTCGTAGAAGCTTGCGAGTTCATCTAATGCTCGTGCTGAATCCGATCTCTCACCATGAAGCCAAAGAAGCATCTCATGGATGCGGCGCAGACCCTGGTGGGAGACTTGGATGCTGGGCTCGGGCTCCTCGGGAGGATCGAGGTCGACTAAATATCGCTCCCAGATGCGCCGCGCGTCTTGATACTCCGTGCTCTTGCCGTGGGCGAGCGTGTGCGCCATGTTCCAGAGGTCATCGGGGTGCTGATCGATGGCCCGGTCGATAGCCGCAAGGGCAACGTTTGGAATTCGCTCCTCAACGGCGGCATAAGCGCTGATCGTACGCAAGCGGCCGGGCTCGACAACGAGGTCGCGCAGTCTTAGTTGCCCTTCAACCTCCTCTCTAATGCAACCGAGTTCGGCGACGTTGATCGGCCACCAGTAGCGCATCTCCTGCTTTCGGAAATAGCCGGTGCAATCCAGTCGGGGGGTCGGCCCGTCCCAGATCAGTTGCAGGTGGACTGAGACAAAGGAGGGAAAGTCCCCGCGGCGGCCACCGTCACCCAGGGGATCGAGGAGGATGATGATCGCTCGGGTAGTCGAGGTGGTGGCTCCATCAGAAGTAGCGAGGGCTTCGGCTGCCTTCTCGACCTGATTCCCAAATCGGCGATAGATACGGCTGCCGTGATTGAAGGTGACCTGTGCCAGCAGCTGTGGGTCCTTCAGCTGCCACCACTTCACGAGATCCAACATCCAGTGCTGGCGATTCTCGATTCGAGGCATCTCCGGGTAGCCGTCTGGAAGACGCAGCAGATCACGAGGTTCGGTGATCTCACAGATCAGATCACGGATTGGATTCCCCTTACCTCTCCCCTCGAAAAGTGACTGAATCTTGGCGTAGACCTGATCGCGGCTGATGTCAGACACGACCATTGCATCACCGACCCGGTCGGGATCTGGGTCACGCCAAATACGCGCTCTTGACAGTTGCCGGCCGATGCTCGCAGCCGGTCCACCGGGAGCGATGATCTCCTCGATCGTGACTTCCTTCGCCGCCGCCCGCTCGCCGATGTGAAGAAGCCGCATCGCCGGCCTGCGGGGCTTGAAGTCTCCCGGCGCAGCGCTGACGAGTATGCGGTGTGGGGCATGATCGATTCCACGTGGATCGGCGACGTAGTCCCAATAGAGAGCTGCCTCGTGCTTGTGGCCATGCAGGACGACGTCAATTTGCAAGCCAGCAAGAAAGGCGCGCAACGCACCGAGGTTGGTGATGCTCTCAAAGGTGGTGAACTCCTCGCGTGGGCTCACCGGAAGAAGCTGATGGTGAATGACGGCAATGCGAACCCGTTGGTCGTCCCGGTCGGGCTCCGTGAGGTCTGCGTAGCGTTCGCGCAGCATCGCCTCAAGAGCCGTCATCTGCGCCGGGGAAACCCGAGGAATGTCGTGGTTTAGAAGCTTTTCAGCACCCTCTCTTTGGCGGTCGGACTGGAGGAGGTCGATGATTTCTTCCTCAATGCCATTTTCGAGCGGATCAAGTCCCCAACAGAAGTGACTGGAGTTGATTGGGATCAGCAGGTACCGCTCCTGCTCAATCAAGTGCGGCGGTTGGGGGTGCGTCTTTATTGAGCGACCGGCCGTGTCGAAGTCGATTCCGTCGACCAGAGGAGTTGCAAACCCGCGCTGCCGCGTAACGTTGAAAAACGGGTCATAGCGAGCCTCGCCCGAACGAACATTCTTGGGCATATCGTGATTGCCGGGAACGACCATCACGTTGGCGTCGCCAACGAGCGCCGAGAGGGGCTTGATGAAGTCGGCAAAGGCCGCAAAGCCCTTCTCGGGCTCCTTGCCATGGACCAGGTCGCCACTGACCACGACAGCCTCGATCTGCTCGGCGCTCTTGCTTTCCAGCAGCTTGTCGAGCGTTTGGGAGAGAACGTGGTGGTGGTCCCGAGGCTCTACCTCCGGGCTCTCCTTCTTCTTGTCATCCACTTGCTGCCAAGCCGCACTGGCCCCAAGGTGAAGATCGGAAATATGGAGGATCGAGCTGATCAGCCCATCTCCATGTTGCTGAGCCTCGGATGATGAGTGGGGTTGAGACGCTTAGCCATCACTTCTGAGCGTAGCTAGGGCCGGGGTCGGTGACGAAAGAGTCAGCACTCAGAAGGCTTCCTTGCCTCGGGAGAGTTTCAACTGATAGCCCTGCGAACATCGTCAAAGCTCACTCTCGTTGGATGCGTGTAGCGGGACAACAAGGTATCCACTCTATGCCCTGCAATCTCGGCCAAGTCTGCGTCGTTGACACCAGCAGCTCGCAGATGGGTTACGTAACTGTGGCGGCACTCGTGGGGGCGGATGTCTAGGCCGGAGGCTTCCTGGGCCGGCTTCCAGAGGTCGCGGTAGAAGGTGCGCTCGCGCCAGAGGCGGCCGCGGGGGGTTGGGAAGAGGAGCTGGCAGTCGGAGCCGTTGAGGTTGATCTGGGCTTCGAGCATCCAGGCCAAGGTCGCCGGCACCGGGACGACGCGGCCGGCGTCGGGCTCGCCGTGGTCGGTCTTCGTCCCCTCGAGGATCCGTCCCTCGTGGGCGGTGCGGCGGACCTGAAGGGTCTCGCCGTCGAAGTCTTCGCGGCGAAGCGGGAGCACCTCCCCGAGTCTGAGGCCGGTATCGGTGAAGACGCGGACCATCGCCTCGTAGCGGCCGGCAGCTTTGGCGAAGCGGTGCATCTCCTCGAAGCTGAAGACGCGGATCGGGCGGGGCTTCTTCTTGGCTCGCGGATCGTTGGCGCGGATGCGGACGCCCTTGAAGGGGTTGAGGTCGCAGATTTCGTCGGTGACCGCGTCCTCGGCCATCGCCGATAGGCGTTGGTGCGATCCCGCTCGGGGGTGGCGCTCAGTCCACGTGGCGGCGTACTCGCCGAGGGTGTCGGGCTTGTCGGAGATCTCGTAGGCCTCCTCGATCGCCCTTTGCGCGTCGGCCTTGCGCTGGGAAGTGCCCTTGCCGCGGTTCCAGGTCGGCTTGGCGATCTGGTGCTTGTGTCGCGACCGGTGTGGCCCCCTTGCTTAGCCGGTCCAGAGCCCGCTCAGGGGGACGGCGAAGAGCCGGTCGCCGAGTGGAACGGTTCGGGCTCCGGTGTAGAGAAGAACGCCGCAGCGGAACGACTTCGACCGCGCGTCTCGGAGGCGCGCCAGGGTGCGCCAGTCGCGCTCCCTGATCGTCGCGCTCGCCTTTACCTCCATTGCGCAGATGTCACCCGCGCGGTTCTCGAGGACCAGATCGATCTCGTCGCGCCCGCGGCGGTAGTGATGGAGGCGGGGGCTCTCTTGCGAGGTCGCCGCGTGCCGCACGACCTCCATCGCGACGAAGTTCTCCAACGCCTTACCGGTCACCTGGTCGTCCTCGCGTAAGCGCTTCTCATCGGCACCGAGGAGGTGCAGGAGCAGGCCGGTGTCGGACACGTAGATCTTCGGATGACGGACCTCGCGGTTGCCTAGGCCGGGGGTCCAAGCCGGCAGTCGCTGTGCCAGGAAGATCGCCTCCAAAAGGCTGACGTGGCTCTCCACCGTCTGCGCATGGATGGAGAGGCGCTGGCTGATGCCATGGGCGGAGAAGAGGCCCGCCGCCTGGGCCGCGACCAGACGGAGCAGACGTGGCATCTCGCTCAGCTTGCGAGCCTGGCTGATGTCTTCAAGGTCCCGTTCGAGGCTCGTCTGGATGTAGCTGTCGAACCACCTCGCTCGCCGCCGCGGCTCGCGAGTTCGCGCTTCGGGGTAACCGCCGCGGGTCAGCCGCTCGAGGAGCGCATCGCGGCCGACAGGCGCATCCTCCACCGGCGGAAGGTCGCGCGCAAACGCGAGGTCGACGAAGTTGGTCGGGGAGCCTTCGAGCTCGGCCTGGGTGAGGGGATACAGCTTCACGATCTCGACCCGGCCGGTCAGCGCCTCCCAGACTCTGCGCATTCGCAGGACGTTGGCGGAGCCGGTGAGCAGAAATTGGCCGGGCGAAAGATCCTCGTCGACTCGAGACTTGATCGCGAGAAAGAGGTCGGGGCCACCCCTCTGGACCTCGTCGATGAGGACGGGACGGGGCAGGCCTGCCACGAACCCCTCGGGATCGGCCAATGCGGCTTCTCGCGCCGGCTGCTCGTCGAGATTGACGATCGCGGCCGGGTGGTCCTCTCGGGCTATCTGCCTCGCCAGGGTGCTCTTGCCGACCTGGCGGGCACCCATCAGCATCACGACACGCGTGTCGGTGAGTGCCTCGGTTAGGAGAGGTCTGCTTGCGCGGGGGTAAAGAGCGGCCATGGCTGGGTGATGCAGTCGTGCTGGTTAGGCGACCTTGTGCAGATTGTGGAGGGACACTGTTGCAGATTATGAAGTCGGGTGGGCGTAAATTGTGGATTTGTGTCGATGCAGATTGTGGGTTCGGACTATGCGCGGTAGTGGTCGTGGGCTGATCCGCGAGCGCCGTGGATGCACGCCAGTGCGCGGCCGTGTGATCCAGACAAGAGCCGGTGAGCGTGCCCTTCCCCACCACCGCCCACCCTGCTTCGATGAGTGCGCGCAGAAGCGCCGGTTTTCAGCCGCCCCCTGCGTAATGCGCCCGACGAGAATCGAACTCGCGACCTTCGGCTTGAAAGACCGACGCTCTTTGGTCCCCGTGAAGGGACCGTTGACCACTGAGCTACGGGCGCCTGTTGGCGTCTAACTTTAGCTGCGTGGATCGTTCCGAGCGGCGCCGTCGCGCATGGATCTAGGACTGCAGGGGCGGGTCGCCCTGGTGATGGGCGCGAGCCGGGGGATCGGGCGCGGGATCGCGTCGGTGCTGGCCAGGGAGGGTGCCCGCGTCGCGATCGCCAGCCGCTCGCGCGAGAAAATCGAGGAAGCCGCCGAGGCGATCCGCGAGGAAGCCGCGGCGGTCGAGGCCGGCGCCTCCGTCGCCCCCTTCGTCGCCGACACCGCCGACCTCGACCGCCTTGCCGCCCTGCCGGCCGACGTCGAAGCGGCACTCGGCCCGGTCGAGATCCTCGTCGCCAACACCGGCGGTCCGCCCTACGGCGGTGCGCTCGCGCACGACCTCCCGGAATGGGAGGCCGCCTACCGCGAACTCGTCCTCGCCCCGCGCGTCCTCGTCGAGGCGGTCATCCCCGGGATGCGGGAGCGCGGCTGGGGCCGGATCGTCAACGTCGGCTCCAACACGACGATCGAGCCCAACCCCGCGCTCAACCTCTCCAACTCCCACCGCATGGCCGCGGTCGGCTTCCTCAAGACGCTCTCGCGCGAGGTCGCCGGCGACGGAATCACGGTCAACACGGTCGCCACCGGCCGCTTCGCGACCGAACGGCTCGCCGACGGCGGCGGCTCGCTGGAGGCCGCCGAGGCCGCCGCCCGCGAGGAAGTCCCCGCCGGCCGGCTCGGCCAGCCCGAGGAGTACGGAGACCTGGTCGCCTTCCTCTGCTCCGAGCGCGCCGCATACGTCACCGGCACGGTCATCCCGATCGACGGCGGCCTGCTGCGCTCGGTGTGAGGCGCGTCCCATGACCCACTCGCACGCCGGCCACTCCCACGCACCCTCCCCCGACGCCGACCGCGGCAAGCTCTGGCTCGCCCTCGCGCTGATCCTCGGCTTCATGGCGGCGGAGGTCGTCGCCGGCATCCTCGCCAACTCGCTCGCCCTCCTCTCCGACGCCGCCCACATGCTCACCGACGCGGCGGCGATCGCCCTCTCGCTCGTCGCCCTGCGCCTCGCCCGCCGCCCGGCCGGCGGCAACATGACCTTCGGCCTCAAACGGGTCGAGATCCTCTCCGCCCAGGTCAACGGCGTCACCCTGCTCGTCCTCGCCGCGCTGATCGTCTACGAGGGCGTCCACCGACTCATCGACCCGCCGGGCGTCGACGGCGGCCTCGTCCTCGCCGTCGCCCTTGCCGGCGTCGCCGTCAACCTCGCCGCCACCGCCGTCCTCGCCCGCGCCAACCGGCGCAGCCTCAACGTCGAGGGCAGCTTCCAGCACCTGCTGACCGACCTCTACGCATTCATCGGCACCGCGATCGCCGCCGCGGTCATCCTCCTCACCGGCTTCGACCGTGCCGACCCGATCGCCTCGCTGCTCGTCGCCGCGCTGATGCTGCGCTCCGCCTACGTGCTGCTCCGCGAGTCGGGCCGCGTCTTCCTCGAGGCATCGCCGCGCGGCCTCGACCCCGACGCGATCGGCCGCCGCATGGCCCGGCAGCCCGGCGTCGCCGAGGTCCACGACTTGCACGTCTGGGAGGTCACCTCCGAGTTCCCGGCGCTCGCCGCCCACGTCACCGTCGCCGCCGACGTCGACTGCCACCGCGTCCGCCTCGAGCTGGCCGACCTACTCGAGCGCGACTTCGGCATTCCCCACACCACGCTCCAAGTAGAGCACCAGCCAGATCAGCTCGTCCAAATCGAACCGGAGGGTTCATCCCGCTAGGGGTGGAACGTCTTGTACTTTTTTTGGGCAGCCAAGCTCGGACGGCCGGGGACTGTCTTCAAAAAAAGTTAAGTGAAACCCCTGGCGGGATGAACCCGTCGGGTCAGCTCTCTTGCGCCACCTCCCGCATCGCCGGGAAGAGCACCACGTCGCGCATCGTCTTCGCGCCGCTCAGGATCATCATCAGCCGGTCGACGCCCAGCCCCGAGCCGCTCGCAGTCAGCATTCCGTATTCGAGCGCCCGCACGAACTCCTCGTCGTGCTCGTGCGGCGTCGGCTCGGCCCCCGATTCCTGCCGTTCGCGCTGTTCGACGAAATGCCGCCGCTGTTCGATCGGGTCGTTGACGTCGGTGCCGCCGCCGGTGATCTCCATCCCGGCGACGATCCCGTCGAAGGCCGCCGCCAGCAGCTCGGGGTGCTCGGGCACCGGCTTGACCAGCGGCCAGATCGCCAGCGGCAGGTCGATGATGAAGGTCGGCTGGATCAGCTTCGGCTCGATCAGCTTGCCCTGCAGCGTGTCGACCAGCGCCGCCCAGTCGTCGTCGGGCTCGGCGTCCTCGCCGGCGATCTCGGCCAGCTCGTCGCGGCTCGCCTCGGTGATGTCGACGCCCGTCTCTTCCTTCAACAGGTCCTGCAGGCGCAACCGCGGCCAGGGCGGCTTCAGGTCGATCGTCTCGCCGTCGCGCTCCACCTTCGTCGTCCCCAGCACCCGTTCGGCAACATGGGAGACGACCCCCTCTGCGACGTCCATGACGCCGTGGTAGTCGGCGCAGCTGACGAACCACTCGAGCATCGTGAACTCGGGGTTGTGCTGGGGCGACATCCCCTCGTTGCGGAAGAACTTGCCGAGCTCGTAGACGTTCTCGAAGCCGCCGACGATCGCCCGCTTCAGGTACAGCTCGGTGGCGATCCGCAGGTAGAGGTGGCGGTCGAGCGCGTTGTGGTGCGTTTTGAAGGGACGCGCCGCGGCGCCGCCGGTCATCCGCTGCAGGACCGGGGTTTCCATCTCGACGTAGTGGCGCTCGTTGAGGTACTCGCGGATCGCCGCGACCACCTTCGCCCGCAGCGCGAAGATCTCTCGCGAGCGCTCGTTCGCCATCAGGTCCAGCTCCCGCTGGCGGTAGCGGACCTCCGGGTCGGAGATGCCGTGGAAGAGGTCGGGCGGGTCGCGCAGAGCCTTGGCGAGCAGCACGCACTCGCGCACCTCGATCGCCAGCTGGCCGCGTTTGGTCACGTAGAGGTCGCCCTCGACCCCGACCAGGTCGGCGATGTCGAGGTCCTCGATGCGGTCGAACGCCTCCTGGCCGATCGCGTCGAGCCGCGCGTAGGCCTGGATCGTCCCCGACAGGTCGCGGACATCGAAGAAGAGGGTCTTGCCGTGACCGCGCTGGCCGACCACGCGTCCGGCGATCCGGTAGGAGAACTCGCGATGCTCGCCCGCCCCGAGCGCCTCGGGGTCGTGCGCCTCGAGGATCTCGACGATCCGGTCTCGGTTGGGGAAGGAGAACGGGTAGGGATCGATCCCTTCGGATCGCAGCCGCTCTACCTTCGCGAGGCGCTGCTCGTGCGTCGAGCCGGTCGAGTCGGGCATGAGCCCAACGCTATTCGCTGGCGGTTCGCTCAGGGAGCGAGGCCGACGGTTACGCGCTCGTCCCCCATGTAGTCGGGCATAGTAGTCGCGTCGCGCAGCAATTCCCGCATCGCCGGGCCGTGGTGGGTGTCGTGCTCCATCGCCATCTTCCAGCCGCTCGGCGTTTCGCCGACCAGCTTGCGGATCACGCCCAGCCCGTCCTCGCCGCAGTCGCCGGTGACAGCGATCCGCGGCTCTTTCTGAATCTCCGGCGAGCGCTCGTAGATCGTCTCGTCAGTGACGTAGGGAAGGTTGGCGATCACCAGGTCGATGCCCTCCAGCCCATCCGGCAGCCCCTCGGCGACGCTGACCTCCAGCTCCAGCCCCAGCCGCTCGGCGTTCTCGCGCGCCGCTTCGACCGCTTCGGGCGAGAGGTCCGACGCGGTGACGTGCAGGTCGGGACGCTCGGAGATCAACGCCAGGGCGATCGCGCCGGAGCCGGTGCCGACCTCGTGGACGCGTGCCCCCTCCGGCATTTCGGTGCCGACCTCGACCAGCAGCTCGGTCTCCCGGCGCGGCCACAGCACCCGCTCGTCGACGGCGATCTCGAGCTTGCGGAACGGCGCCCGGCCGAGCACGTAGGCGAGCGGCTCGTGTTCGGCGCGCCGCCGCGCCATCGCTTCGACCGCCGCCACCACCTCCGGTGAGGCATCGCGCTGGCCGTCGCGCGAGAGCTCCTCGACGCTCGTCCCGAGCCCGTCGGCGACGAGCGCCTCGGCGTCGGACCGCGGCTCGTCGCAGCCGGCCGCCGCGATCGTCTCGGTCGCCTCGTCCAGCAGCATCGCGATCGGCTTCGCCTCGTTCATCGCGCGGCCCCCACTCCGGTCCTCACAGCGTCTCCTCCATTACCTCAAAAGATTTTGTGCATGATTACACGGCAAGCCTGCCGTGGCGCCGCCGCACGACATAGATCCAGACGGCGCCGGCCAACATAATCGCAGCACTCTCCAGTTGAGCGGAGGTCAGCCCGAGCGCCACGTCCTCGTTGCGGCGCACAAACTCGACCAGGAAGCGCTCCGCCCCCGCGTAGAGGAGGTAGAGCGCGAAGAGGACGCCGGGCCGGAGGCGGTCGCGCAGCCGCCACAGCAGCCAGGCGCCAAAGCCCATCACGAGCGCCTCGTAGATCGGGGTCGGGTGGACCTCTTCGGTGGTCGGCACCGTGCCGTCGGGGTAGGACATCGCCCACGGTCCGTCCCAGGCCCGCCCGTAGTCGCCGTCGCCGGAGAGCTGGCAGCCGATCCGCCCCACCGCGTAGCCGAGCGCCAGCGCCGGCGCCGCCACGTCGAGCAGGACGAGGCCGAGGAAACCCCGGTACCAGGCCCAAAGGAAGACCGCGAGGGCGCCGCCGAGGGCGCCGCCATACCAGACGAGCCCCGAGCCCGAGAAGACGTTGCCGAGCAGGTCGTCGCTGACGCTGTCCCAGTTTTCGACCAGGTAGTAGAGGCGCGAGCCGACCACGCCGCCGATCAGCGCCGCGAAGCCGATCTCGTAGGCCCAGTCGACCGGCTTGCCGATCTCCCCCAACCGCCTCCAGATCAGGGCGCCCGCAGCGACGAAGGCGAGCGCGAACATCAGCCCGAAGGTCTGGACGGTGAGCGGGCCGAGGTGGATCTCGGGCTGCACGGCGGCCGGCGCTCCTAGTCGGCGAGCAGGGTCGCGAGCAGCGCCTTCTGCGTGTGAAGGCGGTTCTCGGCCTGGTCCCAGACGGCCGAGCGGGGCCCGTACAGCGCCCCGGCGGTGATCTCCTCACCGGGGTGGGCGGGCAGGCAGTGGAGGACGATCGCCTCCTCCTTGGCGACCGAGAGCAGGTCCTCGTCGAGCCGGTAGGGGGCGAGCGCGGCGCGGCGTCGCTGCGCCTCCCCCTCGTCGCCCATGCTGACCCAGACGTCGGTGTAGATGGCGTCTGCGCCGGAGGCGGCATCGCGCGGGTCGTCGGTCAGCTTGGCGCCGTGGGCGTCGTCGGGGTCGAGCTGGTAGCCGTCGGGGGCGGCGATGACCACCTCGACGTCGGCGAGCCGGCCGGCGATCGCGAGCGAGCGAGCGACGTTGTTGCCGTCGCCGACGTAGGCGAGCCGCAGGCCGGCGAGCTCGCCGAAGCGCTCGCGCAGGGTCATCAGGTCGGCGAGCGCCTGGCAGGGGTGGTGACGCGGCGTCAGCGCGTTGATCACCGGCACGTCGGCCTCGGCGGCCAGCTCCTCGACCGCCTCGTGAGAGCCAGAACGGATGACGATCGCGTCGAGGTAGCGCGAGAGGACACGCGCGGTGTCCCCGACCGACTCGCCGCGCGACAGCTGCAGTTCGTCGCTGCGCAGGATGATCGGCGTCCCGCCCATCTCGCCGACCGCGACCTCGAAGGAGATGCGGGTGCGGGTCGACGGCCGTTCGAAGACGAGGGCGACGCTGCGGCCGACCAGGTTGTCGCGACCGGCGCCGCCGCGGCGGTCGGCTTTCAGCTCCAGCGCCTGGTCGAGCAGCTGGCCGAGCTCAAAGGCGCCGAGCTCTTCGGCGGTGAGGAAGTCACGCTTTGGCAAGCGGCGCATACTAGAGCGGCCAGGCCGGTCATCGGACAGACTTCTGCCGATGCAGTTCACCGCTCTCAGCTGGAACCTCTTCCATGGGCGTGATTTCCCGCCCGATCCCGGCCTGCGGACCTGGCGCTCGCGGCTGCTGCGGATCAGCGAGCGCAATGACGCCCACGTACAGGTGAACCGGGAGCTGCTGCGCGAGTTCGCCGAGCTGCTCGCGGGCGCTGAGTGGGACGTGGCCCTGCTGCAGGAGTGCCCGCCGCGCTTCGCCGAGTCACTCGCGCGGGCGAGTGGCGCCGAGGCCCACCAGGTGCTCACGTCGCGCAACTCGTTCGCGCCGCTACGACAGCTCGTCGCGCGCCTCAATCCCGACCTGATCGCATCCGGCGAGGGCGGCTCGAACCTGACGCTGGTCCGCGAATCCTTCCGGTGCGACTTATGTACCTCAGACGTACAAAACTCGCACCGGAAGGAGGTGACGGTCCTCGAGCGGCGCGAGGTCGCGATCCACACCGGGCCGCTGGAGCGGCGCGCGATGGCGCTGACGCGGATCGCGGTCGACCCCGGCGCCGCCGACTCGGCCTTGGAGCGCCGCCCCATCGGCGCCTCCGGCTCGCCACGCCCTCTCTGCATCGCCAACCTCCACGCCAGCGCCGACCGCCGCGACCTCGCGGCCGAAGACGTCCTGCGCGCCGCCCGCATCGCAACCGAGTGGGCGAGCGACGCGCCGCTCCTCTTCGGCGGCGATCTCAACCTGCAGCCCAGCGAGAGCGGCGAGGTCTTCGACGAGCTGCGAGAGCGCTTCGGCCTGGCGCCCCCCACCGCTCCCAACGCGATCGACCATCTGCTCGCACGCGGGCTCGAGCTGGTCGCGCGGCCGCGCCGCTGGCCCGCCGAGCGGCGCGAGGTCCCCGAGGACGGGCTCGCCCTGCGCCTCTCCGATCACTCCCCCGTCGAGGCGACCTTCTCGCTCAGCTAAAGACAAGTTCTCGACCGCCGCCGCCCGGGAATGAGATAGTCACGCCGCAGTCCCGATACCGATCCTGGAAGACGACAAGGAGGCACGAGGCGATGGCCGCGAAAAAAGAGACGTCCGGCAAAGCGAAAGCGTCTAAAAAATCGAAAGCCGGCACGCGGTCGAAAAAAGCCGCTTCGGGCAAATCGAGCAAAGCCAAAGGCGGCGCGAAAGCGAAAGCCAAAAGCTCCGCTAAAAAAGCGAAAGGGTCGACGAAAAGCTCGGCGAAAAGCACCGCTGGCAAATCAAGCGCGGGTCGCGGCGGCGTGACCGGACTCGACAAGAGCGTCGAACAGTTCCGTGAGAGTCTCGAACACAGCGTCACCCTCAGCCGTGACCGCCTGCAAGAGGTAGTCGACGACGCGGTCAAGCGCGGCCGCATGACCCGCGGCGACGCCGAGAAGATGGTCGGCGACCTGGTCAAACGCGGCCGCCGCCAGAGCGACAAAATGCTCAAGGAGCTTGAGCGGCTGATGAAACAGGCGCGCAAGAAACTGAGGTGAGATGACGGCGGCCGGTGGCGAGACTGCAACGCGGCCGCGTAAAGGCGAGCGACTCGAGGTAGACATCGACTCGCTCGCCTTCGGTGGGCGGGGCGTGGCGCGCCGCGACGGCTACGTCGTCTTCGTCAGCGGCGGCCTGCCCGGCGACCGCGTCATCGCCGAGGTCACCAAGCCGAAGCGCAGCTTCGCCGAGGCGCGGGTCGTCGAGCTGCTGCGGCCCGGCGCCGACCGCATCCCCGACCGCTGCACACACGAAGGCGAGCCCTGCCCCGGGGCACCCTGGCAAGGCCTCGCCTACGAGAGCCAGCTCGCCCACAAGCAGGGACAGGTGGACGACGCGCTGCGGCGGATCGGCGAGTTGGACGGCTTCGAGCTCGAGGAGATCGTCGCCGCGGAGGAGCAATGGCGCTACCGCAACAAGCTCGAATACTCCTTCGGCGAGGGGGAGGGCGAGGTGGTGGCGGGGTTCCACGCCCGCGGCCGCTGGGATCTGGTGGTGGGCGTCGAGGACTGCCTGCTCGCCTCCGAGCGCGGCAACGCCGCCCGCAACGAGGTGCGCGAATGGGCGCGGCGTGAAGGAGTGCCGGCTTACGACCAGCGCTCCCGCCACGGCGTCCTGCGCAACCTGGTCGTGCGGGAGGGGCGGCGCACCGGCCAGATCCAGACCCGGCTCGTCACCGCGCCGGAGCGCTTCCCGAAGCCGCCGGTCGACGCCCACACGATCGTCGAGGGCGACTCCGGCTCGAGCGAAGGCCCGACAGGGGTCCTCGGAGAGGAGTACCTGCGCGAGGAGCTCTGCGGGCTGCGGTTCGAGATGTCCCACGGCGCCTTCTTCCAGACCAACACCGAGATGGCCGAGCGGCTCTACGGGGTCGCGGCGGAGTACGCCGGGCTGAGCGGCGGTGAGCGCGTCTTCGACCTCTACTGCGGGATCGGCACGATCGGTTTGACGATGGCCGGCCGGGCAGGCGAGGTCTGGGGCGTCGAGATCGTCCCCGAGGCGATCGCCGACGCCGAGCGCAACGCCGAGCGCAACGGCATCGGCAACGCCCATTTCCGCACCGGCAGCGCGCGCACCGGCCTGCGGCCGCTGATCGAGGAGGCCGGCAAGCCCGACGTCGTGGTCATCGACCCGCCCCGCGCCGGCCTCTCGCAGAAGATCGTGCGGCGGGTGCTGGAGTGCGAGGCAAAGCGGATCGTCTACGTCTCCTGCAACCCGACGACGCTGGCGCCGAACGCCGCCCAGATGGTCGAGGCCGGCTATACGCTGCGCCGCGTGAGGCCGGTCGACATGTTCCCGCAGACGCCCCACATCGAGTGCGTGGCGTTGCTGGAGAGATAGCGGATTAGCCGCGATCTGCTATCTCCGTACTCGCGTCTTGCTATCTTCGATCCATGGTCCTTACTCGGCGCCGCAAGACCTCCTTCGAGATCGACCCGAACAAGGTCGACGCCGCCAGGGAGATCCTCGGTACGAGGACGCTCACCGACACGGTCGACGCCGCCCTGTCGGAGGTCGTTAAATCGCGTCAGCGCAAAGCGTTGGCGGAGATCCTCTTCCAGCCTGGGGCGCTGGAGCTCGACGATCCGGACACGATGTCAGGCGCCTGGCGCTAGAGCCGGGGTGGCAACCTTCCTCGCCGACAAGAGCGCGCTGACCCGGCGCGAGACAAGGCCAGAGGTGCGCGAGGTGCTGGAGCCGCTGTTGATCGCGGGGGAGATCGCGACCTGCGGCATAGTCGATCTGGAGCTGCTCTACAGCGCGAGCAGCCGTGCGACTTACCGCGCCCTCGCGGAAGCCCTTCGAGGAATGTCACGGGCGCCGGTCGACGACGCCTGCATGGAACGAGCCCTCGAAGTCCAGGCGATGCTGGCGGAGCGCTCCCAGCACCGTGCCGTGCCGTTGCCCGACCTGCTGATCGCCGCCTGCGCGGAGAGGGCGGGCTTGGCGGTCCTCCACTACGACGCCGACTTCGAACGAATCGCAGAGCTGACTGGCCAGCCGACCCAGTGGATCGTCCCGCGCGGCTCCCTCGCTTGAGCGTGCCGCTTATAGGCTGAGCCCGTGAGTCGTGGATTTGGAGTCGCTGCGGGACTCGACCCCGAGGTGGCGCGGCCGCTGGCCGCACGCTGCGCGGAGCTGGGCTACGCCTCGATGTGGTCGAACGACCACCCCGGCGCGAAGGGGCTCGAGACGCTCGCGGAGTTCGCCGCCGCCGCGCCCGAGGTCGACCTCGGCGTCGCGGTGATAGCAATCGACCGCACGCCGCCCGAGCAGATCGCCGCCGACGTCGAGCGGCTCGGGCTCGACCGGGCGCGCCTCTGGCTCGGGGTCGGCGCGGGCTTCTCCGAGAAGCCGCTGACGCGGATGCGCGAGGCGCTCCCCGAGCTGCGCGACCGCCTGCCCGGTGTGCGCCTCGTCCTCGCCGCGATGGGGCCGAAGATGTGCGCCTTCGCGGGCTCCGAGTTCGACGGGGTCTTCTTCAACTGGATGACGCCGGCGTTCGCGGCCCAAGCGCGCGAGCGGGTCGAGGAGGGCGCCCGCGAGGCGGGTCGCGACACCCCGCCCGTCTTCGGCTACGTCCGCACCGCCGTCGGCGATGACGCGGCAGCGCGCCTCGCCAAGGAGGAGTCCTTCTACCGCAACCTCCACGACGGCTACCGCAACCACTTCGCCCGCCTCGGCGAGCCCGAGGGCACGGTGGGCGTCGCCGTCGCCGATCCCGAGGCGGCGCAGCAGGCGCTCGCCACCTACCGCGCGCTCGACACCGTCGTCGTCCGCGGTCTCGCCAGCGCCAAGGTCGAGCCGATGACCGGGCTGGCCGCGGCAGCCGCACCGAGCTCCTAACCGCCCTACGGCAGCTTTGGCTGCCTTTTCATCGCCATAGGGTCATCAATGCAGCCAAAGTTCGGTTCCCGCCGCGGCCAGTGGCAGGATGCCCACCCGATGGACGACCGAATGTCAGCCGACCGCCCCCTCGCCGGCTTCGTCGGCGGCACGATCTTCTTCAGCCGCTGGCTGCAGGCTCCCCTCTACCTGGGGCTGATCGTCGCCCAGGGCGTCTACGTGTGGCGCTTCATGCAGGAGCTCTGGCACCTGGTGAAGGACGTCGGCGGGCTGACCGAGAACGACGTGATGCTGCTCGTGCTCGGCCTGGTCGACGTGGTGATGATCGCCAACCTGCTGATCATGGTGATCATCGGCGGCTACGAGACCTTCGTCTCCCGAATCCAGATGCGCGACCACCCCGACCAGCCGGAGTGGCTCTCCCACGTCAACGCCAACGTGCTCAAGGTCAAGCTGGCGATGGCGATCATCGGCATCTCCTCGATTCACCTGCTGCAGACCTTCATCAACGCCGACCGGATCGACTCCGAGACGATGCTCTGGCAGACGGTCATCCACCTCGCCTTCGTCGCCTCCGCCGTCGCCCTCGCGCTGATCGACCGCTTCCTCTCACCGAAAAGCACCGCCGAGCACATCCTCGAGGCCAACGGCGACAAACGCCCGCCGGCGCCGGCGCCCGCCCAGGCGTCCTAGCGCCGCCAGAAGTAGCGGACTAGCCGGCGGCCTTCGGTCCTCCAGACCACCTTGTGCCAGCCGACGATGTTCGTCGTCACCCTGTTGACGTAGAGAACTCCCGCCTGCGCCACCTGTTCCGTGCAGACGCGCCGCCCCGTGGGGAACCGGACGCACACGGTGTAGAGAAGTTCTCGGTTGGCCCGGATGAAAGCGCCGACCTTGCTTCGATGCGGGCATTCCCGCGCTGGCCGTGCGTATTCGGACAGGCCGCAGGCGACATAGACCCTCAGCCGCAGCGGTTCTTCTTCGGGCGGGGGCGGTGGGGGAGGAATCGGTTCCGACGGTGGCGTCGACCCGTACGAACAGGGACAGGGAAGGCTCTCGCACGCGACCCCGTCGTTGTCGCCATCGAGGCGGTGGGGGTCGCCTGGGTACAGGTACTCCTGCGCTTCCGCCTGATTGGAGAAGTGGGAGCAGTCATAGTCGACCGCCTGCGCGAGACCGGCGGGCAAGAGAAGCCAGAGCAACGCCGTGCCGACAACGGCAAGGAGAGCTGGGTGGATATGACGAGAGGTAAGGGTCCGCAGAAGACCCGGGAGTCTACGAAAAAGACCCTGCTGTTCTATTGCGCAGCCGACATTGACCCCGCTGGGGTGTGGTCAAGGTCGGATGAGCGCCCGCTCAGTACGGCGGCAGGTCCTCGTACCACTCGCCGAGCACCTTGAAGGAGCGCCAGAAGCGCTGCTTGGCGCCCTCCTCGTCTAGCGAGTCGTCGATATCGGGCGTGTAGAGGGCGTCGACGGTCGGGGTGAAGGCCTGGATCTCACCCTCGCGCTGCTCGATCGTGCGCGACAGCGGGACTTCGAGGCCGTTGAGGGTGCGCAGCGCCGGCTCGCCCATCACGACCAGGATCTTCGGTTGGACGATCGCGATCTCCTCGACCAGGCGCCGGATGCACTCTTCAGCCGCCAGGTCGGGCTCGGCGATCGGGCACTTGACGCAGAGGGTGCCGTAGACGACGAGCGGGTCGATGCCGAGCCGTTTGAAGCTTTTCATCAAGGCATTGCCGGCACGGCCGTAGAAGGCGACCCCCTCTTCGATCTCCGCCACGCCCGGCGCGTGCTTGACCATGAAGACGTCGGCCTGCGGGTGGCCCGAGCCGAGGACCGGCATCAACTTGCCGCGCGGGCAGTGCTTGCAGTCCTGCAGCTCGTGAGTGAGGTGATTGAGCTCGCGGATAGCCCGCTCGAGGTACTTCTCGCGGATCTCGTCGTCGGTGGCCGGCACGCTGGCCGATCTCTTTGACGAGCCGGGCGCGGCTCCTCCAGCGCCGCCTCCTTGCATCAGCTCTTGCCTCCGCTCCTTCCGGAGATTCCGCCGGCCGAGCGGCGTTTGCGCGGCCGCCCGCCGCGCACCGGCTTGGCGTCCGGGACGCTGCGTTTGGGTGCCTTCGGCCGGCCGGTCGTCTGCAGCAGCTTCAGCGCCTGCACGTAGACGAGGTTCTTGTGCTTGCGGGTGATGTCGGCGTCGCGCATCGCCTCGAGGAACTCGGCCGGGCCATCGAAGTCGTGGATCCGCACCCGCACGCTGCCCAACCCCTGGGCGACGTGGCTATCGGAGCCGGCCCCCGGCACGATCCGGTACTTGCGGGCAAAGCGCTCGGCCTCCTCGTTGAAGGCGGTCAGCGCCACCCGCGGGTTGAAGACCTCGAGGATGTCGATCTCCTCGACGATGTCGAGCAGGTGCTCGTAGTCGGGCACAGAGTGGAAGCGATCGAAGGGATGGGGGACGTAGACGAGCCCGCCCTGCTCACGGATCGCGGTGATCGTCTCGGCCATCGTCATCCCCTTCGGGATCTTCTCCTCGAGGAAGAGCCCGATCACCTCGCCCTGCTCGGCGGTCTTGACCTCCTCGGCGACGATCACCTTGATGCCGCCCATCTCCGCCGCGATCCGGCGCGCCTCCAGCGCCCCGGAGACCTCGTTGTGGTCGGTGATCGCGATCGCCCCGAGGTCGCGATCGCGCGCCGTCTCGAGCAGCACCTCGACCGGCGTCGCGCAGTCGGGCGAGTGGTCGGTGTGCATGTGCAGGTCGACCTCGATCAGCGGCCGCGTCGCGATCCGCTCGCGGACCTCCGGGTCGCCGGCCGGATCGTGGCGGCGCGCCAGCAGGCGCCGGTAGACCTCCTCCAGCTCGGCCGCGACCCGCGCCCAGTCACGCCCGTCGCCGCCGGGCTCGATCAGCTCGTAGGAACCCGGGAAGTAGCGCTCGAGCAGCCGCCCCGTAGCCGCGGTCGACACGGTGCGAGCGTCCAGCCGTCCGAAAAAGATCTCGACCAGCGGCCGCGCCACTTGGGTCGAGAAGAGACGTTCGCGCTGCGAGTGGAACGTCGCGACGTTGAGCGAGAGGGAGTGGCGCAGCGCCGCCGAGGCGACGCTCGGCGCGAACGGGTCGTGGACGTGGACTACGTCGAGCTCGCCCGAGGCGAGCAACCGCTTGACCGGGTCGCCCGCCCCGACCCGCAGCACCCGATGCCCGCGCGCCTCCAGCTCCTCGGAGGCGCGCCGGACAAAGTCGTTGACCCGGTTCTCGGTGCCCCGCCGGTGCGGCGAGACCTGCGCAATCGAGAGCGGTGCGTCGGGCACGGTCCCGGCTAGGCCGAGACGCTCGCCCCAGGCGCCGGCGACTTGCCCTTGGCGTTGGCGGCGATGAACTCGTCGGTCTGCTCGCGCGCCTCGTCGTCGGGCCGCTGCGTGTGCGGCGACTTCATCAGGTAGCTCGACGGCCCGTCGAGCTGGCCGGCGACGCCGTTGTTGAGCGCCAGCTTGATGATCCGCACCGCGTCGATCACGACGCCGGCCGAGTTGGGCGAGTCCCAGACCTCGAGCTTCAGCTCGACGTTGAGCGGCACGTCGCCGAAGGCTTTGCCCTCGAGGCGGATGTGCGCCCACTTACGGTCGGTCAGCCAGGCGACGTAGTCGGAGGGGCCCACGTGGACATCCTCGTCGGGCAGCTCGTGACCCATGATCGAGGTGACGGCGTTGGTCTTGGAGATCTTCTTCGAGTCGAGCCGCTCGCGCTCGAGCATGTTGAAGAAGTCCATGTTGCCGCCGACGTTGAGCTGCGAGGTGCGCTCCATCCGCACGCCCCGCTCGTGGAAGAGCCGAGCCAGCTGGCGGTGGACGATCGTCGCGCCGACCTGGGACTTGATGTCGTCGCCGATGATCGGCAGGCCGGCCTCGCGGAAGCGCTTGTCCCAGTAGTCCTCGCGGGCGATGAAGACCGGCAGGCAGTTGACGAAGCCGACGCCGGCTTTGAGAGCCTGTTCGACGTACCACTTGGTCGCCTCCTCGGAGCCGACCGGCAGGTAGCAGACCAGCACGTCCGCCTTGGCCTCTTTCAGCACCCCGACCACATCGACGGTTTCACCCGGCGCTTTGGTGATCTTCTGTTTCAGGTACTTGCCGAGGCCATCGTGGGTCATGCCGCGCTGGACCTCGACGCCGAGGTTGGGCACCTCGGCGAACTTGATCGTGTCGTTCTGGCCCGACCAGATCGCCTCGGAGAGGTCCTTGCCGACCTTCTCGGAGTCGATGTCGAAGGCGGCGACGAACTCGACGTCGCGGACGTGGTAGCCGCCGAGGTCGACGTGCATGAGGCCCGGCACCTGCTCGGCCGGATCGGCGTCCTTGTAGTACTCGACGCCCTGGATGAACGAGTTGGCGCAGTTGCCCACGCCGACGATCGCGACGCGGACCTTCTCGTCCTGGCGGCCGACGCCGTTGGCGCCGTTCAATCCGTTGGTCTCACTCATGAAAGCTGGAAGTCCTTCCTTCTGGTCGGGCTGGGTGGCAAAGCACACCGACGACGTTGACTGGTTACAGCTGGCTGGGCGGCCCCTGGGCCTCGCTTGAAAGCTCGTTTCTTACGTGCCATACGCGCTGGACCGCCGTGATCGTGGTCAGGGCCGCGATAGCGTAGATCGCCGGGGCCAGCAACTCAACGTCTACAACGCCGGCTCCCTTGGCCAAAACCAGGCCAATGGAGAGCAACACTACCCGGACGGGCCGCGTTGCCAACCCCACCTTGCACTCGACCCCGAGCGCCTCGGCGCGAGCCCGCGTGTAGGAGACCATCAGGGAGCCGAGCACCGCGATCACGCACATCGCGGCGGCGAAGTCGTCGCCCTTGGCGGCGAAGTAGCCGGCGACGGCGGCCAGCACGATCCCCTCCTCGACCCGGTCAAGCGTCGAGTCGAGGAAGGCGCCGAAGAGGGTGCCCTTGCCCGACATCCGCGAGTAGCGACCGTCGAGGGTGTCCATCACCGAGCCGAGGATGAAGGCCACGCCCGCGAGAAAGAAGAGGCGCTGCGTGACGAGCACGGCGGCGACGACGTTGCCGACCAGGCCCGCCATCGAGATCGCGTTGGGGGTGAGGCGCGACTCGATGAGGCGATCGCGCGCGTAGGCGCGGAGCTCCTGCGTGTTGCGCGCCTGGCGGCCGTTGCGGCGCCCACCGGGCCGGCTCGGGGGTGCCGACGGTTCCATCGTGGTTGAGGCTATCGGCCAGGCCCGCGGCGCGGCGAAATTGCCGGGCGCTACGCCTCGGCCTCGCGCGGCGCGCCGGCCCGCCACGACCACTTCTCGGGGCGAGCGCGGGCCAGCAGCTCGCGGGCGACCAGCGCCGCGCCGAGCGCCACCGCCCAGCCGAGCACGATGTCGATCCAGTAGTGGTTGCCGGTGACCATGACGACCCAGGCGACGAGCAGCGGCCACGCTGCCCAGAGCGCCTTCAGCGCGGGGTTGCGGACCAGCTGGAAACCGGTCAGGCCGATCATCAGGGCGAAGGCGCAGTGCAGGCTCGGCACCGCCGCGTAGGGGTTGATCAGCAGCTTGGTCAGGGCGGAGTCGTGGTTGACGCTCGAGTAGTCGTTGATCGTGTCGACGAAGCCGTACTCCGGGAACATCCGCGGCGGCGCGGTCGGGTAGAGGGCGTAGCCGATCAGCGCCAGGCCCATCGCGGCGGCGAACATGTTGCGGACGAAGTAGAAGGACTCGTTGCGGAAGAAGTAGAGCCAGACGAAGAAGCCGAGGACGACCGCGAACTGGCTGTTCATGTAGACCTGATTGGCGAAGTCCATCACCCACTGGGCAGGGAGGAAGAGCGCCTGCAGGTCGGGCTCGAAGAAGGTGCCGGTGGCCCGCTCGGCGTCGATCACCTGCTGGCCGTGGGCGAAGGCGACCGACTTCTTGCCGTCGGCGATGCCGCGCACGATCTCGTAGGCCGTGTTGACGACCAGCACGAGGGCGATCTGGCGACCGAGGTCACCCCATCCGCGCGGAAGCCGCGCTCCTATGGCCGCCCAGAGCCGAAGCATCCGGACATTGTAAATCGCCGGTGGGAGGGTCGAGGGATTTGGGACCCCTCCTCTCTCAACTTTTTGCGAAGACAGGCAGCGGTTGTCCGTCGAGGGAGGCGCGCAAAAAGTACAAGCCGTTCGGAGGGGTCCCAAATCCCTCGGGTCCGGCCGCGATTAGGGTCCAGGCGGTGAGTTGGAAGCGGCCGAGACGGGCGAGGGTGCGGGCGATCCGCGACCGGCTGCGCGAGATGTACGGGCAGCCGCTCAACGAGCCGCACGGCCACCCGATCGCCGAGCTGATCAAGACGGTCCTCTCCCAGCACACCAACGACCGCAACCGCGACCGCTCCTTCGCCCAGTTGCGCGAGCGCATCCCGACCTGGGAGGAGGTCCGCGACGCGCCGCTGGCCGAGCTCGAAGACGCGATCCGACCCGGCGGGCTGGCACGCCAGAAGGCGCCGCGCATCCAGGCGATCCTCGAGCGGCTCGGCGAGCATCCCGACCTCGACTGGACCGCGCCGCCTACGCCCCGTGAGGAGTCGCTCGAGTTCCTCCTCTCCCTGCCGGGGGTCGGCCGCAAAACCGCCGCCTGCGTGCTGATCTTCACCTGGGGCATCCCGGAGATCCCCGTCGACGTCCACGTCCACCGGGTCGGCGGCCGGCTCGGCCTCTTCCCGGAAGGCGCCTCCTTCGAGCGCGCCCACGACGAGATGCTGGCGGTGGTCGACCCCGAGGACGCCTACGAGCTGCACGTCAACCTGATCCGCCACGGGCGCACGCTCTGCCGACCGAAACCGCGCTGCGGGGAGTGCGAGCTGCGGCGCATGTGTCCCTGGTACCGTGCCGCTCGCAAATGAGTGCGGAGCGAGCAAGCGTGCATATCTGGTTCTTCGCGCCGCGAGCGAAGCACGAACCAATGTCATGAGCAAGAAGACCTTCGTCAGCTTCGGCCTCCTCGTCCTCTTCCTGGCGGTGCTCATCCCGTGGCTCGCCTTCCGCGCCGACGGCGAGTCCGCGCCGGAAGCGCACGTGCCGAGCGAACTGGAGGACGCCAAGGCGCTCTTCGACACCAACTGCGGCAACTGCCACACGCTCTACGCCGCCGAGACCGACGGCAACTTCGGCCCGGACCTCGACGATCTGCTCGCCCCGGCCGGCCCGCCGGAAGGCGAAGCCGCGGCGACGACGGTCAAAACGAACCAAGGCCGCGTTCTGGCCGCGATCGAAAAAGGCGTCGACTCCGACACCGAAGCGGGCCGCATGCCGGCCGGCATCCTCAACGGCGAGCAGGCCGAAGAAGTGGCTGAGTTCGTCGCCCGCACCGCCGGTCAGGGGTAGGGCGGAGCGTCCCGATAGGGGTTCCGCTTAACTTTTTTCGAAGACCGATAGTGGCCGTCCGAGGGCGGTATCGCGAAAAAAGTACAAGACGCTTCACCCCTGTCGGGACGCTCCCAACTCCCTGGCGGGCGGTTCTTATCTTGAGCTGGTTAGGGCTTGTTGAACCTCAGGGAGCTGAAGACGCCCGCGTGGTCTGAGCTCCAGAAGCCGTTCACCGGCAGCAGCCCGGTGACCAGCGAGCTCTGCAACTCGATCAGCTCCGGGGCGTTGGTCAGCACATGGTCGACCTGGTGGTCGAAGTCGCTGACTTTGCCTCCCGCGTTGGCCGCCAGCAGGGGAGATTTGAGGCAGCAACTGAGTGGATCGTTCGTGCTGCGGGAGACGAAGCCGGCCGCGAGCAGCACTTCGAAGGCTTTCCGGTTAACCGGGGTGACCGTGTCATCGTCGGAATTGAGGTCACCGAGGAGCACGACGGGCAGCGGGCCCGTCGCCGGACCGCCCGGCGCCACCAGCTCGGCCGCCTGCGCGGCGCGGACGTTGGGCTCGAAGGCCTCGAGGTGCGTGTTGACGAAGCGGAACGGCTTGCTGCCGCGCACCCGCGCATCGGTTGCCGTCCAGCCGCGTTTGACCGCGATCTGCTGACCGGCGATCGACAGCGGCAGCAGCGTTTTGAAGTTGCCGCCCTGGGCGTTCCAGGTGTGGACTCCGCCGCTGCTCCTGGCGAGGATCACGTCGCGCATCGTGAGGCGGCCGATCACCTCGGCATTGGCCAGTTCGCCGCCCGGCCCATCGCCGGCGATCCCGTTGGCGTCGGCGGGAGCCTCCAGGTCGAACTCGTCCTGGACGACGACGACCTCATACTGAGGCTTCCCCATGCCGTTTTTGCCGTTGCCCTCGTTCAGCTCGTCGAGCAACAGCTGCAGGTAGTCGAGCCTCAGTGCGCTGCCAGCCGGCGTTATCGGCGTCGTCTGCCACAGCGCCACCTCCTGCAAGCCGACCAGGTCCGGTTCGGTGGCGAGGATCTCGTCGGCCAGGCCCTCCGCCCGGGTCGGGAAGTCGTTGGCGATCACCTGGCGCAGGATCACGCCGTTGGCGGTGACCAGGCCGGAGAGGCTTTTCGCCTCGATCGCGGGACCGAGGTCGGCGCCGAGGTAGACGTTGCGGGTCATCACGTTGACGACCTTGCCTTTGCCGTTGTCGTGCTGCTTGGCCGAAACCGCGCCGGGTACGAGTAATGCGATAAGCAGGACGGCCACGAGCGCGACGAGGCTGCGGCCGAGAGGGGTGCGGGCGGAACTCAAGGCGATCTCCTCCTTCTCGGGGAACCCAGTACACGCGATTACCCGCTTACCGGGCCACTTGCAATCGTGCGAAAAGTTGCCATACTGCGACTTAGATTTTCATAGTCAAACGACAAAACCCCTGGAGGTAGCGAGAAAGTGGCCAAGACGATCGGGATCGACCTCGGCACGACCAACTCATGCGTCGCCGTGATGGAGGGAGGCGAGCCGACCGTGCTCGAGAACTCAGAGGGGGGTCGCACGACCCCGTCGGTCGTCGCCTTCACCGATTCCGGGGACCGCCTCGTCGGTACTGTCGCCAAACGCCAGGCGGTGATGAATCCCGAGAACACGATCTTCTCGATCAAGCGCTTCATGGGCCGCAAGGAGGCCGAGGTCAAAGAGGAGGAGACGATCGTCCCCTACTCCGTCGTGGCCGGCCCCAACGGCGACGTCCGGGTCGAGGTGCGGGACAAGCAGTACAGCCCGCCCGAGATCAGCGCGATGATCCTCCAGAAGCTGAAAGCCGACGCCGAAGCGAAGCTCGGCGACACGGTCGACAGCGCCGTGATCACCGTCCCGGCCTATTTCAACGACGACCAGCGGCAGGCGACCAAGGACGCCGGCAAGGTCGCCGGCCTCGAGGTGAAGCGGATCATCAACGAGCCGACCGCCGCCTCGCTCGCCTACGGGCTGGAGAAAGAGGAGGCCGACCACACGATCCTCGTCTTCGACCTCGGCGGCGGCACCTTCGACGTCTCGGTGCTGGAAATCGGCGACGGCGTCTTCGAGGTGAAGGCGACCGCCGGCGACAACCATCTGGGCGGCGACAACTGGGACAAAGCGATCGTCGAGTGGTTGGTCGCCGAGTTCAAGCGCGATCAGGGTGTCGACCTCGCGGCTGACAAAAACTCGCTGCAGCGCCTCTACGAGGCGGCGGAGAAAGCGAAGATCGAGCTCTCCTCTGCGCAGGAGACGCAGATCAACCTGCCGTTCATCACCGCGGTCGAGGGGCAGCCGAAGCACCTCGAATTGAAATTGACTCGCTCGAAGCTGAACGAGCTGACCGCGGAGCTGCTGAACCGCATCGTCGGGCCGGTCAAACGGGCGCTGAGCGACGCCGAGGCGACGATCGACCACGTCGTCCTGGTCGGCGGCATGACCCGGATGCCGGCGGTCCGCGAGAAGGTCAAGGAGCTGACCGGCAAGGACCCCCACCAGGGCGTCAACCCCGACGAGGTGGTCGCCGTGGGTGCCGCGATACAGGCCGGCGTGCTGGCCGGCGACGTCAAGGACGTGCTGCTGCTCGACGTCACCCCGCTCACCCTCGGCATCGAGACCAAAGGCGGTGTGATGACGAAGCTGATCGAGCGCAACACGACGATCCCGACCAAGAAGTCGGAGATCTTCTCGACCGCCGACGACAACCAGCCCTCGGTGGAGATCCACGTCCTGCAGGGCGAGCGCGAGATGGCGGGCGGCAACAAGAGCCTCGGCAAGTTCCAGCTGACCGGGATCCCGCCGGCGCCGCGGGGATTGCCGCAGATCGAGGTCACCTTCGACATCGACGCCAACGGCATCCTCCACGTCACCGCGAAAGACCTGGGGACCGGCAAAGAGCAGAAAATCGAGATCAAATCCGGCTCTGGGCTCTCCGACGAGGAGATCGAGAGCATGGTCAAAGACGCCGAGTCCCACGCCGAGGAGGACCGGGCGCAGCGCGAGCTGGCCGAGACGCGCAACGTCGCCGAGAACGCCGCCTACCAGGCCGAGAAAGCGCTGGAGGAGGCGGGCGACAAAGTCGACTCCTCCGACAAGGAGGCGGTCGAGGCGGCGATCAAGGAGCTGCGCGGGTCGCTCGACTCCGGCAGCAAAGAGGAGCTGCAGTCGAAGACCGAGGCGCTGACGGCGGCGATGACCAAAGTGTCGGAGCAGCTTTATGCGGCGGCGCAGCAGGAGGCTTCGGCGGACGGCGCCTCGGCTGACGGCGAGTCCTCCGCTGATGAGGACGAGGTCGTCGACGCCGAGGTGGTCGACGAGGAGGGCAAATGAGTCAGGACAAAGCTGAGCGGCCGGCGGGTCCTGTCGCGGGGGATGGCGCCTCGTCCTCGCAAGCTGCGGGCGAGCCTCCATCCCCCACGCCACCCGCCGGAGAGGCCATCGAGAAGGACCTGGATGCCCTCATCTCCGAGCGAGACGAGTACCTGGATCTCGCGAAGAGGACGAAGGCCGACTTCGAGAACTTCAGGAAGCGAATGAGTGCCGAGGTCACCGCTGCGAGCGTTCGCGGGAAAGCAGCACTCGTCGGTGAGCTCGTGCACGTCATCGACAACCTCGAGCGAGCGCTCGATGCCGCCGGAATCGACCCCGATGACGGATCGACTCCAGAGGAGCCGCTGGCCCACGGCGTCGTCCTCACCTACCGCGATCTCTGCCAGGCCCTTAAGGGCAACGGGGTCGAGTCGCTCGATCCGACCGGCGAGAGGTTCGATCCCAATTTGCACGAGGCGCTCTCCACCATGGCCGCCGACGGGGCCGAGAGCGGCACCGTGGTCGAGGTGGCGCAGAAGGGCTACCGGCTCGGCGAGCAGTTGATCCGGCCGGCGCGCGTGGTGGTGGCGGAATGACCTCGCGGGTCATATAGGAGGAGCGGTGGCGGAGGACCTCTACAAAGTCCTGGGCGTCTCGAAGAAGGCCTCCGACGAGGAGATCAAGAAGGCCTACCGCAAGCTCGCCCGCAAGTACCACCCCGACCGCAACCCCGACGACCCGAAGGCCGAGGAGCGCTTCAAGGAGGTGCAGGGCGCCTACGACGTCCTCTCGGACGCCGAGAAGCGCAAGCAGTACGACGCAGGCGGCATGTTCGGCGGCCTTGGCGGCTTTGGCCGCGGTCCGCAGGGGGCGCCGGGCGGTCCGGGTGGCGGCTTCGGCGGCTTTGGGGCCGGCGACATCGGCGACCTCTTCGGCAGCCTGTTTGGCCGCGGCGGCGGTCGCGCCCAGCCCGAGCAGATGCGAGGGCGTGACCTCGAAACCGAGGTCAGCCTCAGCTTCGACCAGGCGGTCAACGGGGCCCAGGTGGCCGTGGCCGTGCCGAAAGCCGAGCACTGCCCCACTTGCCACGGCAGCGGCGCCAAGCCGGGCACCAAGCCGATCACCTGCCCGCGCTGCGAAGGGCGCGGCATCGATTCGCAGAGCCAGGGCTTCTTCTCGATCAGCCAGCCCTGCCCGCAGTGCGGCGGCGCCGGCGAGGTGATCGAGGACCCCTGCCAGACCTGCGGCGGCTCCGGCCTCACCCAGCAGACCAAGCGGCTCAAGGTGAACGTCCCGGCCGGGGTCAAGGACGGCGGCCGCATCCGGCTTGCAGGACAGGGCGAGGCAGGACCGCGCGGCGGCCCGCCCGGCGACCTCTACGTCGTCACCCGCGTCGCCGCCTCGCCGATCTTCAAGCGGCTCGACGACGGCAATCTCGAGGTGACGGTGCCGATAACCGTCGCCGAGGCGCTGCGCGGGGCGACGATCGAGGTGCCGACGCTGGACGGCACGAAGAAGATCAAGGTCCCGGCCGGGACGAAGCACGGCACGGTGCAGCGGCTGCGCGGCGAGGGCCCGCCGCGGCCGGGCGGCCGGGGGCGCGGCGACATCCGCTACCGGTTGGAGATTGAGATGCCCCAGGAGCTAAACGAGGAGCAGGCGGAGGCCGTCGAGCAGCTGGCGAAGGCGCTGAACGGCGGCGACCCGCGCGCCGAGCTGCTGCGGAGGGCAAGGAGATGAGTTTCGACCGTGCCTTCTCCCGGATATGTCGGGCAAAGGAACAGCGGAGGTGGTTGGTGTGAGCGGCCGCGATGGGCAGGGGCGCGACGGTCGCACCACCGTGCGCCGCGAACGGATCGAAACCAGGATCGACGAGGAGCGCGGCGTCTACATGATCTCGGTCGCCGCCGAACTCGCCGACATGCACCCGCAGACGCTGCGCGTCTACGAGGCGCGCGGCCTGATCCGGCCGAAGCGCTCGCCGAAGAACACGCGGCTGTACTCGCAGCGCGACGTCGAGCGGCTGCGCCGCATCCAGCAGATGACCTCGGAGCTCGGCCTCAACCTGGCCGGCGTCGAGCGGGTCCTCGCCCTGGAACGACGCGTCGAAGAGCTCGAAAGGAAGGCCGGAGATGCAACCTGACCGGTTCACCGTCAAGGCTCAGGAAGCGGTCGCCGACGCGGTCAAGCTCGCCTCGCGGCTGGCAAATCCAGAGGCGGCTCCGCCCCACCTGCTGATTGCCCTGCTCGCCCAGGAGGAAGGGTTGGTCGGGCCGATCCTGCGGAAGGTCGACGCCGACCCCGCGGCGGTGCGTGCCCGTGCCCAGGAGGCGGTCGAGGGACTGCCCAAGATCAGCGGAGGCGGCGGCGAGGAAACGGAGGCGCGTCCCTCCTCCACCCTGATGAAGGTCCTGCAGCGCGCCGAGCGGGAGATGGCCAAGGGTGGCGACGAGTACATCTCGACCGACCACCTGCTGCTCGCCCTGGCCGAGAAGGACTCGCCGGTCTCCGACCTGCTGCCCGACCCGGCTTCGCTGCAGAAGGCGATCGGCGAAGTACGCCCCAACCGCGTCACCTCCCCCGAACCGGAGGCAACCGCGCAGGCGCTGGAGAAATTCGGCCGCGACCTGACCGCCGAGGCGGAGGGCGGCAAGCTCGACCCGGTGATCGGCCGCGACGAGGAGATCCGCCGCGTCGTCCAGGTCCTCTCGCGCCGCACCAAGAACAACCCGGTGCTGATCGGCGACCCCGGCGTCGGCAAGACGGCCATCGTCGAGGGTTTGGCGCAGCGCATCGTCGCCGGCGACGTGCCCGAGAGCCTGCGCGACCGGCGCGTCATCGCGCTCGACATCGGCTCGCTGCTGGCCGGCTCCAAATACCGCGGCGAGTTCGAGGAGCGGCTGAAAGCGGTGCTGAACGAGGTGCAGGAAGCCGAGGGCCAGATCGTCCTCTTCCTCGACGAGCTGCACACGATCGTCGGCGCAGGCGCCGCCGAAGGCGCGGTCGACGCCGCCAACCTCCTGAAGCCGATGCTCGCCCGGGGCGAGCTGCGCGCGGTCGGCGCGACGACGCTCGACGAGTACCGCAAGCACATCGAGAAGGACGCGGCCCTGGAGCGGCGCTTCCAGCCGGTGCTCGTCGGCGAGCCCGACATCGGCGACACGATCGCGATCCTTCGCGGGTTGAAGGAGCGCTACGAGGTCCACCACGGCGTCCGGATCGCCGACTCGGCGATCGTCGCCGCGGCGACGCTGTCGGAGCGCTACATCGCCGACCGCTTCCTCCCCGACAAGGCGATCGACCTGATCGACGAGGCGGCCTCGCGGCTGAAGATCGAGATCGACTCGGTGCCGACCGAGATCGACGAGGTCGAGCGGCGCGTGCAGCAGCTGGAGATCGAGCGCGAGGCGCTGAAGAAGGAGAAGGACGAGGCGTCGAAGGCGCGGCTGGAGGCGATCGAGGCCGAGCTGGCCGAGCTGCGCGAGTCGAGCGGCGAGATGCGGGCGCGCTGGCAGAACGAGAAGGAGGCGATCGAGGCGATCAAGGCAGCGAAGGCGGGGCTCGAGGAGGCCGGCCGCGAGGCGGAGCGGGCCGAGCGCGACGCCGACCTGGAGCGAGCCGCGAAGCTGCGCTACGGCGAGATCCCGGAGCTTGAGAAAACGGTCGCGGAGCAGGAGGCGAGGCTGGCCGAGCTGCACGCCGACGGCGGCTCGATGCTGACCGAGGAGGTGACCGAGGAAGACGTCGCTGAGGTCGTCGCCAAATGGACCGGCATCCCGGTCAGCCGCCTGATGGAGGGCGAGGTGCAGAAGCTCATACATATGGAGGAGCGGCTGCACGAGCGGGTGATCGGCCAGGACGAGGCGATCGAGGCGGTCTCCAACGCGCTGCGACGCTCGCGCGCCGGCCTCTCGGACCCCAACCGGCCGATCGGCTCCTTCCTCTTCCTCGGCCCGACCGGCGTCGGCAAGACCGAGTTGGCCAAGGCGCTGGCCGAGTTCATGTTCGACTCAGAGCAGGCGATCGTCCGCCTCGACATGTCCGAGTACATGGAGAAGCACACGGTCGCCCGTCTGATCGGCGCCCCGCCCGGTTACGTCGGCTACGAGGAGGGCGGCCAGCTGACCGAGGCGGTGCGGCGGCGCCCCTACGCGGTCGTGCTGCTCGACGAGATCGAGAAGGCCCATCCCGACGTCTTCAACACGCTGCTGCAGCTGATGGACGACGGGCGGCTGACCGACGGCCAGGGCCGCACGGTCAGCTTCACCAACACGGTGCTGATCATGACCTCCAACGTCGGCAGCGACCGGATCGCCTCCGAGTCGGTCGACGAGCGGATCCGCGAGCAGATCGAGGAGGTGCTGGCGGAGACCTTCAAGCCGGAGTTCCTCAACCGGATCGACGACACGGTGATCTTCCACCGCCTCTCGAAGGCCGACATCGGCCGGATCGTCGAGCTGCAGGTCGGCCAGCTCGTCAGCAGGGTCGCGGAGCGCGGCATCGAGGTGGAGCTCAGCGACGATGCACGGACGCTGCTCGGCAACCTCGGCTACGACCCGACCTACGGGGCACGGCCGCTGAAGCGGGTGATCCAGAAGCGGCTGGTCGACAAGCTGGCGCTGAAGATCCTCGAGGGCGAGTTCCGCGAAGGCGACACGGTCCGGGTCGACGCTGCCGACGGCGAGCTGGCCTTCGAGAAGACTGGCGAGCGGCAGCCTGCAGCCGCCTGACGCCCCCTTGTCGGAAACGCCTTTATCCGTCACCATTTGGAAGCTCTTTAGGGGACGCTCAGGGTGGGCTGTTAAGCAGGGGGCCGTGGGAGCCGCATTACAGGGAGCGGAATTTGAGGAATCGGCTGTCCATGCCGACGTAAGCTGTCTACGGACTTCGTACAGATGTTGAGACGACGCGAAATCAATGCCAAGCCAGGGGGGCGCAGGGCCCGCTCGACGCTGACCGCGTCGGCCGACCGCCTGCGCTGGCCCTTCGAGCGACTCGCCTGGGGCCTGGAGCGTCGCGTTCTCTGGCCGCTGCAGGAGCGGATCGTCTGGCCACTGCGCGATCGCGCCGCCGGCCTCGCGGTCCCCGATCCACGTGCGGCCGGAGCCGGAGCCCTGGTCGCGGTTGCGATCGGCGCCACCGCGATCGGCGCGGTCGCCCTTGAAGGCGACGGCGGCACCGAGGTCCCCATGCCGCGCGCCGAGCCTGTTGCGGCGGTCGCACCACCCCCCGCCCCGGTCGAGCAGCCGCCGGAGGAGCCGACCGGCCCGGTGCTGCAGGGCGTCGAGCCGAAGTTCGGAGTCGATGACGGCGTCGGGGTCGCGGCGAGAGAGGGCGACACTGCGGTGAGCGGCGACGCGGCAGCCGCCGAGCTGAACGCAGGGAGCGACGACGAAAGCGGCGCGGTCGAAGAGGAAGAGGAAGCCGCCGCCACCAGCTCGGGCCAGAAACCGGTCCCGGCCGGCCCGGCGGCGATGAAAGTGGCGCGGCGCTTCGTCGAGGCGTTTGTCTTCTACGAGATCGGCCGCCGACCGGCCCGCGCGATGACCGTCTTCGGGGAAACCGCGACGCCCGAGCTGGCGACGGCACTCGCCGAACGACCGCCGCGACAGCCGGCGGCCACCGAGGTACCGAAGGCCAAAGTGCTCAACCTCGTGCCAGGGCCGCGTAGCGGCAAAGTTCACACCGTAAGCGCCTCGCTGCTGCGGGTCGGCACGATCAGCGAGCTGCGCCTCAAGCTGACCAAGCAGGCCGGCGCCTGGGTCGTAACGGACGTTCGAGGATGAGTCGGGTGCGCTTCAAGCCTTCTCGCGCGCGCCTGGCGGCGGCGCTCGCCATCCGCGCACGCCAAGTCCTTCAGCTGACCCTCCTCATCCTTTTTCTTTTTATCGTCATTTCCGCCACCGCCTCGGCCGAAGAAGCCAAACCAGCGGCGAGCGAGACGATCGCTCCCGCCCCCACCCCGGCGCCGGTCGAACAGGGCGATGCGATCGTCGCTCCCACCCCGGCGCCGCCGGCCCTCGAGCCGAAGCCGGCACCCGACAGCGGCGGCGTCACTCCCAAGCCGCAGCCGAAGCCTCGTCCCACCCCAGAGCCGGAGCCCGAGCCCGACGTCGAAGCCGATGCGGAAGCGGGCGAAAACGCGACGGAAGCGCCGCCCCCGGTCCTCTCGGTGCCGACCCTCCCCGACCCGAGCTGTTCGCCGGGCGCCGTGCCGGCGGTCCTCGTACCGATCTACGAGCGAGCCGCCGCCGCCTACGCCCTCGGTCCGCAGGGGCCCAGCGTGCTCGCCGCGATCAACGAGATCGAGACCGCCTTCGGGACCAACACCAACGTCTCCTCGGCCGGCGCCCTCGGCTGGATGCAGTTCATGCCGGAAACGTGGGCCGCCTACGGGGTCGACGCCAACGGCGACGGCGAGGCCGATCCCTACGACCCAGAAGACGCAATTCACGCCGCGGCGAACTACCTGAGCGCCTCCGGCGCGCCGGCCGACTGGTACACGGCGATCTTCGCCTACAACCACGCCGACTGGTACGTCGCCGAGGTGCTCGCCAACGCCGGGTGCTACGCCGGCCTCGGCAACGCGATCGCGGGAGCTTTCGATCTGGCGCCCAAGCTGCAGGTGCTGACCTGCGTCGCCCCGAAGCGCTGGCGCAAGAAGATTCCGGCGGAGTACCTCGACGCCTTCGAGAGCGCCGCCGCCCGCTACGGGCTCGGCAAGCGGGGCGTCTGGACGCTGGCCGCGGTCGCCCGGCTCGAGTCGAACTTCGGCCGTGGCATGGATCAGGCGGTGCTGCGCCGCAGCGGGCCGCTCGGGCTCGACGGTGTCGAGTGGCAGCGCTTTGCGGTCGACGGGGACGGCGACGGACGGCTCCGGCACGCCGACCCCGACGACTCGGCGGCGACGCTCGCTCGCCTGCTCTGGTCGCGGGGCGGGATGCGGGCCGGCCTCTTCAGCCACAACCAGGCCAAGTGGTACGTCGACGCCGTCATCGCCGAGGCCGATCGACTTGAAGGAGAGTGCAAATCCCGCCGGGTCGACTGGTCGCTGGCGCTGCCGAATGTCGTCATCGCGCCGATCAACTGGAACAACCTGACGATCCTCAACGAGGTGGCGCGCGAAGACCTCGAAGCGGGCCGGATCGATCCGCGCATCGTCGGCCTGATCGGGGCAATCACCCAGGCCCACCAGCTGACGATCTCCTCGCTGCGCTCCGACCACTCGATGTACACGGCCGCAGGCGGCGTCTCCAACCACTATTACGGGCGGGCGATGGACATCGCGGCGGTCGACGGCGTCTCCTGCACCGACACCTCGCCGTCCGCGCCCTGCGCTGAGCTCGGCCTCACCCTCGCCGCGCTCCCCGCGCCAGCCCTGCCGACCGAGCTGATCTACTGCTTCGACCTCGACGGCGCCGGTCCGGCCTTCGCCCGCTCCGACCACTGCGACCACATCCACGCCGGCTACGACGGCTGAGGGCGAACCAGGCGATCTTGGCGGCGCCTCGCCGCCGGATCCCGGCGCCATGGCGCACCGGTCCCTTGCCGCGATAGCGCTGCTATCCCGGCAAGTGCCGTCACACCCTGGCTTGGCCTCCGACATCGAGGCACTCACCAATCCCACCAGGCCCGCCCTCATCCGCCGACGACTATCTTTCTCATCACCCCCCGCCGAGAGGAGCCTCTATGCCTACTTACGTGATGCTGACCAACCTGACCTCCGAGGGCGTCAAGACGCTGAAGAACAATCCGGGTCGGGTCGCCGAGGTCAACAAAGAGGTCGAACAGATCGGCGCGAAGGTGCTTGCGCAGTACGCGACGCTTGGGCAGTACGACTTCGTCACCGTGGTCGAAGCGCCCGACGAGAAGACGATGGCGAAGGTCTCGGTCGAGCTCGGCTCGCGCGGGACGATGACCAGCCAGACGCTGGCGGCGCTGCCGGCCGACGAGTTGGCCTCCACCCTTTAAGCGCCGCCTCCTCTGCTCCCACGAATGCCTGAAGAATCAAATATGGACAGGCATTCGCTCCCGCGTCCGGGGGCGGCTTTGTGAGGATCTTGGTGGTAGGCGGCGGCGGCCGCGAGCACGCGATCGTCCGAGCGCTGGCCCGCTCCACCCATGCGCCGGAGTTGCTCTGCGCGCCCGGCAACGCCGGCATCGCAGCCGACGCGGAGTGCATCCCGGAGGTGGGCGGCGAGGACGTCGAGGCGATCGTCGCGACGGCGCGGGAGCGCTCGGTCGACCTGGTCGTGGTCGGACCCGAGGCGCCGCTCGTCGCTGGTGCGGTCGACGCGCTCGAGGAGGCTGGGGTGCCGGCATTCGGCCCCAGCGCCGCGGCCGCCGAGCTGGAGGGCTCCAAGGCCTTCGCCAAGGAGCTGATGCGCGAGGCCGGCGTGCCGACCGCCGCGCACATGTTGCTGCGCAACCGGGAGGAAGCGCTCGAGAGGGTCAGCGATGCCTCCTACCCCCTGGTCCTCAAGGCCGACGGGCTCGCCGCGGGCAAGGGCGTGATCATCTGCGCGAGTGAGGCGGAGGCACGCGAGGCGCTCGACGTCTTCTTCACCGAGCGGCGCTTCGGCGCCGATATGGCGGTGGTGCTGGAGGAGTTCTTGGAGGGGGAGGAGCTCTCGCTGCTGGCGCTCTGCGACGGCGAGAACGTGGTGCCGCTGGCACCCGCCCAGGACTACAAGCGGATCTTCGACGGCGACGAGGGGCCCAACACGGGCGGCATGGGCAGCTACTCGCCGGTGCCGGGCTTCGGCCCGGCCGAGGTCGAAGAGATCGTCGACACGGTGCACCGGCCTGTGGTCGAGGCGATGGCGCGACGCGGCATTCCCTTCCACGGCGTCCTCTACGCAGGGCTGATGATCGGTCCGGACGGCCCCAAGGTGCTCGAGTTCAATGCCCGCTTCGGCGACCCCGAGACGCAGGCCGTACTGCCCCGCCTGCGCTCCGACCTGATCGACCTCTGCCTCGCGGCGCGCGAGCCGGGCGGCCTGACCGGGACGAGCGCCGAGTTCGGCGACGACTGGGCGGTGACCGTGGTCCTGGCCTCCGCCGGCTATCCCGAGTCCTCGTCGAAGGGCGACGTCATCCGTGGCCTGGAGGAGGCCGCCGAGCTGGCCGAGGTGACCCACGCCGGCACCGCCGAGCGCGACGGCGAGGTCGTCACGGCGGGGGGGCGCGTGCTCAACGTCACGGCGCTTGGCGCGACCCCGGCGGAGGCGCGCGATCGCGCATACGATGCCGCCCGGCGCATCTCCTTCGACGGGATGCAGATCCGCTCCGACATCGCCGCCCGCGCGGTGGAGCGCGTACCCAGTCACTGACGACCGAGAGGAAGAGATGAGCGAGATCTCAGAGGACCCGCAGCCAACCGGGACCCCCGCGCCGACCGGGGCGACCGCGATGCCCGCGGTCGAGGAGGCGTTCAAAGAGATCGAGGTGGACGAGCCGCTGGTCGGGATCATCATGGGCTCCAAGAACGACAAGCCCAAGATGGAGCCGGCGGGGAAGGCGCTGGAGGAAGCCGGCATCCGCTACGAGGTGCGGGTGATGAGCGCCCACCGCGACCCCGAGCAGGTGCGCGAGTACTGCCACAACGCGCGGATCCGCGGGCTGAGGGTGCTGATCGCCGGCGCCGGCATGTCGGCGGCGCTGCCCGGCGTCGCCGCCGCCCACACCGACCTGCCGGTGATCGGTGTGCCGATCCTCGGCAAGTCGCTCGGCGGCCTGGACGCGCTGCTCTCCGCGGTGCAGATGCCGCCTGGGATCCCGGTCGCCTGCGTGGCGATCGACGGTGCCAAGAATGCGGGTGTGCTGGCCGTGCGGATCATCAAGTCATGACGGGGGCGTTTCTGGCGGGCGGGTCCTGTCACGGCGGCCTCCCCCATGTGCTCGGACGCTTCGCGTCCTCCGCTATGGGGGACCCCCGCCGCCGCGCCACCCGCCCGAGGAACGCTGAGGAGAAGCTTCTGGACCTTGGGGCGCAGCGGTGATCTCCCGCTACACGCGGCCAGAGATGGCTGAGGTGTGGTCGCAGCAGCGGAAGCTGGAGACGTGGCTGGAGGTGGAGCTGGCGGCGACGGAGGCATGGGCCGAGGAGGGAGTCGTGCCGGGCGAGGCCGCCGAGTCCTGCCGCGAGCGGGCGGCGTTCACGGTCGAGGCGGTGAACGAGCGCGAGAGGGTGACCGACCACGACGTCGCCGCCTTCGTCGACGTCGTCGCCGAGTCGGTCGGCGAGCACGGACGCTGGATCCACTACGGGCTGACCTCCTCCGACGTGCTCGACACGGCGCTGGCGCTGCAGCTGCGGGCGGCCGGCGAGATCGTCCTGGCCAGCGCCCGCGCCTACCGCGACGCCCTGATCGAGCAGGCGCTGGAGCACCGCGACACCGTCTGCGTCGGCCGCACCCACGGCGTCCACGCCGAGCCGACGACCTTCGGCCTGCGGCTGGCCGGCTTCGCCTTCGAGGCGGATCGCAACCTGGCGCGGTTGAGCGAGGCCTTCGAGCAGCTCGGGCACGGCAAGCTGTCAGGCGCGGTCGGCACCTACGCGTCGGTGCCGCCGGCGGTCGAGGCCCGGGTCATGGAGCGGCTCGGGCTGCGGCGCGAGGACGTGGCGACGCAGGTGATCCCGCGCGACCGCCACGCCGTGCTCACCTCGGCGATCGCCGTCGCTGGCGCCGGATTGGAGCGCTTCGCGACCGAGATCCGCAACCTTCAGCGCACCGAGGTTCGCGAGGTCGAGGAGCCGTTCGCCTCGGGCGCCCAGAAGGGCTCCTCGGCGATGCCGCACAAGCGCAACCCGATCCGCACCGAGCGGATCACCGGCCTGGCACGGGTCCTGCGCGGCTACGCACAGGCCGGGCTGGAGAACGTCGCCCTCTGGCACGAGCGCGACATCTCCCACTCGGGGGCCGAGCGGGTGATCCTGCCCGATACGACGACGGCGCTCGACTACATGCAGGACATCGCCGCGGGTGTCGCCTCTGGGATGAACGTCCGTGCCGAGCGGATGCGAGAGAACCTCGAGCTGACCCACGGCGCCCTGTTCAGCCAGCGCGCCCTCACCGCCCTGGTCGACTCGGGGATGACCCGCGACGACGCCTACCGCGTCGTCCAGGCGAACGCCCAACGCGCCTGGGACAGCGGCACCCACTTCCGCGAGCTGCTCGGCGAGGCCGCCCCCCAGCTCGACCTCGACGCGGTCTTCGACGAGCGCGCCTACCTCAGCCACGTGCCGGAGATATTCGAGCGGCTCGAAGCGCTGCGCTGAAGGGAAGTCAGACCGGGATGACGGTAAGCCCGGCGACGCCATTGAGCGCATCGAAGTCCGCATCCTGAGTCAACACAGGTATGTCATAGGCAGCCGCCGTCGCCGCGATCCAGATGTCGTTGATCTTCACGCGCCGCTGGGACGCCCTGAGGTAGGCCCGCATCTGCGCCCAGGCCCGCGATACGGCTTCGTCGATAGGAAGCGAAACGATGCGATTCGCGAGCTCCCAGGTCATCAATCGCCGGTCGCGCGTCTCGATGTCCTCTGCAGCGAAGATGCCGACCCGCAGCTCCGCCTTGGTCACCACTGAGATCGCGGCGGTCTCGGGTATCGCCTCCGCGCGAAGCGACCTGCCGCTCTCGATTGCGATGAGAACCGAGGTGTCGAGGAGCCCCCGCGACTCTTCCCGATTGCCTACCACAGCTCGTCGAGACCGTCTTCGTCCGTCGTTTCGCCGGCGAGGCGATCAAGATCGTCCCGTAGACCGGGATCCGCGGAGTGCGTCTGGAGAAGCACTAGAAATTCCTCCCGAGGCATCCACCGAGGCCCCTCGGGCCGGTGCGGCACGAGGTCGGCGACCGGCTTGCCGCGCACGGTGATCGTCACCGTCTCCCCGGCCGCGACCCGGCGCAGGACCCCGGCCGTGTCGTTGCGCAGCTCTCTCGTCGCGACTTCTACCATTGTGCTACGAGCGTAGCATCGCGCTCGGACCGCGCTCCAGGATACGCTTCCCGCGATGGTCCTCTACACCTGCGGGCAGAAGACGACGGGGCCGGGCTTCATGCACCCCTGCGCGAAGGCGGGCAAGGCGCTCGACGCGGCGGGGCACGAGTACGAGGTCAAGCCGGTATCCGGCTACCGACTCGCGGCTTGGACTTGGGGACGCCGTGCCGAGGAGCGGGCCGAGGTCCGCGAGCTGAGCGGACAGAACGACGTCCCGATCCTCGTTCTCGACGACGGCGACGTGATCGCCGGCTCGGGTCGCATCGCCGCCTGGGCCGAGCAGAATCCCGCTTAGGCCGGGACCGGCTGGCGCGCCTCGCGGCGCGCGGTGAGGACGACCGGCGTGCCGTCGCGGGGCGAGAGGGTGATGTTGCGGCGACCGACGCGCTCGGGGCGCGGGTCGGCCTTGCGCAGCTCACAGCGGGCGAGGATCTCGCGCAGTGCGATCCGCATCTCGAACTCGGCAAAGGAGGCGCCGAGGCAGCGGCGGATGCCGCCGCCGAAGGGGATCCACGCGTAGGTCTCGGGCGGGTCCTCGAGGAAGCGCTCGGGACGAAAGGCGTAGGGCTCGGGGTAGGCGTCGGGCCGAGTGTGGGCGAGCCAGATCGCCGGGGTCACGTCGGTGCCCTCCGGCAGCGTCAGTCCGTCCGCTTCGAGCGGCTTGGTGAGGCGCCGGCCGGCGATCGGGATTACCGGCCGCAGTCGCAGCGACTCGGAGATCGTCGCCCGCAGGTAGTCCTCCTCGCCGCTCTCGAGCGAGTCGCGCAGCCGGCCCAGCTCGCGCGGGTGGCGGAGCAGCAGGTCGAAGGTCCATGCGAGCGCCGTCGCCGTCGTCTCGTGCCCGGCCAGCAGCAGCGTCATCAGCTGGTCGCGCAGCTCGGTGTCGGTCATTCCCTCGCCTCCCGCGCTCCCGCCATCCTCGAAGCGGGCGAGCATCAGCGCCGAGAGGATGTCGTCGCGCTCCTCAAGGCCGCCGGCGGCGCGCCGCTCGGCGATCTCGGCGTGGAGCAGCTGGTCGACCTCGCGCAGCTGGCCCTCGAAGCGGGCGAAGGGCTGGCGGCCGCCGAAGCGGGCCATGATCAGGGCGACGAGCTGCGCGCTCGAGTTGGCGGTTTCCTGGAGGACCGTGGAGAGCATGCCGCGCAGCCGTTCCAGCCGCGGCCCCTCGGCGACGCCGAAGACGACGCGCAGGATCACCTCCAGGGTGATCGCCTGCATGCGCGGATGGAGGGCGAACTCCTCGCCGACGCGCCAGGAGTCGATCTCAGCGTCGACGATCTCGGCGACGATCGGCTCGTAGGAGCGCATCCGCTCGCCGTGGAAGGCGGGCAGCATCAGGCGCCGCCGCGCCAGGTGGTCGGGTCCAGTCAGGAGCAGCAGCGAGCGGGAGCCGAGGATCGGCTCGAGGAAGATGTTGCGGCCGGGCGGCAGGTCGTGGCCCGGCTCGGCGTAGAGCGCCTTGATTGCGGCGGGGTCGGAGATCATCACCATCGGCCGCTCGAAGCCGGGGAAGGTGACGCTGAAGCTGGGTCCGAAGCGGCGCCGACAGTCCTCGAGGAAGGCGATCGGCCGGAAGGCCCAGCGCAGCATCTGGACGAGCGCCGGGCGATTCGGTTCGGGCGGCAGCACACGATGATCGTAGACCTCTCCGGCGGGCGGGTCCTGTCGCGGGGCTGGGGCTCCTCGTCCTCGCAAGCTGCGGGCGAGGACCCCAGGCCCCACGCCACCCACCCGAGGAAGGTTTACGGCCCTCGCGATAGCTAGCATCGGCTTCATGACTGCCGTAACCGATCTTCAACTCCATTCGTCAGGCAAGGTCCGCGAGATCTACGAGTGGGAGGACGACCTGCTGATGGTCGCCTCCGACCGGATCTCGATCTACGACGTGGTGATGCCGACGCCGATTCCCGACAAGGGCAAGGTGCTCAACCGGATCTCCGAATTCTGGTTCGAGCTGACCGCCGACATCGTCCCCAATCACTTCATCTCCAACGACGTGCCCGCGGAGGTCGCCGAACGGGCGATGCGGGTGCGCCGGCTCGAGATGTATCCGGTCGAGTGCGTCGTGCGCGGCTACATCACGGGGTCGGGCTGGAAGGAATACAAGGAGGGCGGCGAGGTCTGCGGGATCGAGCTGCCGCAGAACCTGCTCGAGTCCGACAAGCTGCCCGAGCCGATCTTCACGCCCGCGACCAAGGCCGAGATCGGCGACCACGACGAGAACGTCGACTTCGACCGCGCCGCCGAGATCGTCGGCGACCGCGGCCTGATGGAGGAGCTGCGGCAGATCTCGATCGAGGTCTACCGGCGCGGCGCCGAGCACGCGGCCGAGCGGGGGATCATCCTCGCCGACACCAAGTTCGAGCTCGGGCGCGACGAGAACGACCGGATCGTCCTCGCCGACGAGGTGCTGACCCCGGACTCCTCGCGCTTCTGGCCGGCCGACCGCTGGGAGCCCGGCAAGACCCCGCCCTCCTTCGACAAGCAGTTCGTCCGCGACTGGGCGACGGGAAGCGGCTGGGATAAGACGCCGCCGGCGCCCGAGATCCCGGCCGACGTGGTCGAGCAGACGCGCGCCAAGTACGTGGAGGCCTACGAGCGGGTCACGGAGCGCTCCTTCTGAAGGCCCGGGTCCTGATCCGGCCCAAGGAGGGAATCCTCGATCCGCAGGGCAAGGCGGTCGAGCGGGCGCTGCCGGCGCTCGGCTTCGAGGGGATCGAGCACGTCCGGGTCGGCCGCATGGTCGAGCTCGAGGCCGACGGGCCCGAGCGACTGCCGGAGCTCTGCGAGAAGCTGCTCGCCAACCCGCTGATCGAGGACTTCGAGATCCAGAGCATCGACGGCGCCTGATGCGCTGGGTCGTTCTTCAGTTCCCCGGCTCCTGCGACGAGCGCGACGCGGTGCGGGCCTGCGAGCGCAGCGGCGGTGAGGCGCGGCTGCACTGGCACGAAGACCGCGATCTCGGCGACGCCGACGCGGTCGTCGTCCCCGGCGGCTTCTCCTACGGCGACTACCTGCGGGCCGGCGCGATCGCCCGTTTCTCGCCAGCGATGGAGGCGGTGGCCGAGTTCGCCGCCAATGGCGGCCCGGTGCTGGGCATCTGCAACGGCTTCCAGGTGCTCTGCGAATCGGACCTGCTGCCGGGCGCGCTGCTGCGCAACGAGGGGCTGCGCTTCCTCTGCCGCCAGGTCGAGCTGGTCGAGGAGCCGTCCGGCGAGCGGCTGTCGATCCCGGTCAAGCACGGCGAAGGCCGCTACTGGGCGCCGGAGGAGATGCTCGACGCACTGGAGGCGAACGGCCAGGTCGCCTACCGCTACGCGCCGGGGCAGAACCCGAACGGCTCGGCCCGCGAGATCGCCGGGGTGACCAACGAGGCGGGCAACGTGCTCGGCCTGATGCCCCACCCCGAGCACGCGGTCGACGAGTTGGAGGGATCGACCGACGGGTTGCGCATCTTCGAGCGGATGGCGCACGTGGCGCGCGTCGTCGCATGACTGTCGAGGTCGCGAAGCATCGCGAGCTCGGGCTGACCGACGCCGAGTTCGACCTCATCGTCGAGAAGCTGGGGCGCGAGCCGAACGACGTCGAGCTGGCGATGTTCAGCCTGCTCTGGTCCGAGCACTGCGCCTACAAGCATTCGCGCAAGCTGCTGCGCCGCCTGCCGACCGAGGGCGAGCGGGTCGTGATGGGCCCCGGCGAGAACGCCGGCGCGGTCGACATCGGCAACGGGCACGCGGTCGCCTTCAAGGTCGAGTCGCACAACCACCCCAGCGCGGTCGAACCGTTCGAGGGCGCGGCAACTGGGGTCGGCGGCATCCTGCGCGACGTCTTCGCGCTCGGGGCACGGCCGATCGCGATCCTCGACTCGCTGCGCTTCGGCGAGCTCGACTCGGAGCGCTCGCGCTACCTGCTCGACGGCGCGGTCCGGGGCATCGGCCACTACGGCAACTCGATCGGTGTGCCGACGGTCGGCGGCGAGATCTACTTCGAGGCCCCCTACGAGCACAACTGCCTGGTCAACGCGATGTGCGTCGGGCTGGCGAAGACGGAGGAGATGGTGCGGGCGGCGGCCGCCGGGGTCGGCAACGCGGTCGTCCTGATGGGCGCCTCGACCGGCCGCGACGGAATCGGCGGCGCCTCGGTGCTCGCCTCGGCCGAGCTGGGCGAGGGCGACGAGGCGAAGCGCCCGACCGTTCAGATCGGCGACCCCTTCGAGGAGGCGAAGGTGCTGGAGTGCTGCCTCGAGCTGCTCGGCAAGGGCCTGCTCGTCTCCTTGCAGGATCTCGGTGCGGCGGGCCTCACCTCCTCGGCCGGCGAGATGGCAGCGGCCGGCGGCGTCGGGATCGACCTCGACGTAGCACGGGTGCCGTTGCGCGAGGCCGACATGGAGCCCTTCGAGATCATGGTGTCCGAGTCGCAGGAGCGGATGCTGGCGGTGGTCGAGCCGTCGAAGGTTGCCGAGGTGATCGCCGTTTGCGAGAAATGGCAGACCGGCGCCGCCGAGATCGGCGTCGTCACCGACAGCGGCAAGATTCGGATCCTGCGCGACGGAGAGACGGTCGGCGAGATGCCGGTCGAGGCACTGGTCGAGGGCTGCCCGCTCTACGACCTCGATCCCGCCGAGCCACAGAGGTGGATGTACGGGAACGAGCGGCGCCTGGATCCCGGCGCCGCCGCCGAGGAGACGCTGCTCGCCCTGCTCGCCTCCCCCAGCATCGCCTCGAAGCGCTGGGCATTCGAGCAGTACGACTCGATCGTCGGCTCGCGGACGGCGCGGCGGCCCGAGTCGGCCGACGCCGCGGTGCTGGCGATTCCCGAGGCGGGCAATGCGATCGCGGTCTCGATCGACGGCAACGGGCGGCGCGTCGCCTGCGACCCCTACGCCGGCACGGTCGAGGCGGTGCTCGAGTGCGCCCAGAACCTCGCCTGCGTCGGCGCCGAGCCGCTCGGCCTCACCAACTGCCTCAACTTCGGCAACCCCGAGAAGCCGGTTCCCGCCTGGCAGCTCGACCGCGCGGTCAGCGGCCTCGCCGATGCCTGCCGGGCGCTCGGCGTGCCCGTCGTAGGCGGCAACGTCTCCCTCTACAACGAGGGGCCGGAAGGCCCGATCTACCCGACGCCAGTCGTCGGCATGGTCGGCGAGCTTCCCGATGCCGCAGTTGCCGCGCCGAGCGGCTTCGCCCGCGAGGGCGACGCGATCGCGCTGGTCGGCCCGTTCTCGCCTTCGCTGGCCGGCTCGGAGCTCGCCAAGCTGCGAGGCGAGCTCGCCAGTGGTCTGCCGCAACCAGACGTCGCGGCGGTCGAGGCGGCCTGCACGGCGGTTCGCGAGGCGGTGCGCGCGGGCAGGCTTTCTTCGGCCCACGACGTCAGCGACGGCGGCCTTGCGGTGGCGCTGGCCGAGGCGGCGATCGCGTCGGCGCCCGCGAGCGGCGAGGCAGTGGGGAGCCTCGGCTGTCGCGTCGACCTCTCGCCGCTGACGGTGCGCGGCCGCGCGGCCGACGAGGCCCTGTTTGGCGAGGGGTCGGGTGGCTTCGTGGTCAGCGGCGACGCCACGGCCCTAAGGGGACTCGCCGGCCCGAACGTTCGCGTTCTCCCGCTGGGAGAAGTCGCCCCGGGCGGGCGCTTGGAGCTGAGCGTCGGCGAGGCGTCGATCGACGCCGGAGTCGACGAGCTCACCGCCGCCTGGCGGTCGCTGGGCGCCCGCCTCGACTGATCGACGCTAGAAGGGCAGCTTCCCTCGCGCGCCTTGGCCGGCCGAGTGGCTCTTGTTCGCCGCGCGGCGCGATTTGCCGAAGGACTTGCTGAACAGCGTGCCGAGTGGACCCGGCGCCTTGCCTCCGGCGCGTTGGCCGACGGAGAAGCCCTTGTCGGTGCCGCGGCGGGCGTGGTTGGAGAGCCGCGGCGCCAGGAAGCCCAGCACCAGCAGCAGCACACATATCCCGACTACAGCGGCGATCAACACAGTGGCCCTCCTCCTCGAATGGAACTGTCGCCCCCTATATGCCTGTAAGAGCCGCTGTTTAAACGCCGCGGTGGTTGGGGAGGCGGGCGGGAGCCGAGGTTAGATAAGCGGCTCGCAGTGGTAGCTCATTTTTGTGGCGGCTGTGACTTTCAGCGCGGTCTCGAAGGTCTACCCGGATGGGACCCGAGCCGTCGATTCGATCGACCTCGAGGCAAACGACGGCGAGCTGCTGGTCTTGGTCGGGCCTTCCGGCTGCGGCAAGACGACGGCGCTGCGGATGGTCGCCGGCCTCGAGGAGGTCTCCGAGGGAGAGATACGGATCGGCGAGCGGGTCGTCAATTGGGTGCCGGCCAAGGACCGCGACATCGCGATGGTCTTTCAGAGCTACGCCCTCTACCCCCACCTCAGCGTCGAGGACAACATCGCCTTCGGGCTGCGGGTCCGGGGGCTCGACAGGGACGAGGTCGACCGCCGCGTCAGCGAGGCCGCCGCCGTCCTCGGCCTCGACGAGCTGCTCGACCGCAAGCCGCGCAACCTCTCCGGCGGCCAGCGCCAGCGCGTCGCGATGGGACGGGCCATCGTTCGCGAACCCGCCGCCTTCCTGATGGACGAGCCGCTCTCCAACCTCGACGCCAAGCTGCGGGTCGAGATGCGGGCTGAGGTCAGCCGCCTGCAGCGGGACCTCAGCGTCACCACGATCTACGTCACCCACGACCAGGTCGAGGCGATGACGATGGGCGACCGCGTCGCCGTGATGCGCAAAGGCGAGCTGCAGCAGGTGGCGAGCCCGCAGGAGCTCTACGACCGCCCGGTCAACCTCTTCGTCGGCGGCTTCATCGGCAGCCCCGCGATGAACATGCTCGAGGCGAACATCGAGCGCTCCAACGGCGACCTGCGGGTTGCGATCGGCGACCAGCGCGTCACGCTCGACCCCGAGCTGATCTCCGATCGCCCCGAGCTGGAGCGCCACGACGGCCGGCAGGTGATCGTCGGGATCCGACCCGAGGACCTCGAAGACGCGGCGCTCGACCCCGAGGTCCCTGAGGACCGCCGCATCCGGGGTCACGTCGAGCTGCGCGAGGCGCTCGGCTCCGAGGTGCTGGCGCACTTCACGATCGACGCCCGCCCCGCCCAGACCGAGGACGTCCGCGAGCTGGCCGCCGACCTCGAAGCGTCCGGCGTCGGCCGCAAGGGCGAGGGCGACGGGACGACGTTGATCGGCAGCTTCGGGCCCCGCTCGGAGATCCGCGAGGGCGAGCCGGCCGAGATCGCGGTCGACACCCGCAACCTCCACTTCTTTGACCCCGAGACGAGCTTGGGCATCTACGCGAACGGGAAGTGAAAAGACAGAAGAGCCACAAGAGGAACACAGGCAGAGCGCCAATCAGGAGGAGAGAGACATGAGGATTCGAACGCTCCACGTGCTTGCGCTGCTGGTCGCGGCGTTCGCGCTAGCGCTCGCCGGCTGCGGTGACGACGACGACGGTGGTGGTGGCAACGGCGGCGGTGCCGCGAACGTCTCCGGCAGCGTCGACGTCGCCGGCGTCTGGACCGGCGAAGAGGCGCAGTCCTTCGAGGCCGTCCTCGACGGCTTCCGCGAGGAATACCCCAACGTGAACGTCAGCTATGACGCGGCCGGTGACGAGCTGCCGACGATCCTCGCGACCGCCGTGCAGGGCGGCAACCCGCCCGACCTCGCCGCCGTCCCCCAGCCCGGGTCGGTAGCCGACTTCTACGAACAGGGAGCGCTCAAACCGCTCACCTTCGCCGAAGACACGATCAAAGACGGCTTCACCCCCGGCGCGGTCGAAGTCGCCACCTTCAAAGACCAGGTCTACGGCTTCGTCTTCAAGGCAGCCAACAAGTCGACCGTCTGGTACAACGTCGGCCTCTTCGAGACGGCGGGCGTCAAACCCCCCGAGACCTTCGACGAGCTCCTCAAAAGCGCCGAAACGTTGAAAGCGTCGGGCACGAAGGCCTACTCGATCGGGGTCGACGCCGGCTGGCCGCTCACCGACCTGTTCGAGAACATCTACCTGCGTGAAGCGGGTCCTGAGAAATACGACCAGCTCGCCGAACACAAAATCCCCTGGACCGACCAGAGCGTCAAAGACGCGCTGAAAACGATGACCGAGATCATCGGCGACTCCGACAACATCGTCGGCGGCACCTCGGGCGCCCTGCAGACCGACTTCCCGACGTCGGTGACCAACGCGTTCAAAGAGAACCCCGAGGGCGCGATGGTGCTCGAGGGCGACTTCGTCGTCACCGAAATCGAAGCCGGCACGCAGGCCAAACCGATGACCGACTACGACGTCTTCGACTTCCCGTCGGTCGACGGCTCCGAACCGGTGGTGGTCGGCGGCGGCGACGTGCTGATCATGTTCAACGACACGCCCGCCTCGCAGGCGCTGGTCGAATATCTGGCCAGCAGCGAGGCCGCCGAAATCTGGGCGAAACGGGGCGGCTTCTCGAGCGCCAACCGGGATCTCGACACCAACGTCTATCCCGACGAGCTGACGCGCGAGACGGCCGGCACGATCGCCGAAGCGGAGACGTTCCGCTTCGACCTCTCTGACCTGCAGCCGGCGGCGTTCGGGGCCACGGTCGGCAAAGGCATGTGGCAGGCGCTGACCGAATTCATGGAGAACCAGAACGTCGACGCGACCGCGCGCAAGTTGGAGCAGGAAGCCAACAAAGCGTTCTAGGTCGATCGGCGAACCCAACAGAGCGGCCGAGATGGCGGCGCCAGAGGGAAGTCCGGACGGCAGACCGGGCATCTGGCGCCGCCACCGCGTCGCGATCGGCTTCCTCGCGCCGGCCGCGATCCTGCTCGCAATCTGGATCGTCTATCCGGCGATCTCGACGATCTACCGCAGCTTCTTCGACCGCACCGGCTCGGAGTTCGTCGGGCTCGACAACTACGAGGAGATCGTCACCACCGACCTCCTCCTCACCGCGATCGAGAACAACGCGCTGTGGCTGGCGGTCGTCCCCGCCCTGGTCACGGCGATCGGCCTCGTCTTCGGCGTCCTGATCGAGAAAATCCGCTGGTCGGTCGCCTTCCGCACCGCGGTCTTCATGCCGATGGCGATCTCACTGTTCGCGGCGGGCGTGATCTGGCGGGTCATGGACCAGCGCGACCCCGAAATCGGCGCGGTTAACGCCAGCCTCGCCGCCGTCGTCGACGCGGTCGATCCGCCCGGCGCCTTCTCCGACGCGGCCGGCTCCACCGATCGGCTCGAGGGCACGCCGAAGCAGGGGTTGCGCCTGACCGAGCCGCTGCGGGCCGGCGACGTGGCCCAGCTGGGGCTGACCGCGATCCCGCCCGAAGACGTCCCCGAGGACGCCGCCCAGGCCCGCGCCCCGCCACCGCTCCCGGATGGGATCGCGGGCGTGGTCTGGGTCGACTTCCTCCCCGGCGGCGGCAAACCGGACGTGGTCGAGAAAGGCGAGCAGGGCCTGCCCGGCGTCTCGCTTGAGCTGCGCGATGCCGACGGCGGCAGCCTCGGGACGGTCGAGACGGAGGCCGACGGCAGCTTCGCCTTCGAGGACGTCGGCCCGGGCGAGCACAGCGTCGCGATCTCGCCCGAGACCTTCGAGGAACCCTTCTCGGGGGTTGACTGGCTGGGGCCGGGGCTGATCACCCCGGCGGTGATGATCGCCTACATCTGGGTCTGGGCCGGCTTCGCGATGGTCGTAATCGGCGCCGGGCTGGCGGCGCTGCCGCGCGACGTGCTGGAGGCGGCGCGCACCGACGGCGCCAGCGAGACGCAGATCTTCCGGCGCGTCACCGTGCCGCTGCTGCGACCGGTGCTGATCGTCGTCTTCGTGACGATGCTGATCAACGTCCTCAAGGTGTTCGACATCGTGCTCTCGGTAGCGCCCGCCTCCTCGCAGGACGACGCCAACGTGATCGCGCTGGCGATGTGGCGGACCGCCTTCGGCGGCGTCAACGACTTCGGCCTCGGCTCGGCGATCGCCGTCCTCCTCTTCCTCCTCGTGATCCCGCTGCTGGTCTTCAACCTGCGCAACTTCCGGAGGGAGGCCTGATGGAGGCCGCGCAGCAGGTCGAACCGGTGGCCGTGCCGCCGCGGCGCGAGGCGTTCGGCGGCCGGATCGTCCGCGCCCTCTCGAAGGGGCCGATCAACCTGCTGCTCGCCTTCATCGCCGTGCTCTGGCTGGTCCCGACCCTGGGGCTCTTCCTCACCTCGCTGATGCCGGCCGACGTGGTCAGCGGCCAGGGCTGGTGGACGGTCTTCTCCGAACCGAGCGTCGCCACTCTCGAAAACTACGAGGAGCTGATCAACAACGAGGAAATCACCGGCGCCCTCGTGACCACGATCGTCGTGGCGCTCGGCGGTACGGCGATCCCAATCGTCGTCGGCGCGCTGGCCGGCTACGCCTTTGCCTGGCTCGAGTTCCCCGGCCGCGAATGGCTCTTCCTGCTCGTCGTCGCGCTGCTCGTCGTGCCGCTGCAGATGGCGCTGATCCCGATGTTCTCCTTCTACAACGACATCGGCATTTTCGACACCGCCCTCTCGCTGATCCTCTTCCACACCGCCTTCGCGCTGCCCTTCGCGATCTTCCTGATGCGGAACTTCTTCGTCGGGATACCGAAAGACCTGCTCGAGTCGGCGCGGATCGACGGCGCCTCGGAGCTGCGCATCTTCGTCCGCCTGATCCTGCCGCTCGGCCTGCCGGCGATCGCCTCGCTGGCGATCTTCCAGTTCCTCTGGACCTGGAACGACTTCCTAGTCGCGCTGACCTTCGGCCGCGACACCCAGCCGATCACCGTCGCGATCTTCTCCCAGTTCCGCCAGTTCGGCTCCAACATCGACCTGATAGCGCCCGCCGCCTTCATCTCGCTTGCGATCCCGCTCGCCGTGTTCTTCGCCTTCCAGCGCTACTTCGTCCAGGGCCTGCTGGCCGGCTCGGTCAAGTAGGGCCCGCGGGGATCTTCGAGCCGGAGGGAGCCTGGCGCAGGACGCAGTGCGAGCGTGACCATGCCCGCAGCGAGCGAGGCGAGGGCGGCGAACAGGTAGGCGCGATCCGCGGCTGCGAGCGACTCGGTCAGGCCAACCGGGTCGCCGACGATCGCAACGAGGAGCGCGGTGCCGAGCACGGCTCCGACCTGGCGGAAGGCGGCGTTGACGGCGCTTGCGGTGGCGAAGCGGTCGTCGGACACGTCGCGGACCGCAGCCGAGCCGAGGGTCGGGAAGGCGAGGCCAACACCGACGCCGGTGAGGAAGGAGCCGGGAAGCCAGAGGCCGAGCCAGTCGGGCTCGGCGCCCGCCGAACGCAGAACCAGCACGCCGATCGCGAAGAGCAGGGCGCCCGGCACGACGACCGCACGCTGGCCGAGGCGGTCGGCCAGGCGGCCGGCGGGACCGGAGACGACGGTGCTCATGAAGGGGCCCGGCAGGGTCGCGGCGCCCGCCTGCAGCACGGTGTAGTCCCAGATCGAGGTGAGGAAGAGGACGTTGCCGAGGACGATCGAGAAGAAGGCGGCGGAGAAGAGCAGCGTGCCGGCGTTGCCGACCCGGAAGGATGAGTGAGCGAAGAGCTCCGGTTCGAGCAGCGGCCGAGGGTGCGTGCGGCTGCGCAGGGCGACGGCGAGGAGCAGGGCGGCGCCGGCCGCGAAGGCGGCAAGGGTCGCCGGTGCGGCCCAGCCCCAGTCGTTGCCCTCGACGATGCCGAGCGTGACCAGGGCGAGGCCGAGCGCCGAGAGAGCTGCTCCGGGCAGGTCGGGCAGGCGGCTGTCGAGCGCCGGTCGCTCGCGCAACTGGCCGCGGCCGGCCCAGATGATCGCGGCGCCGAGCGGCAGGTTGACGAGGAAGACGAGCCGCCAGTCGGAGAGCTCGACCAGGGCGCCGCCGAGGGTTGGACCGGTCGCCGCCGCCGCGGCGGCCGCGGCGCCCCAGAGGCCGACCCCGGTGGCTCGCTTCTCGGTCGGGAAGCTGTCGAGGACGATCGCCAGCGAAGCGGGCGCGACCAGCGCCGCCCCGACCCCCTGCAGGATCCGGAAGGCGATCAGCAGCTCCAGCGTCGGCGCGATCGCGCAGAGCAGGCTGGCGACGGTGAAACCGGCGACGCCGAGCAGGAAGATCCGCCGGTGGCCGAAGCGGTCGGCGAGCCCACCGGCCGGGATCAGGAGGGCGGCGATGACGACGAAGTAGCCGTCGAGCACCCAGGACAGCTCGCCGCGGTCGGCACCCGCGAACGACGCCGAGATGTCGGGGAAGGCGATGTTGACGATCGTCGTGTCGAGGAAGGCGACGAAGGCGCCCGCGCAGGCGATCGCCACCGCACCCCTTCTATGCCCGTCGTCATACATCGGCGGCCGCGACTATACTATGTCCGTGGGCATAACGCGAATCGCCGATTCCGAAGCGGTTTCA
>DASUOH010000042.1:0-42314 GCA_036276735.1 Solirubrobacterales bacterium | reverse complement strand
CCCGCGACCCGAACCTCCGACATGGCGTCGTAGGCCTTGCCTTATTCGATGCCGTATGTACCGGCGGGGGAGACGCTGAGGGTGCCTGCGACCTCAGCTTCGCCCTGGCTGGTCATCACTGTGCCGCTCAGGGTCACCGAGCTGGTTTCTTCCGGATTGTCCGGGGTGACGATCACGTTGCCGGTGAGCGTCGTCGATGAGACCGGGCAGAACGACCCTGTCATCGTGTTCACGATGTTGACTTCGGAGATCGTGCCGGTCTGATTTGTATTGGCCGTAATGGGCCACGGCAGCCCTTCGGATTTCGGATGCACGGTGGTGCAGCCGACGAGGAAGCCGGTGCCCCGGCATTCTTTCCCTTCGAACGTTGTCACTTCGCCTTTGCCGCCGGGCAGGAAGTGAGCGACCGCGTGCGAGTTTTTGCAGTGCACGCCGGTCGAGCTTCCAACCACGGTGAACTGGACTGTGCCTGCGAATGTGACTTCTTTGGATTCGGTGATCGGTTCTCCTTCATGCGTCCATTCGCCCTGCGCCTGAGCCGCAGGAGCGGCGGCGGCAATCGCCGCGAGCGCCATGCTGGCGAGCAGCAGCATCTTCTTGATGCTCATCTCTTCCCTTTCGCTTGATTTGTCAGATTCTCCCGAGTAGGAGGACGGGCATCTTCGAGGAAGAGGGCTGTCCAGTCAAGAACATTTGGCTATTCGCAGGGACCACAGGACATGCTCAGAGGGTCCTAATGCAGGATTTTGTGCTGCATTTCCCGAGATTGCGACGCGGGACGCATTTCTGCGTCCTTGGAGACGGAAGCGGGACACTGAAGGGACCCATCCGGGGGCGTTGTCGTCTTCGAGTGCGGGGAATTTCAGCGCTGCCGGCGATATTTCAGGACGCGGGATGGAGAGTCGGAGGCTGCAAGCGCTTCGCTCCCACGCGGTTCCTTCTTTGGAAGGTTTGTGCTGGGGCCTTTTCAATCAGAATTCTTGTTGCTATCTTTAGGAACGCAACAGGGACTAGGCAAGGGCTCGTCGAGTCGCCGCGTTGGGGGCGCGGTGCTCGGGGACTAGGAGAAGGAGAGATCGAGTGAACTTTCATTTGAGCGGATCTACTGTGTCTGCGGGACCGTCTCGGCGGGCAGCGGGCTTGGGCGCGCTGCTGGTTCTTGCCATGGCTCTCTGGGCGGGGCACGGAGGTTCCGCCGGCGCCGCCGAGCCGCTCGGGAGTTGTCCAAACGAAGCGGTTCGCGCGAAGCAGGGCAACGCTGCTCTTCAACTCCCGGACTGCATGGCCCTGGAGATGGTCAGCCCGCCGAAGAAGGGCGTTCAGTACGCCAAGTATCCCCGGGTATCGGCTGACGGCAGCCGGGTGGCCTTTAGGTCTCCGGCGGCGCTCGCGAATACCACCGGCAGCCTCGACCCCTTTGGGGACCTGTATGTGGCGACCCGTACCGGATCGGGATGGGTCACTGCCCCAACTGCGCCGCCAGCGGGCATCACGAAGGGCTGGAGCAACGGGCTCTTCGGACCTGCGGTCGGCAGCTTCACTCCTGACTTCTCTCAGTGGTTTCACGTCGGCGCCACCCGCGATGAGGAGCAGTTGGGGATCGCGACCGTGTACCGGGGCGCTCTAGGGGGCGCCTTCTGGCCGGTCTCGCCCCAGCTCGTGCCAGTCGACGGCGGCTCTCACGGAGAGCTCAACACGCAGCTCATCCGTCTTCACGGCGCCGCCGCGGATCACTCCCGCTTCTACTTTCGACCAGGTGACAAAAACACGGCTTATCTGTCCGGAGACCCCAGTCCCTCTGGCTCGGGTGACTGGAACGTCTACGTGGCGATGCTCGATGCGGTCGGCAACCCCTCGCTGCAGCTCGTCGCAAGGGACAAAGACGGCAAGGTCTGGGGCGGCCGGTGTGGCGCTCGTATCGGCTCGGTGGGCGAGAGCGTAGGCGAACAGAGAAACCAAGGCGCGGTTTCCTATCCGGGTGGTCGCCGCGTCATCTTCTCGACCCGGCCCACGCAGCCCGACGGCGCCGCGTGCGATCCGTCCTCGAACAATCTTCGGATGCTCGAGCGCGTCGAAGACGACGAGGGCCTCGTGACGATCTCGCCTCTGTTCGCGGAGCCGTCGGGCGAGTGCGATCGTCCCGCCACGCCGGACCCACCCGGTCCGTGCACGGTCATCGCAGGCGACGACGTCTTTCAGGGCGCTTCGGTCGACGGGACGAAGGTCTACTTCGTCACGCCCCGTCAACTGGCGGACACGGATGTCGACGCGACCCAGGACCTGTACCTGCACGACTCGACCCTGCCCCCCGGCGAACGCTTGGAGCAAGTCTCTGCCGGCGACGCGAGCGACACCACCCCGGGCGCCGGCGCTGAGGTTCTGAACGGCGTGACGGCGATCTCCACGGATGGATCGCACGTGTACTTCGTCGCCAAAGGCGTTCTGACCACCGATGAGAACGATCAGGAGGTTGGAGCCATCCCCGGCTCGCCAAACCTCTACGTCTATCGGGATGGGGACCCAGGTGGATCGCTGGGATTCGTGGGCACCCTGGCGGCCGGCGACCAAGGTGGTCTCTGGGCCTCGAACGGGACCTTCCTGAATCGCGCGTATCCGGTCCCTGCGCGGGACGGGGATCTCGGAGGCGGAGAGACGGGTGGCGACGGTCACATCCTCGTCTTCCAATCCCACGCGCAGTTGACTGCGGACGACGCCGACGGGACCGGGTTGGACGTCTTCCGGTTCGATGCGACCGCAGATGCCCTTGAACGAGTGTCCAAGGCCGGGGCGGGTGGGTCGGACAACGGCGCGTTCGACGTGGAACCCCGCGGCAGCGACCGAGCGGCGGGGACCGACATCGTCGAGATGTCGCGTTGGGTCAACGAGGATGCAAGCTCCATCCTCTTCAAGACCGAAGAGCCCTTGCTGCCGGGCGCAGTGGCCGGGAGAGCCGCATCTCACCTCTGGCGCGATGAAGCGGTCTATCGCCTCCCGGGCGCTCCGTTCAGTCCAGGCAACGACAGCAAAGGGACGGAACCGGTGATGTCGGCCGACGGCTCCACGCTTGCGTTCCCGACCTACTCAGCGCTCCTACCGACGGACGGAGACACCGCCGCTGACGTCTACGCGGCGCAAGTAGCTGGTGGATTCGTCGAACCCGAGCCGCCTGTGCCATGCCAGCCGAACGGCGAGGGGGCCTGTCAAGGGCCTGCTGTGTCGCCCGGATTCCCTGGGCCGACCAGCACGAGCGTCGTCGGGAGGACGGGCAACGTCAAGCCTAATCCGCGCAGATGCCCCAAGGGCAAGCGGAAGGTGTACCGCAACGGCAGAGCACGGTGTGTAAAACGGCGCAATCACAAGAGGGTCACTCGAAAGAGGAGCCACGGCAAGAGGAGAGTCAACGGCAATCAGGGAGGTTCGAAGTGAGCACCGCCTATTACAAGCTCCGGTCGATCGGCAGGTGCCTCTGCCTCACCGGGTTCGCGGCTCTGCTCGCCGCGGCCCCCGCAGGCGCCGCACCGGTCCTCGACGTCGAGCTCACTCGAGATCTGCCTCAGGTGGATCGCAGTGACGAACGCGTCGATTACACGATCAAAGTGACCAATATCGCGTCGGGCACCCCGGAAGCCGGTGACGAGGTCTTCTGCAACGGCGACGAGCCTCCCAAAAACTGGTTCCCGGGCGCTCCAGGGGACTCCAACCACCCGACCAAGACGTTCCAGTGGCTCCGCAACGGGGTGGTCATCCCAGGTGAGATGTCTCAGACGTACACCTTGACGAGCGCCGACAGCGGGACGGTCGTGCAGTGCGTGGTGACCGGGACGAACGAAAATGCCACCACGAAGTACGCGGCCCAGCCGGCCGTCGTCGTCGGGCCATTGCCAGGGACCGAACCGCCGATATCGACCGTCCCCACGGCCGCGGGCTCCCGTCCGACCGTCGAAGGCACCGGGACCGCCGAACGAACCTGTCAGACGTCCGGCATGAACTGGAGCGGCTCGCCAACCTTCACCTTTCAATGGCTCCGCAACGGTGTGCCGATCCCTAGTGCGACCGGCGAAAAATATCTGCCGCAGGGCGGGGTGGGCCAAGCGGACCAGAACAAGATCCTGCAGTGCGAAGTGATCGGCAGCAATGCCGGCGGGGCGTTGGTCGGAATCTCCAACAACAGCGTCGTAGGCACGGTGGCGCAGCCGCCGAACCTGGCGGTTGCGCAAAACCCCGCGGTCGAATTCAGCAACTCCGCCTCCGGGGTGGTCACCGCGACGCTTGAGATGCCGGCCAGCGAGCAGACGGCGATCCTCGAGGCGAGTGGTACCGGCTGGGCCTGCAGTGCGCAGCCGGCCTCTGGAGTTCAGGGCGCCAAGGCGATCTGCACCCGTTCCGACGTTCTGGCTCCCGGCAACAGCTACCCGCTCTTGACCGTGGCTGTGGCGCTCGGCGAGGATCTTCCTGACACCGTCGTCGCAGAGGCGACCGCGTCGGGCGGAGGGGCGCTCGAGGTCGCGAGCGATACGGACGAATTCATCTTCGGGCCGCCGACGCCCTTCGGCATAACCGCGTTCGAGGCCCGTGTGGTCGACGCCGCGGGGAACGACTACACGCAGGCCGGGGGTCACCCCTTCGCAGCTCGTGCCCGCTGGCAATTCGCCACCAAAGAGGGGTTGAAAACCGAGCAGCCGATCGAGCTCGTCAAGCAGGTGTTCGTCGACGTTCCGAGAGGGTTCGTCGGCAATCCGAGTGCGGTGCCGGTCCTGTGCGAGACGGTCGAGGACGTGCTCAACCTTCCGTCGACTTGTCCACCCGAGAGCGTCGTGGGCGGGATCGACATCGTGACCGCCGGACTCCTCTTCAACGACCTGCCGATCTACGCGATCGAGCCTGAATTCGGTGCGCCGGCAGAGCTCGCCTTCGCGGTGGCGGGAGCTAAAACGACCTACACCGTTCTACCGAAGCTTCGTGCCGATGACGGCTATGCGATCAGCTTCGAACTCTCTCCGGTTCCGGCCTTCCCGCCGGTGATCGACTCCGACGTCACCCTCTGCGGGTTCGGCGCAAGAACGGTGGAGCAGCCGTCCCTGGGAACGACCTTCGACGGGTGCAAGGATTTCGGTGATCTGGACGCCAATCCGATTCCGCTGATCACCAACCCAACCCGTTGCGAGGGCCCACCGCCCGTTACGACGACCCGCGTGAACTCGTGGGAAAACCCGGACAGGTTCGTGGAAGCGGAGTCCGTCGCCCCGTCCGTGACGGGTTGCGACAAAGTCCAGTTCGACCCAACGCTTGGCATGACGCCGACGTCGAATCAGGCGGACTCGCCGACCGGTCTCGACGTGAGGTTGTCCATGCCGACCAATGGGCTCGAAGGCAAAGACGAGGAAGGCAACCGTGACCCGGAAGCGGTCTCGCAGGCAAACCTGAAGTCGGCGAGAGTCGTCTTCCCGGAGGGTATGGCCATCAACCCCGCGGCTGGTCAAGGCCTTGCCGGCTGTTCCTCTGAGCAGGTGAAGATGGGCACTGACGAGCCGATCTCCTGCCCCGACGGCTCGAAGATCGGCACGGTCGCGATAGAGACGCCCCTCCTCTCCCAGAGGTTGACTGGCGCGGTCTACATCGCCAAACAGAACGACAACCCGTTCGATTCGATGATCGGCCTCTACATGGTGTTCGAGTCGAAGCGGGACGGGATCCTGATCAAGATCGCCGGCAAGGTAGAGCCCAATCCGGTCACCGGCCAGCTGGTAGTCACCTTCGACGAGAACCCGGAGGCGCCGTTCTCCAGCGTCGAGCTGCACTTCCCCGGTGGCCCGCGGGCGACCTTGATCACGCCGCCGCGATGCGGGACCTACGAGATCAAGTCGGAGCTGACGCCGTGGAACGGGGGGCCAGCGGTTGCCCAGACCAGCACCTTCCAGGTGACGCAGGGGCCGAACGGCGGGCCGTGCCCGACGAACGCTCTGGAGCCGAAGCTCGACGCCGGGGTCACCAACCCCACCGCCGGCGGGCACAGCCCGTTCGTGATGCGCCTCTTCCGCGACGACGGGACCCAGCGGTTCAGCGGCGTCAGCCTGAAGACCCCTCCGGGTCTGACCGCCGAGCTCAAGGGCGTGCCGTACTGCCCCGAGGCGGCCATTGGATCGATCTCGGGGGCGGCCGGAACCGGGGCCGCTCAGATCGCCGCCCCGTCCTGTCCCGCGGCGAGCCAGATCGGCGTCGTCCAGGCCGGGGCTGGGGCGGGCCCGAACCCGTTCTATGTCGACACCGGCAAGGCTTACCTTGCCGGTCCGTACAAGGGCGCCCCGCTGTCGATGGTGCTCGTGACGCCCGCGGTGGCCGGGCCGCTCGACCTGGGAAGCGTGGTCGTGCGCACGGCACTCGAACTCGATCCGCGCACCGCGAGGATCACGGCGGTCTCGGACCCGATCCCGACGATTCTGCAGGGCCTCCTGCTCGACATCCGTGACATCCGCGTCGCGATCGACCGGCCGGACTTCGTCGTCAACCCGACGAATTGCGAGCCGATGGCGGTCGAGGCGACGGTCCGTGGCGCCGACGGCGCCACCGCAAACGTGTCGAACCGTTTCCAGGTGGACGGCTGCGCCGCACTCGGCTTCAAGCCGCGGGTGCGACTCAGCCTCAAAGGCGGCACGAAGCGCGGCGACAACCCGGCGCTGCGTGCCGTCGTGCGGCCGCGGGAGGGCGATGCCAACATCGCTAGGGCGGCCGTGACGCTGCCGCGATCCGCCTTCCTGGATCAGGGCCACATCCGGACCATCTGCACGCGAGTCCAGTTCGCGGCCGACGACTGTCCGCAGGCGGCTATCTACGGCCGGGCGACGGCGTTCACGCCGCTGCTCGACCAGCCGCTCCGGGGGCCGGTGTACCTGCGCTCATCCGACAACGAGCTGCCCGACATGGTCGCCCACCTCAGCGGCCCCGCTCATCAGCCGATCGAGATCGAGGCGGTCTTCCGCATCGACTCCATCAGGGGCGGCATCAGGAGCACTCTCGACATCGCTCCCGATGCACCGGTGAGCCGGTTCGTGCTGCGGATGCAGGGCGGTAAGAAGGGCTTGGTGCAGAACAGCCAGGACCTCTGCGCCAGGGCCAGCCGCGCGGCGGTGCGGATGGACGGTCATAACGGCCGCCGCTTCAACGCTCGGCCGAAGGTCGTGCCGCTCAACTGCAAAAAGAGTCGAAGCGCAAATAGGAAAGATCGGGCGCGCCGCTGACTCGGTACGTTACCGGCTTTACATCAGAACCGCTAACTACTACATTTATTGGAACCGTGTGGGGGGGCGCGAAACTGCCGGTCGACTGGTACCGCTCGAGCGTTGCCCTCGATTCCAGTGCGATGTATTGGGAGCGGGGAGGTGAGGAGCTCGCCCGGTTCGCGATACGGGTGTTGGGGCTCGAATGCCACGAGCGGATCCTTGACCTCGCATGTGGCATCGGCGGCCGCACCAACGAGCTTTGCCGCTTGGGGTTCGACGTGGTCGGGGTCGACTCGAGCGAGTGGCTGCTCGAGGCGGCGGCAGGCGAAGCGGAGGTGCAAGGGCTGTGGCCTTACTTCGTAGAAGAGGACCCTCGGTATATCGGCTTCGACAGCGAGTTCGACGTCGTGCTCAGCCTCGGCGGGGGCGCCCTCGAGCACTTCGACTACGACGAGGAGAACGTGCGGGCGTTTCGCGCCGCTGCACGGGCCTTGCGCCCCGGCGGCCGCCTGCTGATGCAGATGCCGAACGTCCTCTACGTCGAACAGCAGCTGCCAGAGAGAACCTGGGTCGAGGAGGGCGAGTCGACCAGCCTCATCGAGCAGCACTGGAACGCGCCGACGCATCGCCTCGACGGGGTGATCCGTCACCTGCTCGCCTTCGAGGCGCCGGACGACATGGGCGACCCCATGCCCTTCCAGCGCCGCCTTTACACGATCGAGGAACTGGCCGAGGTCTTCGAGGCGGTCGGCCTGCGGCTCGCTGACGTGTTCGACGAGGAGGGCAGGCCCTGCGTGCCCGACGACGGCCAGCAGCAGCTATTCGTGGAAGCCAGGGTCTGAGTCGCCTCGGTCGGCCGGACCTAGCCTTCGACCGGCTCGCGCTCGGGCGGCAGCGTGCCGCCGCGCTGAGTGCCGGCGATCAGCTCGTCCGGAGCCTTGTCGTCGGGGATGAAGCCGGACTTCATGCCGAAGTAGACGGCCTGCGGATGGTGGGCGACGATCGCCACCGTCGACTGCTCGGGCATCACGGCGTAGCCACCTGAGAGGGTCATGCCGATCTCCTCCAGCTCGAGCAGGCGCCAGACCTTCTCGTGCTCGGACTGGTCCGGGCAGGCTGGGTAGCCCCAGGAGTAGCGGCGGCCCTGGTCGAGGTCGATGCCGAGCTGGCTGCGGACGTTCGAGTGCAGCCACTCGGCCAAGCCCTCGGCCGCCTGGACGCCGAGTCCGTGGACGAAGAGCTGCTCGGCGAACTCGCCATCGCGCTCCAGGCGCTCGATCAGCTCGGTCACCTCGGGGCCGACGGTGACGCCCTGCAGCGCGACGACGTCGCGCTCGCCGGAGTCGAGCGGCCGGAAGAAGTCCGCCAGGCAGATGCGGTCGTGCTTGGGCTGGCGCGGGAAGACGAGTCGCTCCAGCTCGCGCTCGGGGTTCTCGGGGTCGAAGACCACCAGCTCGTTGCCCTCGGCGTTGCAGGGGAAGTAGCCGAGCCGCGCCCGCGGGCGCAGGTAGTCCTGCTCGCGCCACATCCGCTCCAGCCGCGGCGCGAAGCCCTCCTCGCCGTCGCTGCCCTCGACCAGCGCCTGCCAGGCCTCGCCCTTCACCCCTTTGCCGCCCCAGTGGAGCTTGAAGAGGACGTGGCGGTCTAGATAAGGGAAGACCTCGTCGAGGTCGACCTCGACGTCGCGCGCCCCGAGGAACGGTGGTTCTGGGACCGGGTTGTCGGTGCGCGCCGCGGAGCGCACGCTCGAGTCCGTCGTCGGCGGCGCGTCGTCGACCACTGCCGGCTTCTCGCGCAGCTGCTTGGCCTCGGCGCGGATCCGCTCGACCAGCGCGCCGCGCGCCGCCTCGTCGACCAGCGCGTCCATCGTGTCGAGGCCCTGGAAGGCGTCCTTGCAGTAGAAGACGCCGGGCTCGTAGACGTCGTCGGAGTCCTTGCCGTGCGGGTAGAGCGTGCGGCGGCCGAAGTCGCGGTTGATCGCGGCTCCTCCTATCAGCACCGGGAACACAAGCCCGCGCTGGTGCAGCTCCTGCACGCAGATCGGCATCTGCTTGGAGGTCGAGACGAGCAGTGCCGAGAGGCCGATCGCGTCGGCCTCGTTCTCGACCGCGGCCTCGATGATCGTGTCGACCGGGACCTGCTTGCCCAGATCGATCACCGTGTAGCCGTTGTTGGTGAGGATCGTGTTGACCAGCGACTTGCCGATGTCGTGGACGTCGCCGAAGACGGTCGCGATCACGACCTTGCCCTTGGTGTGGCCCTCGATCCGGTCGAGGTGGTTCTCGAGCTGGGCGACGGCGCGCTTCATCACTTCGGCCGACTGCAGGACGAAGGGCAGGATCAGTTCGCCGGCGCCGAACTTGTCGCCGACCTCCTTCATCGCCGGCAGGAGGACCTCGTTGAGGGTGGGGACAGCGCCGATCTTCTCGACCGAGCGCTCGATCCACTCCTCGACCCCGTCCTTCTTGCGGCGCAGGATGTGCCAGTGCAGCGCCTCCTCGGGCTCCATGCCCTCGGTCGGGTCGCCGACCTCCTCGGCCGCCTGCTCGCCCTTCGACTCGAAGTGGGCGATGAAGCGCTCCAGCGCGTCGTCGCGCCGGTTGAAGACGAGGTCGTCGGTCAGCTCGCGCTCGGAGTCGGAGATCTCGCTGTACGGGGTGATGTGGTTCGGGTTGACCATCGCCAGGTCGAGCCCCGCCTCGACGCAGTGGTGCAGGAAGACCGAGTTGAGGACGGCTCGCGCCGGCTGGCCGACGCCGAAGGAGACGTTGGAGACGCCGAGCGAGGTCTTGACACCGGGGATCTCCGCCTTGATGCGGCGAATGCCCTCGATCGTCTCGACCGCAGACGGCTTCCACTCCGCCTCGCCGGTAGTCAGGGTGAAGGTGAGCGCGTCGAAGATCAGTGCCTCGGGGTCGAGGCCGTGCTCCTCACAGGCGATGTCGCGGATCCGTTTGGCGATCTCGACCTTGCGCTCGGCGGTCTTCGCCATCCCGACCTCGTCGATCGTCAGGGCGATCAGCGCCGCACCGTGCGCCTTGGCGAGCGGGATGACGCGGTCGGCCTTGTCGCGGCCTGCCTCGAGGTTGATCGAGTTGACGATCGCCCGGCCGGGGATCTGCTCGAGCGCTGCCTCGATCACCTCGGGCTCGGTTGAGTCGACCTGGATCGGCGCCGGCTGGGTCAGCGAGACTCGCTCGACCACGGCCTTCATCTGCTCGTCCTCGTCGGAGCGCTCGGTCAGCGCGACGCAGACGTCGAGCACGTGGGCGCCGCCTTCGACCTGGTCTTCGGCGACCTGGACGAGGCCGTCGTAGTCGTCGGCCAGCAGCAGCTCCTTTGCCTTGCGCGAGCCCTGCGAGTTGACCCGCTCGCCGACCAGGGTCGGGCGCGGCTCCTGCACGAGCGGCGTCGCGGTCATCATCGAGGAGACCTGGATCGGGCCGGGGGTGGGGCGCTCGCCCGGGACGCGGCCGTCGACCCGTTCGCGGATCGCCGCGATGTGCTCTGGCGTCGTGCCGCAGCAGCCGCCGACGATGCCGACGCCGTAGCGTTCGACGAACTCGCCCAGCGTCGCCGCCAGCGGCCCGGGCTCTTCGGGGAAGATCGTCTCGCCGTCGGGCCCCTGCAGGGGCAGCCCGGCGTTGGGGATGCAGTGGACCGGCAGCGGGCTGTGCTCGCCGAGGTAGCGGATCGCGTCGCGCATGTCCTCGGGCCCGGTCGAGCAGTTGAGCCCGATCACGTCGATGTCGAGCGCCGCCAGCGTCACTAGCACCGCCGATATGTCGGTCCCGAGCAGCATCTTGCCGCCCTGCGGCAGCAGCGAGACGCTGGTCTGGATCGGCAGCGTCCGTCCCGTCTCCTTGAAGGCGTCGCGGGCGCCGAAGATCGCCGCCTTCACCTCGAGGATGTCCTGCGCCGTCTCGATGATGATCAGGTCGGCGCCGCCCTCGACCAGGCCGCGCGCCTGCTCGGCGAAGACCTCGACCAGCGCCCGGAACGAGATGTCGCCGAGGGTCGGGTCGTCGGAGGCGGGCAGGAAGCCGGTCGGCCCGATCGAGCCGGCGACGAAGCGATCCTCACCCGCTGCCCTGCGGGCGACCTTCGCAGCTCTGAAGTTGATCTCCGCGGTGTGCTCGCCGAGCCCCCACTCCTCGAGCTTCAGCCGCGAGCCCTGGAAGGTGTCGGTCTCGACCACCTCGGCGCCGGCGTCGAGCATCGATGCGTGGACGCCCTCGATCACGTCGGGACGGTTCAGCACCAGCGCCTCGTGACACTTGCCCTCGAGGCCACCGTAGTCCTCCGGCCCGAGGTCGAACTGCTCCAGGGTCGCGCCCATGCCGCCGTCGAAGACGACGACACGCTCTCTCGTGGCGGCCATGAAATCGCGCTCAGGCATGGTTTAGAAGAGGCTACCGGGCCGTTTGCCGCAAACTCCCGCCTTTGTAGACCCCACCCACACGTCGCGGGGGAGAAGGGTGTTCCACTGCGACTTATCCCGACATATGACGGGAAACTCGCACCGGAGCGGGAGGGCGGCCGGCCACGACGCGGTAGCGGCGCTCGCGACGCGACAGCACGGCGTCATCTCCCGCAAGCAACTGCGCGCCCTCGGCCTGACCGACGCGATGATCGATCACCGCCTGGGCTCTGGTCTCCTGCAGCCGCTCTTTCGCGGCGTCTTCGCGGTCGGTCACCGAGCAATTACTCGCCACAGCCTCATGGCAGCGGCGGTGCTGGTGTGCGGCAGAGGTGCGGTCGTATCGCACGCGACGGCCGCCGAGCTGCTCGGCCTCTGGGACAGGAAGGCGGTCGCGATAGACGTGACCGCGCCACACAGCGCCGGTAGGGGTGTCCAGGGAATCCGCTGGCACGGCGGAGCTCCGCTTGCCTCTAGCGAAGTCGCGACGCGGGCGGCGGTGCCCTGTACCACGGTGTCCCGCACGCTGGTCGACATGGCGGGGCAGTACGGCGAGAGGACGATGCGCCGCCTCGTCGAGAAGGCGGCCTTCTTGCGTTTGCTGGACCCGGAGGAGATCGATCGCGTGCTCGCCCGTCGGCGTCGCCGCGGCGCCCCAAAGCTGCGCCGGATTCTCGTGCCGTGGCGGACGCAGGCCGGCCGCACGGCGCGCCTCCGCAGCCCCATGGAGGCCTTGGTGCTGGCTGCGTCGCTGGAGGCTGGCGTTAGGCCGCCCCAGTGCAACGTCAAGCGGCATATCGAGGGAAGGGACTTCGAGTTCGACTTCTTCTGGGAAAAGGAGCGGGTCGTCGTCGAAACCGACGGGGAAGAAACCCACGGCACCGTCGTCGCCTTCAGTGAGGATCGCAAGCGCGATCAGATCTTCATGGCCAACGGCTACCGCAGCGCGCGGATCGCCTGGAGCCATATGGAGAAGGAACCGGACGCAACCCTTGCCCGGATCGTTCGCATCCTCGCCCGTCCGGCCGGCTGAGAGGCTGCAACCGCCTTCCGGTGCGAGTTATCCATGTATAGGCGGGATAAGTCGCACCGGAAGGTTTCGGTGGGCGCGCTGGGACTCGGGGGTGGGGCGCTTGGCGGCGCTTGCGCTGCGGCGCTGGCGCTGCACCGGGGCGGGGTACGCTGCGGCCCGGTGATCGATTCCCACACGCACCTGTTCCTCTGTGAGGACGACGAGGCGGAGGTCATCGCGCGCGCCCGTGAGGCGGGGGTGACGCGGATGCTCAACGTCGGCCTCGGACGCAGCGCTCATGCAAGCGACGGCGGTGAAGACACCAACGCGACGGCGATCGCGGCGGCGGAGCGATGCGAGGGGGTATTCGCGAGCGTTGGCTGCCACCCGACCGATGCCTCCGGCTACAGCGACGCGATGGGCGAGGAGATCGCGCGGCTCGCCGAGCACGACAAGGTGCGGGCGATCGGCGAGACCGGGATCGACTACTACCGGGACTTGGCCACGCCGGCGCAGCAGCGGCGAGCCTTCGAGTCGCAGATCGAGATCGCTCGCGACCGCGCCCTGCCGATCGTCATCCACTGCCGCGACCCCGAGGGGGAGACGACGGCCAGCGACGAGACCTTCGAGGTGCTCGACGCGCGCGCCGACGGCATCCCAGTGATCCTTCACTGCTTCTCCGCCCCCTGGCGGGCGGCCGACGCGGCCGAGCGCGGCTGGTACTGCTCCTTCGCCGGCCACGTCACCTACCCGGCGTCCGACGAGCTGCGCGCCGTCGCGGCGGAGCTGCCCGACGAGCTGATCCTGGTCGAGACCGACGCCCCCTACCTGGCGCCGCAGACCGTACGCGGCAAGCCGAACGAGCCGGCATATGTGGTTGACACTGCGAAGCTGGTCGCCGAGGTGCGTGGCGTCTCCTATGAGGAGCTGGAGCGCACCGTCGAGGCCAACGCCCGCGCCCTCTTCCGCTGGTAGCCGCCGTGCGACTCTCCCTTTGATGGTCCGCCTCGGCCAGAACTTCCTCGCCGACCCCAACCTCCTCGACGCGATCCTCCGCGACGCGCAGCTCTCGCCCGACGACGTCGTGCTCGAGGTCGGAGCGGGGGAAGGGGTGCTGACCCGACGCCTGGCCGAGGCGGCGCGGCATGTCCACGCGGTCGAGCTGGACCGGGGCCTGGAGGAACCGCTGGCCACGCTCGCGGCCCGCACCGACGTCGACCTGCACTGGGATGACGCGATGAAGTTGGACTTCGCGCACCTCGACCCGGTGCCGACCGCGATGGTCGCCAACCTGCCCTACTCCGTTGCGACGCCGGTCCTATTGCGGACGATCGAGCAGCTACCCTCGCTGCGTCGCTGGACCGTCATGGTCCAGCGTGAGATCGCCGACCGGCTTCGCGCCGCCCCGGGCAGCCGTACCTACGGCTCGCCGAGCGTCCTCGTCCAGCTCGCCTGCGAGGCGAAGCTGGTGCGCACCGTCGACCCGGCCGTCTTCCGGCCGCGGCCGCGGATCGAGTCGGCGATCCTGGGGCTGCGGCGGACCGGGCCGGCGGCCGAGCCGTCGACGCGAGACTTCATAAGGGGTGCCTTCGCGCATCGTCGCAAGTCGCTCGCCCGCTCGCTGGAGCACGTGCGGCCGGGATCGATCGACGCCGTCCGCGCCGCGCTGCGTGAGCTGGGCCTGCCCGCAGACGCCCGCGCCGAGTCACTCACGCCCGCGCAGTTCGCCGCCCTGGCAGAGTCCCTCGACCGGTGAAGCTCAGCGCCCCCGCCAAGCTCAACCTCTGCCTCTTCCTCGGGCCGCGCCGCGAGGACGGCTTGCACGAGCTCTGCTCGCTCTTCGAGCCGCTGACCCTTGCGGATGCGATTGAGGTGAGCGAGCAAGGTGGGGAGAGGCCTGACGAGGTCGTCTGCCCCGGCGTGGCGGGCGACCCGGCTGACAACCTCGCAGCCCGCGCGCTGGCGGCGCTGCGTGAGCGCGGCTGGGACGCGCCGCCACTGCGAGTCGAGATCGAGAAGCGGATCCCGGTGGCCGCGGGGTTAGGCGGGGGCAGTGCCGACGCGGCGGCAATCCTGCGAATCGCAGCGTCTGGCGCTTTCCTCGCGCTATCCGCGAGGAAAGCGCCAGCTGATCTGCCCACGCTCGCCGCCGAGCTCGGCGCCGACGTCCCCTCGCAGCTCGACCCGGCGCTCTCGCTCGTTCAAGGCGCGGGCGAGCTCGTCGAACGCCTTCCCGACCCGGCACCGCACGCCGTCGTCCTCCTGCCGGCCGGCGGCGGCCTCAGCACCGCGGCTGTCTTCGCCGAGGCCGATCGGCTGCGGCTGGGCCGGAGCGCTGCCGAGCTCGACGAGCTCGCGGCGCGTCTCCGCGACGCAACCGGCGCCGGCGCGTCGCCCCTCGACTACGCCCAGCTGCTCGCCAACGATCTCGAGCCGGCAGCGCGGGCGCTCCGTCCCGACGTCGGCGAGGCGCTCGACGCACTGCGCGCCGCGGGAGCGCCGCTCGCCCTGCTCACCGGCTCCGGCCCGACCACCTTCGGGCTCTTCCCGAGCCTGGCGGATGCCGAGCGCGGCGCGCGCGAGCTCGGCCGCGAGGACGCGATCGTCTGCGAAGCCGGCCGCGCGCCTTGAGACCCTCCACGCGATGAAAATCACCCTGCCAAAAGACCGCCGCGAGCGGCGGATCGCCATCCTCGGCATCGCGATCGGCGTCGTGGCCGGGTACGTCCTGCTCAGCCGCTTCGTCCCCCACGACGAACTGCAGCACGTCCTCGAGGACGTCTCGAACGCGCTCGGCAGCTGGACCTACCTCTTCGCCGGGATCTTCGCCTTCGCCGAGACGGGCGCCTTCGTGGGGCTCATCGTCCCCGGCGAGACCCTTCTGCTTGTCGCCGGCGCCGTCGCCGGCCAGGGCGCGATCGACGTCTACATCCTGATCGCAATCGCCTGGTTCGCGGCCTGGGCCGGCGACACGACCAGCTTCCTGATCGGCCGGCGCCTCGGCCGCGGCTTCATCTTGCGTCACGGCCCGCGCATCGGCGTGACCCACGAGCGTTTCGAGCAGGTGGAGGATTACTTCGCCCGGCACGGCGGCAAGACGATCTTCATCGGGCGCTTCATCGGCTTCGTCCGCGCCCTTGCCCCTTTCGTCGCCGGCACCTCGGGGATGCGCTACCGCACCTTCCTCCCGTACAGCATCCTCGGCGCCGGAATCCTCAACTCGATCATGATCCTGCTCGGCTACGCGTTCTCGCGCTCGATCGACACGGCCGCCGAGTACGCGGGACGCGGCGCCTTCCTGCTCGGCACCCTGATCGCCGTCGTCGCCGGCTCGGTCTACGTCTACCGGCGCCTGCGCGAGGAGGAGAGCCGACGTGCCGCCGTGCTCTGGATGGAGGACCAGGCCGCGACCCGCTGGCTGGTCGTGCTCGTGCGGCGCTTCGAACCGCAACTACGCTTCTTCTGGAACCGGGTCACGCCGGGCGGCACGTTCGGACTGGAGTTCACCTCGCTGATGGCGATCCTGGCCGTCGCTGCCTTCGTCGTCGTCGGCTACACCTCGATCGTCAGCGGCGACGCCGGCCCGACGCCGGGCGACATGACGGCGGTCGACGTCGTCGGCGAGCTGCGGACCGACTGGCTGGTCGACGTCGCCAAGGTGGTGACGGCGCTCGGTTCCCTCGCGCTGGTGCTGCCCCTGGCGGCGCTCTGCGCTCTGCTCCTCCTCTGGCGGCGGCGCTGGCCCGAGCTGGGCGTGCTCGCAGTCGGCCTGGGACTGACCTTCGCCGGCGTCCACGAGCTGAAGGCCGCCGTCGACCGTCCGCGGCCCGAGGGCGCTTTGGTCGATGCCTCGGGCTCGTCGTTCCCCAGCGCCCACGCCGCCTACTCGACCTTCTACGTCTGGCTCGCGGTGACGATCGTGGTGCGGCTGCGCGCCGGAATGGCGCGCGGCGCGCTCCTCATCACCGCCGGCATTGTCCTCGCGGCCCTCGTCGGGCTCTCCCGCGTCTACCTCGACGTCCACTACCTCAGCGACGTCAACACGGGCTGGGCGCTCGGTGCCGCCGCGTTCTCGCTCTGCGCCGCCGTGGCCCTCGTCATAACGACGGTCCGCTCTTCGGACGGACCCGTGCGACAGAATGAGCCCGATGGCGTTCCTGCTGGCCCTGCAGAAGATCGAAGATGACTACCTGCTGTTCGGCGTCGCCGCGGCAATCGGCCTGGCCGCCTACGTCAGCCTGATCCTCGTGCCGGCCGTCAGCTCCTACGGCCGCATCTGGGAGAAGGCGACGGCGGGGATCCTCTCGGTCTTTGTCCTCGCCGCGCTCGTCGCGGTTGGCGTCTTGCTCGGGGTCGCGGTCGTCTACTACTACAACGACATCGTCGAGTTGCTCGGCTGAGCTGGCGGGGCGGCTCCCTGGCTCGCCGCCCCAGGCCACCTGCCTATTCGTGCGCTGTGATCCCGTAGGTCTGTTCGGGGGTGATGTCGAGTTCGCCTTCCATCTGGCCCATCACGGCTCCCAGTGAAGTCGCAACAGTCCCCTGCAGTTCGACGCTAGATGCCTGCTGGGAGTTGTCGAGAACCCCGTGGACGTTTTCTTTGTCGTTGATCGAGACGATTTCCGCTGGGCAGAGGAAGCCGTTCAGTTCGAAGATCATGAAGAGGCCTGTCACTTGGACGTTGTGGTTCAGGTCGGCGTGAATGGTCCACGGCAGCCCGCCGGTTTCCGCTTCGGTCACTGAGCACCCAGCCAGGCCGCCTTCGGTTTCGCAAAGCGCTGGGAATTCAATTTCGAGGGCGGTGATTTTCCCTGTCGACCCAGGTTCCAGAGTCGCAGAGGCCGCGGTCAGTGGGCAGGCGATCCCACCTGCTTCGGACGAGAACCCCGACCATCCTTCGAGTTCGATCGTCGCGTTGGCCGTCAGGGCTTTCCCTTCTTTTGTCCATTCGACTTTGGCCGCAGCCGCCGCAGGCAAGGCGAGGGCCACCGCACAAAGCACAGCGGTCACCGTCGCCAAAATCGTCTTGGCTTTCATCTTCGCTCCCCTCGGTCAATTGATTAAAATCTTTAGAGTAATGGGGTTCTGCGACCCTCGCGATAATGCGGGGGTGCCAGCCGCCCGCAAGAACGCCGAAACTGCTTCGCGCCAACAGGCCGACCCCCCGGAGTCGGGGCCGCTCGACACGCTCGCGCACGCGGTTGAGTCGGGGGCCGGGCTGCCCGCGATGGCGCGGGCCGCAGCACGTGTGCTCGACGCCAGCGTCGCCCTGATCGACCGCTCCGGTGCAGTGCTGGCGGTGGCCGGCGCCTCGCCGGACCAGGAGCGCAAGCTGCTGGCCGGGGGTGACAAGGTGACGATGGTCGAGCTGCGGGTCGCCGACAGCGGCGTCGGCGAGCTCCGCTACCGCGCCGCGGCGCCGCCAGAGCCGGCGATCGCGCGGATGGTCAGCACGCTGCTGGCCTTGGAGCTGGAGCGCTCGCGGGCGCCCGAGTGGGAGAGCGAGGAGGTCGCGAGCGTCTTCGTCGCGGCTGTCTTCGGCCGCGAGGTGACCGACCGCGGCGACATCCTCGCCCGCGCGGCCGAGCTCGGCGCCGACCTCGAGAAAGGGGCCGGGGCGCTGCTGATTCGGGCCACTCCCCGCGCCGCCCAGGCGGGCGAGTGGAGGGCGCGCGTCCTGAGCCTGGCGATGCGGACGCTGCGTTCGCTGGCGCCGGGGGCGGTGGCGACGGCGGAGGCCGGTGAGCTGGCGGCCGAGATCGCCGTGATCGTGCCGGCCGAGGACGACGAGCGCCTGGCTCGTGCCGCGGCCGGGCTGGTCCGGGAGTTGGAGGACGCCCTGCCGGCCTTCCACCTGACGGTTGGGGCCAGCCGCCGCGTCTCCGACCCTGTCGACCTCTACCGGGCCGGCAACGAGGCGCAGCTCGCGGTCAACGTCGGAGAGGCCGAGGGAAGACCACTCCTTGCTTTCGAGGACACGGGGGCATACCGCCTGCTGCTGCCGGCGATGAGCGAGGACCCGGGCGAGCTGGAGCGCTTCTACGCCGAGACGATCGAGCCACTCGCCGCCTACGACGACCAGTACGAGACCGAGCTGGTCGCGACCGTCGAGGCCTTCCTCGCCAACGACGGCAACGTCGCCGCGACCGCCAAACAGCTGTTCACCCACCGTCACACGATCCGCTACCGGCTGGAGCGGGTGCGCGAGCTGTGCGGGCACGACGTCTCCGTCACTGAGGGCCGTGAGAAGCTCGGCCTCGGCCTCAAGGCGATGCGCGTCCTTGGCATCGCCTCGCCCCGCGGCCCGGCGCTCGAACCGGGCGCCGAGGGCGGCAAGGTGCCGCGCGGCGGCGAGGATTCGTAAGCAGTCGGGTCGGTACTCTCAGATTGTCCCTTGGGGAGTGGTGTAATCGGCAACACACGGCACTTTGGATGCCGCATTCCCGGTTCGAACCCGGGCTCCCCAGTAGGTTCACCAACGAACTACGAGTTCGAGGCACGCATCTTTCCGTCTGAGGTATTTGCGAACATACGTTCGTGCCATGCACCGGACCGACTTATACGGAGAAGGAAGCAAGGAAGGCGATTGCCGCCTCCAAGTCTTGGGCTGAAAGCCTTCGTTACCTCGGTCTCTGTCCTAGCGGGGGCGCATGGAGGACCCTCAAGAAGTACGCCAGGGCTTGGGGGATATCCACCGATCACTTCGACCCGCGTGCGGGTTGCGTTGCGCGCCTTCACCGAGAGCAGAGGCCGCTCTCCGAAGTCCTAGTCGAGCGATCGAGCTACCCGCGCAAGGACATCAAGCGTCGTCTACTTGCCGAGGGCCTGAAGGAGCCGCACTGTGAGTTATGCGGCCAGGAGGAGATCTGGCGGGGTAGGCCGATGTCGATGATCCTTGACCACATCAACGGCGTTCGAGACGACCATAGGCTGGAGAACCTGCGGATGGTCTGCCCAAACTGCGCCGCAACCCTGGATACGCATTGCGGTCGCAAAAATCGGATTCAGCGGGCGAAGCGAAATTGCCTCCATTGCGGCAAGGAGTTCGTCCCACGCTATGCGCAGCAGCGTTATTGCTCGCGTTCCTGTGGTGTGCGCTGGGACCGAACTGATTTCCGCGACGGGAGGCGCGGACAGCGGGGCATCCCAAAGCCGGCTGAGCGACGGGTCGATCGCCCGCCCTACCAGCAGCTGATGGAGGACATCGAAGCGACCAGTTATCTGGCGGTCGGACGCAGGTACGGCGTATCTGACAACGCGGTGCGCAAGTGGGTCCGCTTCTATGAGCGGCAGATCGAGTGGGAAGCGGCCGAAGGCGTCCGCGAAGCGGCCTAAGGTCGCCAACATGGTGATGGCTGGAGGGACTGGAAGAGTGACGGGAGATCTGGAGGGAGCGGCGCTCGACCCCAAGCTGCGCGCGGCGCTCGCGCGCAGCTGGAAGGCGGTGATGGCGATCGGCGTCCTGGCGATCCTCGTCGGCTGCTTCGCGATCCTGGTGCCGGCGGTTGCCTCGGTCGGCACGGCGATCTTCGTCGGCTGGGTCTTGATCTTCATCAGCGCGGCGCTGACCGCGGCCGCCTTCACCGCACATTCGATCGGCACCGTCGCGATGCGCCTGCTCTGGGCGCTGCTCACCTTTCTAGCCGGCTTCTGGCTGGTAATCGAACCCGATCACGGCACCTGGACCCTGACGGTGGTTCTCGGCATCTACTTCCTCTTTATGGGGGCGAGCCGCCTCGGCGTCGCCTTCGCCGCCCGCGGCCGCCAGAACGCCGGCCTGCTCGGGCTCAGCGGCCTCGCCGGCATGCTGGTCGGGATCCTCATCCTCGCCAAGCTGCCCAGCTCCGCCGACTGGGCGATCGGCCTGCTGGTGGGAATCGACCTCCTTTTTGCAGGCTGGACCCTCGTCGCCGCCGCGCTGCTCGGGCGGGACCTCTCTCGCACGTAACTCGCGCGGGTGGCATGGAGATCTGGGTCCTCGCCCGCAGCTTGCGAGGACGAGGAGCCCAGTCTCCATGACAGGACCCGCGCGCCGGGATTACGATCCTGGGGTGAGTCCGCCTCTAGTGCTTGTCTTGGCGGCGGGCGAGGGCAAGCGCATGCGCTCCTCGCTGCCGAAGATGCTCCATCCCGTCTGCGGGCGGCCGATGGTCGCCTGGCCGGTCCTCGCCGCGCGCCAGGCCGGCGCCGGCCGCGTCGTGGCGATCGGCTCCCCGCACCACGACCTCTCCCCGGGCCTTCCCGAGGGCGTCGATACCGTCGTCCAGCCCGAGCCCGACGGCACCGGCGGCGCCGTGCGCGCGGCGCTCGACCCGATCCGCGAGGCCGAGACCGTCGTCGTCCTCTCCGGCGACCATCCGCTGCTCTCCGCCGAGACGATCGCCGGCCTGCTCTCCGTCCACCGAGATGAGGGCGCCGCGGCGACGATGCTGACGATCGAGCTCGACGATCCCGGCTCCTACGGCCGGGTCGTGCGCGATACCGACGGCTCGTTCGAGCGGATCGTCGAGGCGAAAGCGGGAGGCGACGCGAGCGCCGAGCAGCTGGCGATCCGCGAGGTCAACGCCGGCACCTACGTCTTCGACGCGCCGCTCCTCGCCGAGGCGCTCGGCCGGCTTTCCAACGACAACGCCCAGGGCGAGTACTACCTGACCGACGTCTTCGCGCTCCTGCGCGCAGACGGCCATCGGGTCGCCACCCACCCGGCCGATGACGACGGCGCCACGATGGGGATCAACGACCGCGCCCAGCTCGCCGTGGTCGAGGCGGAGGCGCGGCGCCGCATCCTCGAGCGCCACATGCTGGCGGGGGTGACCGTCGTCGACCCCGCCTCGACCTGGATCGACGCCGATGTCGAGATCGGCGCTGACGCGCGGATCGAGCCAGGCACGACGCTGCGCGGCGCCACCGCGGTCGGCGCCGGCTCGGTCGTCGGCCCGCTCAGCACCCTGATCGACGCCCGCCTCGGCGAGGGCGTCGCTGTGCCGCACTCCTACCTGGTCGAGTGCGAGGTCGGCGACGAGTGCAGCGTCGGCCCCTTCGCCTACCTGCGTCCCGGCGCTCGCCTCGAGCGCGGCGCCAAGGCCGGCACCTTCGTCGAGGTCAAGAACTCGACCCTCGGTGAGGGCGCCAAGGTGCCGCACCTCGCCTACGTCGGCGACGCCGAGGTCGGCGCCCGCTCCAATCTCGGCGCCGGCACGATCACCGCCAACTACGACGGATTCCGCAAGCACCGCACGTCGATCGGCGAGGATGTGCGCATAGGCGTTGACACGATGCTGATCGCGCCGGTAGAAGTCGGCGACGCCGCCTACACTGGCGCCGGCGCGGTGATCAAGAGCGACGTTCCCGACGGGGCACTTGCCGTGAGCGACAACGACCAGCGAAACATCGAGGGCTACGCCGAGCGCAAAGCGGCGGAGAATCCCGAGGAGGAATCGTGAGCACGATCGAGCAGCATCCGGAGCTGGCCCCGACGGCCATCCCGCACGACTACTCGAAGCGGATGATGGTCTTCGGCGGCCGCGGCTCGATGGAGCTGGCCGCGAAGGTCGCCCGCAAGCTGACGCTCGACCTCGGCCAGGTGACGCTGAGGACCTTCGCCAACGGCGAGGTCTATTGCCGCTACGAGGAGTCGATCCGCGGCGCCGACGTCTTCCTCGTCCAGTCGACCTGCGCGAACGAGCAGAGCGAGATGACGCCGAACGACGCGCTGGTCGAGCTGCTGACGATGATCGACGCCGCGCAGGGCGCCTCGGCGCACCGGATCGTCGCCGTGATGCCCTGGTACGGGTACGCGCGCCAGGACAAGAAGTCGGCGCCGCGTGAGCCGATCACCGCCCGGGTCGTCGCCAAGTGCCTGGAGGGGGTGGGGGTCGACCGCGTCGTCACCATGGACCTGCACGCCGGCCAGGTGCAGGGCTTCTTCCACGTCCCCGTCGACCACATGACGGCGATGCCGATGCTGACCCAGTGGTTCACCGACCAGCACCTGACCGAGGAGTTGGTGATCGTCTCGCCCGACGCCGGCCGGGTGAAGACGGCGCGCAACTTCGCCCGTCGGGTCGGCACCCACTGGGCGGTGATGGAGAAGGAGCGACCCGCGCAGCAGGTCGCCGAGATCGGCTACGTGGTCGGCGACGTCAAGGGCAAGACCGCGGTGCTGGTCGACGACATGATCGACACCGCCGGCACGCTCTGCGCCGCCGCGCAGACCGTGCTTGACGAGGGCGCGGCGCGGGTGATCGCCTGCGCGACGCACGGCGTCTTCTCCGGCCCAGCCTACGAGCGGCTCGCCTACGAGAGCTCGGGGATCGAGAAGATCGTCGTCACCGACACGATCCCGCTGCGACCCGGCGCGCCGGACAACATCATCGTGCTCTCCACCGCGGGCACCTTCGCCGACTCGATCCGCCGCATCTTCACCGACGACTCGGTCTCGGAGATCTTCGCCGGCGAGAACCAGCTGTTCTGATCGACACCCCCGATGGTCGACGAATACACCGTCCTCAAGAGCATTCACGTGCTCGCGGCTGCGTTCTGGGTCGGCGGCGGCTTCGCGCTCAACCTGGCGATGTTCCTCGCGCCGCGCAGTGGCGAGCGCGCGAACATGCTGGCGGCGATGCGGTTCACCCGGTTCTTCGGCGTCAAGGTCCTACCGGTCCTCGCTCTGATCGTCGTCGCCTCTGGGATCTGGCTGACCGAGCAGTTCTACAGCTGGGATCAGCTCTGGATCAGCCTGGGATTGCTGGGCGCGGTGCTCGTCACCGCGATCGGGGTCCTCTACCTCGGGCCGCGGTCCGCCAAGGCGATCGCCGGGATGGAAGCCGGCCAGCCACCGCCTCCCGGGCGTAACTGGGCGCCGGTCGTCGCCCGCCTCAACCTGCTGATCATCAGCGCCGTCCTGGTGCTGATGGTGATCAGGCCGACTTGAGCCTGGGGCTGGGCGAGGGCCTGGTCCGCGTCGGCCACAAGGGGGCCGACCTGATCCAGCCCGGCAACACCGTGCCGAGCTTCGAGGCGGCGGTTGAGGCGGGTGTCGACGTGATCGAGCTCGACCTGCTCTGGACGCGCGACGGCCACCCGGCGATCCCGGCGAACAAGCGCACGCCCCTGGTCGTCGCCCACGACTGGCACGACGCGGAGCGCCGCCAGCCCCTGACGCTCGCCGAGGGGCTGGACGCCTTTCTGGCAACGCCGCTCGACCGGGTCCAGATCGACATCGACATCAAGCTTGCGGGCCGCGAGGTTGAGATCGTCGAGGCGCTGCGCGAGCGCGAGTTGCTGGAGCGGGCGATGGTCTCGACGATGGAGCTGTCGAGCATCGCCCGAGTCGGCGAGTTGGAGCCGCGCCTGCGGCGCGGCTGGACCTATCCGAAAGTCAGCCGCGACTGGTCCTCGAAGCGCTGGGCGCGCGGACCGATGCTGGCGGCGCTCGTCGCGATGCGCCGCCGCCTGCCGGCGATCGCCCGCCGCACGCTACCCGCGATGGGCGTCGACGCGATGTGGGTCTACCACCCGCTCGTCACCCGACGGCTCGCCCGGGTGAGCCGCGCGGCTGGCATTGACCTGATCGCCTGGACCGTCGACGACCTTGCCCGGATGCGCCAGCTGGTCGACGCCGGCGTCACCGGCCTCTGCTCGAACGACCCGCGCCTCTTCGCGCGGCTCTAGGCCCGGCAGCTCTCCACCTCCTCGACAGCCCGCCACCCGGCGCGCCTGAATCGCACGGCGTCTCTGCTTCCGGTGCGAGTTATCCCGAACTACGGGGGAAAACTCGCACCGGAAAGGGGAGGCGGGTGCCTCGCGGGATTAGACCGTGCCCGGCGTCGCGGTCGGCGGCGCGTTGCGGCGGCCACGGCGTGGTCTGACCGCAGACTCAAGCTCCTCGGAAGTGAAGGCGCCGACCGTCTCGCCGTCGAGCGCGTAGCGGTAGAGAGCGACGCCGAAGATGCCGCTCAGGGCGCTGCTGATCAACATCCCGATCGCGAAGCCGATCACGCCGAGCACGACGAGCAAAGCCCCGACGAAGCTGGCGGAGGCCCAGACGACGACGCCGACTCCGATGAGCACGAGACTCGGCAGCATCACGAGCAGGAAGACGGCGCCGCCGATCGCGAGGTTGCCGGTGATCTGCTCACCCCAGCGTGACCGGAAGAGCCCGGCCGAACGCTTGATGGTCGCGAACGGCCCGGTGCCCTCGAAGGCGATCACGGGCGCCGCCAGGAAGGTGATCAGCGACCAGCCGACCGCGAGCAGACGGCCGACGATCTGGCCGGCCCAGCCCTGGTTCTCGATCGCGGTCAGGACAAGCCCGACGACGGTCGAGACGGCCGCCCAGCCGGCGATCTGCGAGAAGCGGCTACGCGCCACCGCGAGCCCATCGCTAACCGTCGGCTCGCGGCCGTGGAAGATCATGTCGGCGCAGGCCGCGAGCGCCACGCTGAAGTACATGCCGACCACTGCCAGCAGGTAGAAGCCGATTACCGCCAGCGGCCCGCCGAAGGCGACCTTGCCGTCGTCGATCAGGTAGAGGCCCGGCCCGACGACGATGATCGCGCAGAGGATCGTCGCCACCGCCCCGTAGAGCGGAAAGCGCAGCAGCGAGCGGTGCTCGCGCAGCAGCGCCCAGCTCTTCTTGGTCAGCTCCCAACCCTGTTTCATCCTGCGCATGCAGCTCTCCAATCAGGCGGTGCTCGCCAGTCCGGGGGTTCGCGGGATACCTCTTCCCTCGAAGTACTCCCACTCCTGCTGGCCGAGCTCGGTCGCCGGCGGATCGCCGTAGACCCACTCGCGCATGATCCGGTGCCAGTTGCGCTCGGCGCGAAGCTGGCCGAGCACCGCGACGACGCCGATTTCCATCCGCCGGCCCATCAGCTCCTCGGCTGGGATCGACTCGCGCCGCATCAGGTCGTAGTACTCCGAGCGCGGGTCGTTGGTCGACTCGATGATCTTCATCACCCGCCGCGGCGTGATCTCGATCTCGCGGTCCTCGATGTACCAGCCGCCGACCGCGCGCATGTGCTCCATCAGCCGCTCGGCGTCGAGCTTCGACGGGTTCTTGATGAAGCCGAGGTCGTGCAGGGCGGCGCGGAAGGCCTCGGGATCGTCGCGTGAGGCGGCGTCGAATGCCCGCTGCTCGAGCACAATCTGCTCGCGGTCGAGCTTCTTGGTCATGCCGAAGTCAAGGAAGGCGACGCGGCCGTCGCCGAGCAGCAGGTAGTTGCCCGGGTGGGGGTCGGCGTTGAAGTGCTGCAGGTTGAAGATCGAGCCGAGGCTGCCGCGGAAGACGATCTCGCCGAAGCGGCTGCGCTCCTCGTGCGGCAGCTCCTTGATCGCCTCGAAGTCGAGCCCCTCGACGAACTCGGTGACCAGAACGCGGCGTCGCGAGAGCCTCGTGATGACTTCCGGCACGTAGATGAAGGGGTGGCCGCGGTAGGCGCGGGAGAAGCTGCGCTGGTTCTGCGCCTCGTACTCGTAGTCGAGCTCCTCCATCACCCGTTCGCGGATCTCGTGGGCGATCGCCTTGGCGTCGAGACCGGGCGCGAGGACGCGAGCGAGGCGGACGATCGTGCCCGCGTTGCGCAGGTCGGCGTCGAGCGCCTCGGCGATGCCCGGGTACTGGATCTTCACCGCGACGCGGCGGCCGTCGAGCAGCTCGGCGCGGTGGACCTGGCCGATCGAGGCGGCCGCGAACGCCTCGCGCTCGAAGTCGGCGAAGAGCTCCGACAGCGGTTCGTCTTCGTACTCTTCGTCCAACACCTTCTCGACCTTGTCCCAGGGCATCGGCGGCGCCGAGGTGCGTAGCTTGGAGAGCTGCTCCTGGTAGATCTCCCGGTACTCGTCGGGCAGGAAATCGGTGTCGATGAAGGAGGCGAACTGGCCGAGCTTCATCGCCGCGCCCTTCATCTGGCCGAGCGCGCCGACCATTTTCATCGCGGTCTCGAGGTGGCGGGCCTCGAGGCGCTCGCGGCCCTCCTCCTCTGAACGGCCGACGTTTGCTGCTTTGGTGCCGGCGTAGCGGGCTCCTTGCACTCCTACCACCGAGCCGAGCTTGGCCGAGCGGCGGATCCGGCCTTTGGGGATCTTGGCGTCGTCAGACACGATCTCAGTATCCTCCTCCGTCGCAATGGCCAAAACCCGCGAAAAGCTCAAAGCCGCCCCGCGCGCCGAGTTCGGCTCGCGCGGCTCGCGTCGGTTGCGGCGCGAGGGGCAGGTCCCCGGCGTCGTCTATGGCGGCGGCAAGGAGGCCCAGCCCTTCCAGGTCGCCGAACGCGAGGTGCGCGCCGTGCTGGCCGGCGGCCAGGCGCTCTTCGACCTCGAGCTCGAGGGCTCCAAAGCGGTTCCGGTCGTCGTCAAGGACCAGCAGCACCATCCGACCCGCGGCAGCCTCCAGCACATCGACCTGCAGGAAGTGAAGCTCGACGTCGAGATCCAGGCCGAGGTGGCGCTGGAGCTGGAAGGCGCCGACGACGCACCCGGTCTCAAGGGCGGCGGCGTGCTCGAGCACATCATCCGCGAGGTCACCGTCGAAGCGCTGCCGACCGACATCCCGGAGCGGGTCGTCGCCGACGTCTCGGCGATGGAGATCAACGACACGCTGGCGCTCTCCACGATCACGCCCCCCGACGGCGTCAAGTTCTGCGTCGACAACGCCGACGAGCTGATCGTCGCCACCCTCTCGCCGCCTCGCGTCGAAGAGGTCGAGCCGGAGGTCGAGGAGGAGACCGAGCTGGTCGGCGAGGAGGGCGAGGCCCCGGCCACCGACGAGGGTGGCGGAGGCGAGGGCGGCGACTCCGGCGAGTCCGGGGAGTAGCCGCTGTCCCTGTTTCGGCGTCGCGAGCGGGAAGACTCCGCGGGCGGCGACCGAATCCTGATCGTTGGGCTCGGCAATCCCGGGTCCGAGCACGCCGCGACGCGGCACAACGTCGGCTTCGAGATCGGGGCTGAGCTCTCGCGCCGCTGGGGCCTGCCGCGGGCAAAGCAGAAATTCGGCGGCCTGCTGACCGAAGGGCGGACGGGACCGGGTGGGCCGCGCGTCGCGATCCTGTTGCCGCAGACCTACATGAACGCCTCCGGCGACTGCGTCGGACCGGCGCGCGGCTCGCTCAAGGCGCCGCTCGACAGTGTGGTCGTCCTCCACGACGAGATCGACCTGCCGTTCGGCGAGGTGCAGACGCGGCTCGGCGGCGGCCTGGCCGGCCACAACGGGCTGAAGAGCCTCGAGCGGGGGCTCGGCTCGCGCGAGTTCTGGCGGGTGCGGGCAGGGGTGGGGCGGCCCGACTCGACGGACCCGGAGATCGTCTCCGCCTATGTGTTGGGCCGCTTCCGCGAGTCCCGCGAGGAGGTGGCGGCGCTCGTCGAGCGGGCCGCCGAGGAGGCCGAGCGCTTGGTCGAACGGCTAGGTTCCTCAGCCGATGACTGACGACCGGCGCCCGACCGGCCAAGAGACCCACCGCACCTCCTACGAGGTCGACCAGGCTGGCGTCGCCGTGCTGCGCCTCGAGCGCCCGGAGGCGCGCAACGCGATTGACACCCCGATGCTGGTCGAGATGTTGGACCGGCTCGCCGCGGCGCGCGACGACGACGCCGTCCGGGTGCTCGTGATCAGCTCCGCCGACCACATGGGCCTCTCCGCCGGCGCTGACGTCAAGGAGCAGCTCGACGCCGAGGGCAAGGTGCGCAAGATGCAGCTCTTCGCCGATCTCTACGACGCGATAGTCGCCTTCCCCAAGCCGACGATCGCCGTCTGCCACGGCGACGTGGTCGGCGGCGGCGCCGAGATCGCCGTCGCGTGCGACATGCGGGTCGCCGGGGCCAACCTGCGCCTGCGCTTCCCCGGCGCGGCGCTCGGCGTCCCGGTCGGGCCGGCCCGCTTGGTCACGCTCTGCGGCCTCGCCACGGCCAAGTACCTGCTGCTCACCTCGGGCACGGTCGGCGCCGACGAGGCGCTGCGCCTCGGCCTCGTCAACAAGGTCGCGCCGGCGGCCGCGGCCGAGGACGCCGCCCTGGGCATGGCCGCCAAGGTCGCCGCCCATCCGGCCGAGGCGGTTGCCCGCCTGAAGCGGATGCTGCACGAGTGGGACGACGTCGAGGGCCGCTCCCGCGCCGAGGGCCTCGGCCAGGTCGAGTGGCAGCGCTCGGGCCCCGGGCTGCCCCAGCGCAGCTGATCGCCCTCACCACACTTCACCCCTCACGTAGCTACGCCCGTCGAACAGCAGCGTAAGAAGCCCTCGGGCCTGTCTCCACTGCGGCTCGCGGCCAATCAGCTCGACGAGTGGACGGTCGGCCATCTGGATGACGCGGGTGAGCAGGCGTTGACGATCTGCCTCCTGCGCGAGGCTGCTGAGCAGCGTCTCCCAGTCACGGGGGTCGTCGCTTGCCAGCACACGGACTATCGACTCCTCCCGGTAGAGCAACTTCCGCTCACCCAGCTTGGCGAGCAGCTTCCACCGATCGGTTCGCGAGGGGTTGGCGTCCCAGGCAACGGCAAAGACCTCGATCGTCCGCTCGGGCGGCTGCGAGTTCGCCGCGGCGACGACCACGAAGAACGCATTCCACGCATCTTCGGGGGCGAGAGCGTAAAGGCTGCCGTAGATCGAGTCGAGATCTCGCTTCGGCGTTCGTCCGCCGGCCCCGAGCTCATAGCGAAGCGTCAACAGCCTCGACCCGACGTAGGCGGGGGAGGTCCTGTAGTGCTTGGCCACCAGTTGCCGTGCCTTCGAACCCTGCCGACGCACCACATCCTCGACGCTCGACCGCAACTCTGCGGAGGCGGCCGGAGATCTCTCGGCTACTTTCGAGGTCATCCGTTCGAGTGAGCGAACCTCCCCCGTGTCCCTCAGCTCGCGCAGACTTCGCGCGGCGATGAGATGCTCCGCCACGCCGGCCTGCCGGAAGGAGATGGCCCCAGCGGCGTAATCGACTACGCCCTCCTCGATCAGGGCGCGAAGGACGCTCTGGGCGTCCTCAGCGCGGACATTCGCGCCGACCGCCAAGGTCCATCTCGCCGGGGCGGGGCTCCTGCTTGCCGTGACGAATCCTGCCGCGCAGCTCCGGCTCATCCCTGAGCCAGTCCGCGAGGCGAGCCAGGTCGTCAGCGTGCTCCCTTTCCATTGCTAGGCGGAACTCCATCGCTCCCCTCCCTTCGAGTAACGGCGGCCATCCTTCCAGAGTCCCTCGCACGGGCAGGGAAGAGGCATCATCCTCGGCCTACAATCGGCGCCGACCCCGGATCGGCCGATCCGGGCTTTTTCGCTGCCATGAGCCTCCGCCCGCTATTAGAGATCGCCGCCGAGAACGAGCGCCTCCACGCGCTCGCCGCGGGCGTGCGCGACGCGGCCGAGGGCGGCGAGGCGGCCAGCCTGCGGGCCTCGGCGACGCTGCGGCCGCTGCTGCTCGCCGCGCTGCTCGATGACGACCGCGCCCTCGCGGAGCGGCCGGCCCTCTTGGTCAGTCCCGACGACCGCTCTGCCCGTGACCTCGCCGCCGACCTGCGCGCCTATTTGGCCCCGCGCCGCGTCCGCTTCTACCCCTCGCGCGGCACCGGCTACGCCTCGCACGTCACGCCGCCGCCGCACCTGGTTGGGCTACGGATCGACGCGCTCGACGCATTGCTTGGGGGCGAAGACGCCGTAGTCGTCGCCAGTGCCACGGCGCTGGCCGAGGCGGTGCCCGACGCCGAGCTGCGCCCCGCCGGCTTCGCGGTCGAGCATGGCGAGGAGATCGACCTCGGCGAGGTCGCCCGCGCCCTCACGGCCGCCGGCTACGAACGGGTCGAGCAGGTTGAGGAACGGGGCCAGTTCGCCGTCCGCGGCGGCATCCTCGACGTCTTCGGATCGACCGAGGAACGGGCGGTGCGGATCGAGCTGTTCGGCGACGAGGTCGAGTCGATGCGCTGGTTCTCGACCTTCACGCAGCGCTCGCTGGGTGACGCCGAGCGGGTCGAGCTGGCGCCCGCCGCCGAGCTCGACCTCGAGCATCGTGAGCTGGCCGAGCTCGCCGCGATGGAGGCGGCTGAAGAAGGCAAGGAGGCGCCGGACCCGGCCGAGGCGCTGCCGCTGGAGCGGTTCGGGGCTCCGCTCGACCTGATCCCCCAGACCGCCACGGTGATTCTCGCCGGCGCCGAGGAGATCGAGCCGGCACTGCGCGATCACTGGCAGGACGCGACGACCGCGATGCACGCCGACGACGCCAAGCACCTCTACGTCGACGTCGCCGAGCCGCTTGCCGAGCGCGCCGTCCTTACGGTGACCGGGGCGAGCGACGGCGAGGAGGACGCCTTTCGAGCGTCGCGGGCCGAGTCGCCGGCGCGCAACCTCAAGGAGGCTGAGGCCGAGCTGCAGAAACTCGTCCGCTCCGGCTACCGCGCCGTGGTCGCCTTCGACAGCAAGGGTGAGGGCGAGCGCGCCCGTTACGGGTTCGACCACCTCGACGCGAAGCTGCTCGAAGGCGGGCGCCTTTCACCCGACCCGGGGCTCACCTTCGCCGAGGCGCGCCTGAGGGAGGGCTTCGTCAGCCCGGAGCTGAAGCTGGCGGTCTACCCCTTCCGTCGTCTCGTTCACCGTCGCAAACGCGCCGAGCCGGCGGCAGGCGGAGGCCGCGGCCGGCTCGCCTTCAGCGACCTGCGGGTCGGCGAGCACGTCGTCCACGAGGACCACGGCGTCGCCCGCTTCGCCGGCTTCGAGACCCGCGAGGTCGGCGGTGTCACCCGCGACTACCTCTACCTCGAATACAAGGGCGAGGACCGCGTCTACGTCCCAACCGAGCAACTCGCCAAGCTGAGCCGCTACGTCGGCGCCGGCGGCGAACCGACCCTCTCGGCGCTCGGCGGCAAACGCTGGCAGAACCTCAAGGCGCGGGCGCGGCGCGCTGCCGGGGCGATCGCCGGCGAGCTGCTCAACCTTTACGCGGAGCGTCGCACCCGCAAGGGCCACGGCTTCGCGCCCGACGGCGAGTGGCAGATGACCATGGAGGCCGCCTTCCCCTACCGGGAGACCGCCGACCAGATCGAGGCGATCGAGGCGGTCAAGGCCGACATGGAGTCCGAGCAGCCGATGGACCGGCTGGTCTGCGGCGACGTCGGCTTCGGCAAGACCGAGGTGGCGCTGCGGGCCGCGGTCAAGGCCGCTTCCGACGGCAAGCAGGTGATGATGCTGGCGCCGACCACGATCCTCGCCCAGCAGCACTTCGGCACCTTTCGTGAGCGGCTCGCCGAGCTGCCTTTCGAGCTTGACTGGGTCTCGCGGCTGCGCAAGCCGGCCGAGATCAAGGCCGTGCTGAAGCGCTTCGAGGCGGGGGAGATCGACGTCCTGATCGGCACCCACCGCCTGCTCTCGCGCGACGTCCGCGCCAAGGACCTCGGCCTGCTGATAGTCGACGAGGAGCAGCGCTTTGGCGTCAAGCAGAAGGAGCTGCTGCGCCAGCTGAAGCTGAAGGTCGACGTGCTGGCGCTCTCGGCGACGCCGATCCCGCGCACCTTGCAAATGAGCCTCGCCGGCCTGCGCGACATCTCGGTGATCGAGACGCCGCCCGAGGGCCGACGGCCCGTCCGCACCTACGTCGGCCCCTACGACGAGGGCCTGGTCCGCAAGGCGATCGAGCGCGAGCTGGAGCGCGGCGGACAGGCGTTCTTCCTGCACAACCGGATCGACAGCCTGCCCGAAGTCGCCGAGCAGCTGCGCGGCATGGTGCCGAGGGCGAAGGTCGCCGAAGCGCACGGGCAGATGGACGAGACCCAGCTCGAGACGACGATGCTCTCCTTCCTGCGCGGCGAAGCCGACGTGCTGGCGACGACGACCATCATCGAGTCGGGCCTCGACATCCCGACCGCCAACACGCTGATTGTCGAGCGCGCCGACCGGCTCGGCCTGGCGCAGGCCTACCAGATCCGCGGCCGGGTCGGGCGCTCTCGCGAGCGCGCCTTCGCCTACCTGCTCTACCCCTCGGCCGAGGCGCTGACCGAGGATGCGGCGGCCCGGCTCTCGACCCTGGCCGACCACACCGAGCTCGGCTCAGGATTCAAGATCGCGATGCGCGACCTCGACATACGCGGCGCCGGCGACCTGCTCGGGGAGGAGCAGTCCGGTCACGTCGCGGCGGTCGGCTTTGAGCTCTACTGCCAGATGATCGACGAGGCGGTCGCGGCGGCGCGCGAGAGCGCGGGGGAGGAAGGAGACGAGGAGGCACCCGAGCCGCTGCGCTTCGACGTCCCGGTCGATGCCTACCTGCCGGCCTCCTTCATCCCATTCGAGGCGGCCAAGATCGACGTCCACCGCCGCATCGTCGCCGCCCGGGCATCGGGCGAGCTGCGCGCTATCCGCGACGAGCTCAGCGATCGTTTCGGGCCGCTGCCGGCCGAGGCCGAGAATCTGTTGGCGCTGCAGCGGGCACGGATCGAACTGCGACTGGTCGGCGCCGAGAGCGTCGAGCTGCGCGGCGGACGGCTGAGCGTGCGCGGCGTCGAGCTTGACTCAGAGGGGGGCTCGCTTCTCGCCGAGCGAGTCGAGGGAGCGCTATACGAATGGCGCGAGAAAACCGCCTCGGTGCGAGTGCCCGACGAGCCGGAGGCTCGGCTCGCCGCGGTGCTTGCGATGGCCGACGCGCTGCGCGAGGCGGGCGGCTCACGAATGGTCCAAGAAGATATGCTGCCGACGTCGTGAGTCCTGAGCGGGGTGGGAAACAGGCGTCATCTGGCAAGAGTCGCGGCTCTCGCGCGGCCAAACGGCCCTCGGGGCCGGAGGCCGCCCGCCGCCGCGGACTGCTCCTTTTCGGGGTCCTCTTCGTCGTCCTCTTCGCGATTGTCGCGATCTCAGAGGGGATCGGCGACCCCAGCATTCCGGGTGACGACGTCATCCTGATCGAGGAGGCGCCGGGCGACGTCGGCCACATCACCAAAGCCGAGTTCGACCACGCCATGGTCCTCGCCGCGGCCCAGGGTGGCCAGAAAAAAGTCCCCAAAGAGGGCAAAAAATACGAGGAACTGAAGGAAACGGCGCTGAGCGGGATGATCGAATCGGCGTGGCTCGAGGGGCAGGCTGCAGAAATGGGCATCGAGGCCACCGACGCCGAAGTCGCCAAAGAATTCAAAAAAATCAAAGGCGAAAACTTCCCGAAAGAATCGGAATTCAAGAAATTCCTCAAAGAAACGAAATTCACCCAGCAGGACATCGACGAACGGGTCAAGCTGCAGATCCTCAGCACCGAGATCCAGGAACAGCTGAAAGAGGAGCCGCCGACGCCCAGCGACTCTGAAGTCGAGGACTACTACGAGGCGGCGAAGGCGACGCAGTTCACCCAGCCCGCAAGCCGCTCGATCCGCCTGATTCGCAACAAAGACGAGGCGAAAGCCGAGCAGGCGCTGAAACAGCTCGAAGCGGGCAACACCGCCAAAGACTGGGCGAAAGTCGCGAAAGAGCTTTCCGAAGACCCGGCGACCAAAGGCAAAGGCGGCCTCCAGCAGAACGTCGCAGACGGGACGCTCGAAGAACCGCTCGACAGCGCCATCGTCGACGCTCCCGAAGGACAGCTCGAAGGGCCGCTCAAAACGCCGACCGGCTTCGTCGTCTTCGAAGTTCAGAACTCCTCGCCCGAGACCGTCGAAGAGCTGAAAGGGGTCGAAGGTCAGATCAGAAGCCAGCTGACCCAGCAGCTCGAACAGGACGCCTTCAACGAGTTCATCTCCGACTTCAACGCTCGCTGGACGTCTCGCACTTTCTGCGCCGACGGCTACGTGATCGAACGCTGCGCGAACTTCGAGGGGAGCGGGCGTCCTGCCTCCGCGCCACCCGCCTGTTACGAAGAGGATCCGAAAGGTCCCCGCCCGGACTGTCCGGCGCCCGTCTTCCAGGCGATCCCAGCGGCGCCCGGCTCGATCACTCCACTGGAACCACAGGGCAAACCGCTTGCGCAGCGTCCGCATCCGCCCGGCGAAGAAAAAGCGGCCGAAGCGCCGCCCGCCGGTTTGCCGGGCGGCGCCGTGCCCCCGCCCGCCGAATAGGCACTGACAAGCGGTGTCAGGGTCGCCCGTCCCACGCGGCCAATAAACTGCCGCGCCCTTCCGTATGAGCGCTATCGCATCGATCCACGCGCGCCAAATCCTCGACTCGCGCGGCAATCCGACCGTCGAGGTCGAAGTCGTCCTGGACTCAGGCGCGCGCGGGCTCGCGGCGGTGCCCTCTGGGGCATCGACCGGTGAGTTCGAGGCGGTCGAGCTGCGCGACGGTGGCGACGCGTGGGCCGGCAAGGGCGTCTCGCGCGCGGTTGCCAACGTCAACGACGAGATCGCCAAGGCGCTGACCGGCGCCCGCGCCGCCGAGCAGCGGGCGCTCGACCAGACGATGATCGAGCTCGACGGCACGCCGAACAAGGGACGGCTGGGCGCCAACGCAATCCTCGGGGCCTCCCTCGCCGCGGCGCGGGCCGCCGCGGCCGATGCCGACCTGCCGCTCTACGCCTACCTCGCCGACCTCTACGGGGGCGGCGAGCCCAGCGTGCTGCCGGTGCCGATGATGAACGTGCTGAACGGCGGCGCCCACGCCGACAACTCGGTCGACTTCCAGGAGTTCATGGTCGTGCCTGCTGGGGCGTCGAGCTTCTCGGAGTGCCTGCGGGTGGGCACGGAGGTCTTTCACGCCCTCAAGAAGAGCCTCGGCTCGAAGGGACTCTCGACCGCGGTCGGCGACGAGGGCGGTTTCGCGCCCGACCTCGACTCCAACGAGGCGGCGCTGCAGGCAGTGCTGGCAGGTGTCGAGGCGGCGGGCTACGAGCCCGGCGTCGACGTCTTCATCGCGCTCGACCCGGCGACGAGCGAGGTCTACGAAGGCGGTGCCTACGTGCTCCAGCACGAGGGCCGCTCCCTCTCGGCCGAGGAGATGGCCGCCTACTGGGAGGACGCCTGCGCGCGCTACCCGATCGTCTCGATCGAGGACGGCATGGACGAGGAGGATTGGGACGGCTGGAAGCTGCTGACCGAGCGGGTCGGCGAGCGGGTGCAGCTGGTCGGCGACGACCTCTTCGTCACCAATCCTGAGCGGCTGCGGCGTGGCATCGAGCTTGGCGTCGGCAACTCGATCCTGGTCAAGGTCAACCAGATCGGCACCCTGACCGAGACGCTGGAGGCGATCCGGGTGGCGCGCGACGCCGGCTACACGGCCGTGATCTCGCACCGCTCGGGTGAGACGGAGGACACGACGATCGCCGATCTCGCCGTCGCCACGGGCGCTGGCCAGATCAAGACGGGGGCACCCTCGCGCTCCGATCGCGTCGCCAAGTACAACCGGCTGCTACGCATCGAGGAGGAGCTTGGCAGTGCGGCTGAATTTCCAGGTTTGCGCGCGTTCTCGCGCACGGCTGGATGACGCGCGTGATGCGGCGCATATCTGCGTCCTCAGACGGCCGTTTCGGTCACGCACCAACTGTGCGCTCCCTTCATCGGCCATCTTGCGTCCTTGATCTGCTTGATCACGCGTGCCCCAGCCGCACGCTTACGTGCGTTGAAGGAAATCACGGATCGACAGCGTAGGACCGGGTATGGCAGCCAGCGCCCGGAGCCGCAAAGCATCTGCCTCCAGGCCGAAACGTCGCCCCGCCGCCCGCCGCAGGCCGGCGCCCCGCAGCGGCGGCAGCCGCATCCGCTGGGACCGGGTCGGTCGCATCGCCTTGACGCTGGTGCTGGCCGCGGTGCTCTACTCCTACCTCAACCCGGCGATAAACCTGCTCAAGACCTACACCGCTACGACGGCGGCCAAAGCGGAATTCCACGAGAAGCTGCGCGAAAACAAGCGCCTCCACCGCCGCATCCAGAGCGCCGACGACCCGATCGAGATCACCCGCAGGGCGCGTGCCCAGGGCATGGTCGCCGAAGGGGAGACGCCGATCGTCGTCCGCGGCCTCGGCGGCTAGCGTCCATCGGCAGCTTTGCCGAGGGCCGGGCGAGGGCCCATGGTTAGCGTCGGCTCCTACATCCTCAGCGTCGCTCTGTTGGCCCTGCTGGTCGGCTCCCTGGGCTTCGCGGCGGTGCGCTTGCGGCGGCGCCTGCTGCCGGAGTGGGAGGGCGCTCCTGCTCGACTCGTAGAGGGCGTCGTCGCGGTCGCGCTGCTCATCTGGCTGGCGGAGCTGCTCGGGGTCGTCGGGCTGCTGTACGCCGGCACTCTCGTAGCGGCAGCGGTGGTGATGGCGTGCGTTGCCCGGTTCCTTCCGGCGGGTGGCGTCGCAGGGGGGACCGCCCCTGAGGAAGCTTTAGCTACCGGAGGGGGCGGTGGGTCCCCTGCGGCGACAGGACCCGCCGGCTGGACCGCATGGTCCTTCGCCATAGCCGTTGCGGTGGTCGCCGCCGTTTTTGCGGACTGGGGGCTGACGGCCGTCGATGCCCTGAATCGAGGCATCTTCAACTTCGACAGCCTGTGGTACCACCAGCCGTTCGCGGTAGAGATGGCGAAAAGCCACTCGGTCACTGGCCTCCATTACACCGAGACGGTCTTCACCAACTGGTTCTATCCGCAGAACTCGGAGCTGCTCCACGCCGTCGGCATTCTCATCACCGAGCGGGACACGCTGTCGCTGTTCATCAACTTCGGCTGGCTCGGGATGGCCTTCCTGGCGGCCTGGTGCATCGGGCGGCCATGGGGGAGGGGCGATCTCAGCGTGGTCGCCGTGGCGATCCTGCTCTCCAGCCACACCCTCGTCGTCCGCGAGCCCGGTGCGGCCAAGAACGACGTCATGGCAGCGGCCTTGCTGCTTGCCGCGATTGCGATCCTCATCAGCGCCTGGGCCAGGGGCAGATCCGCTTCTCCCGCGGGTGGCGTCGTAGGGGGGACCGCCCCTGAGGACGCTTTAGCGACCGGAAGGGGCGGTGGGTCCCCTGCGGCGACAGGACCCGCGGGCCACAACGCCTCGTCCCTTGCCTGGTCGCTCGCTGCGGCCGGTCTCGCCACCGGCCTCGCGGTCGGCACCAAGTCCACCGCCCTGGCGATGGCCGCGGCGCTGACTCTCGCGGTTGTGGCCCTGGCCCCGGCTGGTCGCCGCTGGGCCGCGGTCGGCTGGTGGTCCATCGCCGCCTTCGCCGGCGGCGGCTACTGGTACGTGCGCAACCTGATCGCCTCCGGAAACCCGCTTCCGCAGCTGGAGAGCCTCGGCCCGATCTCCCTCCCACACCCCGAGCGCCTGCAGAGCGGTCGCCCCGACTTCAGCGTCGCCCATTACGCGACCGACACCAGCGTCTGGACGGAGTACTTCGGCCCCGAGTTGAACGAAGCGTTCGGCTTGCTCTGGCCGCTGGTGCTGCTCGCCGCGATCGCCGGCGGGCTCGTCGCCCTGGTTTGGGGCAGGGAGCGTGTCCTGCGCTGGATGGGCGGGGTGGCGCTCTTCGGAATGCTGGCCTACCTCTTCACGCCTTTGACGGCAGCGGGTGCCGAGGGCGCCCCTGAGGGCTTCGGGATAAACCTGCGCTACGCGGTCCCCGCAATGCTTGCGGGTCTTGCCCTTCTTGGCGCGGTCGGCGGAAGCCGCCGTGACGGGACCCGCGGGCTGATCGCCTTGTCCCTGCTTCTCGTCGTCCTCGTCATCACCGACCGCCTCGATGCCGTCCTGCGCGACCCCGATCGTCTCGGCGCCTGGGCGATCGCGCTGCTCTTCGTGCTGATCCCGGCGGCCCTGCTCTTTGCCCGCCACCGCGGAGCGCCGCGGGCCGCGGTGGCGGGCGGCTTCGCCGCCCTCGCGCTGCTCGTCGCCGGGGTCGGCTATCCCGTCCAGCGCGACTACCTTGACGACCGCTTCGCGAACCGGGATTCGGATACCTCGATCCCAGGCATGCACCTCGACTCCGCCTACCGCTGGGCGCGCGACGTCGAGGACTCTCAGATCGGTCTGGCCGGTACGACGGCAGGCTTCCTCGGCTACGGCTTCTACGGCACCGACCTCTCCAGCGAGGTCACTTACCTCGGCGAGGAGGGCTCGCACGGCGCCTTCAACGCGATCCCCGACTGTCGCGGCTTTCGGGCTGCCGTCAATGACGCCGACCTCGACTACCTGGTCACCGCCCCCTTCCTCAACTTCATCGAGACCGACGAGCCGATCCGCTCACCTGAGGCCGGCTGGCTGCGCGGTGAGGCGGCGGTGCGGGCGATTCAGCGCAGCGGGCCGGTCACGATCTGGCGAGTGCGGCGCCCGCTCGACCCTGATGGCTGTGGCGCGCGCAACGCGCCGCTTCGTTACGTCCCCCAGCAGCCGGGGTAGCCTCGCTCGCATGTCCTACCCCCTCGAGAACGCGCTCTTCCAGTGGGAGGAGGGCTGGCGCGCCCTCCAGGGCGTCGAGGACGTCAAAGAGCGCCGCCGCGCCGACCAGGTCGTCGGCGCCGTCCAGGACGAGCTGCGGCGCCGTATCGGCCCCACCTTCCGCGCCGCCGAGCTAGCCGACCTCTACGGCCGTGGCACCGACTGGTGCCTGCAGGTGGCGATGGACGCCTCGCCCGACCTGGAGTCAGATCCCCAATCCCTCGCTGACGCAGCTTTTTGGCTCTACCTCCGCGGAGCCGTCGATTTCGCCGGCGGGCGCCAGCTGGTCACCTAAGACGCACCCCAGTAGGGGTGGAACGTCTTGTACTTTTTCTGCGCTGCCATCCTCGGACGGCCGCTAGCTGCCTGCAGAAAAAGTTAAGTGGAACCCCTACTCGGATGGGGCTTCCGGCTCCTCCGCCTCGTCGCCACCGGCCCGCCGAATCACGATGCGGTCGGCTTCGATGCTCACCGTGACCTCGCGCTTGCCGGCCCAGTGCTCGGAGTAGACCGGATTGTCCTTGACCGCCGGGTCGAGCCATAGGCCATAGCCGTCGGTCTCGCCGTGGTCGAAGCTGGCCTCCAGGTCTTTGCGCCGTCCGCGGCCGCCGCGCCGACCGCGCCGCCGCCGGCGCCTCGGTCGTGCCGTGGTCTCGCCCTCGACCTCCTCGTCCTTCTCCTCCGCCTCCTCCGCGTCGCCGTCCTCGCTCTCGGTTGCCGTCTCTTCCTGCTCGGCTTCCTTGGCGGTAGCGGCTTCGACCTCGGCCTCGATCTCGTCGCGAAGGTCGACCTCGGCGCCCTCGCCATTCTCGTCGTCGGCGTTCAGGTCGTGCTGCTTGCGGAACTCCTGCAGTTCGGAAGCCGACACTTCGAGCTGGTGGGCGATCCAGGCGTCGGTGCGCCCCTGGCGGACCCAGGCGCGGATCTGGTTCAGCTGCGGCTTCAAGGAGCGACGTGCCATCGGCGCGCGAGTCTATTCAACGAACGGATCGCGTCGCTGCCTGGCGGCTGATCTGACCGGACCGGGCACCGAACCTTCCTAGGCCATCAGGAAGGAGAGCGCCTCGAACATCGCCACGACGACGACGATCACGGTCGCCGTCAGGCAGACGGCGAGGACGCTGAAGCGGACCTTGCCGTGGTGTTCGTTGCGGGTGATGCGGCGCTCTCGCGAGCGGTTGGCGGCGCGACGACGCAGCTGCTCGCGCCGACGGCGCTCCAAGGTGGTCTCCTGCTCGAAGGCCACCTCGAACTGGGAGATGCTCTGTCGCATTCTCATAACGGTGAAGGGCCCAGGGTGGCGTCCCGCGAGTGGCGGAGCCGACTTCCCGGCCGCCGGGACCGTAGCAAAGCTCACGGGCCGCAGGCGCCCCACAAGCCTCGCCCCGCCCGCGCCGCGCGCAGCTCCAGGCGCCGCAGCAGCGGGGCAAAGCGGTCGTTGGGCGGGATCGTCAGCGTCTCGGCGTAGCCGCCGCGGACCAGGGCGGCGTTGACGAAGCGGGGGCGGTCGGGCGCGTGCGCCTCGACGGCGGGGTCGAGGTAGGCGTAGGCGAGCAGGCGGTCGTAGGAGTCCCGCCGCTCCTCGCCGAAAACCAGCCGCAGCCGCCTGCCCTCCAACAGCCGCTCGGCGTAGTTCGACGCCTGCGGTCCGAAGCACTCGACCGGCGCACCGGGCTTCACGGACTCGGGCGTGTCGACGCCGATCAGCCGCACGTCCTCCTCCTCGCCGCCGATCCGCGCCTCGAAGGTGTCGCCATCGACGACCCGCGTCACCACGGCGGCCGCTTCCGCCGGGCCGCCGTCGCCGCTCTCCGTCTCTTCCCAGGGGCGCAAAATCAGCGCAGCGACGACGAGCAGCAGCACGCAGCTTCCAATCACATCTCGCCTCATTCGTGCTTACCGAGCTGCGATGGGATGTCCGGGTAGGGGTGGAACGTCTTGTACTTTTTTTGCGGCGAGGCCTGCGGACGACCGCCACCGAGTTTCAAAAAAAGTTAAGTGGAACCCCTGCCCGGACATCCCCTGCCGGGGTCGCCCTCGGGGCGTCCTACGGGATCCTGCGGACGCTCGAAACGAGCGTCTCTTTGATTTGCCCGATGATCTCCAGCGCGTCGTTCCACTCGCGCTGCCAGACGTTGCGGCCGAAGATCACGCCGCTGCCGCCCGCCTGCATGACGTCGCGGGTGTTGGTGAGGACGACCTCGTCGTCGACCCTGGAGCCGCCGGAGAGGACGACGAGCGCCCGGCCGGCCGATTCGACGCACTGGCGGATCGCCTCGGCCTGGTCGACTTCCATCTCGTTGTACGGCGCGGGGGCATCCTTGTCCTTGCCGGGGTCGATCTTCGGCATGTTGAGCTTGACGATGTCGGCGCCCATCTCCATCGCCATGCGGGCCGCGTAGTCGATCGCGTAGAAGGAGTTGGCGCCGCCCTTGGCGTCGACCGCTTCGCCGCGCGGGTAGGACCAGACGACCAGCGGCATGCCGAAGCGGTCGCAGTCCTCCCGCACCCGCCGCAGCTGGGCGAGATCCTCGTCCTGGCGCGGCGAGCCGACGTAGAGCGTGTAGCCGATCGCGTCGGCGCCGAGCCGCACGCCGTCTTCCACGCTGGCGTTGCAGGTCGAGAAGGCCTTGGCCGAGGAGGGGATGTCGGTCTTGCCGTTGACCTTGAGGATCAGGGGCACCTGGCCGGCGTAGTCGGGGTAGTACTTGCTGGCCATGCCGATCTGGCAGGCGAGCGCCGAGTAGCCGCCCTCGACCGCCAGCCGGAACTGGTAGTCGGGGTCCTTGGAGGCCGGGTTGGGGAAGAAGTCGCGCGGGCCGTGCTCGATCCCCTGGTCGATCGGCAGCAGCATCAGCGTCCCGTTGCCCGGGCCGAACTCGAACAGCAGCCGGCGCAGGCGGGTCCGCTTGCCGGGCGCCAGCGTGTCGAGGAGCGACTTCTGCTCGGTGATGCTCTTGACCTCCACTTGGAGTGCCTCCTTGGGTTCGGTGTCGCCGCGTTCTGCGTCGGTCGCCGCGCGGCGGGGGAATCGCCAGTATATGTGCGTAGGAGAGCCCCGACCGGGGTAGGATCGGCGAACCCGCCCGTGCTCGAGCACAGCTTCAACGGCCCACCCTTCACCGTCGGGATCGAGGAGGAGCTGATGCTCTTGGATCCCGCGACCCTCGACCTCTCGCACGGCATCGAGGCGGTCCTCGCCGACGTCCCCGACGGGCATGCCGGGCAGGTCAAGCCGGAGTTGTTCCAGTCGGTGCTCGAGGTCGCGACGACTCCCTGCCCCGACATCGCGGCCGCGGCCGGCCAGCTCGCCGACATGCGCCGCCTGGTCGGGTCGATCGCGCGCAAGAACGGAATGCTGGTCGGGGCCGCCGGGACCCATCCGTTCGCCCGG
>DASUOH010000041.1:0-88527 GCA_036276735.1 Solirubrobacterales bacterium | reverse complement strand
CAGGACACCGGCGATGCGCTTCGGCCCTCTCACGCGCTGAATAGTCTTGCCGACGATGGCCTACTACGTGACCACGCCGATCTACTACGTCAACGCCGAGCCCCATCTCGGCCATGCCTACACGACGATCGGCGCCGACATCGTCGCCCGCCACATGCGCCAACGCGGCGAAGACGTGTTCTTTCTGACCGGCACCGACGAGCACGGCGAGCCGGTCTCCCAAGCGGCGGAGCGCGAGGGAGTGAGTCCGGCCGAGCTCGCCGACCGCAACGCCCAGCGGTTCCTCGACCTGATGCCGCAGATCGACGTCTCCAACGACTTCTTCATCCGAACCAGCGACGAGCGCCACGTCGCGAAGGTCCAGGAGGTGATGCAACGCGTGCACGACAACGGACACGTCTACGAGGGGACCTACGAGGGCTACTACTGCCCGCGCTGCGCCGACTTCAAGACGCCGACCGAGCTCGGGCCGGGGAACACCTGTCCGATCCACGAGATCGTGCTCGAGCTCGAGACCGAGCAGAACTGGTTCTTCCGGCTCTCGAGCTTCGAGGGCGAGCTGCTGCGCCTCTACGAGACGCACCCGGAGCTGATCGCGCCCGACTTCCGCCGCAACGAGGCGGTCTCGTTCATCCGCGGCGGCCTCCAGGACGTGTCGCTGTCGCGCCCGAAGCTCAACTGGGGCGTGCCGCTCCCCTGGGACCCCGAGCAGGTCATGTACGTCTGGTTCGACGCGCTCCTCAACTACTACACCGCGCTCTCGTTCGCCCGCCCGGGCGAGGACCTGACCGAGCGCTTCTGGCCCGCGTCGCTGCACGTGATGGCGAAGGACATCCTCAAGTTCCATTCGGTCTACTGGCCGGCCCTGCTGCTCGCCGCCGACCTCGAGCTGCCGGAGCGGATGTACGTCCACGGCTACCTGCTGATGGGCGAGAAGAAGATGTCGAAGTCGCTCGGCAACGTCCTCGACCCCTTCGAGGTGATCGATCGCTTCGGCGCCGACGCCCTGCGCTTCTACTGCTTTCGCGAGGTCAGCTTCGGCCAAGACGGATCGATCTCCACCGCGGGCTTCGAGGCTCGCTACGAGACCGAGCTCGCCAACGATTTCGGCAACCTGGCGAGCCGGGTGCTGGCGATGGTCGACCGCTACCGCGACGGCGTCGTGCCGGAGGCGCAGGTGGACGCGGTGCTCGCCGAGGACTTCGAAGGCGTGGTGGAGCGCTTCAGCGAGCTGCTCGACCGTGCCGAGCTGTCTGAGGCGCTCGAGGAGGTGTGGAAGCTGGTGCGGCGGCTCAACCGCTACGTCGAGGAGACGCGCCCCTGGGAGCTGGCCAAGGATGAGGCCGATCCCGAGCGGCTCGACGAGGTCCTCTACAACCTCACCGAGGGCCTGCGTGTGACGACGTTGCTCCTCGTCCCCTACTTGCCGCGCACCACCGAGCAACTGCTCGACGCGCTCGGCGAGGAATCGCGTGTGCTCGGGGAGCTCGGCTCGCGGCCCGGCGGGCAGCGTGCGGAGCGCGTCCCGCCGCTCTTCCCGAAGATCGAGGCGCCGGCCTGAGGCAGACTGCCTTCCGGTGCGACTTTTGCTCGCTATAGGCGCATAACTCGCACCGGAAGCCTCAGATCACGCTCAGCGGCGTCTTAGCGCAGGCCCAGCCGGCGGCGCCAGTCGCGAGCATTGAAGGCGCGGGCGACCCGGCTGACTAGGCCGCGGCGCGAGCGGGTGTAGGGGTACCAGGTCGCCTCGCGCTTGACGCCGAGGCGGCTGACGATCACCGACTCGGGGCGGCAGTACTTCTTGATCCCGTACTCGCCGTGGCGGAAGCCGATGCCGGACTGCTTCCAGCCGCCCATCGGCACGTCCATCGCCAGGTAGTTGACGATCACGTCGTTGATGTTCACGGCGCCGGCCTCGATCCGGCGGCCGAGGCGCTCGGCCCGCCGCTTCTCGCCGAAAACCGAAGCGGCAAGTCCGTAGGGAGTGTCGTTGGCGAGGCGCAGCGCCTCCTCCTCGTCGCCCACCTTCATCACCCCGACCACCGGTCCGAAGGTCTCCTCGCGCATCACCTTCATCGAGTGGTCGACGTCGACGAGCACGGTGGGCTCGAAGTAGTCGCCGGGTCCGCCGCCGCGCTTGCCTCCGGTCAGCGCCCGCGCGCCGTTGGCGATCGCGTCCTCGACCTGCTCCTCGACGATCGCGGTCTGGTTGGGCGAGGTCATCGCGCCGACGTCCTTCTCCGGGACTCTGCCGTCGGCCCCCTGTCGGAGCTTGCCGACCTCGCGCGTCAGCTTGGCGACGAACTCGTCGTAGGCCGGCGCCTCGACGTAGACGCGCTCGACCGAGAGGCAGACCTGACCGGAGTTGAACATCGAGCCCCAGGCCGCGGCGTTCGCCGCGCGGTCGAGGTTGGCGTCGTCGAGGACGACCATCGGGTCCTTGCCCCCGAGCTCGAGGCTGACCGGGGTCAGCGTCTCGGCTGCCCGCGCCATCACCTTGCGGCCGGTGCGGTCGGAGCCGGTGAACTGGACGAAGTCGGCGTGGTCGATGAGCGCGCCGCCGGTCTCGCCGGTGCCGTGTACGCAGCCGAACACGTCGGGGCCGCCGATCTCCTCTTTCCAGGCGCGCACGATCTCGTCGATGCCGAGCGGCGTGAACTCCGACGGCTTGATGACCACGGCCGCTCCGGCCTGCAGGGCGGGAAGGGCATCGCCCAGCGCCAGGGCCAGCGGGAAGTTCCAGGGGCTGATCACGCCGACGACCGGGTAGGGCCGGTGCTGCACCATCAACTTGCGGCTCGCCATCAGCGCGGTGTGCGGGCGGACCGTCTCGTCGCCGATGAACTTGGCCGCCTTGGCGCCGTAGAAGTTGATCAGGTCGGCGAGGTAGATCGGCTCCGCCGCGGTGTCGCCGCGGACCTTGCCGGTCTCCGCCTGCATCGTGTCGAGTACCCGTGCCTCGTTGTCGAGCAGCCAGTCGCGCAGTCGCGCCAGCCAGCGAAAGCGCCCCTCGATCCCGAGCGCCTCCCAGGCCGGTTGGTTGCCGCGCACGCGAGAGACCGTCTCGGCCACGCTCGCCGGCGAGTCGATCGGTACCGCCGCGATCCGCTCTCCGGTCGCCGGGTTGATGACCTCGAACGAGCCCGCCTCAGTCGGGCCGCTCCCGTTGGTCGCCTTGACGGCGATCCCCTCAGTTCCGCTCTCCACCCGACGCTCCCTTCCGGTTTGGCTGGTCAGCCAACCTTAGCGGCGCCGGCTCAGACGGTCGCGATCAGCGCCTCTACGACCTCTGGGTCGAACTGGGTTCCCGAGCAGGCGCGCAGCTCGACAATCGCCTTCTCGAGCGGCATCGCCTTGCGGTATGAGCGCGTCGTCGTCATCGCGCTGAAGGCGTCGCAGCAGGTGACGATGCGCGCCTCGATTGGGATCTCGTCCCCGACGAGCCCATCGGGATAACCGCTGCCGTCGTGGTGCTCGTGGGAGGAGCGAACGATCTGGCCGACCTCGGCGAGCACGCCGCCCACGCGCTTCAGCATTTCCTCGCCCTCGATCGTGTGGCGGTGCATGACCTTCCACTCCTCGTCGTCGAGTGGCCCGGGCTTGTTGATGATCTCCTTGGGGACGGCGATCTTGCCGACGTCGTGGAGGAGGGCGGCGAACTCGACGTTGCGGCGTTGCTTGCGGTCGAGGCCGAGCCGGTCGGCCACCGCCAGCGAAAGCTCGACGACGCCGCGGCTGTGGCTGCCGGTGTACTGGTCGTCGGCCTCGACTACGTCGCCGAGCAGCATCGCCGTGCCCTGGTAGGCGGCGCTCAGCTCGAGGGCCCCTTCGATCCTCGATTGCCTCTCGCGTGAGAGGAAGGCGAGCACGGCGGCAAGGGGAATGACGAGAAGGCAGGCCGCCGCGCCGAGCTCGATCGCGGCGAAGGCGACGACCAAGCCGATCGGCGCCAGCGCCGCGTCGAGTCCGTAGGAGGGAGCGATCAGGCGCAGCTCGGCCCAGGAAGAGGGGCCCTCGATCAAGCGCATCCGCACGGTGATCGCGACGAAGTCGAAGACGAACTGAGCGAGCAGCGCGACGACGTATATGGGCCAGTCCTGCCAGGAGAAGATCTGGGCCCCGGCGACGATCAGGACAAGGGCCGGCCCCACCGCGTGCCAGCAGTCCGCGAAGACGTGGAAGGCGCGGCGGACGCTGGTACGACCCGTCGCGTAGTCGAAGACCCGGCCAAGCGCCCAGCTGAGGCTGACGATCAGCGGCACAGCGGGGGTCGGTAGCAGGAAGAGCATCGGCACCAGCACCAGCTCGGTGGGAACCGTGTAGCCGTCGGCGACGTCGAACTGGGCCTGGCAGACGACCACGTAGGCCGCCGCCAGGATCGCGAGCACCGTCAGGTCGAGAGCCCGCGGCGAGGGCACCAGCAACGCCAACGCGCCTGCGCTCGCCAGGAAGGCGACAGCCGTCCCGCCCTCGACCAGGCGCTCGCGGCCGTAGGCAGGAAGCAGCGAGCGCTCGCGCCCCCGCGCAAAGAGGTGCTCGACATCTGGGGTGTCGGTGGTCGCAGCCATCGCTCTCAGTGGCCGGCAGGGGCCATGCCTCTCTATCGGCCATCCCCACGAAGCAATGAGAAGCGCCGCCAAACGCCCGAAAACCGCGCTCAATACCCAAAAGAGCCGTCGGACTCACGGACATTCGTTCGAAATTGCTTCAGTTTCGGGGCTTGTTGGACGATCCTCGCGGCCACACATAAGTTCAGCTGCAAAGGGCAAACCTGTCGCGAGGCGGGGACGCAAAGTCAGAGGTCTCGTCGCTGTTGGCGAGATGGCTCGACCGCCAGCTTGGCCGTAACGGCCAAGCTGTTTGGCATGCGACAAGGGAGGTCCTGATGAAGTTCAGCTCGATCAAAATCCTGAAAGTCCCGACCAAGCTGATCGGCGTGCTTGCCGCGACGGCGGCGCTCTTCGCGCTCGGTCCGGCCGCCGCTCAGGCATGTAACTACAGCGGCGCCGAGCAGGTCTTCGCGTCGTGGGGCGACACCAAGCACTACGTGCTGGCCCCCGACGGCGGCTTTGAGGCTGGCGCAGCTGGCTGGTCGCTCAGTCGTGGCGCGGCTGTGGTCGACGGCAACGAGAGCTACTACCTCAACGACGGCGCAGACAGCCGCTCGCTGTCGCTGCCGGCCGGCAGCTCGGCCGGAAGCCCGCCCGTCTGCATGCGCCTCGACACGCCGCTGTTCCGGATGTTCGCCCGCAACAGCGGCGATCCGACGTCTCGCCTGCGCGTCGAGGCCGTTTACAAGCTGCTCGGCCTCGTCCGCACCAAGGCCATAAGCACGGTGACCGCCGGCCCGGAATGGGCGCCGACGCAGCAGATGTCGACGGTGCTCAGCCTCGCGACCATCGTCGGGACCCTGATCCCGAGCTACATCCAGATCCGCATCACGCCGCTGGACAGCAAGGGGCAGTGGCAGGTCGATGACCTCTACATCGACCCCTACGCCCGCCGCTAGCGCGGAACGAGCCTGAAGACGGGACCTTCGAGAGAGACGACGTAAACGCGGCCACGGGTGTCCACGCCAAACGAGCTTGGCGTGGACACCCTGAGCCCGAGCGAGCGGTCGCCGCTGGCGCGCCGCAGATGCGGCACCAGACTGCGCAGCTGGCCCTCGCAGAGGTCGGCGTAGAGGTAGCGGCCGCGCAGTGCGGGAAGGCGGGGGTCGCCGACGACATAGCCGCCGATGATCGTGCAGCCGCGGCCGCGGCCGTAGGTGAAGATCGGCTTCACCGTTCCGCCGGGGTCGGGCGTGCCGCTGTTGGCGCCCCCGTAGCGGGAGAATCCCTCGAAGGCATCCCAGCCGAAGTTGGCGCCATTTGCCGCCCCGACGCCGAGGTAGTCGAGCTCCTCGAAGCGGTCCTGGCCGACGTCGGCGATCGCGATCCGCGGCTTTGCCGCGGTCACTCGATCGAAAGAGAAGCGGAACGGATTGCGCAGGCCGAGGCTGTAGATCTCGTCGCGCCCTGACCGGCCGACGAATGGGTTGTCTCCCGGCACCCTGTAGGGCTGTCCACCGGACGGGCGCGGGTCGATCCGCAGCAGCTTCCCGAGCAGGCTCTCCCGATCCTGGGCGTTATTGGGCGGATCGCCCCCCGAGCCGCCGTCGCCGGTGCCGAAGAAGAGCAGGTTGCCGAGGAACTGAAGCTGGCCGCCGTTGTGGTTGGCATTTGCCTGGTGCGGAATCTCGATCAGGGGGCGGCGCGAGCCGCTGGCCGCCCGGGTCGGGCTACGCCGCTTGAACTCCTCGACCCGGATGTCGCCCTCGCCGTCGGTGAAGTAGACGTAGAAGCGCCCGCTTTGCCTGTAGTCGGGCGGGAAGGCAATCGAGAGCAAGCCGCGCTCACCGCCGAAAGACACCAGGTCCCGGATGTCCAGGAACGGCCGCGGCAGGCGCTTGCCGCCGCTCAGGACCCGGATGGTGCCGGCCTGCTCGACGACGAAGAGCAAGCGCGGGTAGCCGGGGGCGCCGGTCACGTAGACCGGGCTGGCGAAGCTGCCGATGCGCTTCAGCCCGACCTTGGGACTGGCGCTCGCGTCGGCCTTCTCAACCTGCCGCGCCGGCCCGGTCTTGGCGTCGTCCTTCGCCTCGCCGCAGGCGGGCAGCGCGGTCAGTGCAAGGGAGGCGGAGGCGAGGCAATAAGCGGCACGGCGTCCCATGTGGGAGACGCTAGCGATTGGCTTGAGCCTGTTCGCCGCGTTTGACCTCGACCACCTCACCGCTGTCGGTCACGACCGTTTCCGGGGTCACCTCGGTGATCCGAACCGTGAACGAGCCCCCCGCCTCGACGCCCGACGCGGTCTCGGCTTTCGTCTCGCCGCTGAGCCCGGCGCCCACCTCGTAGAGCAGCCGGTAGGTGCCGCTACGCGAAGCGGTCAGCTTCCAGACGGCCTTGACCGTCTCGCCCGGCTCCAGCGGCCCGAAGTCGAAAGTCTTGCGGCTGGCGTTTTCGGCTCCCGCCGACTCGGTCGAGCCGAAGATGCGCGGGTATTTCTCGGATAGCACCCAGACCGGCCTGTCGGGCTGCGCCAAGCCCGGTTCCCGGCTGCGGATCGCAAAGGGAAGCGAGGAGCCTTCGCCGTCCTCGCCCGCGATCGAGACGGTCGTCGTCAGCGCCGGCACGGTCTCCTGGTCGGTGTTGCGCACCGCGAGCCGCAGCAGGACCGTCTGGCCGAGCCGCTGCCGGGTCGGGAAGTCGGCTTCGACCACCTTGACCTCGAAGGGTCCCTGCGCCTCGGCGCCGTCGGGGTCCGAGGTGGAGTCGTCGCCGCAGGCGGCGATCGCGGTGGCGGCCAGAGCCGCGATCGCGATGGCGCCGATACGGGAACGCCGTGCGTGTCTGCGCTGTCCCCCCAAGGCGGCGGAACATAGCAACCGCGATCTCAACAGTCCGCTAACTGTCGCGCGTTGCACATCCCATAGACTCATGTGACCGAGTGGCCGCGGGGGCGGACCCGCTTGCCGGAGGAGCAATGAACAGAGCCGCAACGATAGGTCGAAGCTTCGCACCCGCCAAGTCGTTCTTCGAACAGGTGGGGGACATGATGATCCTCACCGGGAGGACGCTGGTCTCCGCCGTCAAACCGCCTTATCCCTACGGCGAGGAGTTCATCGGCCAGTTCCTCTTCGCCCTGCAACTCTGCTGGTTCCCGCTGCTGATCTCGACCGTCGCCTTCGGCTTCGGCGCGCCTGGCCTGCAGGCGGCCAACATCCTCAATCTCTTCGGCGCCCTCGACCGGCTGGGCGGCTTCTTCGTGCTCGCCTCGATCCGCGAGTTCGCGCCGTTCGTGACCGCCGTCGTCGTCGCCGGCGTCGCCGGCACCGCGATCACCGCCGATCTCGGCGCCCGCAAGATCCGCGAGGAGCTCGACGCCCTGCAGGTGCTGGGCGTCGATCCGATCAAGAACCTGGTCGTGCCGCGTTTCCTGGCGCTGATGTTGATCACCGGACTGCTCGACATCTACGCGCTGGTCTTCGGAATCAGCGGTGGCATCCTCACCGAGATGGTCTACAGCCAGCCGCTCGGCGGCTTCTTCGCGACGCTCTTCTCTAACGCCTCGATCACCGACCTCTGGGGCTCGGTCATCAAGTGCACGCTGTTCGGCGCGATCATCGCCGTCGTCTGCTGTTACAAGGGAATGACCGCCTCGGGCGGCGCCGCGGGGGTCGGCCGCGCCGTCAACCAGGCGGTGGTCATCTCCTTCATGGGCGTCTTTGCCTTCAACTACGTCTTCACCCAGACGCTGCTCGCCACCAACCCGGAGCTGCAGACCATCCGATGACCGGCTGGCTCGCCGTCCCCCGCGGTTGGCTCGACTCCTTCGGCGAGATTGCCCGCTTCGGCTCGCGCGTCGCCGGCCTCGTCTACTCGGGTCGCGTCCTGCGCTTCTTCGGCGAGAGCCTGCGCCAGGCCGGCATCCTGATCCTCGGCTCGGCGTTGATCATCTGGGGCCTCGTCTTCATCCTCGGCCTGCAGTGCGGCATCGAGGGCGCCTACCTGCTGCGCGCCCAGGGCGCACCCGCCTTCGCCGGCCTCTTCTCGGCCTGGTGCGACCTGCGCGAGATCATGCCCTACGCGTTCGGCTACATGCTCTCGGCCAAGGTCGGGACCGGGATCGTCGCCGAGCTCGGCGCGATGCGGATCTCCGACGAGATCGACGCACTCGAGGTGATGGGCGTGCCACCCGTCACCTTCCTCGCCGCGACCCGCCTGCTGGCCGCGTGGCTGGCGTTCCCGTTCATCTACCTGGTTGGGATCGGGATCATGTTCTACGCCAGCTACCTGGCCGTGGTCGAACAGATCGGCGACGTCTCCTCGGGTGGCTACCTGCTGATCTTCTGGATGTTCCAGAACCCGCCCGACCTGATCTTCAGCTTGATCAAGGGAATGTTCATGGCGACCGCGATAGTCCTGGTCGGCTGCTACTACGGCTACACCGCCTCGGGCGGGCCGGTCGGCGTCGGCACCGCGACCGCGAAGTCGATGGTCCTCAACATCGTCCTGGTGCACATCATCGGGATGCTGGGCACCCTGGTCTTCTGGGGAGCGAATCCGCGAGCGCCGATAGGAGGCTGAACGAGCGATGTCCATAGACGACGACCAGCGCCACGAAGAAGTCGAAGCAGAGGCCGGCGCGGACACCGCCGACGCGGCGCGCAACGCCGACCCCGAACCGCCGGTCGAAGAGACGCCGGCGCCGCGGGGGCGCTCCGAGGGCCCCTACGTCAGCGACGACGGCGCCACCATGGGCCGCGACTTCGTCATCCCCGGCGTCGACCCGGGCGAGAGCGATCCCTACCGCTTCCACACCGGTCGCAAGCGCGACCACGGCAGCGAGGACGCGATCGAGATCATCGACCTCGTCAAGCAGTTTGGCCGCGCCCGCATCCTCAACGGGCTCAACCTGGGGCTGCCCGAAGATCAGGTCTCGATGGTCCTCGGCCCTTCGGGAACCGGCAAGAGCGTGCTGATCAAGCACATCGTCGGCCTGCTCTACCCCGACCACGGCGACGTGCTGGTGCACGGCGAATCGATTCCGAACATGACCGACGACGAACTCTTCGAGGTGCGCAAAAAGTTCGGCCTGCTCTTCCAGGACGGGGCGCTGTTCGGCTCGATGAATATCTACGACAACACCGCCTTCCCGCTGCGCCAGCACACCGACAAAGGCGAGGAGGAGATCGGCGAGATCGTCAACCGCCGCCTCAAGGAGGTGGGGCTCTCCGAGGCGATTTACAAGATGCCGAACGAGCTCTCGGGGGGGATGCGCAAGCGCGCCGGCTTCGCGCGGGCGCTGGTGCTCGAACCGGCGATCGTCATGTTCGACGAGCCCGACTCCGGCCTGGACCCGGTGCGTACGGCGCTGCTCTGCGAGCTGATCCGCGAGGTCCACGCCGAGAACGGCGGCTGCTATCTCGTGATCAGCCACGACCTCAACACCGCGCGGCGGATCTCTGACTTCATCGCCGTCCTCTGGAACGGCAAAATCGTCGAGTCCGGACCCAAAGAGGAACTGTTCGACTCAGAAAACCAGTTCGTGCACCAGTTCTTGAACGCGGACGTCTCCGGTCCGCTGTCGATGGATTGAGCGGGATCGGCGGGCGGGTCCTGTCGCGGCGAGGGGGATCCTCGTCCTCGCAAGCTGCGGGCGAGGACCCCCATCGCCACGCCACCCGCCCGAGAAGAGGCTGAATGCCAGCGGTAGCAGCCTGGGCCGTCCGCCATGCGCGCCTGATGCTCGGGCTCACGGTTTCCCTCGCTCTCATAGCTGGCGTGGGAGCGATGCGGTTGTCGACCGACGCCGGCACCGACACGCTGGTCGACACCGATACCGCCAGCTACCGCGCGACCGAGGAGGTGCGGGACGCCTTCGGCGAAGAACCGATTGTCGTGGTTGCCGAGGGGGACCTGCAGGAGCTGATCCTCACCGCCAATCTCGGCCGCTTGCTGCGGCTCGAGGGCTGCCTAGCGGCGAAGGTGCCCGACGGTGCCAGGCCGCTGCCGGGAGCCTGCGCCGAGCTGGCCCGGATGGAACCCGTCCGCTCTGTAGTGGGCCCGGCGACGTTCCTGAACGAGGCGACGATCCAGATTGCCCGCCAGCTGCGCCGCTTGATCGCCCGGGTGCCGCCGCAGCGGCTGCGCGAGCTTCTCCTCACCTTTGCCGCCCGCTACGGGATCACCAGCGAGCCAAGCCTCTCCAACCCCGACTTCCTCGCGGCCGTCGTCTTCGACCTGCGCCGCCAGCGAGCCACGCCGAAGTCCCGCCTCTCCTACCTCTTCCCAAATCGCCGCAGCACCCAGATCATCGTGCGCCTCAAGTCGACGCTCAGCGACGAGCAGCGCCGCCGGGCGGTCGAGCTGATCCGCGCCGCCGTCTTCGACACGACGCCGCGGCGCGCCTGCGAGTTTCAGGGGCAGCCAGAGCCGTGCTTCGCGCTGCGCGGCGGCAGCTACATCGTCTCCGGCGTTCCGGTCGTGATCGAAGGCGTCGCCGACGCACTCGAGGACGCGATGCTGGTACTGCTGATCGCCGCGGTGCTGGCGATGGCGGCGACGCTGCTGTTCGTCTTCCGCAGCCGCTTCCGACTGCTGCCTCTTGCCCTCGCCCTCGCCGCCGCCGCACTCACCTTCGGCCTGCTGAAGCTCCTTGGCGGCGACCTCACGCTCGCCTCCATCGCAGTGCTGCCGATCCTGATCGGCCTCGCGGTCGACTACGCGATCCAGTTCCAGGCACGCTACGACGAGGCGGTCGAGGCCGGCGCCCCCGGGCTGGACGCCGCTCGCGAAGCGGCCGCTCGCGGCGGTCCGACGATCGTCACGGCCGTTCTGGCGACGGCGGCTGGGTTCCTCGCCCTGCAGCTCTCGCCGACGCCGATGGTGCGCCAGTTCGGCTGGCTGCTCGTCCTTGGCATCGCGATCGCCTTCCTGCTGTCCCTTACGGCCGGTTTCGCGGCGCTCAGCCTTCGTCGCGGCGCTCCGGCGGGCGGGTCCCGTCATGCAGATGGGGATCCTCGTCCTCGCAAGCTGCGGGCGAGGACCCCAGATCTCCATGCCACCCGCCCGAGGAGGGTCTTGCTCGCCGGGGTTGCGTTGGCGCTCCTGGGATGGGGACTGAGCACGCAGATCGAGACGGTGTCCGACATCCGCGAGCTGGCGCCGCAGGACGTCGAGGCGGTGCGAGAACTGAACGCGGTTCAGGAGGCGACGGGCGTCTCGGGCGAGTTGGACGTCGTCGTCAAGGCCGACGACCTCACCGAGCCTGCGATCCTGGAATGGATGGCCGGCTTCAAAGAGCGGGCCCTCGAAGCCGGCGGGTTCGTGGGCGAGAACCCCAGCTGCCTGAAAGCGGAACTGTGCCCGGGGCCTGCCCTGTCGGACCTGGTCGGAGCGGGTGACGGCGGGCTGACGAGGAGCGGCGTGCGCGAGACGCTGCGGCAGGTGCCCGGCTACGACCTCCAGAAGCTGGCTACGCTCGAGGCGGAGACGAGACTGCCGGCCGGAGCGACCTTGCTCGGCTTCGGGATTCGCGCCCAGGACCTGGGCGACCAGCAGGAGCTGATCGAGCGGGTGCGCGAAGCGGTCGGTAAGCCCGGCGAGCCGGGCGGCCCGCCCGAGGGGGTGGAAGTCCAGCTGGCGGGGGTGCCTGTTATCGCCGCGCAGGCCGCGTCGGACCTGAGCAGCAGTCGCCACCTCCTGTCCTTAGTCGGACTGCTCGCGGTGGCGCTGATCCTGCTCGCCGCCTACCGGTCTATCTCGCGCGCCGTCGTCCCGCTGGTGCCAATAGTGCTGGCGATCGGCTGGGGCGCCCTGGTCGTCTGGCTCTTGGATGTGCCGCTAAACCCGATGTCGGCGGCGCTCGGGGCCTTGACGATCGCGATCGCGACCGAGTTCAGCGTTCTGCTCTCGGCTCGCTTCCACGAGGAGCGGGGACGCGGGGCGTCGCCCCAGGGAGCGGTAGCCGCGGCCTATGAGCGCACCGGCGCCGCGGTGCTGGCGTCGGGCGTAACCGCGATCGTCGGCTTCGCGGTCCTCCTGGTCAGCGACGTGCGGATGCTGCGCGACTTCGGGCTTGTGACGGTCATCGACCTGACCGCCGCACTGCTCGCCGTTCTGCTGGCCCTGCCCGCCGTCCTGGTCTGGGCTGAGGGCCGGCGATGAGGGACCGCTACACGGCGATCGCGGGGCTGCTTCTGGCCGCGGTCGTCGTCGTCGCGTTGCTGAACGAGCTGGGGGGCACCGACAGCGGCGCCCTGGGGCTCGACGAGTCGCCGCCGCGGTGGCCGCTGCCAGAGTTCGCGGTACCCGCCGCGCGGGGCGAGCGGCTCGAAGGCGACGCGAACATCGCCCAGGACGACTGCGAGACCTCCCAGGTGCCGTGCCCGCCGGATGCTCGTCGCGTCCCTGCCTGCCGTGTCGCCGAGCGCGAGGCGATCCGCGTCTGCGACTTCTTCGACCGTCCCTTCGTCCTCAGCTTCTGGTTCAGCAAAGGAGGCGACGACTGCGTCGACCAGCAGGACGTTCTCGACTCGCTGTACCGGCGCTACCGTGATCGCGTGCACTTCCTGTCGCTGAACGTCCGCGACGATCGCGACGAGGTCCGCAATCTCGTCCGGGAGCGCGGCTGGCAAATGCCAGTCGGCTATGACCGCGACGGCGCCGTCGCGCGCCTCTACGGCGTCGCCGGATGTCCGACCTTCGCCTACGCCTATCCGGGTGGGACGCTTTACCGCGCCAGCTTCGGCCTGCTCGGCCGCGGTGAGCTGCTGGCGCGTATCGACGCCCTGCTGGGGGCGAGCCGGAGGGCCGGCGAGGCGTGACGCAGGGATGGGTCGCACCCCACCTGGCGGCCGAGTTCCCCGGCCTCGGCATCGCCTGGATCGAGATCGTCGGACGCCCGGGTCGCAGCCCGGAGCCGGTGCGGCGACGCTTGCGCGACCTGTCGGACCGCTTCTACGGGTCGCACGCGATCCATCTGCGCGAACGGCCGATTCCCTGGGCATACCGTGTCTTCTTTCGCCAGATCGGCCTCGACCCCGACCGCACTCGCACGCCGGTGGAGCAACTAGCGCTCGACCGGCTCCGCGATGGTGGCTTCGTGACGCACGGGCTGCCGGCCGATGCGCTGGCGATAGCGACGGTGGAGACCGGTGTCGCCCTCCGCGCATTCGACGCTGACCGGCTGACCGGCGCTCTCTGTATTCGCGACTCGGGCCCCGGCGAGTCGTTGTCGGGGAGGCCCGGGAAGTTGCCGCATGGAACCCTGACGATCGCCGATGAGCGCGGGCCGGTCGCGCTTCTCTTCGGGCCAACCGGCGATGACTACGACGTCGACAAGAAGACGCGGCGGATCGCTGTGGTCGCGGTCCAGGTCGGCTCCGTACCGCAGATCGCGGTTGAGGAGGCGCTGTGGATGGTCGAGACGACCCTCGAATCCGGGGGCGCCTGACCGGCGCATATCGGCGTCCTCGGTCGCTTGCGTGCAGAGCACGCCACGCTCCCTGCGTCCTTGATCTGCTTGGCCAGGCGCCCCCGAGCGCTTAGACTCTGTTTCGTGACTGTCCTGCAACAGCTGCAACAGGATCCGGTCTTCGTTGACGAGCGCCTGGCACGCGCCGAGTTGAGGCGGCAGATCGGCCGTCTCGAGCAGCGCCTCGGTGCATTGGCTGCCGAGGCGTTCCCGCGCTTGCAGATCGAGACCGATGTCCCCGCCCTCGCCCGTCACCCTCGGGCGCTGGACCTGGGCGAGCTCGAGGCGTTGCGCGACGCCCTTGCGGGTCGGGTCGAGGACGCTCGCCATGCCCTTCGCGAGCAGGGCGAGCTGGAGACCCGAAACAGGGAGCTGGTCGACCGCATGCTCGCCGCTCCGGCCGAGTTCAAGTGGGTGCAGGTCTCCCGCGACGACGTCGGCGCTCCGGGCTGCGGTCACTGGCATTCGTTGCCCCGCTACGGCTTGCTCGGGATGCTGATGGGCTGGTGGCGCGTCAGAATCTCGTCGGGATGCCCGTTAGCCGGGCGGCTTGCGGCCGTTGAGCGCTAGGCAGAAGGCAGACGAGCGACCTCCAGCTCCTTGGGGCACCTTCCCCCTGGCCGAGTTGACGATCCTCGCCGGCATCGTCCTGCTCGGGGTCGGCTTCGTCAGCCAGAACCCCGTTGCGATCGGCGTCGGGGCTGTATTGGGGGCGCTTGGAGGCTTGGAGGTCTCCGTCCGCGAGCACTTCGCCGGCTACCGCTCCCACACGACGCTGCTGGCCGGCGTCGCCTTCGTCCTCGTCACCGGCCTTCTCTTCTACGCGGCCGGCACGATCCTCCTCATCGCCTTAGCCGCCGGGGTGACGGCCTTCATCGCATCGTTCATCGCGCTCCGGCGTGCCTTCAGAAAAGCTTCTGGAGGCCTCTCCTTCCGAGCAGGGGGCCTGCCCCGGTAGGGGGTGGAGCGTCTTAAGCGGAACCCCCTGCCGGGGCAGGCCGCCGATCAGGCGAAGATAACTTCGCCCGTCTTCGCGTTGAGCGCGCTGGAGAGGAGGGCGCGCTGGCGGGGCGTCAGGGTTCCGAGTCGCTTGTTCTCGCTGAGGCCGAGGCTCTGCAGCAGCTTGCGGGCGCGGGCGCGCCCCCAGCGGCGCTGGCTGGTCAGCAGCTCGGCCAGGGTCATGCTCTCGGTCTCCCAGGGGCAATCGCGGATCACGTCGGCGACCTCCACCTCGCCGCGAGCGATCGAGCGCTTCAGCTCGGCCCTGGCCAGCCGCACGCGATTGGCGCGGGCGAGCGCCTGCATGTGCTGCGGAATCTGGACGGCCGGAGCGGTCGTCGAGGCAGGGGCGATCGAAGCTACGTCCACGGAGAATCCTCCCTTGGGGCTTGGGTTGACTGACTGGGTTGCATCGGCCCCGCTCTGTCCAGCTCCCGGCGGCGGTCGGCGCGGAGTGGAAGCTATGCCCTCGGCCCCGACCGCGTCAACCCCGACCTCGTCAATGAGCTGGCGGCGCGGTCGCTAAGAGCACCTTTTTCTCGGCTCCCAGCGCTTGTTCGATTCTGGACAAGCGCCAAACTACCCCGACCGGGGTATATCGGCGGCGGCGTTTCACCGCCATCATCCCCGCGGAAGGTCAGGGAAATTCGCGATGGTCTGGGAAAAGATGTCCAGGGCGCGCTCGAGGTGCTCACGCTCGTGGGTAGCCATCAGGCTGGTGCGCAGCAGCGCCCCACCCGGTGGCACCGCCGGGTGGATGGCCACGTTCGTGTAAACGCCCGCCTCGAAGAGGGCCTTCCAGAGCAGCACCGCCTGCCAGTCGTCGCCGACGATGACCGGCACGACCGGGGTCGTCGCGACGCTTCCATCGGGCAGCGTCCCCGGCTCGATCACCTTGAGGCCGAGGCCGCGCAGGCCCTCGCGTAGGTACTCGGCGTTGTCGAGTAGGGCCTCGAAGAGCCTCGGCCCGTCGGAGCGGATCGTCCGCAGTGCCCCGAGTGCGGCGCCGACGGCCGCGGGTACGGCGGAGGCGCTGAAGATGAAAGACCGCGACGCGATCCGCAGGTACTCGATCACCTCGGCCGGGCCGGCGATGAAGCCGCCGCAGGAGGCAAGGCTCTTGGAGAAGGTGCCCATGCGCAGGTCGACCTCGTCCTCGAGGCCGAACAGCTCGCAGGCGCCGGCCCCCCGCGCTCCCAGCACACCCGCGCCGTGGGCCTCGTCGACCATTAATCGAGCGCCGTAGGCGCGGCAGAGCTCGACGATGCGCGGCAGGTCGCAGAGATCGCCCTCCATCGAGAAGACCCCGTCGACCACGACCAGGACGCCGCCGCCATCCTGCGCCGCTCGTTCCAGCATCTTCTCCAGCTTCTCCATCCGGTTGTGGCGGAAGGGCCGCAGCTTCGCGCCGGAGAGCCGGCAGCCGTCGAGTATCGAGGCGTGGTTGCCGGAGTCGCAGATCACCGTGTCGCCCGGCTCGAGGATCGTCCCGATGCAGCCCAGGTTCGCCTGGTATCCGGTCGTGTAGACGATCGCGTCGTCGGTCCCCATCCACTCGGCCAGCTCGCGCTCGAGGGCGACGTGGAGGGGCGTCGTGCCGTTGAGCAGACGCGAGCCGGTGACCCCGGTCCCGTACGTCTCCAGCGCATCGCGCGCGGCGCCCTTGACCCGCTCGTCCCCGGTCAGCCCCAGGTAGTTGTTGGAGCCGAGCATGATCGTCTCCCGGCCCTCCATCTCGACCACCGGGCCGGCTTGCGAGGTGAGTAGGCGGAAGTACGGGAGGAGGTCGTGCTCACGGGCCGCTTCCAGCTGTTCCAGCCGGTCGTGGCTCCGGGCCTTCTCGAAGACGTCGACGGCCGCCCTGGGCGAGTCGCTCATGCCGGGAGTGTAGGTTGCGCTGCCGTGGCAAGCGTGTCCATCCGCCCGGTTCGTACGCGGCGCGAGCTGAAGCGCTTCGTCAAGGTCCCCTTCCGGCTGCACCGCGAGCACCCGCAGTGGGTGCCGCCGCTGATCTACGAGCGGATGCAGTTCCTCGACCGCGGCAAGAACCCCTATTTCGAGCACGCGGAAGCCGAGTACTTCCTGGCCGAACGCGACGACGAGCCGGTGGGCAGGATCACCGCCCAGATCGACGAGCGCTGGGATGAGTTCCAGGGCGGCCGCGATGGGATGTTCGGCTTCTTCGAGACGGTTGACGACCGCGAGGTCGCAAAGGCGCTGCTCGATGCGGCCGAGGAGTGGCTCGGCGAGCGGGGTCGCGAGCGTGTCCTCGGCCCGATGGACTTCACGACCAACGACGAGCTCGGCCTGTTGATCGACGGCTTTGAGCTGCGGCCGATGATCCTGCAGCCCTGGCACCCGCCCTTCTATCGCGAGCTGGTCGAGGGGCTTGGCTTCGGGAAGGCGATGGACCTGCTGATGTGGTTCCTCGCGCTTGGGGAGCTCGCCGAAGGCGATCAGTTCACGCCCGAGATCCACGCCGCCGCGCAGAAGGCGCTGCGCGAGGAAGGGGTGGCGATCCGCAACTTCGACAAGCGCAACCTCGGCGAGGAGATGCGCCGCTTCACCGAGGTCTACAACGAGGCCTGGTCGAGGAACTGGGGCTTCGTCCCCGCCACCGACGCCGAGGTGAAGTTCCACGCCAAGCTGCTCAAGCAGGTGCTCGACGAAGACTGGGGATTCATCGCCGAAAAAGACGGTGAGACGGTCGGCGTCGCCTTCACCTTGCCCGACATCAACCAGGCTGTGGCAAAGACGGGAGGACGGCTGCTCCCGCTCGGCTGGCTCAAGTTCCTGCTCGCCAAGCGCAAGATCGACCGGGTGCGGGTGTTCGCGCTCGGCGTCAAGCACTCATACCGGCACAGCGGCGTCGCCGCCGGCCTCTACCTCAAGCACCTGGAGAGCGCCAGGCCCGACGGCGTCCCGGCCGGGGAGACCGGCTGGATCTTGGAGACGAACGGGCCGATGAACCGGGCAATGGAAGGCATGGGGGGCAAGGTCGTCAAGCGCTACCGGATCTACGAAAAGCCACTGGAGCCGACGCCCTCGCTACAGTCGACCGGGTGAGCGAGATGGAGCTGGAGCCGGTTGCGGTCCGCGTCCTGCCGCGCGAGGAGGCGCCCCTGCCGGCGCTGCGCAGCGAGGCCCGCACCGTCGCGATCGCCGCGGCGGGTGGGGTGCTGGCCGGAGCGGCGACCGTCGCCGCGGTCCGTGCCGTGGGGGCCGCGACCTCGCGGCGGGCCTCTTCTCGCCGCCTGTTCGGCCGCCGCGAGCGCCCCGCCAAGGTGGTGGCCAGCCGCTCCTTTCTGGTCGACGTTCACCTGCTCGGTAACCGGTGAGCGCCGGCGCCCTCGAAGTCGAGGTCGCGCCTCCCTCTCCCTACCGCCTCCCGGCCTACGGCGGCGAGGACGGCGTCATGCGAGTGCGCGGCGGAGTTGCCGCACGTCTGCTCCACGTCGGGGACAGCCCGGTGCTGGTCCGAGCCTGGGAACCGACGCGCCAGCGCATCGTCCTACGAGCCGAGCCCGTCGACCTCGACGCGGTCGCGCCGCCGCGATCGCTGCCGCCCCAGCCGTCGCGTGCGGCCGGCCCCGCCGATCTGCAGGTCGCCATCGAGCGGATGCGTTTCGCGCTCGGCGTCGACGACGACCTCGGCGAGTTCTACCGGCGCTTCCGTCGCGACCCGCTGCTGGGGCCGCTGCTGCGCCGTCGTCCCCACCTGCGGCCGCGGCGTCGGCCCTGGCCGTGGGAGGCGCTCGCCTGGGCGGTGGTCAAGCAGCTGATCGAGACCGGTGCGGCGGCGCGAATCCAACGCCGCATCGTCGGCCGCTGGGGTCGGCGCCTCGATGGCGATCGTCGGGCACTCCGAGACGTACCGGCGCCGGCCGCGATCGCCGACCGGGCGCCGGCTGAATTCGAGCAGCTCGGACTCTCCGCCGGCCGCTCGCTCGCCCTGCGCGCCGTCGCCGCCCATGTGGCCAGCGGCCGTTGCGACCTCTCCGACCCCGTCGCCGACCGGCGCCTGCTTGCGGTGCGGGAGATCGGTCCCTGGACGGTCCAGTGCCTGGGCCTGTTTGGACGCGGCGATCCGGACTCGTTGCCGGCCGGCGACCTGATCTACCTGAAGCTGGTCGGCCGCCTCGCCCGGCTCGGCCGCCGCGCCACGGTCGAGGAGGTCGAGGAGTTCTACGCCCCCTACGCGCCCTACCGGGGGCTCGCGGCCCACTGGACCATGGGCGTTTACGGATAAAGGAACCTCCTCACCGGCCGATAGTGCCCGTGTGGTCGACAACACCAAGAGGGGGGGGCCGGGCTGGCCCGAGGATCGGGTAACCAAGTTCCTCGATGAGATCTCCTCGGCGGGCGACGATTACCGCCGCCTGGTCGAGCGGCTGCCCGCGATCGTCTACGCCTGCGAGTTGGGAGAGCGTGGTCGCTGGCGCTACGTCAGCCCCCAGATCAAGGAGATCCTTGGCTACAGCCCCGAGGAGTGGATGGCCGATCCGGACCTCTGGGTGCGCCAGCTCCACCCCGAGGACCGCGAGGCGGTGCTCGAGCAGGAGGCGCGCAAGGCGGCTGAAGGAGGGACCGGCCCGCCGATCGACTACCGCATCGCGACCCGCTCCGGCGACGTCGTCTGGATCCTCGACGAGGCGGTGCTCGAGCCCGACGACCAGGGGACACCCGTCTGGCACGGGGTCCTCTATGACATCACCGACCGCAAGAACACCGAGGGGGAGCTGCGCCGCGCCGCGGCTCAGCAGGCGGCGGTCGCACGGCTCGGGCGCCACGCCCTCCAGGACGGGGAGCCGGCCAAGCTGCGGGAGAAGGCGGTTGCGCTGATGACCGAGATCGACGGCGTCGAGGCGGCCTGCGTCTGGGAGGCGGGCCCCGAGGGAAGGCGGCTGCAGCTCAGTGCCGGGCGGGAGGCGAAGGGGCTGGGACTCGAGCATCGTGCCAGCGCGGCTCGCGATTCGCACGCCGGAGCCGCGCTCGACTCCCGACTGCACGTGATCGTCGATGACTGGTCCACCGAGCGCCGCTTCTCGATGCCGCCCTCACTGAAGGCGCTGGGCATCCGCAGCAGCCTGGCAGTGCCGATCGCCGGCAAGGAGCTGCCCTTCGGGGTCTTCGACATCCACTCGACCGAGGCGCGTCGCTTCACCCCGCAGGACGTCCACTTCGTGCAGGCGTCCGCCAATGTGCTCGCCGACGCCCTCGAGCGCCATACAGCGGACGAGGCGCTGCGGCACCGTGTCCTGCACGATGCTCTCACCGGCCTCCCCAACCGGCACAGCTTCCTCGACTCGCTGCGCGAGGCACTGCTGCGGGCGACGGCCTCCGGCTCGCCGGTCGGCGTCCTTTTCCTGGACCTCGACCACTTCAAGCTGATCAACGACAGCATCGGCCACCACGCCGGCGACGACCTGCTGCGGGCGGTGGCGCCGCGTCTGCGCGCCCACCTGCGGCCGGGTGACATCGTCGCCCGCTTCGGCGGCGACGAGTTCGGGATCCTGGTCGACCGGCTCACGGACGAGGACGAGGCGGTCGCGATCGCCGGTCGGGTCGCCGATGCGTTCACGGGGCCGTACTCGATGGGCGGCGCCGACCACTTCGTCACCGCCAGCATCGGGATCGCGGTGGCCCGTCCCTCGACCCGCGAACCGGTCGACGCCGACATGCTGATCCGCGATGCCGACGCCGCGATGTACCGAGCAAAGGAAGGCGGGCGGGGGCGCTGCGAGGTATTCGATGCCGAGATGCGGGCTCGTGCCATGCGCCGCCTGGAGATCGAGCGCGAGCTGCGGCACGCTCTCGACCGCGACGAGCTGGAGCTGCGCTACCAGCCGCTTGTCGCGCTCGACAGCGGCGAGATCGTCGCGCTCGAGGCGCTGGTGCGCTGGCGCCATCCCGAGCGCGGCGTGCTCGACGCCGGCGAGTTCGTGGCGATCGCCGAGGACAGCGGCTTGATCGAGCCGATCGGCAGATGGGTGCAGGAGACCGCCTGCCGCCAGGCGATCGGCTGGCACGAGCGGCGTCCCGACCAGAGGCCGCTCGACATCGCCGTCAACCTCTCGGCGCGCCAGGTCGCCCGGCCCGACCTGGCCGATTCGGTCGCCGAGATCCTCGCCCGCACCGGCCTCGACCCGGTCAACCTGCGGCTGGAGGTCACCGAGAGCGTTCTGGTCGAGGAGTCGGCGCGTGCGGCCGAGACGCTGCGGGGGCTGAGCGAGCTCGGCGTACGGCTCGTTCTCGACGACTTCGGAACGGGCTACTCGTCGCTTGCCTACCTCAACCGGTTCCCGTTCGACGCGCTGAAGATCGACCGCAGCTTCATCGACGGGCTCGGGATCGAGCGGGAGCGAACCGCGATCGTCGAGGCGGTGCTCGGGATGGCGCGAGCGCTGTCGCTCGACGCGATCGCCGAGGGCGTCGAGAGCGAGGCGCAGGTCGCCGAGCTGCGCCGACTCGGCTGCGATTACGCGCAGGGCCACCTCTTCTCGCGGCCGCTCGCAGCGGAGAAGGTCACCGAGCTGCTGCGCGACGGCGGCTTCGAGCTACTCGGGAATGCGGCCCGGTAGGTACTCGTTGGAGAGCAGCTCGGCAGGCGACGGCTCGCCTGAGATCTGGCCGTTGTCGCGCATCCAGGCGACGAAGCGGCTCCACGCGGCGGGGTCCATACGACCGGTCCGCGAGAGCAGCGGCAGGGTCGCCTCGACCTCGGCTTTCGTCAGTTCGGGGTCGAGGTCGGGATTGGCGTCCAGCAACGCTTTCGTCGCCTCGTTCGGCCGTTCGACCGCCGCCGCGGTGCCCCGCGCCAAGGCCGCGAGGAACACGCGGAGCGTCTCGGAGTCATCGTCGAGCGCGCCGCGATTTGCGACAAGCACGAGCTCGTCGTAGCTCGGCACGCCGAGCTGGTCGACCGGGGTGACGATCGGCGATTTGCCCCGCAGCCGCAGGTCGACGCCCTCGACGTTGCGGAAGCCGCCGAGCATCGCCTCGGCGCGACCGCCGACCAGCGCCGGCAGCAGCCCGTAGCCGACATTGACGGTCTTCACGTCCGATGGCGCCAACCTGGCCCGCGCCAGGATCGTTTCCAGGTAGGCGTCCTGATAGGGGATGCCGGCGGTGGCGATCGTCTTTCCGCGCAGGTCGGCGATGCCGCCGATCCTCGACTCCTTCAGCCAGATCAGCGAGGTCAGCGGGCGGTCGACGAGGGCGCCGACGGCGAGCACGTCGAGCCCCTGCTCGGCGGCGAGGACGACCTCGGGCTCGTAGGAGATCGCCAGGTCGGTCTGGCCTGCGGCCACCTGCTTGATCGGCGCCGCCGGATCGGAGGGCGTCTGGATCGAAACGTCGATACCGGCCTCTCGGAAGTAGCCGAGCTGCTCGGCCATATAGATCCCGGCGTGATCGGGGTTCGGGTAGAAGTCGAGCGTCAGGGTGAAGGGCTGCGGCTGCCCGGCCGCGTCCTCGCTCTTCTCGCCGCAGGCGGCGAGGAGGACGGCGGCGAGCAGAGCGGCCAGCACGGCTGCGGGGCGAAGCGAGCGCACGTTCATGCCGGGGTTTCTATCGCCAACGGACGACGCGGCGCTCCGCGAGTGCGATCAGGCCGAAGAGCACGATGGCGATCGCCGAGAGAATTACCGTCGCCGCGAAGATCCGTGCGGTTTCCAGTCGAGCCAGGTCCTCGAAGATCAGATCGCCCAATCCTGCCGCCGCGCTGGCGTCCGAACTTGCCCACTCGGCGAAGACGGTGGCGATGACGGCGACCGCGATTGCGATCCTCGCGCCGCTGAAGAAGAAGGGGAGGGCGGTGGGCATCTCGACCCGGTGGAAGATCTGCCTCCGCGAGGCGTCGAGCGTGCGCATCGTCTTGATTGACTCCGGATCGACCGAGCGCAGTCCGTCGATCGTGTTCACGGTGATCGGAAAGAAGCAGATCAGCGCGACGATCGCGAGCTTGGGGCCGATCCCGAAGCCGAACCAAATCATCAGAATCGGCGCGACGACCACGATGGGGATCGTCTGCGAAGCGATCAGGAGCGGATAGAAAGCGTGCCGCAGGGTGTTCGACAGGTGCAGCGCAGCGGCGAACGCCAACCCGACGGTCGCGGCGCACAGGAATCCGAGCAGCACAACTTTCAGCGTGACCAAGGCGTTCTCTGCGAGCAGCGAGCGGTCCTCCCACATCGACGAGGCGATTTCCGCTGGCGACGGAAAGAGAAACGGCTCGATTGCAAGTGCATCGGCGATCGCACCGGTCGAGGCGGCGACCTGCCAGGCCGCGACGAGCGTCGTCAGAACCGCCGCCGGTAGGAGCCAGCGCGTCATCGCATCCCCTCGCGCAGGGCCGCCATCGCCCGCTCGCGCAGCGCCACGAACTCCGGGTCGGTGACCGTGGCGTCGCGGCCGGGGGCGCGGGGCGCAGGCACAGCGATCTCGTCGATCACACGCGCCGGCCGCGCCGAGAGGACGAGGACTCGGTCGGAGAGGTAGAGGGCCTCCTCGACGTCGTGGGTGACCATGACGACCGTGTGCGGGTCGTCCTCGAGAGCGCGGGCCAGCCACGCCTGCATCTCGGCGCGGGTGATCGCGTCGAGCGAGGCGAAGGGCTCGTCGAGTGCAAGGACGGGCTTGCCGGAGAGGAGCGTGCGCAGGAACGCGACGCGCTGCCGCATTCCCCCCGAAAGCTCCCTGGGCAGGGCGCGCTCGAACCCGGCCAGGCCGAAGCGCTCGAACAGCTCGGCCGCCTCGGCACGGGCCCGCCGCCGGCCGGCGCCGCGGTTGCGCGGTGCCAGGGCGGCGTTGTCGAGGGCGCTCAGCCAGGGGAGGAGGACGTCGCGCTGCGGCATGAAGGCGCAGCTGGCCAGCCGAGCCGCGGCGTTTCCGCCGCCACGCACCTCGATTTCGCCCGCGACCGGCTCCTGTAGTCCGCAGAGAAGCTCCAGCAGCGTCGACTTGCCGCATCCGGAAGGACCGACGAGACCGAGCACGCTTCCACTGGCGACGCTGAGGTCGAGCTCGCGGATCGTCGTCAACTCGCCGTAGCGATGCTCCAGGCCGCGGATCTCGACGCTCGCAGTGGCTTCCTGCTGGCTTGGAGGCGATCCGCGGCCGGCGGCGAAATCCCTTGCTTCCGTGCGGACCACAGTGGTATCCTGGCGCACTTCGCGCACCTGACTAAAGGGGTCAGGAAAGTCGAATAAGCGCCCGCGCGGAATCATAAGTGGACCCGGCAATCATCATCTTCGGCTTCGGCATCGGAGCAATGGTCGGCATGACCGGCATGGGCGGCGGCACGCTGATGACGCCGCTGCTGATCCTGCTCTTCGGCGTCAAGCCGGTCACTGCGATCGGCACCGACATCTTCTACGCCGCCGTCACCAAGACGGTCGGCGGCTGGCGCCACCTGCGCATGGGGACGGTCAACCTGGGCCTCTCCTTCTGGCTTGCAGCCGGCAGCGTCCCCGCGTCGGTCGCGGGCGTCTGGGCGATCTCGATCCTGCAAAGCCAGGTCGGCGAAGAGCGGCTCGACTCGCTGGTCTACGCGCTGCTCGGCGGCACGCTCCTGATGGTGGGGCTGATCACGCTGGCGCGGGCGCTGATCCTCAGCGACCTCGTCGAGGAGCGCGACGACTTCGAGATCAAGCGCCGCCACAAGATCGCCGCGGTGGCGATCGGCCTCGCCACTGGGTTCGTGATCGGCATCACCTCGGCCGGCTCGGGAACCGTGATCGCGATTCTGTTGATCGCGGTCTTCCGGCTGGCTCCGAAGAAGGTGGTCGGGACCGACGTGTTCCACGCGGCGGTGCTGCTCTGGGCGGCTGGCATCGCGCACTGGGTCGGGGGCAACGTCGACTTCCTGCTCGCCGGCAACATCCTGCTGGGGTCGGTGCCGGGCGTCGTCGTCGGCGCCCACTTCGCGAACCGCGCTCCGGTCGGCTTCCTGCGGACGGCGCTTGGAGTAGTCCTGGTTGCGTCGGGCATCGTCACCGTCCAGAAGGGCGATCCGCTTGTCTGGCCGATCGCCGCCGCCGTCGCCGGCATCGGCCTGCTGCTCCTGATCTGGTTCCCGCGCTGGTGGGCCAGCCGCCGCGCCGAACGGGAGACGATGGAAGCCGAGGGACCTCCGCACGACCGCTCCGCCGAGCTGGCGCCCGAGACGATCGGCTAGCGCCACCCGCCGGTAGATACGCTTGCGGCATGCGCGTTTCCGCCAAGGCCGATTACGCCGTGAGGGCCGCGGCGGAGCTAGCCGCTGCGGAGGAGGGGCCGATCAAGGGCGAGCGGTTGGCCGATGCGCAGGACATCCCCCTTCAGTTCCTGGAGCACATCCTGCTGGAGTTGAAGCACGCCGGCATCGTCCGCGCCCGCCGCGGCGCCAAGGGCGGCTACTGGCTGGCCAAGCCGGCCGAGGAGATCACGATCGCCGACGTGGTGCGGGCGGTCGAGGGCCCGATCGCCCACGTCCAGTCCTCCCCGCCGGAGTCGATCGAGTACCGCGGCCACGCCGAGCACCTGCAGGAGGTCTGGATCGCCGTCCGGGCGAACCTGCGCGCCGTCCTCGAGCACGTCACGCTCGCCGATCTCGTCTCTGACCACCTTCCGGCGATCGTCGAGAACCTCGTCTCCCAGCCCGACGCCTGGGCGGCGCGCTAGCGCCCGTCACTCTTTCGGCGCGAAGCCGCCTCAGAAGATTTGAAATGTGCGCACCACACGTGTGCCCGCGTCGAGAAGCATCGGCGCCCTGCCTACCACCTTCCAGGGCGGCCTCGTCGGATGCTTCTGTCTGCTCTATGATCTGGTGGTGAGATGACTATTACGCCGGTGATCAGGCGCAACCTCTATCTGTCTCTTGCCTCGGCGGTGTGCGTCCTGGTGGTCGGTGGCTTCCTCTTCCACAACTCCGCCGTCGGGGACTATGTCGTTCCAGGCATTGCGTTCTTCGGCAGCTTTGTCCTGCTCACCGTGCTCAACGACCGTGAGTGGCGACGCCAGGAGCGAGGCGGCGAGACGCCCTCGGTCTAGCTGGAGTCTCCCGCCGGCACGCCACCGGCGACGACGTTGACGAAGTTCTCCAGGTGGCGGGTGGTCCAGCACTCGAAGGCGCCGTCGCAGTGGCGCTCGTAGGCGGCCATCACCGAGTCGCCGTAGTTCCAGTAGAGCTTCGGCTCGGGGTTGAGCCAGAAGAGGCGGCCGGCGCGCTCGGCGATCTGGGCAAAGACCTCGGCGTGGGGCTCACGGCCGTTGGTGCGGGCGTCGCCCAGCACGATCACGGTGGAGCGCGGGTCGAGGTCGTCGGAGATCTCGGCTAGGAACTCGAGCCAGACGCGCCCGTAGTCGGTGTAGCCGGAGACGTCGGCGACGCCGCCTTCGCTGGAGATCCGCCGGGCGATCTCACGGAAGTCGCGCTCGTGCTCGAAGACCTCGGTCACCTCGGAGATTCGCTCGATGAAGACGAAGCTGCGCAGTTTTCGAAAGGAGTCGTGCAGGGCGTGGAGGACCGAGAGGAAGAAGACGCTCGCCGAGGTGACGGAGGTGGAGACGTCGCAGAGCACGTAGATCTCCGGTCGTCGCGGGCGCTTCGGCCGGTAGCGGAGGCGTAGCGGCACGCCGCCGGTCTCCAGCGAGGCCCGCATCGTCCGCCGCACGTCGACCGTCCGTCCCTTGCGGCGTCCGCGCTGCTCGTGGCCAAGCGTCGCCAGCCGTCGCTTCATCTGGGAGACCGCGCGGTGGACGGCCGCCAGGTCCTGGGTCGGGCTGGTCGGCAGGGCGCGGTCGAGCTCGGCCAACGGCCGGGACGGCGGCAGCGTCTCGGTGCGCTCGATCAGGTCGCGTTCCAGCTCGCGCCGCAGGTGGCGCTCGAAGCGGTTCAGCCCCTCGCGGTCGATCGGCGGCCGCTCGCCTGGCGCCGCCTCGCCCTGCTGCTGGCCGGTCGATAGGCCGAGGGTGCGACGGATGCGCTGCACGTCGACGCCGACCACGCCGGAGCCCTCGCCATCGCGACCGAATGCGGCGATCGCCAGGCGAGCCAGGTCGCGCATCTCACCGTCGTTGCCCTCGACGATCGCATCGCGGATCTGATCGCGCAGCTGCTCGATGTCGAGCCGCTCGGCCCCCTCGCCGCCCTCGCCTCGCTCACCGATGCCGCGCTCGACCGCCTCCGCCTCGGTGGCGCGGAAGAACCAGCGCTCGAAGAGCAGTTCGAATAGGCGGCGGTCCTCCTGCGACTTGGCGATCGTCGCCGCCAACGCCTCGCGGAAGTCGTCCTGCGAGCTCCAGGGAACCTGCTCGAGCGCTGCGAAGGCGTCGAGAATCTCCGAGGTCCCGACCGCGACCCCCTCGCTGCGGAGCTCCTCGCAGAAGGCGAGCAGCTTGGCGGCGAGCCCGGGCGGGCCCGTCTCAGCTTTGGGGCCGAACGGCGTCGGCAAGCTTCACCCCGACCCGCTCGGCGACGAGGTCGATGTCGGTCCGGTGCTTGACGATGATCGACATCGACTGCTCGAAGGTCTTGCGGTCGATGTCCTCGGCGCCCATCAGCAGCAGCGTCCTCGCCCAGTCGATCGTCTCGGCGATCGACGGCGGCTTCTTGAGGTCGAGCGAGCGCACCATTCGCACCACCTCGACGAGGCGGCGGGTCAGCGCCTCGGGCAGCTCCGGCGCGTGCAGCCGGACGATCTCCATCTCGCGCTCCAGCTCCGGGTAGTCGAGCCAGAGGTAGAGGCAGCGGCGCTTCAACGCCTCGGTCAGCTCGCGCGAGTTGTTGGAGGTCAGGACCACCACCGGCATCGTCGTCGCGCTGACCTGGCCCAGCTCGGGAATCGTGATCTGGAAGTCTGAGAGCAGCTCGAGCAGCATCGCCTCGAACTCCTGGTCGGTCTTGTCGATCTCGTCGATCAGCAGGACGACCGGCTGCTCGCTGGCGATCGCCTGCATCAGCGGCCGCTCGAGCAGGAACTCCTCCGAAAAGATGTCGCCGTGCACGTCCTCCCAGCCGGACTCGCCGCCGGCCTGGATGCGCAGCAGTTGCTTGCGGTAGTTCCACTCGTAGAGCGCCTTCGCCTCGTCGAGTCCCTCGTAGCACTGGAGGCGGATCAGCTCGCGACCGGTCGCCCGGGAGAGCGCCTTGGCCAGCTCGGTCTTGCCGACGCCGGCCGGGCCCTCGACCAGGATCGGCTTGCCGAGGCGCTGGGCGAGGAACGAGACGAGGGCCGCCGGCTCGTCGGCCAGGTACGCGGCGCGGGCAAGCGCCTCCTTGGTCTCGGCGACGGACTCGGGTGCGCTGGCCATAAGCGGCGATGATAATCCGCACCGGTGCTCGACCTCGCGCTTCCCATCGTTGCCCTGCTGCCCGATAGCGGCGTGCCCTACGTCGGGCTGGTCGCGGCCGGCTTCGCGGTCGGGATTCTCGGTCACCTCGCCGGCTCGAATCGACTGGTGGCCCTCGGCATCGGGCTCGTCTTTTTGGGCGCCTTCCTGCTGCCGCTTCTCGTCAACCTCACCGAGAGCACGCCGCCGCAAATCGAGCGGGCGCCATAGAGACTCGCGCGAGGGTCTACGATCCGGTCGAGTGCGCACGCTTCGTTTCACAATCCTTCTCGCGACCCTGGTCGCGGCGTTGGCGCTGAGCGCCTGCGGCGAGGGGGGCGGCAGTGGGGGAGAGCCGCGCGAGACGATCGACTCCGCGACCCTGGAAGGGATCGAGAGCGGCAATCTCGACCTCTCTCTGGCAGTCGACGTGCCTGGCAAAGAAGGCGGTGACTTCGATCTCCAGATCTCCGGACCGTTCCGGGGCGGCGGCGATGGCGAGCTGCCGGAGCTCGACTTCGACGCCACCGCGAAAGGGACGGCGGGTGGCGAGGAGATCGACTTCGAAGGCGGCCTCGTGCTCTTGCCCAACACCGCTTTCGTGAACTACGAAGGGACCGAGTACGAAGTCGACCCGACCACGTACAGCTTCATCGAGCCGATCCTCAACCCGGCCGCGCAGGGCCAAGCGCGCAGCGAGGGTCGCTGTGAGGAGGCGGTCGGCGAGCTAGAGGTCAGCCGCTTCATCGACAACCTGCGCGGCGGAGATGGCACCGACGTCGAGGGTACGGATACGACCAAGGTCAGCGGCGACCTCGACGTCTCCGGGGCGCTCGACGCCTTGCTCGACCTGTCCGAAGAGCCAGCCTGCAAAGCGCAGACCGCGGCGGCAGGAGAGCTGCCGGCGCGCAAAGAGGTCGAAGCAGCCCGGGATGAGATCGAAGCGGGCGTCAAAGAGGCCCGGATCGAGGTCTACGTCGGTGAGGACGACATCGTCCGGCAGATCTCCGCGGTCCTCGAGATAGAACCGAGACGAGGCTCGGGAAGCGGCCCGCGGCGTGCCTCGATCGACTTCGAGCTGAAGCTGAGCGGCGTCAACGAGGAGCAGGACATCGCGGCGCCCCAGGGCGCCAAACCGCTCAACGACCTCTTCCTGAGGCTCGGGATCAATCCGCTCGAACTGCTCGGACTGCTGGAAGGCGAAGGCCTGGGCGAAATCATCGACGGGATCGGCAGCGCCGCCGGCGGCGGTTCAGGCGGGGTCAGCCAGCAGCAGTATCTGAAGTGTCTCGGCGAAGTGAGCTCGCCGACCGACGTGCAGAAATGCCTGCGGCTCGGGCGTTAGCTCCGCCAGGCTGAAGCTGCCCGCCGCACCCGTCGCATAGGCTGCCCGCCGTGGAATTCCTCCTCCTAGTGGTGAGCTTCGCCGTCATCCTCGCCGGCGCGCTCCTCTTCACCAACGCGGTCGAGTGGATGGGCCACCGGCTCAAGATGGGCGAAGGCGCCGTGGGCAGCCTGCTGGCAGCGGTCGGCACCGCGATGCCGGAGACGCTGATAGCGATTGTCGCTCTGATCAGCGCTGCCGAGGGTTCCGAACAGGTCGCGATCGGCGCCATCGTCGGCGCTCCCTTCCTGCTCGGCACCCTGGCGATGGGACTGGTCGGCCTCTTCGCCTACATCTACCGGGAGCGGCGCAAGACCGGCCTCCAGCTCGACGCGCACGGGCCGACCCTGGAGCGCGACCTAGTCTTCTTCCTGATCTTCTTCGCGGTCTCGTTGGCGATGGCCTGGGGGGCCCCCGACCCGCTGCGCATCCCGGTCGGGATCGTCGTCATCCTCGCTTATGTCGTCTATATCCGACGCACCCTGCGCGGAAGCGGCGAGGTGCAGGAGCACGGCACCCTCGACCCGCTCATCTTCGAGCGGCGCGAGGAGTTCCGCACCAATCCTTCGCTGCTCCTCTGCGCGGTCCAGCTGCTCGTCGGCCTGGGGGCGATGGTGGGCGGCGCCCACCTCTTCGTCGAGGAGCTGCTGCACATCGCTGAGTCGCTCGGAGTCGAGGCGGTCGTCCTGGCGCTGATCCTGGCGCCGCTCGCCACCGAGCTCCCCGAGAAGGTCAACAGCTTCTTCTGGATCCGCGAGGGCAAGGACTCGCTGGCGCTGGGCAACATCACCGGCGCGATGGTCTTCCAGTCGACGATTCCGATCGGCATCGGTCTGATCTTCACCGACTGGGCGCTCAGCTTCAACGCGACCTTCTCGATCATCTTGGGGCTGATCGGCGGCTTCCTCGCTTACGAGGTGCTGCACCGTCGTGACCGCTTCGCGCTGCCCGTCGTCGTCGCCTGGATGGCGCTCTACGCTACGTACATCGTGGTCGTGGCGGCTACGGCTTGAGGGAACGGCCTTAGTCGAAGAGGTCGGCCCACTCCTGGAGCCCCGCCCGGCTCGCGTCGATCTCTTCGAGCCTGACGAGCATCCGCCGGGGAAACTCGTTCAGAGCCGGGGCGAGCGATCGCCCACTCCACGTGAACGCCGCAGTCAGAAGGCCCCGGACGTCATGCACAGCGGTGAGCAGCACGCCGTGCATGCGATCTGCGTCGACCATCAGGTCGTATCCGTCAAGACGGGGCTGGTCGCGTCCGAGCAGGGTCATAAGGCCCGTGGAGACTCCCTGCTTTCGCAGGCTTTCGGCGAACTGGAGCGCCTCGATGTAAGTGACCGGCTTTTGCCGCACCTCGACGGCGAGGACGATGTCCTTGCCGTCGAGGATTTGGACGTCACCAGGAAACCGACGGCTCGGATCGTTGATACGCCGGCTCTGCACGCTCGGAAAGGCGAGGTCGAACGCGGCGGCCACGAAAGCTTGGCCCCGGCGGCCGCCTTCCGGATTCGACGCGATGAATTCCTCAGCCAGCTCCACTAGGCGCCGCACCGAAAAGTCACTCGTTCCAAGACGAACGTTGTCCTCTTGCGCCGCTGCCAGCCGGACTCGCAGGAAGGCAGCAAGTGCCGCCAGCGCACCACCGGCATCCAGCTCGTTGATCTCTTCGCAGGCGGAGATCAAGTCAGGCAAGAAGGGCCTTGCCCTCTGATGGATGCGATCGATCGTGTCGATGCGGTCGTAGCGGAAGAAAGGCTGATTGTTGAGTGGCTGCCGCCCGGTTGCTCGAAGGTTGTATCCGTGACTGACGGCGCCGGGGACGAGCACCTTCTCGGAGACGGCTCGCGCGGAGTAGGCGGTGCGGCCGCTGGACGCCTTTAAGGCGAGGGCGTCGACGGCCGGGTTCGTCGCCTTCGCTAAGAGTGCCGTGCCAAGTGCCGGCGTGAAGGTCTTCGAGGGCGATGCGTCGATGCGCTCGGTCCAAGCCGACCACTCGTTGGGAACCGGGCGCTCTGATCGTGCCCACTCGACGGCCTTGTCTAGAACGTCCTGAGCCCGGCTGAGGTCAACCTTCAGGCCCACGTGCCTAAGCGGCCAAGGCAGCCGGCTGGTGGGCGCCAAGTCGACGAAGCTCGCGAGCGATCGCGCTCGAGACGACGGTGGCCAAGAGTGGCGGGACGGCGTTCCCTAATTGCAGCTGCTGGTCTCGTCTCGATCCACTGACGTGGAACTCATCGGGGAAAGTCATAAGGCGCTTCACCTCGGCTACCCGCAGTCTCCGGTTGCGCCAGTGGAATGGGCCTACCCACGGCCCAGGCTGGGCTTGGATAGTTGGGGCTGGGCGGTCTGGATGAAGCTTGAGCAAGAACGTCCAATAGCGTTTTCGCCAGCCGAAGCGCGGATCTGGATGCCCACGCCTCTCCGTCCAGAAAAGGTAGTTATCGCCTGGCGGCACCCCTCGAAGCTCTTGCTCGTAGGTCCCTTCGACCACCTCCTCCGGCTCCGGTGGGTTCGCCTTGGCGGTGAGCCCCTTGAGAGCCTCCCGCGCCGTCGCGTGAGGGACAAGGGTGCGGTCGTAGTTGGTTCGCGTCTCATGCGGTCCCGAGTGCGTTGGCGCCGGGAAGGGAAACTCGTAGGCGCGTGCCGGGGAGTCGACGAGATCTTGTCGCAAACCAACGCAGAGCACGCGCTGGCGGAGCTGGGGCACCCCGTAGTCCGCCGCGACAACCGCCTTCAGGTCGAAGGTATAGCCCGCGCGCACGGCTCTCGCCGCAAAGCGGTCCAATACGGCTCGATTGTGATTCTTGTAGGTGAGCGCAAAGACGTTCTCCATCAGGAAAGCCTTTGGTTGGATCGCGACCAGCGCATCGACGTAGTCGTCCAAGAGCGATGCCTTCGGATCTTTGCCCGCGCGCTTGTACTCGAGCCAGTATCCGCTCTTCGAAAATGGCGTGCACGGGGGCCCTCCATGCACGAGGTCGACCTCTCCGACGTCGACGCCTGCCGCCCTGAGCAGCGCCTCGTAATCCAAGGCGCCTATGTCGTCAAATATGGCCTCTGGCGTTAGGGCGGGGAAGAACGCCGTCCTGTTTGCGAGCAGCGTCTTTCGAGCCTGTTCATTAATCTCGACCGCAGCCCGCGTCGCGAAGCCGGCTCGCTCACAGCCGATGTCTAGGCCACCTGCCCCAGTGAAGAGACTTACCGCGTTCATCGCCACGAACCATATGAAGGCCGGCCGACGAACCTGAGATGACGAGCCGTTGCCTGCAACTTCCGCCGGCGCCTCCGGCCAGCTCCGAGGGTGTCCGCCGCGTCATGCAGGGCAATCACGGGGAGGACACTGGCCCTGAGCGGGCTCTCCGCTCCGCACTCCATCGCCTCGGTCTCCGCTTCTTCAAGAACAGGCGGCCGACCCAAGACGTTCGCTGCCGGGCCGACGTCGTGTTCCCTGGCGCTAGGGTCGCCGTGTTCGTCGACGGGTGCTTTTGGCACCGATGCCCCATGCACGGGGTGTCGCCATCGACGAACTCCAACTATTGGCAGGCGAAGCTCGATCGCAACGTGGCGAGAGACAGAGCGAACGACCAAACGCTTCGCAACGCCGGTTGGGAGGTGCTCCGAGTCTGGGAGCATGAGGAGCCGGAGGAGGCCGCGAAGCGAGTTCGGAGCTTGGTCTGTCGCCGCGCCGAACTGTCGCCGACGACCTAAGAGGTTGCGGCGAGATCCGCGAGCGCGTCCAGGACGACGTCGTCGTGCGTCTTGGGCGACACCTTCGGGAAGACCCTGGCAATCCTGCCGTCGGGGGCGATCACGAACGTCGCCCGCTGCACCCCCCAGTATTTCTTGCCATACATCGACTTTTCGCCCCAGGTTTCGTACCGCTCGGCCACCTCGTGGTCGGCATCGGCCAGCAGGGTGAAGTCGAGGTCGTACTTTTCGGCGAACTTCTTGACATCCTCGACCGAGTCGGGGGAGACGCCGATCACCCGCGCGCCGGCCTTCCCGTACTCGTCGCCGCGGTCGCGCGCGCTGCAGGCCTGCGTCGTGCAGCCGGGGGTGTCGGCGCGGGGATAGAAGTAGAAAACGACCGTCTGCCCGCGCAGCTCGGAGAGCGTCAGCTCGCTGCCGTCCTGGTCAGGCAGCGTGAAGTCAGGGGCGTCCTGTCCTGCCTCCAGCATCACTCCTCCTCGGCGTCGGGGCCGGGCGGCGGGTCGTCGCGATCGTCGTCGCGGTCGCCCAAGTCGTCGTCGTTCGCTTCTAGCGCCGTTTCGGAGACCGCGACGGCTGCGCCGGGATGGTGGGTGGTCTGGAAGCTCTCCAGGGCTTCGTCGCGGGCGTCCTCGTCGATCGGGACGTCGTCGGAGATCCGCACCCAGTCGACGCCCTCGTAGGCCTCCATGTTGAAGACCTCCTGGTCGAGCGAGGCGGAGTCGTCGACGACGACGATCACCTCGGTCTGAGGGTTGAAGTAGGTGCCGGGCTGGACGAGGAGCTCCTCGACCTCGTAAAGGTTGTCGCCGCCTGCCATCGGGCGCTCATCCTATGAGATCGCCAAGCTGGCGCTCGACCTCCGCCTCGACGTCGAGCGGCTCCTCGCCGGCCCTCATGCGCCGTTCGTTACGGGCGACGACGAGGTCCCTCACCTCGGCCCGCAGCGCCGCGTCGATCCCGGGGCGGGCGGAGGGAGAGTCAAGCAGGCGGGCAACCTCCGCCTCGACGTCGAGCGCCGCTTCGCCCCGCCGCTGGCGCCGGAACGACTTCGCCTCGAGCATCTGCCGCGCCTCCGCCGCCTGTATCGCCACGTCGACCGGCGGCTCGCCGCCGCCGACGCGCGGCGGGGGGAGCGCCTGCTCGATCGAGAGCGGCCCTTTGCCGATGCTGCGCCAGGCCGGCCCCGAGCGGGCGAAGGCGATCGCCGCCACCGGCAGCGCGACCAGGGTGATCGCGGCGAGCACGTAGCCACTCTGGATTCCGAGTGCCGCCAGGGGGGCCGCCATCGACCAAGGGTACGCCGCCCCGATCCGCGGCCCCGTTCTGTACCCTTTGAGACTGGTTGACTGACCAGTCAATCGGTCCGTGATCGGCCGAGCAAGGCCACTCCCACCGAGAAAAGGAGCTTCGAGCAGTGGTTGACTTCACCCTGACCGACGAGCAGAAGGATCTGCGCGAGCTGGCGCACAACTTCGCAGAGAAAGAGATGCGGAGGGTCGCCTGGGAGTACGACAAAGAGGGCACCTGGCCGCAGGACATCATCGACCAGGCCTGGGAAGTGGGGCTGATGAACACCCACATCCCCGAGGCCTACGGCGGGCCCGGCCTCGACTACCTCTCCGGCTGCCTAATTGAGGAGGAGATGGGCTGGGGCTGCTCGGGCATCGGCACCTCGCTGATGGCCAACGGCCTCGCCTCTGCCCCGGTCACCCTCGGCGGCTCCGAGGAGACCAAGAAGAAGTACCTCGGCATGCTGACCGAGGACAAGAAGCTCGCCTCCTTCTGCCTGACCGAGCCCGACGCGGGCTCCGACGTCTCCGGCATGAAGACCCGCGCCGTCAAGCAGGGCGACAAGTACGTCCTCAGCGGCTCCAAGTGCTTCATCACCAACGGCAGCTACGCCGACTGGTTCACGGTTTACGCCAAGACCGACCCAGAGGCGGGCCACCGCGGCATCAGCGCCTTCGTCGTCGACGCCGACTCCCCCGGAGTCACGGTCGACAAGAAGGAGGACAAGATGGGCCAGCGGGCGTCCAACACCGCGACCATCTCCTTCGACGAAGTCGAGGTCCCCGCCGAGAATCTGATCGGCGAGGAGAACAAGGGCTTCAAGCTGGCGATGATGACCCTCGACCGCACCCGCCCGGGCGTCTCGGCGATGGCGGTCGGGATCGGCCGCGCCGCCCTCGAATACGCGACCGAGTACTCCAAGGAAAGGGTTCAGTTCGGCGTGCCGATCGCGATGCACCAGGCGATCCAGTTCATGATCGCCGACATGGCGACCAAGGTCGAGGCGGCCCGCCTGCTGGTCTGGAGCTCGGCCGTCCTGCTCGACCAGGGCGTGCGCAACAGCAAGGTCTCCTCGATGGCCAAGCGCTTCGCCGCCGACTCGGCGATGGAGATCACCGTCGACGCCGTGCAGGTCTACGGCGGCTACGGCTTCATCAAGGAGTACCCGGTCGAGAAACTGATGCGCGACGCGAAGATCATGCAGCTCTACGAGGGCACCAGCCAGATCCAGCGCCTCGTGATCGCCAAAGAAGTGCTGCTGCCCCGCCAGGCCAACGAGCCGACCCCGGAGGCGGAAGCCGCGGCGAAGGCGTCGGAGAGCAGCCAGGCCGCGCAGGCAGCCGCGACGGTCTAGCGCCACCAGCGCCACCGCGCTCCTCGCCGACGGGCCGAAAACGGGACCCAGAGTCCCCTTTTTGGCCCGTCGGCATTTTGTTGTCCGGCGGACGGGCTTAGGATCGCCCGCATGGAGATGGCAAACCCGCCCGTCAAGCGACTCGAGCCGGGCCGCGTCATCAGCGAGACGTTCTCGGTCTACCGGGACAACCTCGGGCCGTTGCTGGGCAGCGCGCTCCTCGTCTTCGCCGTCGTCGAACTGATCTCCCTGCTTCTAAGCGAGGCGGACAGCGACGGTTTGCTCCTTCTGGCGATCCCCTTGAGCCTCGCCGGTCATGCCCTCTACACCGGCGTCGTCGTAAAGCTGGTCCAGGACGTTCGCGACGGCCGGCGCGACAGCACGGTCGGCGACCTCTTCTCGGCGGCGGCCCCGGCGATCGGATCCCTCGTCCTCTTCACGATCCTCTACACGGTCGGCGTGGCGATCGGCTTCATCCTCTTGGTGGTGCCGGGCCTCATCCTGCTGACGATCTGGTCGCTCGGCCCGCCCGCGATAGTCGTCGAGCGTGTCGGGGCGATCGAGGCCTTCGGCCGCAGTCGGAGCCTTGTCAAGGGGGTCGGCTGGTCGGTCTTCCTCGTCCTCTTCATCACTTTCCTGATCGCCGCGGCCGTCGGCATCGCCGTGGGGGCGCTAGGTCTCGCGATATCGGACGGTGCCGGGATCGCCTACCTCGCCAGCGTCATCGCAAGCGCCTTGACTGCACCGATCGCCTCCCTTGCCGTCGCGATCATGTACTTCGAGCTCGGCGGCGGTGTCAGCGAGGCGCCGCAGCAGGGCTTTGACGTGCCGCCTTCTGCCGCCTGACCTTGTCGAGCTCGACCTTGCGCAGGCGCACCGACTCGGGCGTCACTTCGACGCACTCGTCGTCGCGCAGAAACTCAAGCGCTGCCTCCAGTGAGAGCCGTTTCGGCGGTGAGAGTCGTACCAGGACGTCGGCGGAGGCAGCACGCATGTTGGTCTGCTGCTTTTCCTTGATCGCGTTGACGTCGAGGTCGTCGGCGCGGGCGTTCTCACCGACGATCATCCCCTCGTAGACCGCTTCCCCCGGTCCGACGAAGAGCGTGCCGCGCTCCTGGAGGCTCAAGAGCGCGTAACTCGCGCTCATGCCGCGACGGTCGGCGACGAGCGAGCCGGTTGCGCGGGTGCGCAGCTCGCCTGCCCACGGCTCCCAACGGTCGAAGACGTGGTGCAGGAGGCCGGCGCCACGGGTCTCGGTGAGGAACTCGGTCCGCAAACCGATCAGGCCACGCGCCGGCACCAGGTAGTCCATTCGCACCCAGCCGGTCGAGTGGTTGACCATTTGCTCGAGTCGGCCCTTGCGGCCCGCGAGCAGCTGAGTGACGGCGCCGACGTGCTCCTCGGGGACGTCGACGGTCAGCCGCTCGACTGGCTCGTGGACCGTGCCGTCGATCTCGCGCGTGATCACACGCGGCTGGCCCGCGGTCAGCTCGAAGCCTTCGCGCCGCATCATCTCGAGCAGGACGACCAGCTGCAGCTCGCCGCGCCCCTGTACCTCCCAGGCGTCTGGCCTTTCCGTGTCGCGGACGCGAATCGAGACATTGCCGACCAGCTCGGCGTCGAGCCGCGAGCGGATCTGTCGGGCGGTCAGCTTGCTGCCCTCGGTCCCTGCCAGCGGCGAGGTGTTGATGCCGACGACCATCGAGAGCGAGGGCTCGTCCACGGCAATGATTGGCAGCGGGCGCGGGTCGCTGGGGTCGGCGAGGGTCTCGCCAATCGTCACCTCGGGCAGGCCGGCGACCGCGATGATCTCACCCGGGCCGGCCTCCTTGGCTGCGACCCGGTCGAGCGCTTCGGTCACGTACAGCTCGCTGAGCGTCGCCCGCTCGACGCTGCCGTCGGCGCGGCACCAGGCGATCTGCTGGCCGGCGCGGACGCTGCCGTTGCGGACTCGGCAGAGCGCCAGCCGGCCGACGTAGGGGTCGGCGTCGAGGTTCGTGACATGCGCCTGGAACGGGTGGTCGGGGTCGTGCTCGGGGGCCGGGATCCTCTCCAGCATCAGGTCGACCAGGGGCGAGAGGTCGGTGCCCTCGACGCCTTCCTCTAGCGCGGCCCAGCCGGCTTTTGCGTTGGTGTAGACGATCGGGAAGTCGATCTGCTCGTCGTCGGCGCCCAGGTCCATGAAGAGCTCGTAGACCTCGTCGACGACCTCGGCGATGCGGGCGTCGGGTCGGTCGACCTTGTTTACGACCAGGATCACCGGCAGCTTCGCCTCGAGCGCCTTGCGCAGCACGAACCGGGTCTGGGGCAGGGGACCCTCGGAGGCGTCGACGAGGAGCAGGACCCCGTCGACCATGGTCAGGCCTCGCTCGACCTCGCCGCCGAAGTCGGCGTGCCCCGGCGTGTCGACGATGTTGAGCTTGACGTCGCCGTAGCGGACGGCGGTGTTCTTGGCGAGGATGGTGATCCCCTTCTCGCGCTCGAGGTCCATCGAGTCCATGACGCGCTCGGCGACGTCCTGGCCCTTCCGGAAGGCCCCGCTCTGCCACAGCATCGCGTCGACAAGCGTCGTCTTGCCGTGGTCGACGTGGGCGATGATCGCGATGTTTCGCAGGTCGTCTCTGGTGGCCATCGAGAAGTGCAGGGTAGGGAAGGGCAAAGAAGAGGCCCGCCGGAGCGGGCCTCGGCACTGCTCAAGAGCGGTGCGGGACTACGAGGTCTGCTGGACCTGAGCGGCAGCCGGACCCTTGGGCCCTTCCTCCGACTCGTAGCTCACCTTGGAGCCCTCGGTCAGGGACTTGAAGCCCTCACCCATGATCGCGCTGTGATGCACGAAGACGTCCTTGGAGCCGTCGTCGGGCGTGATGAACCCGTAGCCCTTGTCGTCGCTGAACCACTTCACCGTTCCAGTTGGCATGTACTTGCCTCCACTTCATGTGCTGCGAACGCGGAGGCTTTGGTGAAGCAACGACGCGAGCGCTAGACACAACTTTTTGCCGGAATCGATCCGACCTAACGTGGGGACCGTAGCAGGGCGGGCTGTCGCGCGACGCACCGCCGTCCTCGACCATCTGGCAACGCTTGTGTTCGGGGCAGCGGTGGCCGATACCTTGAGCAGATGACGGCAGGAAAGGACATGCGCCGTCTCGGCCCGGCGGCCGCAGCACTCGCCCTGCTCGCCTGCGCGGCGCCTGCCGCTGCGCTCCCCACCCGCGGCGCGGACGGCGTCCTCTCGCCGGCCCTCGACGCGCTCTCGACTCGATCGCTTTGGAACGCACCGCCCTGGGAGCAAGCAAGGGTGGTTGGGTTGCCGACGCGTGGCCCAGGCGGCCTGCTGCGCCGCGGCCCGCGCGTCCTGGTCGAAGTCCGGTTCGAGGCAGGCGCGCCGGTCGGCCTGAAGGATCTCGAAGAGGCCGGTGCGGACCCCGTGGCCGCGAGCCGTCTCGACCGGACTGTCAGCACCTGGGTCGAGCCCGCAGCCCTGCCCGCCCTGGGCGCAGTCGACGGAGTAGCCGGTGTCACGGAGGTGTTGGCGCCGATCGTCTCGGCGGCGTGCCCATCCGGCATCGCGGTGTCGGAGGGCGACGGCCATCTTCGGGCCGCGGAAGCACGCAACAGCTTCGGGGTCGACGGCACCGGAGTGACGGTCGGCGTGCTCTCCGACTCGTTCGACCAAGCTCCGTCCGCGCCTACCGACGAAGCCGCGGACGTCGCAAGCGGCGATCTTCCCGGTGCCGGCAACCCCTGCGCCGGTCATGGCACGCCTGTGGGCGTGCTCGAGGACTTCGCCGACCCGGAATCCTCCGATGAGGGCCGTGCCATGGCGCAAATCGTCCACGACCTTGCCCCGGGCGCGCGGCTCTCGTTCGCGACCGCGTTCACCGGCATCTCCGGCTTCGCGCAGAACATCGAAGAGCTCGCCGCCGCCGGCGCTGACGTCATCGTCGACGACGTCAGCTACTTCGAAGAGCCGTTCTTCCAGGAAGGGCCCCTCGGCGTCGCGGTGAGCAACGTGACGGACGACGGCGTCACGTACTTCTCCTCCGCTGGCAACAACAACCTTCTCGTCGGCGGGCTCGACATCTCGTCGTGGGAGGCGAACGAATTTCGCGACAGCGGTTCCTGCCCGGCCGGGGTTCCGGTCTACGCCACCCACTGCATGGACTTCGACCCCGCGGCCGGCAGCGATACGACCTTCGCCCTCAGAGTGGAGGACGGAGCTACCTTGCGGGTGAACCTCCAGTGGGCGCAGCCATGGAACGGCGTCACCACGGATCTCGACGCCTATCTCCTCGACGGTGCGGGCGCGGTCGTCTCCGAAAGCGAGAAAGCTAACTTCACGGCTACGCAGAAACCTTTCGAGTTCTTGGCCTGGACGAATTCCACCGGGTCCGATCAGACCGTTCTAGTAGCGATCAACCGCTGCGACAAGGTCAGCTGCGATCCCCTGAATGGCGGCGATGGCACGGCGCCGCGCCTCAAGTTCGCGCTGATGCAGAACGGTGGCGGCGTGAGCGAAAGCGAGTACCCGGAATCGACCGGCGGAGACGTGGTCGGATCGACGATCTTCGGCCATAACGGCGCCGTCGACGCGATCAGCACGGGGGCGATTCGGTTCGGCACGACGACGCAGCCGGAGCCCTTCTCCTCGCGTGGACCCGTCGCCCATTACTTCGGGCCGACGAACGGCGTCTTGTCCGCCCCGCCGCTGGCTTCACCGAGCGTCCTCTCCAAGCCCGACCTCGTGGCGACCGATTGCGGCGTCACCACCTTCTTCGTCCCGACGGCGACGCCAGGGCTCTTCCGTTTCTGCGGCACCTCGGCCGCCGCTCCCCATGCCGCCGCCGTCGCCGCGCTGGTGCGCGATGCCAACGGGGCGCTCGGCCCGGCGCAGATCCGCTCCGCCCTCACCTCCACCGCGGTCCCGGTCGGGGTCTTCGGAGCGAGCGCCGTCGGAGCCGGCCGCGTCGATGCCCTCGCCGCGTTGGCGGCGGTTGCCGTCCCCATGGACGGGGGCGGGGTAAGCGCCCCCGCGGCGCCGAGCGAACCGACCCCTACGTCGCCGGCACCGGCCCGGCCGCCCGCGGCCGTTGACGTAAGCCGCCCCGGCACCTTCATCGCGAAGCGCCCCCGCAAGGTCGTGCCTACTCGGGGCCGCACCGCCCGCGTCGTCTTCCGCTTCAGATCCGATGAGGCGGCCGTGACCTTTCTCTGCCGCGTCGACCGCCGCCGCTTCCGACGCTGTCCGGCACGCTTCGTGCGGCGCTTCGGGATCGGCCGGCATGTCATCCGGGTCAAGGCGCGCGACGCAGCCGGGAACGTCGACCGCACGCCTGCCGTCTGGCGGTTTCACGTCATGCGCCGCGGCTGAGGCGGGGCCTCAGCGGCTGCCGGCGCATTCCGCGTAGGTGGACTCGTCGATCGCCAGCCGCCACGGCCCCGACGCGGATTCCGTCGCGCGGAAGTCCGTGAAATCGAAGGTGAGGATCGGCAGCTCGTGCCGCTCGGCGAGCGCCATCAGAGTGCAGTCGGCAAATCCGAGGCCGAGGTCCGCGTACTGCTCGTCAAGCTCGACGGCCCGCCGCATGAGACCAGCCGACAGGTAGGCGACCTCGTAGATGCCGTCTGCGACGGCGCGGAGAAAGCGTCGGGCGGCAAAGCTCCCCAGCCTCTGCGCCAAGATGTGGTCTACCTCGGCAAGGACTGGTACGGGAATCAGCGCATCGCGTCGAAGCCTCGTCATCAGCTCTGCCGCAAATTGGTGAGCGGAGTCACGCCGATTGGCTGCCGCGACTAGCGGCGCGCTGTCAACGAGCACCTTCATCGCGCGACCCCTCGCCCGTCCCCCAAGGCTTGATGCCAAGGTATTTCTCCAGGTTCATGCTGAGGTCGCCCGGACCTTCCCCGACTCCGATCCAGTCCGGCCGCTCCTGGTCGTCTCCGCTCAGCGCGCCCTGCTCGACCAACCGCACCAGCGCCCCCGAGAAGGACTCGCCCTCGCGGGCGCGCTCGCGCACCAGCGCCTCAATGCTCCCGGGGAGATAAACGGTTCGGCGAGCCATGACCTGCTCCATGCCAGCGAGTATGACTGCAGCGATCATACCGATGGCGCGCAGGACGCAAAAAGTTTCAGACGCCTCTTTGGAAAATGGCGCGCGCCTCAGCCGCGCAGTCGCTCGGCCAGCGCCGAGTAGCGGTTGCCGCCGTCGTCGCGGCGCACCGCCATCGCCACCGCCGCGGGGTCGCCGACCAGGACGCAGTTGCGCCGCGCCCGCGTGATCGCGGTGTAGAGCAGCGGCCGGTTGAGCATGCGGGCATGGGAGCGGTGGCAGACCGCGACGACCACCGGCACCTCGCAGCCCTGCGCCTTGTGGACCGAGATCGCGTAGGCGAGGCGCAGGTTCGCCGTCTCCCCGTAGGGGATGACCAGCGAGCCGCCCTCGTCGGTGTCGACGGCGATCGCTTCCTCCTCGGGGTCGTCCTCGCGCAGGAAGACGATCGAGCCGTTCATCAGCCCCAGCTCGTGGGAGTTGCGGGTCTGGATCAGGCGGTCGCCGACGCGGAAGCGCTCGCTCACCGCCGCTTTGCCGTTTGGGTTGAGGCGCGCCTGGAGGCGCTCGTTGAGCGCGTCGATCCCGACCGCCCCCCGGTACATCGGCGCCAGCACCTGCACCTCGCGAACCGGGTCGACGCCGAAGCCCTGCGGGGCGCGCTCGGCGACGACCTCGACGACCGTCTCCAGCGCCCGCTCGGGGTTGGGGCGATCGATAAGGAAGAAGTCGCGTTCCTGGTCCTCCTCGGGCTCCAGTCGTGGCGGCAGGCCGCGGTTGACCGCGTGCGCCGCGGTGGTGATCATCGAGCGGGCCGCCTGGCGGAAGATCTGTTCGAGCCGCACGACCGGCGCTGCGCCGGAGGCGATCAGGTCCTCGAGCGGCTTGCCGGCGCCGATCGGCGGCAGTTGGTCGGCGTCGCCGACGAAGACGACGTGGGTGGCCTCGGCCAGCCCTCCGAGCAGGACCTCCATCGTGCGCAGGTTCAGCATCGAGGACTCGTCGACGATCGCCAGGTCGACCGGCACCGGATGACCCGGCTTGAAGGTCGGCTCGCCGCCCGGGATCCACTCGAGCATCCGGTGGATGGTCTGCGCCTCGTGGCCGGTCGCTTCGGCGAGGCGGCGGGCGGCGCGTCCGGTCGGCGCGCAGAGGGCGATCTTGGCGTCGGCACGCTCCGCCTCGGCGACGATGGCTCTCGTGCAGGCGGTCTTGCCAACGCCGGGGCCACCGGTCAGCACGGAGATGCGCGAGGCGAAGGCGCCGCGGACCGCCGCCCACTGCTCGGCGGTCAGTTCGCCGTCGCCGGCGCTGTCGGGGGGCGGCGACTCGGGAGGCACGTGCTCGAGGTGCGACGGCGCGGTGGCGCGCGCCCGCAGCGTCTCGGCAACGGCTAGCTCCGTGGCGTGGGTCGCCGCCCGGTATGCCCGTCCCTCGTCGAGCAGCAGTCCCGGCGCGTCGACGAGCACGTCGGGGTCAGGCGCCAGGCCGATCAGCTTCCCGGTGCGGCCGGCCAGCTCGTCGAGCGGAAGGAACGAGTGCCCCTGGGCCTCGGCTTCGGCGATCGCGAAGACCGCCGCCGCCTGGGCGCGGCGCGGCGACTCGGGCGGCACGTCGGCCGCCAGCGCGATGCGGTCGGCGCGGGCGAAGCCGACCCCCTCGACCTCGGTCAGCCGGTAAGGGTCCTCGTGGAGGATTGCCATCGAGCGGTCGCCGAAGCGGCGGTGGATCGGCGCCGCCAGGTGGGCGAGCCCGTGGGGCGCGAGCTGGACGTGGAGATCTCGCACCGCCCGCGAGGCATGCCACGACTCGGCTGCCGCTGCGGCCTGGTTGGCGCTGACGCCGCGCAGCGAGCCGAGGACGCCGACCGGATCGGCCGCGATCGCGCCCAGGACGCCCTCGCCGTGCTCGTCGACCAAGCGCTCGGCCCGGGTCGGGCCGATGTGGCGCAGCGTCGTCAGGTAGGCGATGCGGCCCTTGCGATCGGCCGGGTCGAGCGGCAGCGCGCCGCGCGCCTTCAGCTGCCGCCCGTACTTGGAGTGCGTCTCCCAGTCCCCGCTCACTTCGGCTCGGTCGCCGGAGTGCAGGTGGGCGACGGGGCCGATCAGCGCGAAGCCCTCTCCCGACTCGGCGTCCTGCACCTCGAGAACCGCGTAGCCGTCGTCCTCGGCGCTGAAGATGACGCCGAGCACCTCGATCGTCCCCGTGTATGCCGCCGCATCCGCGTCGAAGAGGGTCGCTGCGCCGTCCATCCCGTCGAGGCTAACGGCCAAAATGGCGGCATGGGGGAGGCCATCCTCTTCGCGATCGTCGCCTCGGCCGCCTTGCCGCTCGGTGCGCTGATCGCCATTTGGCGCCCGCCGCCACCGCGCGTCACCGCGGCGTTGCTCGGCTTCGCTGCCGGGGCGCTGATCACCGCGGTCGCCTTCGAGCTGTTCGAGAAGGCGTTCGAGCACGGCGGCGCCTGGCGCGCCGGGATCGCGTTCTTTGCCGGCGCGACCGCCTTCGTCCTGATCGACGGTTGGCTCGAGCGACGCAAGGCCGACAAGCACGCGCGCGGCGGCGCGGTCGGATTGGCGCTGCTCGCCGGGGTCACGCTCGACGGCGTACCCGAGAACCTGGCGATGGGCGTCGCCTTGCTCGAGGGCAGCGCCGCCAGCCTCCTCGTCGCGATCTTCGCCTCCAATCTGCCCGAGGCGATCGTCGGCGCCCAGAAGATGCGCGAGCGCTACGGGCGGGAGGACGTCGTCTTGATCTGGACCGCGACCGCGGTTCTGCTCGCCCTCGCGGTCGTCGTCGGCTACGCGGCGCTGGAGGGGGTCGACCACGAGGCCCTCTCCTGGCCGCTCGGCTTCGCCGCTGGCGCCGTGCTCGCCTCCCTTGCCGACACGCTGATGCCCGAGGCCTTCGACGAAGGCGGCCCGCCGGTCGCCTACGCGACCGCCCTCGGGTTCCTCACCTCCTTCCTGATCTCGGCCGCCTGAGCGCGAGCGGCGTCGTAGGATCGCGCCATGACCAGCGCGAGCCTTCCCTTCGTCGACGAGCATTCGCTCGAGGTCGCCGCCTCCCCCGAGCAGACCTGGGCGGCGGTGCTGCGGACCGCCGAAGGCTCGCTTGGCTCGCCCAGGGCGGAAAGGGGAGCTCGGCTGCTCGGCTGCGCCGACGTCGGGGCGGCCGGCCCGCGCCCCCTCGCGGTCGGCTCGACGATCCCCGGCTTCCACGTCGAGGTCGCCGAGCCAGCGCGTCAGCTTGCGCTGGTGGGCAGGCACCGCTTCTCCAACTACGCGCTGACCTTCCGACTCGACTCGATCGACGGCGGCACCCGCCTGCGCGCCGAGACGCGGGCCGAGTTCCCAGGGCTGCAGGGGCGCGCCTACCGGGCGATGGTGATCGGAACGCGAATGCACGTCCTCGTGACGCGGCGGCTGCTCGACGCGGCCAAGCGGCGTGCCGAGCGCAACCGACCAGCGTGAGCGATCGGTTGCCCGCCGGCGCGGGCCTGTGCGACAGCTGCCGGCACCAGAAGCTGGTCCGCAACACGCGCGGCTCGACTTTCTCGCTCTGCTTGCGCTCGCGGAGCGACGAGCGCTTCCCGCGCTATCCGCGCATTCCCGTCGGCAGCTGCGCCGGCTACGAGCGCCGGCCGAACTAGCTCGCCAGCGGGTCCGGCTCGCCGAGTTTCGTCAGGTCGGGCGCTTCGTATGGCTTGCCCGGGGTGCCGCCGAGGATGAGGAGCCTGATGCCCTCCTCGCCCGGCCATACCTTGCGCTTGGCGTGGGGCCCAACCCGGACCATGTGATCGCGGTCGAGCGCGAACCGCTCGCCGCCGACCTCCAGCTCTCCGCCGCCGCGAAGTGCCAGGAAAACCTCCTCTTGTCCGTCGTGGCTGTGGTCGTGCTCGGGATAGCGGTCGTTGTTGGGCGGCATGTCGATGATCTGCATCCCGAACGACTCAACCCCGAGCTCCGCCCGGGCGCGCTTGAAAGCTCCCAGGAAGACGCCCTCCATATCGTCGATCTTCTTCACGGTGCATTCGTTGCCGTTCATCGCGGCTCCCTTCGAACATTGGCTAGCGGGGAGGTGGGCCGCGGATATTACGCTTGAACGAACGTTCGTGCTTTTCTACGGAAAGTCTAAGCTCCAAGCCATGCAGCCGGTCCAATCGAAGTCCCCGCGCGCCGAACGCGGCAAAGGTGCCGCGACCCGCGCCGCGATCCTCGAGCGCGCAGTCGACCTCGCGTCCGCCGAAGGGCTGGAGGGCCTGACGATCGGGCGCCTCGCCACCGAGCTGAAGATGAGTAAGAGCGGTCTCTTCGCACACTTCGGCTCGAAGCAGGAGCTGCAACTGGCGACTATCGAAGCGGCGATGACGAGATTTCGGCGCGCCGTGATCGAGCCGGCCGCGGGAACCAACGAGGGGGCCGACCGGCTGCGCGCGATCGCCGACGCCTACCTCGCCCACGTCGCCGAGGACGCATACGCCGGCGGCTGCTTCTGGGTCGCTACCTCGGCGGAGTACGACGACCGCCCGGGGCCGGTGCGCGATGCGATCGCCGCCGCGCTTGACGCCTGGCTCAGCGAGCTGGAGCGCCAGGCACGGATTGCGGGCCTACCGGATCCCGGCCAGGCTGCCTTCGTCCTCAACGCTGTCGTGATGGGCGCGAACTCGCGCTATCGGCTCTGCGGCGACCGGCGTGTCTTCGACTACGCGCGACAGACCATGGACCGGCTGTTGGAGGCGGAGCCGACATGATCGAGGCCCCGAAGCCCTTTCTCGACGCGGCCGCGCTTCAGCCGAGCAGCCCCACCTGGCGCAGGATCGAGACCGAGTCCGAGTAGACGTCCTTGCGCTTGACCAGGCCGGCCTCGAAGGGGATCGAGTCGATGCCGTCCCAGCTCACCCGGTTGCCGGTCGGCGGCGCCTCGAGGTCGCCGCGGCGCATCGTGTTGGCGTGGGTCGCGGTCGCCGTCCACTCCTGGACGACCAGTCCCTCGCGCACGTAGAGGCGGCGGGTCTCGAAGCGGATGTCGGGCCAGGTCTCGAAGATCGCGCCGATGTGCGCACCCACGTCGTCGCCCGTCGCCGACTCGCCGGCGGTGTGGTTGGCGAAGACCATGTCGGGCGCGTGCATCGCGACGATCGCCTCGACGTCATGGGCGTTCCATGCGTCGTTGTAGCGGCCGATCGCCTTCTCCAGCGCCTCGATTCCGTCGCGCTCACTCATCGCTCTCCAGGGTCGCCTCGACCGAGATCTCGACGTTGCCCTTCAGCGCCTGGGAGATCGGGCAGTTGAGGCTTGCGCCCCCGGCGGCCTCCTCGAATCCGGCCTGATCGATCCCCGCCACGCGGCCGCTGACGACGATCCGCGAGGACTTGACGCCCTCGCCGGGCACGAAGGCGACGGTAGCGGTCGCCTCCAGCCGCTCGGGCGCGTTGCCCGCCTGGGCAAGCTCATGCGAGAGCGCCATGCAGAAGCAGGAGGCATGGGCGCTGGCAAGCAGCTCCTCGGGGCTGGTCGTTCCGGGCGTCCGCTCGGTACGTGCCGGCCAGCTCACCTCCAGCTCCGGAAGCGCGCCGCTTGCCGCCTTGGTCGTGCCGCGCCCGTGGGCCAGGTCACCCTCCCAAACCGTCGTCGCCTTGCTCTCAGCGGCCATCTCGTTCCCCTTTCCGGTCGAAGCGCTTTGTGGCGAGCTTAGCCAGGCGGGCCCACCGCCCGCGTGAGAAGCTGGTCCCATGGACAGCGCCGACGTGGTCGTGTTGGGCGCCGGTCTCTCCGGCCTGGCGGCGGCGAAAGCGCTCGCCGACGCCGGCCGGCAGGTCGTCGTTCTGGAGGCGCGCGAGCGGGTCGGCGGCCGGCTGTTCAACGGCACGATCGGCGACGGGATTACCGTCGACCTCGGCGGCCAGTGGGTCGGCTCCGATCACAGCCGGGTCCGGCGCCTCGCCGAGCAGCTCGGCGTGCCGATCTGCCCCCAGTTCGGCGAGGGCCGGAACCTGCTCGACGTCGGCGGAAAGCGGCGCCGCTATAGGGGGACGATCCCCCGGGTCGGGCCGCGCGTCCTCTGGGACGTCTTCCTGGCGCGCAGGCGCCTCGACCGGTTGGCCGGCGGCGTCGTGACCGACGAGCCCTGGGCGGCGAGGCGGGCGGCCGAGCTCGACGCGAGGACCCTCGGCGACTGGTGCGCCGAGAACGTCCGCTCGCCAATGGCGCGAGAGCTGATCGCGCTGGCCGGTCGCACCGTCTGGGGCGCGGCCCCTGAGGAGCTCTCGATGCTGCACGTCCTCTTCTACGTGCGCTCGGCGGGGGGCTTCGACAAGCTGATCGACACCGAGGGCGGCGCGCAACAGGACCGCCTCGACGGCGGCGCCCAGCGGCTGCCGCTGGGGCTGGCGGAGCAGCTGGGCGACCGGGTGCGGCTGGGCGTGCCGGTCACCCGGATCGCGCAGCGCTCCGGTGCGATCTCTGTGAGTGCCGGCGACCTGACGGTCGAGGCCGAGCGAGCGGTGGTGGCCCTGCCGAGGGCGATCGCGGCCGGGATCGAGTTCGACCCGCCGCTTCCCACCCGGCATCGCCTGGTCGGCGAGCGGCTGCGACCCGGCCGTCTGACCAAGTGCATGGCGCTCTACGAGCGGCCGTTCTGGCGCGCTGATGGATTCAGCGGCGAGGCGGTCACCGATGCCGGCCCGGTCACGCTCACCTTCGACAGCTCGCCGCTTGACGGCTCGGCCGGTGTCCTGCTCGGCTTCGTCGGCGGGCCCGAGGTGGACGAGATGGCCGCGCAGGGGACCGACGATCGGCGGTCGGCCGTCCTTGCCTGCTTCGCCCGCCTCTTCGGCTCGCGCGCCGAGCGACCCCTCGCCTACGCCGAACAGGAGTGGTCGGCGGAGCAGTGGTCCGGCGGCGGACCGACCTCGAACTTCGGGCCGGGCGGCTGGACGACGTGCGGCTCGGCGCTGCGCGAGCCCGTGGGCCTCGTCCACTGGGCCGGGACCGAGACCGCGACCGTTTGGAGCGGCTACATGGAGGGAGCGCTGCAGGCGGGGGAGAGGGTCGCGGCGGAGCTGTTGAAAGCTGCCCGACCGGTGGGCTAAGGTCGGCTGGACCGGTCAGCCAGAACGGAGGGCGCATGGCCTACGAGATGAACATCCGCGGCACGCAGGACCAGGTGAAGATCCGCAGCCCGTGGGCGGCGGCCCTGCTGCCGATCGTCACGCTCGGCATCTATCACCTCGTCTGGTGGTATCGAGTCAACCGCGAGCTGCGCGACTATGGACGGGCCAAAGGCTATGACCTCGGTCAGAACCCGACCAACTCGGTCCTCGCCCTCTTCCCCGGTGGCCTGATCGTCGTCCCGGCGCTGGTCAGCTACTGGCGCGGCACCAAGCGGATCCAGGGAGCATCCCGACTTGCCGGTCAGGAGCCGCCCAACGGCTGGATCGCGCTGGTCCTCTACTTCCTGCTGGCGCCCGCTCTCTGGGCCTATATGCAGGTCGCGCTCAACGACGTCTGGCGCGAGGAGGCCGAGGCGCTGCCTGGCCAGGAGCTGCCACCGCCCGCCGATCAGATGCCACCGCGGCTCGGCGACGAGCAGGAGCAGCCGCCGCCCGGCGCCCCGGAGCGTCAGCCGCCGGCTCCCTGAGCTGACCCGCCGTTCCTCGAGCACCCCATGGGTGCATAACCACCGGCGGGTGCCGCTACGCTCGGGCAGTGGACCGAGCCCGACTAACCGAGATCCTCGCCGCGGCCGGTGAGCCGCCCTACCGCGCATCCCAGATCTGGGAGTGGGTGGCGCGCGGCGCTCGCGGCTATGAGGAGATGACCAACCTGCCCGCCTCGTTGCGCGAGCGGCTGGAGGTGGAGCTGCCGCTCTCGACCCTCGTCTGTGCGAGCGAGGCGAAGTCGGACGACGGCACCGTCAAGGCACTCTTCGAGACGGCGGACGGACGGCCGCTGGAGACGGTGCTGATGCGCTACCGCGACGGGCGCCGCTCGGTCTGCCTGTCCTCGCAGTCGGGCTGTCCGCTGACCTGCACCTTCTGCGCCACCGGGCAGATGAAGTTCGGCCGCAACCTCAGCGCCGACGAGATCCTCGACCAGGCGCTGCACTTCCGGCGCGTCGAGCCGATCGACCACGTCGTCTTCATGGGGATGGGGGAGCCGACGATGAACATCGATGCGGTGCTGTCCGCCTGTGAGCGGCTGCCCGACCTCGGCGTCACCCACCGCCGCACGGCGATCTCGACGGTCGGCTGGGTTCCCGGCATCGATCGCATCGCCGAGTGCGAGATGCCGATCGCCCTCGCCCTCTCGTTGCACGCGCCGAGCGACGCCCTGCGCTCCCGCCTGATGCCGGTCAACGACCGCTATCCGCTGGCCGACGTGCTCGCGGCCTGCGAGCGCTACCGGGCCCGCCGCCGCCGCAAGGTCTTCGTCGAGTACGTGATGCTCGACGGCGTCAACGACCTTCCCGCGCAGGCGCGCGAGCTCGCCGCGCTGCTCGACCCGCGCGGCTACAAGGTCAACCTGATCCCCTACAACCCGACCGGCGCCTTCGACGGCTCCCCGCCCGAGCGAATCGAGCGCTTCAGGGCGATCCTCGCCGAGCACCGCGTGCCGGTCACCGTTCGCCTCACCCGCGGCCGCGACATCGAGGCGGCCTGCGGCCAGCTCGCTGCGAGCTCTCGGGCCTCTGCCTGATCGGAGACCGATGAGCGACGCCAAGCCACGCGGCGGCCTCCCAATCGACCTTCCCGGCGGCGATGCCAGTCCGCTCCGCAAGATCCTCGTGCGGCTGGGAATCGCCCTGGCCCTGATCGCGCTGGTCGCAGGTGTCTCCTATGCCGGTCGCGCCGGCTACGTCGATCCCGACGACGGCACGATGAGCGTCCTCGATGCCTTCTACTACTCGACGGTGACGATCACCACCACCGGGTACGGCGACATTCGCCCGGTTTCCGACGAGGCGCGGCTGGTCACCACCGTGGTCGTGACCCCGGCCCGCGTGCTCTTCCTCATACTGCTCGTCGGGACGACCCTGGAGATATTGGCCGAACGGAGCCGCGAGGCCTTTCGCCTCGCCCGCTGGAGGAGACGCTTGAAGGATCACACGATCGTTTGCGGGTACGGCGTCAAGGGCCGCAGCGCCGTGCGCACCCTGCTCAGCAAGGGCACGAGCCCTGAGCAGATCGTCGCGATCGAGCCTGATGCCCAGGCGCGGGCTCGGGCGACGGCGGACGGTCTGGCCGCGGTCGCCGGCAGCGCCGCCCGCCAGGAGGTGCTGATCGAGGCCGGCATCGAGACGGCGTCGGCATTGATCGTCGCTCCGGACCGAGACGACACCGCGGTGCTGATCGCGCTTACCGCCCGCGAGCTGAACGCGGGCGTGACCATAGTCGCCTCGGTGCGCGAGGAAGAGAACGTCCATCTTCTGCACCAGAGCGGCGCCGACGCCGTGATCACCTCCTCCGGTGCCGCCGGCCGGCTGCTCGGCCTCTCCACCGAGACGCCGCAGGTCACCGAGGTGATGGAGGACCTGCTGACCGTCGGCGAAGGCCTCGACATCGCCGAGCGCCGGGTCGGTCGCGCCGAGGCCGGGCCGGTCCCGCGTCGCGCCCAAGAGGCGATCATGCTTGCGATCGTTCGCGATGGCGAGGTGATTCGCTTCGACGACGAACGCGCCGCCGAGCTGCAAGAGGGGGACCGTGTGCTCGAGCTGTTCAGCCACCGGACCTGAGTCGCGGAATATCCCACCTGGCTGGTCAGCCAACTACCATCCTGGCGATGCCGACCGAGACTGCCGCACCCGTTGGGAAACCGCGGCAGATGTCCGACAACCCGGTGCGCCGGGTGGGCGAAGACGTGATCGCCGAGCTGCGCGCCCGCGGCAAGTTCCCGCCCGGTCCGAGCGGCTTCAGCTTGCGCCGCACCCACCAGGTGGCGCACGATCCGCTGCCGCTTCTGCTCTCCGCTTACGAAGAGCTCGGTCCGATCTTCTCGATGCGCCTGCTGCACACGCGGGTCGTCTTCATGCTCGGCCCGGAGGCAAACCACTTCGTCACCGTCGCTCATCCGGAGAACTTCCACTGGCGCGAGGGAAGCTTCGGCGACCTGATCCCGTTGCTCGGCGATGGCCTCCTGACCGTCGACGGCGACTACCACGACCGCGCCCGGGCGATCATGCTGCCGGCCTTCCACCGCAGACAGCTGGAGGCGATCCTCGATTCGATGACGGCAGAGGCGAGCGGGGCGATCGGCGAGCTGCCGCGTGGCGAGGTGGTCGACGTCTACGAGTGGATGCGCAACCTGGCGATGCGGATCGCGATGCGGGCGCTGCTCGGTCTCGACCCCGATCAGGCCGGCAAAGGGGCCGCGGCGGCCGAGCACTTCGAGCGGGCGCTGGGCTTCTACGGGATCGACTACCAGTACCGGCTGCTGCGGGGACCCGGCTCTCCCTGGCGCAGGATGGTCCGCTCGCGCGAGGTCCTCGACGAGATCGTCTACGGGGAGATAGCGCGGCGCCGCTCCGAGAACGACACGGAGGGCCGCGACATCCTCAGCCTGCTGCTGGCGGCGCGCGGTGAGGCCGGCGAGGCGTTCACCGACAAGGAGGTGCGCGACCAGGTGATGACCCTGATGTTCGCCGGCCACGACACCTCGACCTCGACCCTGACCTTCATGATGCACGAGCTGGCGCGCCACCCCGACGTGGCGGAGCGCCTGCGCAGGGAGGCGGACGGCGTCCTGGGCGGCAAGCCGCCGACGGTCGAGCAGCTCGAACGGGAGATGCCCTACCTCGACATGGTGCTCGACGAGGTGCTGCGCCTCTACCCGCCGGCCTGGATCGGTCCGCGCCGCGCCGTGCGCGACTTCGAGTTCGGCGGCTACAACGTCCCGAAGGGCTCCTACGTCAACTACTGCTCGTGGGCGAGCCACCGCCTGCCCGAGGTCTTCCCCGACCCCGAGGCCTTCATCCCGGAGCGGTTCGCCCGCGAGCGCAAGGCAGCGCTGCCGCGCGGCGCCTATGTCCCCTTCGGCGGCGGGCAGCGGATCTGCATCGGCAAGCGCTTCGGCCAGACCGAGGTGAAGCTGGTCGCGACCATGCTGCTCCAGAACCTGCGCCTCGACGCCCTGCCCGGCCGCAAGATGACCGTGCGCCAGATGCCGACCCTCTCACCAAAGGGCGGCCTGAAGATGCGGGTGCTCTCAGGTGAAAAAGGAGCTTCCGGCGGGGGAAGGTGACCCCCCGCCAGACACTCAACATCGAGCCATAGCGAGATGTGTCTGGCGGGGGGTCACCTTCCCCCGCCCAGGCGCTACTTGATGAAAAGCATCTCCTCGTACTTGGGGAGCGGCCACATATCGTCCGGCACGACCTTCTCCAGCTGGTCGGCTGCCTCGCGGACCCTCGCCATCGCGGCGAGCTGCTTGTCGCGGGCGTGGACGGCGAGCTCCATGCCCTCCAGCCCCGGGTCGGCGTTGGCGGACTCCAGCTCGCCGAGCGCCGCGATCAGCTCGTCGACCAGGCCACGAACCTCGCCCTCGATCGCCGAGACGCCCGACTCGCCGATCAACGCCAGGTAGCGCAGGGCGGCAGGGAGGATCATCGTCTTGGCGATCGAGAAGGCGGTCTCGCTCTCGATGTTGGCGCGGATGAAGTACTGCTCGACCCAGACCTCGTAGCGCGACTCGAGCTCCCGCCGCGAGAGCACGTCGTAGCGCTCGAAGGCGGCAACGCTCTGGTCGGAGACCACTTCGGGCAGCGCGTCGGGCGTCGTCTTCAGGTTCTCGAGGCCGCGTCGCTCCGCCTCGGCGTGCCACTCATCGGAGTAGTTGTCGCCGTCGAAGATGACCCCCTTGTTCGACGAATAGGCTTCCTTGACGACCTCGATCACGGCCTGGGCGGTGTCCATGCCATTGCTCGTCCGCGCCTCCAGCTCGTCGGCCAGCTCGTCGATCGCCTCGGCGACGATCGTGTTGAGGACGGTGTTGGGGAAGGCGAGCGACATGCTCGACCCGAGCGCCCGGAACTCGAATTTGTTGCCGGTGAAGGCGAACGGGGAGGTGCGGTTGCGGTCGCCGCCGTGCATCGGCAGCGCCGGCAGCACCGTGGCGCCAAGCTCCAGGAAGGAGGCCGGCGTGTTGGGGTCGCCTTCGCCGGTCGAGATCGCCTCGAAGACTTTCGAGAGCTCGGCCCCGAGGAAGATCGAGATGATCGCCGGGGGCGCCTCGTTGGCGCCGAGGCGGTGGTCCTGGCCGATGTTGGCGACCGAGGCGCGCAGCAGGCCCTGGTGCTTGTTGACCGCCTGGATCACCGCCGCGCAGAAGAAGAGGAAGTGCTGGTTGTCGGCCGGGGTGTCGCCGGGATCGAGCAGATTGCTGCCGGTGTCGGTTCCCATCGACCAGTTGTTGTGCTTGCCCGACCCGTTGACGCCGGCGAACGGCTTCTCGTGCAGAAGGCAGACGAGGCCGTAGCGCCGCGCGACACTTTCCAGCACCTGCATCGTCAGCTGCTGGTGGTCAGAGCCGACGTTGGAGTTCTCGTAGATCGGCGCGATCTCGTACTGGGCCGGCGCGACCTCGTTGTGGCGGGTCTTGACCGGGATGCCGAGCTTGCGCATCTCCAGCTCCGCCTCCAGCATGCAGGCGAGGATCCGCTCCGGAATCGAGCCGAAGTAGTGGTCGTCGAGCTCGTGGCCTTTCGGAGGCTTGGCGCCGAACAGGGTGCGGCCGGTCGAGATCAGGTCGGGCCGCTCGAAGTAGTACTGCTCGTCGATCAGGAAGTACTCCTGCTCGGGGCCGACCGTGGTGAAGACGCGCTGGCTCTCGCTGTCGCCGAGCACGCGCAGCGCCTTGATCGCCGAGCGCGAGAGGGCGTCCATGGAGCGCAGCAGCGGGATCTTGGCGTCGAGCGCCTCGCCGGTCCAGGAGGCGAAGGCGGTCGGGATGCAGAGCAGGGCGCCGTTCGGGTTCTCGAGGATGAAGGCCGGGGAGGTGGGGTCCCAGGCGGTGTAGCCGCGCGCCTCGAAGGTGGCTCGGACGCCGCCGGTGGGGAAGGAGGAGGCGTCGGGCTCGCCCTGGATCAGCTCCTTGCCGGAGAAGCCGGCGAGCGCCTGCCCTTCGCCGGCGGGCTCGAAGAAGGAGTCGTGCTTCTCGGCGGTCGAGCCGGTCAGCGGCTGGAACATGTGGGTGAAGTGGGTGGCGCCCTTCTCCAGCGCCCATTCCTTCATCGCCTCGGCGACCGCGTCGGCAAGGCTCGGGTCGAGCGCCTCGCCCTCCTCCAGCGTCTTCTGCAGCTTCTCGAAGACGTCGCCGGAGAGGCGGTCGCGCTGCTCGGAGATCGAGAAGACGTTTGCGCCGAAGGGGTTGTTCTCGGGCTGGGTCAGGTCTAGCGCCCCGAGGGCCTCCCCGTTGGAGCTCCACTGCGCGGCCGTCACGTTCTGCTGGCGAATACGAGTCATCGCTTCTTCTGTCTCCCCACTCTGCGGCGCCTCGTCTGCGGCGCGCGTTCGGTTCCGGTTAGCTCTCTTGCAGAGCCGAAAAAAGAGCCTAATAGGAGAGCGCCGAAGATGCCTTTGTACCGGCGTACAAGTTCGCCGCTCACGCCTTGTCCGGCAGACCCGCCGTTGGTTGAGCGCCCCTATGGGTGCATAGCTAACGGCGGGCAAGCAACCCGAGCCGCCCCCGCGCCGTGGCCCGGATAGCCTTCCGCCGTCCCCGACCTGGAGAGGAACCGCAAGCAATGTTCGTTTCGAAAGCCGCTGTCGTCGGCGGCGGCACCATGGGTGGTGAGATCGCGCAGGCGATCGCCGCCGCCGACATCCCCGTCGTCGTCAAGGACATCGACCAGAAGTTCGTCGATGCCGCGCTGCAGAAAGCACGCGCCGTTACCGAGGGCCAGCTCGGCCGCCTGGTCAAGAAGGAGAAGCTGACCCAGGAGGGCGCCGACGCCCGCCTCGCCGAGGTGATGGGACTGATCACGGGGACGACGAGCTACGGGGAGTTCGCCGACGTCGACTTCGTCGTCGAGGCGGTGCCGGAGCGGATGGAGATCAAGCAGGCCGTCTTCCGCGAGCTCGACGCCGCCACGCCCGGCCACGCGATCCTCTCCTCGAACACTTCGTCGCTCTCAATCGCCGAGATCGGCGAAGCGACGCTGCGGCCGGACAAGGTCGTCGGCTTCCACTTCTTCTATCCCGCCTCCGTCATGCCGCTGGTCGAGGTAGTCGCGGGCGAGGACACCTCACGCGAGACGGCCACCGCCGCCTACAACTTCGCGCAGGCGATCCGCAAGCAGCCGATCGTCTGCGGCGAGGTGCCGGGCTTCGTCGTCAACCGCATCCTGATGGCGACGATCGGCGAGATCTGGCGCGCCCAGGAAGAGCAGAACCTCTCCCTGAAGGCGATCGACGAGGCGATCGCCGCGGCCAAGGTCGCGCCGATGGGGCCGTTCTTCCTCACCGACCTGCTCGGCCTCGACACCGTCCTGCACGTCGCTGAACACCTCAACGAGTCCTACGGCGAGAGCTTCTACGTCCACAAGGGCCTGCAGCAGCTCGTCTCCGAAGGCAAGCTCGGCGCCAAGAGCGGCGGCGAGGGCTTCTTCAAGGACGGCGAGCAGACGATCCCCGGCGACGTCGCCCCCGACGCCGAGGAGCTCGTGGCGATGTTCACCGGCCGCGCCCTGATCGAGGCCTGCCTGCTGGTCGAGGAGGGCGTCTGCTCGGTCCGCGATATCGACCTCGGCATGATGGCCGGCGCCGGCCTCGACCCCCGCAGGGGCCTCTTCCCGCCCTTCTGGAAAGCGGACCTGGAGGGGCTCGACTCGGTGCTCGAGCGGATCGAGCAGCTCGAGGAGAAGTACGGCGAGCGCTTCGCGCCGCCGGTGACGCTGAAGCGGCTGGTCGCGCAGGGGCGTCACGGCCTCAAATCGGGCCAGGGCTTCTACCCGTACCCGCAGGCCGACGAGGGCGAGCAGGCCGAGACCGTGAAGCTCGAGACGCGCGGCAAAGTGGCGATCGCCTGGCTGGCGAACGCGCCGATGAACGCCATCTCGCCCGACGTGATCCGCGACCTGAAGACGGTTTGGGAGAAGGTGAAGGGGGACGAGGGCATCGGCGCGATGGTCGTCGCATCCGCGATTCCCGTCGTCTTCTCGGCCGGCGCCGACATCAAGGCGTTCACCCAGATGGACAAATCGAGCGGTGAGGAGCTGATCCACACCGCCCACGCGCTGTTGCGCGACTTCGGTCAGGACAGCACGGCGACCGTCGCCGCGGTCAACTCGATCGCCTTCGGCGGCGGCTGCGAGCTGGCGATGGCCTGCGACGTGCGGATCGGCGCCGAGGCCGCGGTCTTCGGCCAGCCGGAGATCAATCTGGGAATCATCCCCGGCTTCGGCGGCACGCAACGGCTGCCGCGCCTGGTAGGCGAGAACAAGGCGCTGGAGATGAACCTGGTCGGCGACGCGATCCTCGCCGACGAGGCGCTCGAGTTCGGCCTGGTCAACCGGGTCGTCCCCGACCATGAGCTGTTCGAGACGGCGCTCGCCTGGGGCCGCAAGCTGGCCGACCAGGCGCCGGTCGCCCGCGAGCAGGTCAAGCGAGTCTCGGCCAAGGGCGACCTCGACCAGGGCATCGAGGCCGAGAAGCAGGGCTTCGCGGCGGCCTTCGGCAGCGAGGACGCCAAGGAGGGCATCGCCGCCTTCCTCGGAAAGCGCAGCCCGAAGTGGAGCGGCAGGTAGTCGAGCTGGCAACAGGCGTGGAGCGACTCGCGGACTTGATCCGCGAGTCGCGCCGCGTCGTCGCCCTGACCGGGGCGGGGGTCTCGGTGCCGTCGGGCATCCCCGACTTCCGCACGCCCGAGACGGGGATGTGGGCGAACGTCGACCCGATGGAGGTCGCCCACATCGACGTCTTCGAGCGCGACCCGGCGCGGTTCTGGTCCTACTACCGCCCGCGCTTCCAGGCACTCGGCGACAAACAGCCGAACTCCGCCCACGAGGCGCTGGCGGAGCTGGAGCGGCGGGGACTACTGGACGGCGTGATCACCCAGAACATCGACCGCCTGCACCGGGCCGCGGGCTCGCGCGAGGTGGTCGAGGTGCACGGCTCAATCGAAACCTCGACCTGCCTCGAATGCGGTGCCGCCTACGGGCTGGAGGAGGTTGAGCCGCTTTTCGACGGCAACGGGGTCGCCCGTTGCACTGAGTGCGGCGGGGCGGTCAAACCCGACGTCGTCCTCTTCGGCGAGCTGCTCCCCGAGGCGGCGATGCGCCGCGCCCAGGAGCTCGCCGAAGCGGCGGACCTGATGCTCTGCGTCGGCTCCTCGCTCGTCGTCCATCCGGTGGCCGGGCTGCCGGCGCTGACCCTGGAGCGGGGCGGGCAGCTGGCGATCGTCACCAAGGGGTCGACTCCCTACGACGGCGAGGCGGCGGTGAGGCTCGACGGCGAGGTAGAGGCGGAGCTCGGCGCGCTCCTCGCGGCGCTCGACTGACGATGGCGCCCGGGGGTGAGGTCGCGCTCGAGGCGCCTGCGGCGGTCATCTTCGACAACGATGGGCTGCTGCTCGACACCGAGTCGGTCTGGACGCGGGCAGAGCAGGACCTCTTCGAACGGCGCGGGCTCGAGTTCACGCCGGCCGACAAGCGCGACTTGGTCGGCGCCTCGGCCGAGATCGCCGGCGGCATCCTCGAGCGCCGGCTCGGCGAGTCGGGGCGGGCGGAGGCTCTGATCGACGAGCTCAACGAGCTGGTCGTCGCCGAGCTCGAGCACGGCGTCGAGGCGATGGTCGGGGCGCGCGAGCTGCTTCACAAGCTGAAGGAGCGGGGCACGCCGATCGGGCTCGTCTCAAACTCACCATTGCGCTTCGTCCGCCGCTCGCTGGAGATCGTCGGCTTCCACGACCGCTTCGACGTGGTCCTCAGCGCCCACGAAGTGGCGGCCCCCAAGCCGGCCCCCGATCCCTACCTGGAGGCGTGCAGGCGACTGGGAGTCAAACCGGGGCCGACGGTCGTCGCGCTGGAGGACTCACCGACCGGGGTGGCGGCGGCTCGCGCCGCCGGCCTCACCGTGATCGGCGTCCCTTCGATCGAGGGCATCGCGCTGGAGGAGGCGCACCACATAGCCGAGTCCCTTCTCGACGAGGTCGTCGCACGCCACCTGGTCCTGTAGAGCCCATCCCGGCAGGGGTTCCACTTAACTTTTTTTGAAGATCGGGAATGGCCGTCCGAGGGCCGCGCCGCAAAAGAAGTACAAGACGTTCCACCCCTACCGGGATGGGCTTTTAGCCGCGGAGGATTCGGCGCCTTCGGATGACGCGCTCGGAAAGCTCGATCAGTTCACGGACCTGATCGGCGCGCTCAGCGTCGAGCTCGCCGCGCAGCGCGGCGTTCGCCGCCTCGCCCACTTCGTGCCGGCGCGACTCAAGCGTCGCCATGTCCTCGTCGTGGCCGGGGTCGACGAGAGCGCCGGCCAGCTCCATCAGCAAGGCCTCGAGCCCGACCCGGAGCTGCAGGGCCGCCTCGCGGACACGGTCCGCGTTGAGGTCGGCCCGCGCCCGCAGCAGCAGACTCTCGCAGGCGTCAATCCGTTCGCGGCCGCCCAGTACCGCGGCCATCCGCTCCTGGGGACGCAGCTCTTCGTCGCGTTGCCTCCGCCGGCCGCCGCGGATGTCCACCTCCCGCGCCAGGGAGAAGCGGCCGGCGGCGACCTCCTCGCCGCTGCCGTAGCCGACCCTGACGAGGACCGCGCGCTCCGCAGTCGTCTCGGCGAGGTAGGGGTCGGCTGCTGCCGCGGCCTGGGCGTGAAGCGCGTCGTTGAGGAGCGCGATGCCCTCCGCGACCAAGCCGTCTATGCCGTCCTCGCTGGCCACCGCACGGTCCAGCCAGGCGGCCGCCTCCTCGCCGCCTTCGAACGGCTCGTAGGCACGGATCGCGGTGGCGCGAGTCAGCGGCAGCGCCCGGCTGTCTGCGCCGCTCTCGGCGTCGCGCGGGCGGCGGCGGCGGCGCCCGGGAGGGGGCGGTGCGCCGAGCGTCTCGATTGCCAGGACGCGCTGGCGCTCCGCCTCGCCGCCCTCGCGGGCCAGGTAGCGCCCGTCGGCGAGACCCAGCGCGCCGGCGAACTCGAACTGCGCGAATCCGAAGTACTGGCCCAGGACGCTAGTCGCCGCGGTGGCGCTGGCCGTCGGCCGGCAGCGCGAAGTCAGATGGCTTCGTGGGCACGTCGGGGTTCTCGATCTCACCGAGCCGGTCGGTGAGTCGCAGCCACTGGTCGGGCTTCAACAGCTGGACGAATTCGCCCTCGATGCGGGTGCCGTAGGTGGGTCGGTAGCCGATGTGCACGTGGTCGGCGTGGTCGCCCATCGCAAAGCTAGGGCCACCGAGGTTCTCCAGCGAGATCAACTCGTCGGGGACCATCGTGCCCTGCAAGCGGAGCACCGCCTCGAGCAGCTCGTGCGTCAGCGTGCCCGGACCCTGGTTGCCGAGCACCGGCACACCGTTGATCGCGGCGATGTCGATCGCGCCGCCGAAGGAGTGGTTGGAGATGTTGCCGCTGGTCGTGATGCTGCCGTGCCGGCCGCAAAGCATCGAGGTGATCGTCATCCGGAAGCCCTGCTCGGAGAGGTAGGCCATCGCCGCGAGGACGCGGCGATCGATCTGGCCGGTCCGCACTTCGACCCGGTCGCAATCGGAGAGCTCGATCTGCCTGTCGGCGAGGACGCGCCGCTGCAGAGCTTCCTTGGAGAGGAGCAGGACGCCGGCGCTGCCCAGCTTGACGGCGAAGGGGCTCTTGCCCTTGGCGCGGTAGATGGCCGTCGCCTCGAGCAGCTTCCAGCCGTCGAGGATCGGCTTCGGGTCGATCCGCGGCGCCCCCCGCCCGGCCGGCCGGATCGAGAAGTTGATGTGCGGGTCGACACCTTCGTCGTTGCTGCCGATTCGGGCCAGCACCGTTCCGGCGATTACCTTGGAACCAACCCGGATCGAGCCGTCGGCGCCGAGTGCCGTTGCGACGTCGACTCGCTCGCCGGCATTCAGTCGCTGCCGGCCCTCGTCGACACGGCCAGGGAGCGCATGGAGGCGGGGCCTGATGTTCTGACTGTCGACCGGGACCCGCTTCTCACGACCGGTCGGCGTCACGACCAGGCGCCGCTTCGTAACGAGTTTGCCGAGCTTCGCGTAGGTGTAGCGGTTGCCGTAGGCATCGCGAAGGACGACGAAGCGGCCCAGCCGTGGCGAGTCGCCCAGCTTGACGACGATGCCGTCGTTGACCGCGACGACCGGAGCGCCCTTGCGGGCGAAGATGTTGATGCCGCGCCGCGTCGGCGAGGAGGCGATCACCTCGGCGGCGTTGCCATAGGCCTCGCGCTCCTCAGGAGTGGCACGTTGCAGCGCCTCGCGGGTGGAGATGTCATCCGCGTAGCGGGCGTCGGCGGCGACGGGGAAGTGGGCGCCCTCGGTCAGGCCGGTCAGCGAACCGACCAGGTCGGCCGGCAGCTTGCCGTAAGCACGCGCGTAGAGGAGCACCTCCTGCACGTACCAGTCGGCGTGGTTGTAGGCGAAGATCGCGCTGTAGAGATCCTCGTGGGCGCCTGCCGCCTTCAAGTAGTTGGCGGCGGCGCAGATTGCATCGATCGGGTTGTAGGGGTCTTTGCGGCCGTCGCCGTTGGCGTCGACGCCGTAGGCCTCCCAACTGGAGGGGATGAACTGCATCCAGCCCATCGCGCCGGCGCTCGACACGTTGAGGTTGGTGCCGAAGGCGGTCTCGATTTTGTTGATCGAGGCGAGCACCTGCCACGGCACGCCGTACTCCGTGCCACACGCCTGGTAGATCGGAAGCAGGAAGGGCGGGATCTCAAACGAGTCGATGACGATGTTGGGAACTCCGATCGGAGCCGGCCCGAACGGTGCGATCGTCGCGGTCGGGTTCGCGCTGGTCGGCGTGCCGCCGTCGCTGAACCGCAGGCCGCCGTCATCATCGGCGGCCGGCTGGTCGCCGGCGGTGGCTGGGGGCGCCGTGATTGCACCGGCGGCGGTCGGAGCCCCGGCCCCCGGAGCGCCGATTGCCTCGTTGCGAGAGACGCCGTCGCCATTCGCGGCGTCGCCGGCGTCGAGGGTGGCGCCGGAGCGGACCCCGGTAGCTGGGGCAGGCCGGTCCGCTTCATCGGGGGCATCGGCCTCTTCGGTCGATGGGGCGGGAAGCTCTTCGGGGTCGAGGCTTGATTCGCAGTCGGGGTCGGCGAGGTCGACCAGGCCGTCGCCGTCGTCGTCGGCTTCGTTGGCACAGGCGACGGCGGGCGCCGCTGGGGCCAGCGGCGAGGTCGAGAGAGAAGGGTTCGTCGCCTGGCTGTCGCCCAGGCCGGCGGACTCGTTGGCGCCGGCGATCCCCACACCGAAGGCGGTAGCGACCGCGAACCCGGCCAGGGCAATCGTCAGTGCGAGCTTGTCTCTCATCCTGCTGCGCGTACGCCGCCGTGGGTTGGGCAACCTCTGGCGGTCCTCTCCCCAGATGTGCAGAGCCCGCACGCTACTGACTTTCGCGGAGGTCCGCAATGCGCCTGCCCGGCGCGCAACCTGGCCTTAATCATCGGCACTCCCATGCGTGAAACACCCAGGATCGCAGTCGATTCGGATGGGGACGTTAAGGTCCTGTCAATGAGCGCCGAGCACGAAGATCAGGAGAGCCTGCGAGCACGCAGCGAGCACCTCATCGCCGAGCTTGCTCAGGCGATGTTGGACAGCCCGACGCTCGAGAGTGCGCTCGCTGCGGCGCTGGGTGCTCGGGAGAAGGCGGCCGAGGCGCAACAGACGCTCCTGGCGGCGCTGAACCTGCCGTCGGCAAGCGACATCGAACGGCTGGAGCGCCGCTTGAGGTCGATCTCCCAGCGCCTCGAGGACATCGAGGACCAGGTGGATCGCGTCGCCGAGGAGCTTGGCGGTTTGCGCCGCAGCGTCGCGGCGAGACCAACTGGCGGCAAGGCCGACGCAGCCTAACCTAACCCTCAGCTTCAGCCTGAGAGTGCCCTGCTGACGGCGCCGCCGGCGCGTTTGGCCGTCTCTTCTAGTTGCGCGTCGGTCAGAAGCTCACCGGACGTCTCGACCACTGCGAGCAGCGCCGCGGTCGCCAGTCCCAGGGACCGGCCCTGGGCGAGAACCGCCAGGGTCTGCATGTCGGCGGCGGCCGCGCCGACCGCGGCCCGGTTGGGGTCCGGCACGGTGTCAGTGCTGATGATCCGCGCCATCCGCGCTTCGCCTCCGACCGCCTCGGCGAGGCGGTCCAGCAGGGCGGCGTCCGGCGTCACCGCTTCGCCCACCCCGATCCCGAATGCCGCCGCGCTGCCCTCGGTCGCCTCCGCCTCGGCGACGAGGAGCAGCTCCCCGAGGCGACTCTGTCGATCGAGGCCGGTGGCGGTTCCAACTCGCACTGCCCGCCGTACCCCGAGCTCGGCGAGGTCCGCGAGCACCGCCGCGGCGCTCGGTGCTCCGATGCCGGTCGCCTGGATCGTCAGCTCCTGGCCGGCCGGAGTGACGCCGGAGTAGCCCCAGAGGCCGCGGGCGTGGTTGCACATCTTCGGTTGGGCGAGCAGCTCCTGGGCGAGCAGCAGCGCCCGGCCCGGATCGCCGACGAGGATCGCGTCGGCCGCGAATGGCGCTTTTGGCTGCAGCAGGACCGGCACGGGCGCTCACCTTAGACCGCTGCCCTGCCACCGGGGAGAAGCGAACCGCCCGGATTTGCTCCAGCGGTCCAAGGACATTCCGAGCTGCCGTTCATACCTTGGCTCGCATCCGAAAAAGCGACTGCCGGGGCGTGCTCCGGTGGGCAAGGAGAAACACGAGATGAGAAAGAGACTTGGCCTCGCCGCCCTGCTGGCGGCCTTTGCCTCGTTGATGTTGCCGGGCGCGGCGTCGGCGGCGGTCGTCGACACCGTGGCGGAAAAGGCCACCGAGCTGGACATGGTCTGGGTCGCGGTCGCCACCGCCCTGGTCTTCCTGATGCAGGCCGGGTTCATGTTCCTGGAGATCGGCTTCTCGAGGCAGAAGAACGTCGGCACGGGAGTCGCCAAGATCCTCATCAACCTGGCTCTGGTCACGATCGCCTGGTGGGCGATCGGCTACGGCGTCGCCGAAGGCGGCGGCAACGACTTCTTCGGCACCAGCGGCTTCTTCTTCCACTTCGACCAGGTCGTCGGTCAGGGCGAGGAAGCGTTCAACGTCGCCAGCTCGGACGCGATGCTGATGCTGTTCGGCCTCGCCTTCTGCGCCGTCTCCCTGGCGATCGTCTGGGGCACGACCCTGGAGCGGATCAAGTTCGGCGCCTACGTCATCTACGCGATCGTCTTCGGCGCGGTGATCTACCCGCTGATTGCGCACGCGGTGTGGGGTGGCGGCCTGCTCTCCGACATCGGCGGCAAGCCGGTGATGGACTTCGCCGGCTCCTCGGTCGTCCACCTGACCGGTGCGGTCGGCGCACTGGCGGCGCTGCTGCTGCTCGGCCCGCGCCTCGGTAAATACGGACCGGACGGCAGGCCGCGAGCGATCCCCGGTCACTCGATGCCGCTCGTCGGCCTCGGCGTGATCATCCTCTGGATCGGTTGGTTCGGCTTCAACGGCGGCTCGACCTTCGAAACCGCCGGCTCGTTCTTCGGCGAGGTGATGCTGAACACGCAGCTCGCCGCCGCCGCTGGAGTCATCGGCGCCTCGTTGGCGGTCTGGCTGAAGAGTCGGACGCTCGACGTCGGCATGGCCGGCAACGGCGCGATCGCCGGCCTGGTCGGCATCACCGCGCCGTCGGGCTTCGTCGAGTTCTGGGCGGCGCCGATCATCGGCTTCGTCGCCGGGCTGATCGTCGTCTACGCGGTCCTGGCGATCGAGAAGGTGCTCGACGATCCGGTCGGCGCGCTCTCGGCGCACGGCCTGGCCGGCATCTGGGGGACGCTCGCGGTCGGCATCTTCGCCTCGCCTCGGCTGGTGATCGAAGGCGCCTCGCCGGGCGTCTGGTACTCGCTGTTCGACGACGCGTCGCTGAGCACGACGCTGGGGCAGCTCGGCGTCCAGGGTCTCGCCGTCCTCTTCACCTTCGTCGTCGTCTTCGCGATCTCCTTCGCGACCTTCGCGACGATCAAGGCGACGATCGGCCTGCGGGTCTCCGAGGAGGAGGAGGAAGCCGGGCTCGACATCAGCTCGCACGGCATGTACGGCTATCCGGAGCAGTTCATCCCGCAGCCCGAGTACTCGACCGGCCTGCCGGGAACGATTGCCACGGGGGCGCCGATCCCGGCGGCCTCGCCCGCCCAGATGACCGCGGCTCCGACCGAGTCGCGACTGGAGGTATGAGGGCATGAAGAAGATAGAGGCGTTCATCCGTCACGAGGCGTTCGAGCCGATCCGCGCCGAGCTGCTCGACCGGGGCTTTCCCTCGCTGTCGATCAGCGAGGCCAAGGGCTCGGGACGTCAGAAGGGGATCGTCGAGCGCTACCGCGGCTCGACCCTCACCGTCAACGTCCGTCCGAAGCTGAAGTTGGAGGTGGTGGTCGAGGACAAGGACGAGTCCCTCGTCGTCGAGGCGATCCTCAGGCACGCCCGTACGGGGGAGGTCGGCGACGGCAAGATCTTCGTCCTGCCGGTCGAGAAGGCGATCCGGATTCGCACCGGTGAGGATGGCGAGGAGGTGTTGCAGGCTCACTCGGGGGAGGAGATTCCGGCATAGCAGCGGGCCTATCCCGGCAGGGGTTCCACTTAACTTTTTCCGAAGACAGGGTGCGGCCGTCCGAGGTCGCGCCCGCGGAAAAAGTACAAGACGTTCCACCCCTACCGGGATAGGCCTTCACCTCGTCGGCCTCCGTCTCTAGCTTGAGTGGGTGGATGGCTGACCAGCGCATCTCTCTGGCCGAGGCGTCGCGGCGCTCCGGCGTGCCAGCCAGCACGCTGAAGCGCTGGGCCGAGGAGAAGGTCGTGCCGGTACGGCGGGGGCGGTGGACGGCCGCCGCGGCGGCGCAGGCGCGGGTCGTCGCACGGATGCGTGAACGTGGACACTCGCTCGAGGACCTGAAGAAAGCGGGTGTGGAGGGGCGGCTCGCCTTCGGCATGGTCGAGGAGCTCTTCCCTCGCACCTCAGAGCAGCGAACGGTCGAGGAAGTCGCCGGCGAGACGGGCCTGGAGCCGCAGCTGATCGAGCGCATCCTGGTCATCCTCGGCACGCCGCTGGAGCGCGAGCGCCTGCTGACCCCCGAGGACGTCACCGCGCTGCGCCACTGCGCCCGCGTGCTCGACGCCGGCTTTCCGCTCGTCGCCTTCCTGCAGCTCGTCCGCGTCTACGTGCAGTCGATGCGGCGGATCGCCGACGCCGAGGTGCGGCTCTTCCACCTCTACGTGCACGAACCGATGATCCGCGACGCGCTGCCGGAGGTGGAAATAGCCGAGGAGATGGGCGACCTGGCGGCGAACATGCTGCCCCTGGCGGCGCCGCTCACCGACTACCTCCACACCCGCTACCTGCGCTTCTTCCTCGAGCAGGACGTCGTCGGCCACATGGAGGCGGACCTCGAGGACGCCGGCACCGAGCTCGGTCGGGTGCCGGTGGCGCTCTGCTTCATCGACCTGACGGGATTCACCCGCTACACCGAGGAGGAGGGCGACATGGAGGCCCTCGACGTGGTCGAGAACTTCGTCGGGACGGTGGAAGCGACGATGCCCAGCGAGGCGACTCTGGTGAAGACGATCGGCGACGAGGTGATGGTCGTCTCGCGGGACCCCGGCCCCCTGACCGAGTGGGCGGTCGGACTGCTCGACCGCTTCACCGAGCGGCCGCGCCCGCGCGTCGCGATCCATCACGCCGACGCCGTCTACCGGGACGGCGATTACTTCGGCACCCACGTCAACCTCGTCCACCGGGTGGTCGGCCGCGCCCACGCGGGCGAGGTGCTCGTCACCGACAGTGTCGCCGAGGCGCTGCGCGGCCGCGGCCTGACCTGCGAGGCGATCGGCGAAGTGAACCTGAAGGGGTTCCCGGTGGCGACGCCGCTCTACGTCGTTCGGCCCGGCGACTGAGTCGCGCAACACTTACCTATATATGGAGAGCGAGGCGATGCTCGACGCCGTCCGCGAGAACGGGCTGGTGCCCGAGGGGGCGCGTTTGGTCGCCATGCTTTCCGGCGGGCGCGACTCAGTCTGCCTGCTCGACCTTTCGGCACGGCTGCTCGGCGCCGACACGGTGACGGCCCTGCACGTCAACTACGGGTTGCGCGACGACGCCGAGGAGGACGAGCATCACTGCGGCGCGCTGTGCGAGCGGCTCGGCGTCGACCTGCGGATCGAGCGGCCGCGGCGACCCGAGGGGCCAGGCAACCTGCAGGCCTGGGCGCGGGACGCGCGCTACGCGGCCGCGGCGCGCCTCGCCGAGGGTGACGACGCGCTGATCGCGACCGGCCACACCGCCGACGACCAGGTCGAGACGATCCTCTACCGGCTTGCTTCCTCGCCCAGCCGCCGCGCCCTGCTCGGTATGAAGCCCCGGGACGGCAAGCTGGTGCGACCGCTCCTGCCGTTCACGCGCGAGCAGACCACCGCTTACTGCGGCGAGCGGGGGTTGCCCTGGCGCGACGACCCCTCGAACGCCGCCACGTCCTTCGCGCGCAACCGGGTACGCCACGGCCTCGCCAGGGCGATGGCCGAGGTGCACCCGGCCGCGGCGCGGAACGTCCTGCGCACCGCCGAGCTGCTGCGCGCCGAGGCGGAGGTCCTCGACGGGCTGGTCGCCGCCGAGCTCGACGGCTCCAACGGCTCGCCCCGTGGCAGGATCGAGCTGGAGCGCCTCGGCGAGCTGCCGGCGGCACTGCGCCGTCTCGTCGTCCAGCGGCTCGCCGACCGCGCCGCCGGGCGGCCCGTCGCCGGCGCGGCCAACCACGCCGACGAGGTGGCGGCCCTGCGGCGGACCGGCACGGCGATGCTCGACCTCGGCGGCGGCGTGCGGGCGGTCGCCGAGCGTGGCGTGCTGCGCGCCGAGCAGGGATAGATTCCCGACCATGACAGAGACGCCCATCGGCGAGACCCTCGTCTCGAGCGAGGAGCTGCAGCTCCGCGTCGCGGAGCTGGGCGAGCAGATCAGCACCGACTACGCGGGGCGCGACCTCTTCATGATCGGCGTCCTCAAGGGCGCGGTCATCTTCCTCGCCGACCTGATGCGGCACCTCACCGTCCCCTGCGAGATCGACTTCATGGCGGTCTCGAGCTATGGCTCGCAGACCGACTCCTCCGGCGTCGTCCGCATCCTCAAGGATCTCGACGCACCGATCGAGGGCCGACACGTGCTGATCGTCGAGGACATCATCGACTCTGGCCTCACCCTCCACTACCTGATGCGCAACCTCAAGGCCCGCGAGCCGGCTTCGCTGGAGGCGTGCGCGCTGCTGACCAAGCCGGAGCGGCTGCGGGTCGACCTGGAGCCGCGCTACGTCGGCTTTCGCATCCCGAACCGCTTCGCCATCGGCTACGGGCTCGACCACGCCCAGCACCATCGCAACCTGGACTACGTAGCGGCCCTGGACGAGTAGCGCGGTTTTCCGCCGCGCGGGCCGGCGCCCGGCGGCGAAAGAGCGGCCAGACCGCGAGAAATCCCCCTGGTACGCTGATTTTCCTCGTGAGGCGTTTCTTCAAGAGCGCGGCTTTCCCGATCCTGTTGGTGGTGATCCTCGCCTTCGTCGCCCAGCGGGTGATCAGCCCTGGCTCCGAGGCGGACCCGCCCTCCTACAACGAGTTGATCGCGCCCAAGAGCGGCCTGATCGCCCAGGGCAAGATCAAAGACGTCACGGTCAAGACCGAGGACAACACGCTCGAGGTCACCGAACGGGGCGAGAACGGCGAGAGCTTCGAGACCGGCTATCCGCCCAACACCGAGCAGAGCCTCCAGAACCTGCTCGAGCGCAACAAAGTCGAGTTCGACGTCAAGGGCAGCGGCGGCTCGAGCTGGCTCAGCGTCCTCACCTTCATCCTGCCCTTCGTCCTCTTCCTCGCCTTCTGGATCTTCCTGATGAACCAGATGCAGGGCGGGGGAAGTCGCGTCATGAACTTCGGCAAATCGAAAGCGAAGCGAATGTCGGTCGACGCGCCGAAAATCACCTTCCGCGATGTCGCCGGGGTCGACGAGGCGGTGCAGGAGCTGCACGAGATCAAGGAGTTCCTCGAGAACCCGAAGAAATTCCAGGCGCTCGGCGCGCGCATCCCCAAGGGGGTCCTCCTGTACGGGCCGCCGGGGACCGGCAAGACGCTGCTCGCGCGCGCCGTCGCCGGCGAGGCCGGCGTGCCGTTCTTCTCGATCTCGGGCTCGGACTTCGTCGAGATGTTCGTCGGGGTCGGCGCCAGCCGCGTCCGCGACCTCTTCGAGCAGGCCAAGCAGAACTCGCCCTGCATCATCTTCATGGACGAGATCGACGCCGTCGGCCGTCACCGCGGCGCCGGCATGGGGGGCGGCCACGACGAGCGCGAGCAGACCCTGAACCAGCTGCTCGTCGAGATGGACGGCTTCGAGATGAAAGACAACATCATCCTGATCGCGGCGACGAACCGGCCCGACATCCTCGACCCCGCCCTGCTGCGGCCCGGCCGCTTCGACCGCCAGGTGGTCGTCGACCGCCCCGACCGCAAGGGCCGCAAGAAGATCCTCGAAGTCCACACCCGCGGCAAGCCGCTCGGCAAGCAGATCGACCTCGACGCGCTGGCCGGACAGACCCCGGGCTTCACCGGCGCCGATCTCGCCAACCTGATCAACGAGGCGGCGCTGCTGACCGCGCGCTCGGGGGAGCGGGAGATCTCGATGAACGAGCTCGAGGAGGGGATCATGCGCGTGATCGCCGGCCCCGAGAAGAAGACGCGGGTGATGAGCGAGAAGGAGCGGCTGATCACTGCCTTCCACGAGCTCGGCCACGCGATCGTCGGCCACCTGCTGCCCAACTGCGACCCGGTCCACAAGATCTCGATCATCAGCCGCGGCCAGGCGCTCGGCTACACGATCAGCCTGCCCACCGAGGACAAGTTCCTGACCAGCCGCGCCGAGCTGACCGACACGATGGCGATGACCCTCGGCGGCCGCGCCGCCGAGGAGATTGTCTTCGGCGAGATCACCACCGGCGCCTCCAACGACCTCGAAAAGGTGACGGAGACGGCGAAGCAGATGGTGATGCGCTTCGGCATGTCGGAGCGACTCGGGCCACGCGTCTTCGGCCACGATCGCGGCCAGCCGTTCCTCGGCCGCGAGTTCTCCGCCGAGCCGGACTACTCCGACGAGATCGCCCGGGAGATCGACGACGAGATCCGCCGCATCGTCGAGGGCGCGCATCAGACCGCGAAGGACATCCTCACCGAGCGCCGCGAGGAGCTCGACCGCATCTCCAGCATCCTGCTCGAGCGCGAGACGATCGACGCGGAGCAGTTCGTGGCCCTGCTCGACGGCAAGCCCGAAAGCGAGGTCTTCGCCGACGACGAGGAGTCCGAGCCGCTCGAGCCGCCGGCCGAGCCGGCCCGTCCGGAGCGCGGCAAAGCGCCCCGGCCCTCGCCCCGGCCTCGCCCCGGTTTTGCCGGCAGTGAACCTGCATAGATCGCCATGAAGGTCATGGGGGTCGTCAACGTGACCCCGGACTCGTTCTCCGATGGCGGCCTCTTCCTCGACGCCGAGGCGGCCGTCGCTCACGGAATAGACCTGGTTCGCGACGGGGCGGACATCCTCGACGTCGGCGGAGAATCGACGCGGCCCGGCGCCGAGGAGGTGAGTGCCGAGCAGGAGCGCGAGCGGACCGAGCCGGTCGTGCGGGCGCTTGCCGCGGCTGGCCACGAGGTCTCGATCGACACCTCGAAGTCGTCGGTCGCCGCGGCAGCGCTCTCGGCGGGCGCCTCGATCGTCAACGACGTCACCGCGCTTCGCGGCGATCCCGAGATCGCGGCGATCTGCGCCGAGCGGGGCGCCGGCCTCATCCTCATGCACATGCAGGGGGACCCGCGGACCATGCAGGTCGAACCGACCTACGACGACGTGGTCGACGACGTCAAGGCGTTCCTCGCCGAGCGCACCGAAGCGGCGATGGCGTCAGGCGTCGCCGAGGAGCGGATCTGGCTCGACCCGGGCATCGGGTTCGGCAAGACGCTCGAGCACAACCTCGAGCTCTTGCACCGCCTCGCCGAGCTGCGCGAGCTCGGCCGCCCTCTGGTCGTCGGCACGTCGCGCAAGAGCTTCATCGGCAAGGTCGACGGCTCCGAGGTGGGGGAGCGGATCGGCGGCACGATCGCCTCGTCCGTGCTGGCCGTCGCCGCGGGCGCCGAGGTGCTCCGCATCCACGACGTCGCCGAGTGCCGCCAGGCTCTGACGATGGCCACCGCCATCCTCGGATAGGTTCAGCGTCGATGGACGAGCCGGACGGCAACGGAATCGAGTCACGGGTCGAGATCGACCTGCGCGCCCTCTCTATCTACACCCACCACGGCGTCAGCGAAGCCGAGCAGGAGGTGGGGCAGCGGCTCGAGTTCGACCTCTCCTTCGACGTGCCCGACTGCGACGCCGTCCTGACCGATCGCCTCGAGGACACGGTCGACTATGGCGAGGTCTGCGACATCGTCGCCCTGGCGGCGACCGAGCGCAGCTACCGGACGCTGGAGCGGCTGGCTCAGGTGGTCGGCGAGCGGCTGATGGAGCGCTACGGATGCGAGTCGGTGCGGGTGCGCGCCGCGAAGCCAGAGCCGCCGCTGCCGCTGGCGATCCAGGAGGTCGCGGTCGAGGTGACCCAGGAGCGCGCGGTCGAAGAAGGCGACGAGAGCGAGGACGAGTAGGGGTGTGTGACGTTAACCACCCACTATGGGTGGTTAAGTGAGTCAACGTCATGGAATGTCGATGAATACCGGCTACCTCGGCCTCGGCTCCAACGTCGGCGACCGCGAGGAGCACCTGCGGGCGGCGATCGCGGCGCTGCCGGAGCACGGGGTCGAGGTCGAGGCGGTGTCGTCGGCTTACGAGTCCGAGCCGGTCGGCGAGGTGCTCGATCAGCCGGAATTCCTCAACGCGGCGATCCGCGTCCGAACCGGGCTCGAGCCAGAGCCGCTGCTCGAAGTCTGCAAGGCGATCGAGGTCGAGCGGGGCCGGATGATGGAGGCCTCGCGGCACAGCCCGCGGCCGCTCGACGTCGACCTGCTGCTGCTGGGGGATCTCGAGCTGCAGAGCGAGCGGCTCACCCTTCCACACCCGGAGGTAACCTCGCGCCGCTTCGTCTTGGAACCGCTGCTGGAGTTGGAGCCCGAGCTGATGCTGCCCGACGGCACGCGGCTCGCCGAGGCGCTCGACGCGCTCGGGCCGGGGCAGCGGGTCGAGCGCCGCGGGTCGCTCGATCTGGCAGGCTGAAGCCGTGGCGCGGATCAACCTCACCCGCATCTACACCCGCCTCGGTGACGACGGGGAGACCCACCTCGGCGACATGAGCCGGGTGGCGAAGACCGACCCTCGGATCGAGGCCTACGGCACCGTCGACGAGCTGAACGCCCAGATCGGCTTGGCACTCGCCCTTGCGACCGAGTTGCCCGAGCGCTTCGGCGAGTGGCTGCGCCGCGTCCAGAACGACCTCTTCGACGTCGGCGCCGACCTCTGCCTGCCGCCCGGCAGTCGCGAGGGCAAGCTGACCGTCGGCGCCGAGCAGACCAAGTGGCTCGAGGAGCGCTGCGACGAGGTGAACGCGGAGCTGCCGCCGCTGACCTCGTTCGTCCTGCCGGGAGGCAGGCCCGCCACCGCCCTGCTGCACGTCTGCCGCACCGTCTGCCGTCGCGCCGAGCGGCGTGTCCTCGCGGTCGACTCGGTCAATCCCGAGGTGGTCAGCTACCTGAACCGGCTCTCGGATCTGCTCTTCATCCTCGCCCGCGCCGCCGGCGAAGGCGAGGAAGTCCTCTGGAAGCCGGGCGGCTCGCAATCGCCCGAGCCGTAGACCCGGCCGGCCGCTAGGCCGTTGCCGGTGCGCTGCGCAGCGGCTGCAGCCAGGCGGGCGGCAGGACGGGCGGGAAGTCGCCGGCTATCTGCGGCTGCACGCGTACGGCGAGCCGGCCGGCCGGGCGGTCCTCGATCAGCGGCCGCAGGTCCTGCATCGTCATCGCGAGCCGCAGGCTAGGGCCGATCTGGAAGTCGGCGGCGTTCAGCTGCTCGCCGTCGAGGATCCCCTCGGCGATCAGGTCGTCGACGTGCTGCAGCAGGCCACCCAGCTTGGCGAGATCGGCGCGGACGTTCTCGTCGGTCGCCTCGTTGATGCGCTTCTCGAGCGCGATGATCGGGGCGGCCGTGCGCACCGCGATCCCGATCGGGATGCCGAGCCGGGCGCCCTCCGAGTAGCTGCGCAGCGGCGAGGAGTCGCGCTGGAAAGCCCACCAGATGATCTGGCGGATCGGGTGCTGCAGCTCCTCGTCGCCGAAGCGCTCGGCCTCCTCGACCTTGGCCCGCAGCTCGGGATCGGCCGGGTAGAGGGGCGGCTCCGGACGGATCCGCTCCAGCTCCCGGGCAATCTTCCGCGAGCCCTGCATCCGCTTCCCGTCGATCTTGGCGGCTGGCACGGTGACGCCGGGAAAGCCGAGGGCGCGGACGAACAGGCGGGATACCGCCGGGAAGAGGTCGGTGCGCTTGAACGGGATGCCCTTGTGATCGAGCATGAGCTGCACCGCGGTGCCCGGATGCGAGCCGGGGATCGTGTAGACGCGCGCCTTCACGGAAGCGATCCTATGCGCAGTCGGCCCGGTTTGGCTACCTGGCCAGTCGCCGCTCGCGATAATCGCCTGATGCTCCTTGCGATCGACGTCGGCAACACGCAGACCCACCTCGGCGCCTTCGACGGTGAGAACCTCGTTCAGCACTGGCGCTTCCAGACTCGCTCCGGCGCGACCGGCGACGAGCTGGCCGAGCGGATCGCCGGCCTGTTCGGCCTCTGCGGGATGGCGTTCGACGAGGTGGAATCGGTCTGCGTCTCCTCTGTGGTGCCGCCGCTCGGGACCCAGTTCGAGCAGCTCACCGAGCGCTACCTCGCCGCCGACTGCCTGACCATCGGCCCCGGCGTGAAGACGGGGATGCCGATTCGGATCGACAATCCGCTCGAGGTCGGCGCCGATCGCCTCGTCAACTCGATCGCCGCCTACGACCGCTTCGGCGAGGCCTGCATCGTCGTCGACTTCGGGACGGGGATAAACGTCGACGTCGTCTCGGCGGCGGGCGAATACCTGGGCGGGGCGATCGGCCCCGGCCTGGAGATATCGCTCTCGGCGCTGATCGACCGCGCGGCGCGGATAACCCGCATGGACCTGGAGGCGCCCGAGGCTGCCATCGGTCGCTCGAGCCGGGCCGCGATCCAGTCGGGCTTCGTCTTCGGCTTCGCCGGCATGATCGACGGCATCGTGCAGCGCATCGAGGAGGAGCTGGGGGAGGCGAAGCTGCTCGCCACCGGCGGTCTCGCCTCCGTCGTCGTCCCGTACACCGAGACGATCGAGGAGGTCGACGACATGCTAACCCTGAAGGGGCTGCGCCTCATCCATGAGCGGAACGCGCCCCCAGCTGACTGACCCGTTTCGGATCGGCGACGTCGAGATCGCCAACCGCGTGCTGCTCGCGCCGCTTGCGGGGATCGGCAACTGGTTCGTGCGCCTGCAGGCGAAACGCCACGGTGCGGGGCTCGCCGTCTCGGAGATGGTCTCGAGCTTCGGCCTCCACCACCGCAACGAGCGAACCCTGCGCGAGCTGATGCGGATCCACCCCGACGAGCACCCTGTCTCGGTGCAGCTCTTCGGTCACGACCCCGAGGTGATGGGGTCGGGCGCCGCGATCGCCGTCGAGGCGGGCGCCGACCTGATCGACATCAACATGGGCTGCCCGGTGCGCAAGGTGCGCAAGACCGGCGCCGGCGCCGAGCTGCTCGCCGAGCCCGAGCTCGCCCTCGCCCTCGCCCGAGGCGCGATCGAGGGCGCCAGCGGGCGTCCGGTCACGGTCAAGATCCGCTCCGGTTTGCGGCCCGGCGACCGCTCCGGCTTTGATTTGGCGATCCGCTTGGTCGAAGAGGCTGGGGTCGCTGCGATCGGCTTCCACCCGCGCGCCGCGACGGTTGGCCACAAGGGCCAGCCCGACTACAAGCTGACCCGCGAGCTGGTCGAGCGGATCGACGTGCCGGTGATCGTCTCGGGCGGGCTCAGCAACGCCGCGGCGGCCCGGCACGCCTACGAGGGGTCGGGCGCCGACGCCGTGATGATCGCCCGTGGCTCGCTCGGCAACCCGTGGGTCTTCGAGGAGCTGACCGGGCGCCGGGTCGAGCCGCCTTCGCGCCAGGAGGTCGTCGCCGAGCTGCTGTGGACGATCGATCGCGCCGAGGAGCACCTCGGCGCCGACCGTGCCGCCCGCTACCTGCGCAAGTTCTACCCCTGGTACCTGGAGGCGCTCGATGCTCCGGAAGCGGTCGCCGAGGAGCTGCAGCGCAGCGCCGATCTGCCCCGCGCCCGGGAGCTGCTCGGTGCGCAAATTCCCCTGAGTGCGGGCGTCGGCCCATCGCTATAATCACGCGCCTTCCGGCCCTGGTGCACGTGGCAGATGCCCGTCGCACCCGGGCGTTTTTTCGATCTGGGGGCGAACCCCTTTCCAGCAACCGAAGCGAGGGCAGCGACAGTGACTCGGCAAGCCGTAATCACTCCCGAAGGGCTCGAGAAGCTCAAAGAGGAAATCGAGTACCTATCGACCGCGAAACGGCGCGAGGTCGCTGAACGCATCAAGGAGGCGCGCGAGTTCGGCGACATCTCCGAGAACGCCGAGTACGACGACGCCAAGAACGAGCAGGCCCTGCTGGAGCAGCGGATCGCACAGCTCGAAGAGCGGCTGCGCCGCGCCACCGTGATCGACGAGAAGGACGTCGGCACCGATGAGGTGACGTTCGGCTCGGTCGTCCACGTCAAAGACCAGAAGAGCGGCGACTCGCAGAAATTCCAGATCGTCGGCTCGACCGAGGCGAACCCGCTCGAGCACAAGCTCTCTAACGAGTCGCCGATCGGCAAAGCCCTGATCGGGCACAAGCGCAACGACGTGGTCACCGTCGAGGTGCCGCGGGGGCCGAAGAAGAAATTCAAAATCACGAAGATTGAGAGTGCTTAGAGACGGTCCCGGCAGGGGTTCCGCTTAACTTTTTCGAAGCTCGTTTGCGGCTGTCGACGGGCCTGGTCGCGAAAAAAGTACAAGACGCTCCACCCCTGCCGGGGCCGTCTTTCGGCGCTCGATAGGCTCGCGCAGCTATGGGTGAGGGTGAGCAGCGGGAGCTTTCGGATGTACTCCGCGACCGGCGCGAGAAGCTGGAGCGCCTTCGCGGGGCGGGCATCGACCCGTTCCCGCACGATTTCGGCGAACGCGAGGAGGTCGCCGAGGTGCGGGCGGCCCACGAGGGGCTCGAAGCCGGGATGGAGACCGATTCGCGCCACCGGGTCGCGGGGCGGATCGTCGCGCGGCGCGGCCACGGCAAGGCCGCCTTCCTCGACCTGCGCGACGGCACTGGGCAGATCCAGCTGCACGCCCGCGAGGACCTGCTGGGCGCCGAGGCGTTCGAGCTGCTCGTCGATCTGGACCTGGGCGACTTTGTCGGCGTCGAGGGGACGGCGCTGGCGACGCGCCGCGGCGGCGAGCTGTCGCTGGCGATCGACCACTGGCGGTTGCTCGCCAAGAGCCTGCGGCCGCCCCCCGACAAATTCCACGGCCTCGAGGACGTCGAGGTGCGCTACCGCCAGCGCGAGCTCGACCTGCTCGCCAACCAGGAGAGCCGCCGCCTCTTCGCGCTGCGCGCGCGCACGGTCTCGGAGGTGCGCCGCTGGCTCGACGAGCACGGCTTCGTCGAGGTCGAGACGCCGGTCCTGCAGCCGCTCTACGGCGGCGCCCTGGCGCGCCCCTTCGTCACCCATCACAACGCGCTCGACCGCAACCTCTACCTGCGGATCGCGACCGAGCTCTACCTGAAGCGGCTCGTCGTCGGCGGCATCGACCGCGTCTATGAGTTGGGCAAGGACTTCCGCAACGAGGGCGTCTCGCACAAGCACAACCCCGAGTTCACGATGCTCGAGTGGTACGAGGCCTATGCCGACTACGAGAAGACGGCGCAAGATCTCGAGCGCCTGGTGGCAGAGGTGGCCGAGCGGGCGCTGGGGACGACCAGGATCGAGCGCGACGGCGTCGAGATCGACCTGGCGCCGCCGTGGCGTCGGCTCACCCTGCGCGAGGCGATCCGCGATGCCACCGGGATCGACATCGCTGAGCACCCGACCCGCGAGGCGCTGGCCGAGGCGATGGGCGTCGAGCCCGACCCTGCCGAGGGCTGGGGCAAGCTCGTCGACGGCCTCGTCTCCAAGGCGGTGGAGCCCGAGCTGGTCCAGCCGACCTTGCTCCTCGACTATCCGGTCGAGCTCTCGCCGTTCGCCAAGCGGCACCGCTCCGAGGAGGGGTTGGTCGAGCGCTGGGAGGCCTTCATCGGCGGCATGGAGATCGCCAACTCGTTCAGCGAGCTGAACGACCCCGACGAGCAGCGACGGCGCTTCGAGCAACAGGCCGCGGAGCTGGCCCGTGGCGACGAGGAGGCGCAGCCCTACGACGAGCTTTTCGTCGAAGCGCTCGAACACGGGATGCCGCCGACGGGCGGCGTCGGGCTGGGTATCGACCGGCTGACGATGATCTTGGGCGGGGCCCGTAGCCTGCGGGAGGTCGTGCTGTTTCCCGCGATGCGGTCCTGAATCCGGGTCTAAAACCTCGCTACGAGCGGCAATCCGGGTCCCAAGGCCGACCGGAGCCGCCCGGTATCCTGTGAAACAGACATGGGTGCCTCCCGCGCGGCGATGGGCATCCCCGGTACTTCCGACCACCACGCGGTTTCGATCATCTGAGAGGTTGAGGAAGAGGAAGCCTTTTGTTCGAGAGATTCACTGAGCGAGCCCGACAGGTAGTTGTCCTGGCCCAGGAAGAGGCCAGGACGCTCAAGCACAACTACATCGGCACCGAGCACATCCTGCTGGGGCTGCTCCGTGAGGAGGAGGGCCTGGCGGCCCGTGTCCTCGAGTCGCTCGACATCACGACCGAGCGCGTCCGCTCCCAGGTGGTGCGGATTGTCGGCTCGGGCGAGGAGGTCACCTCCGGCCAGATCCCGTTCACGCCCCGTGCCAAGAAGGTGCTCGAGCTGGCCCTGCGCGAGGCGCTCTCGCTGGGCCACAACTACATCGGCACCGAGCACATCCTGCTCGGCCTGGTGCGGGAGAACGAGGGTGTCGCGGCTCGCATCCTGCTCGACTTCGACGCCGACTCGGACAAGATCCGCAACGAGGTGATCCGCATGCTGTCGGGGCCGGGCGGCCGCCGTCAAGGCGGCGGCGCCGGCGGGCAGGGAGAGGGCGGCAAAAAGTCTTCGAAACTGCTCGACCAGTTCGGCCGCAACCTGACCAAACTGGCCGAGGAGGGCAAGCTGGACCCGGTCATCGGCCGCGAAACCGAGATCGAGCGGATCATGCAGATCCTCTCGCGGCGCACCAAGAACAACCCCGTCCTGCTCGGTGAGCCGGGGGTCGGCAAGACCGCCGTCGTCGAGGGTCTTGCCGCCCGCATCAACAAAGGAGAGGTGCCGGAACTCCTCAAGAACAAGCAGATCTACACCCTTGACCTGGCGGCGCTGGTCGCCGGCTCCAAGTACCGCGGCGAGTTCGAGGAGCGCCTCAAGAAGGTGATGAAAGAGATCACCCAGCGCGGCGACATCATCCTCTTCATCGACGAGCTCCACAACCTGGTCGGAGCCGGTGCCGCCGAGGGCGCGATCGACGCCGCCTCGATCCTCAAGCCGGCGCTGGCGCGCGGTGAGCTGCAGACGATCGGCGCCACGACGCTCGACGAGTACCGCAAATACCTGGAGCGCGATTCGGCGCTGGAGCGACGCTTCGCCCAGATCAAAGTCGACCAGCCTTCGGTCGAGGACACGGTCAAGATCCTCGAAGGGCTGCGCGAGCGCTACGAGCAGCACCACCGCGTCAACATCACCGGTGACGCGCTGGAGGCCGCCGCCGAGCTGGCCGACCGCTACATCTCCGACCGCTTCCTGCCCGACAAGGCGATCGACCTGATCGACGAGGCCGCCTCGCGGATGCGGATCAAGTCGATGAGCGCGCCACCCGTCTACCGCGACCTCGAGGACGAAGTGGAAAAGGTGCGGCGCGAAAAGGAGGCCGCGATCGAGGCGCAGGAGTTCGAGAAGGCCGCGAACCTGCGCGACACCGAGCGTCAGTTGACGACCCGCAAGCGCCAGCTCGAAGACGAGTGGTCGGAGGGCGACGGCGGCGACCGTCCCGACGTGGGCGAAGAGGAGATCGCCGACATCGTCTCGATGTGGACCGGCATCCCCGTCTTCAAACTAACCGAGGCCGAGACCAAGAAGCTGATCCGGATGGAGGAGGAGCTCCACAAGCGGGTGATCGGCCAGGAGGTCGCGATCACCGCGGTCTCGAAAGCGATCCGCCGCTCGCGGGCTGGGATCAAGGACCCCAAGCGCCCGGCCGGCTCGTTCATCTTCCTCGGCCCGTCGGGGGTCGGCAAGACCGAGCTGGCGCGCACCCTCGCCGAGTTCCTCTTCGGCGACGAGGAGGCCCTGGTCCGGATCGACATGTCCGAGTACATGGAGAAGCACGCGGTCAGCCGCCTGGTCGGCTCGCCCCCGGGCTACATCGGCTACGACGAGGGCGGCCAGCTGACCGAGGCGGTGCGGCGCAAGCCCTACAGCGTGCTGCTGCTCGACGAGATCGAGAAGGCCCACCCCGACGTCTTCAACATCCTGCTCCAGATCCTCGAGGACGGGCGCCTCACCGACTCGCAGGGGCGCACGGTCGACTTCCGCAATGCGATCGTGATCATGACCTCGAACATCGGCGCCTCGGAGATCGCCAAGAACACGTCGATCGGCTTCACCGTCGCCGACGAGACCGGCATGTCCTACGGCGACATGAAAAACCGGATCATGGGCGACCTCAAAAAAGTCTTCCGCCCGGAGTTCCTCAACCGGATCGACGAGGTGATCGTCTTCCACAAGCTCGCCAAGGACGAGGTCAAGGAGATCGTCGACCTGATGATCAACCGGGTCCGCGTCCAGGTCGCCGAGCACGAGCTGCAGCTGGAGCTGACCGACGAGTCCAAGGACCTGCTGGTCGACAAAGGCTGGGATCCGTCGATGGGCGCCAGGCCGCTGCGCCGCGCGATCCAGCGCTACATCGAGGACCCGCTCGCCGACGAGGTGCTGCGCCAGGGCGAGATGACCCCCGGCTCCACGGTGATGGTCGAGCGCGACGCCTCGGGCGACGAGGAGGATCGACCGCTGAAGCTGCGCATCATCGCGCCGAAGAAGGCGAAGAAGCGCGAGCCCGAGAAGGTCGGGGTCGGCGCGAAGAAAGATCAGGACGGCGAGGACCGACCGTCCGACGAGCAGTCCGCTGACGACGACCAGGGTTAGAGGCGCGCGGGTCCCGTCGCGGAGCGCTCCTGGCGCGCGGGTCCTGTCGCCGCAGGGGACCCACCGCCCCTTCCGGTAGCTAAAGCTTCCTCAGGGGCGGTTCCCCCTACGGCGCCACCCGCGCGAGCGGCCGCCTATGGTTCACGACTAGATGCGTGAGCTAGGGCGCAAGGCCATAGGAACGTGGAGCGGCGGGCGATTTCTCCACTTCGGTGAAGCGATCGCCGAGGAGCGGCTGGAAGTGCTGCTGCGGCCCGGTGAAGGGATCGACACCGTGCTCACCGCCGACACGTATGGGCAGGGGGAGGCGGACCGGGTGCTGGGGCGGGCGCTGGCCGGCGTGCAGCGCGACGAGTACTGCCTGGTCGGCGCGATCGGCCACGACTTCTACGAGGGTGAGCGCGACGGCCCGCGCGGCTTTCCGCGCTTCACCGATCCGCGCCTGCGCGACGAGGACGGGTACGGCGATTACCTGCGGATGGCGGCGGAGCGCAGCCTCGAGCGGCTCAGCGTCGACCGTTTCGACCTGCTGCTGCTCCATAACCCCGATCGGATCGGCTATTCGAGCGAGGCGGTCTGGGATGGGATGGCGGCACTGCGGGAGGCCGGCCTGACCGGGGCGATCGGCATCGCACCGGGCCCCGCCAACGGCTTCACGCTCGACCTGATCGCCTGCTTGGAGCGCTTCGGCGACCGCATCGACTGGGGGATGATCATCCTCAACCCGTTCGAGCCCTGGCCGGGCGAGCTCTGCCTCGGCGCCGCGGAGCAGCACGGCGTCAAGTTGATCACCCGCGTCGTCGACTACGGCGGCCTCTTCTGGGGCGACCTGCGGCCGGACAGCGAGCTGCCGCGCGGCGACCACCGCGCCTTCCGGCCAGAGGGCTGGATCGAGGTCGGTCTCGAGAGGCTGCAGCGGATCGAGCCGATCGCCGAGCGGGCCGGCCTCTCGACGATCCAGCTCGCCTGCCAGTGGAACCTCGCGCACGCCCCCGTCGAGTGCGTGGTGCCGACGCTGATCCAGGAGGCGGGGGAGGGGGCGCGAGCGATCGAGGAGAAGCGCGCGGAGCTGGCGGCCCTTCCCGGCGAGCAACGGCTCAGGCCCGACAGGGTGGCTGAAATTCGCGCGGTCGGTGACAACAGCGGTTGCATGGCCCTGAAGGGGGCCAGCCCTGAGCACGAAGGCGAGGAGCGCCCTGACCGCTGGCCGCTCGACGCGGAGCTCACCGCGGTGGGCGAGCGGTGGGGAATCGACCCAAATCGCGACCTCGCCGGCGTCCATGCGTGAGCGATCCGCTTGACAACGTCCATCCCGACCTGTCCACTCGGAGTTCCCCCAGACCGCATTCTAGAGCGGAATTTGCCATCCTAGGTGCGATGTCGTCGTCGCTGCCTGGGGATGAGCTCCACGAGCTTGCGGAACGTCAGGATCCCCGGTTGCTAAGGGCCCTCGACGTGGTCGCGCCTGGCTCCGCCCTGCGTGAGGGGATCGACAACATCGTCCACGCCCGCACCGGTGGCCTGATCGTGGTCGGCGACCCGACCGACATCTCCCATCTGCTGTCGGGCGGTATTCAGCTCGACATCGAGTACACCCCGGCGATGCTCTACCAGGTGGCGAAGATGGACGGCGCGATCGTCCTCAACACCGAGGCGACCAAGATCTCCTGGGCCAACGTGCAGCTGATGCCCGACCCGACGATCCTCTCGGCCGAGACCGGCACCCGCCACCGCACCGCCGAGCGCGTCTCCAAACAGACCGATGCGCTGGTGATCGCCATCTCACAGCGCCGCGACGTCGTCTCCCTCTACGTCGAGGGCACCAAGTACATCCTCCAGGAGATCCCGGCGGTCCTCGCCAAGGCAAATCAGGGGCTGGCGACGCTCGACAAGTACCGGCAGCGGCTCGAGCAGGTCTCGACCCGGCTGACGGTGCTGGAGTTCGAGGGCGGCGGCGTCCTCTACGACGCGCTGACCGTGCTGCAGCGGGCCGAGCTGGTGACCCGGATGGCGGTCGAGGTCGAGCGCTACATCGTCGAGCTCGGCACCGAGGGCCGGCTGATCGAGATGCAGCTGGAGGAGACGATGGTCGGCGTCGCCGCCGACAAAACGGCGTTGATCCGCGACTACTCGGTCGAGGACTCCGAGGAGAACCTCGCCACCGTGCTGCAGTCGCTGTCGCGCCTGCCCCACGAGGACGTGCTCGACTTCGGTCGCCTCGGCGAGCTGCTCGGCTACGACCGCAAGCTGAACACCCTCGACTTCCCGGTGGCCTCGCGCGGCTACCGCGTGCTCGGCCACGTGCCGCGCATCCCAAAGCTTGTCGTCCAGAAGATCATCCAGGAGCTGGGCGGCCTGGAGCAGGTCCTGACCGCCTCCGACGAGGGCCTCGCGGCCGTCGACGGAGTTGGTCCGACCCGGGCCAAGGACATCCGCGAGGGACTGCGGAGGCTCCAAGAGGTCGACATGGTCGACCGCTATTTGCAGAGCTGACCCCAGACGGCGCTCCCGCCGTCGCGAACCGAAAGGAGCAAAGCGATTCCCGAGCTAGAGGAGGCAATTGAGACCGTCACCGAGGAGGACGTCGAGTACGTCTGTGACTTCGAGGAGGGCGACAAGGTGGTCTACCCCCACCACGGGGCGGGTCTCGTCCTGAAAAAAGAGACGCGTGCGCTGATGGGCGAGGAACGTGAATACCTCACGATCAAGATCCTCCACAACGAACTCACCGTGATGGTCCCGTGCGAGAACGCCGGCAAGGCAGGGCTGCGCCGCATCATCGACGAGGAGGAAATCAAGAAGGTCACACAGGTCCTCACCGACGACGTCTCGGAGATGCCGAAGAACTGGAACCGGCGCTTCAAGTACAACCGCGAGAAGATCAAGACCGGTGACGTCTTCGAGCTCGCCGAGGTGGTCCGCAACCTGGCGATCCGCGAGATGGAAAAGGGCCTCTCGACCGGCGAGAAGCAGATGTACACGCGCGCCAAGAAGATCCTCGCGTCGGAGTTCATGTACGCGCTCGACAAGGACGAGGAGGGCGCCGAGGAGTACCTGGACGGGCTGTTGGAGGAGCGCTTCGCCGCAACCGTCGCCGCCTAGCGTCACCGCCGTCATCGCGGCTGCCGGCTCCGGGGACAGACTCGGGGCCGGCGGTCCGAAGGCGTTCGTGCCGGTCGCGGGCCGCCGTCTGGTCGAGTGGTCGCTCGAGGCCTTCCGGCAGGCCGAGAGCGTCGGCTCGATCGTCCTCGCCTGCCCGCCGGGGCGGGTGGACGACGGGGGGGCGCTGGCAGCGGAAGAAAGCGAGGGCGATGGGGAGCTGCTCGTCGTCGAGGGCGGCACCACCCGTTCGGAGTCCGTCCGCAACGCTCTCGCCGCGGTCGAAACGGAGCTGGTCGCGATCCATGACGCGGCGCGGCCGCTCGTAACCGCGGAGCTGGTCGAGGAAGTCGTCGGCGCGTTGGTCGCCGATCCGGAGGCCGACGGGGCAATCGTCGCGACGCCGGTCGTCGACACGATCAAGCGAACCTCCTCCTCGTCGGACGAACTTCGGCAAGGTTTTGATGCCCATAGGGTCATCAATGCAGCCAAAGTCGTTGAATCGACCGTTGACCGGGCGTCTCTCTGGGCCGCCCAGACGCCGCAGGTCTTCCGCACGTCCGCCCTGCGCGCGGCGCTCGACGCCTATCCCGACGAGGCGCCGCAGCCGACCGACGAGGCGATGCTGGTCGAGGCGGCCGGCGGCCGGGTGCTCCTGCACCGCACGCCGTCGGAGAACCTCAAGGTGACGACGCCGCTCGACCTCAGGGTCGCCGAGTTGCTGTTGGCAGATCGTGCACGCTGAGCTATCCCGGCGACGCCGCGTGGCCGGCGTCGCCTAGGCTCGGGAAAGTGCTGACTGACTACCACCTCCACCTGCGGCCCGACGAGCCCGACACGACCGTGGACCGTTACTTCACCGCCGAGAACGTCGAGCGCTATCGGGCGGCGGCGGCCGCGGCTGGCATCGAGGAGCTCGGCGTCTCCGAGCACGTCTACCGCTTCCGGCAAGCACTCGACGTATGGCGCCACCCCTTCTGGGAGGAGCAGGCGCGCGACGACCTCGACGCCTACTGCGAGTTCCTGCGCGGCGAAGGGCTGAAGGTGGGGGTCGAGTGCGACTTCGTGCCGGACGCTCTCGATCGCACCACCGCCCTTTTGGAGGCTCGCGACTTCGACTACGTCGTCGGCTCGGTGCACTTCGTGGGAGACGCCGCCGTCGACCATCCCGACTGGGACGTATGGGAGGGGCGCGGCGATCCCGAGGAGGTATGGAGCCGCTACTTCGCCGTGCTTGCCGAGTGCGCCCGCTGCGGCGTCTTCGACATCCTCGCCCACCCGGACCTGGTCAAGGTCTGGGGCAGGGGGCGTCCAATGCCCGATGGCGACCTGCGCCGCTTCTACGCGCCGGCGGTCGAGGCGATCGCCGAGAGCGGGATCGCGGTCGAGGTCTCCACGGCGGGTCTGCGCAAGCCGGTCGGCGAGCTCTACCCCGCGCGGGATTTCGCCGAGCTCTGCGTCGAGGCCGGCGTCGCCTTTGCGCTCTCCTCCGACGCCCACCTGCCCGAGCAGGTCGGATTCGAATACGACCGGGCGGTCGAGCTCCTCGGCGCGCTCGGTGTCGAGGAGATCTGCGTCTTCGACCGCCGCAGCCGGCGACTGGAGAGAATCTCATCATGAGCCGGGTGGGCATCGGCTACGACAGCCATCGCTTCGAGCCGGGCAGACCGCTGGTCCTCGGCGGCGTTCAGATCGACCACGAGCAAGGACTCACCGGTCATTCCGACGCCGACGTCCTCACCCATGCCGTGATCGACGCGCTGCTCGGCGCCTCTGGTGGGGGTGACATCGGCACTCTCTTTCCCGACGACGACGAGCAGTGGCGCGACGCCGACTCGATCGACCTGCTGCGGACCGTCGTCGGCACGCTCGGCGGCCGTATCGTCAACATCGACGCGACGCTCGTCTGCGAGGCGCCTCGCCTCGCGCCGCACCGCGCCGAGATGGAGCGGATCCTCGCCGAGGCGACCTCCGCCCGGGTCAACGTCAAGGCGACGACCAACGAGACCATGGGGTGGATCGGGCGCGGCGAGGGAATCGCCTGCATTGCGGTCGCTTCGCTCGATACCGAATAGGCTTCGCGGCCCATGTCGGAGAGGAGTTCCATAACGGTAAGAGCGCGTCAGGCGCTCGCCGACAAAGCCTTCGAGGTCAGGGTGCTGCGGGAGTCGGGCATCCTCGCCCCGCAGCGTCCCGACAGGACCGCCAGGGTCCTGACCGCCTTTCTGCGCTGGGGCGCGTCGCCGGCGCTTGGGATCACCACTGCGGCGATCAAATACCCGCACGAGCCGGCGCTGATCGACGAACGCGGCTCGCTCAGCTTCGAACAGGTGCACCGGCGCTCCAACGCCCTTGCCCACGCCTTCGAGCGGATGGGGATCGGCCCCGGGGACGGCGTCGGGATCATGTGTCGCAACCACCGCGGCTTCGTCGAGGCGACGCTGGCCACGGCAAAGCTCGGCGCCAGCGCCCTCTACCTCAACACGATGTTCGCCGGTCCGCAGCTGGCGGAGGTGACCCGGCGCGAGGCGCCCAAGGTCCTCGTCTACGACGAGGAGTTCACCGGTCTGCTCGAGGGCGTTGACGAGGGGATCGCCCGCGTCGTCGGCTGGGCCGACGGAGAGCCCGAGGCGCCGACGCTCGACGCGCTGATAGCCGCGAACCACGACTCCAACCTGAAGCCGCCGCCCGAGAAACCACGCTTCGTGATCCTCACCTCGGGCACCACCGGTACGCCGAAGGGGGCGCAGCGCTCCAGCCCCGACGGGCTGCTGTCGATCGCGGCGCTGATCGACAAGATCCCGTTTCGCAGCCGCGAGAAGATGATGGTGGCGGCGCCGCTCTTCCACTCCTGGGGCTTCTTCCACTTCATCATGAGCCTGCCCACCGCCTCGACGTTGGTACTGCGTCGGCGCTTCGATCCGGAGCAGACGCTGCGGGCGGTGCAGGAGGACCGCGCCCAGGTGCTCGCGGCGGTACCGGTGATGATCCAGCGCATCCTGCAGCTTCCCGACGAGACGCTCGCCTCCCACGACCTCTCTTCCCTGCGGATCACCTCGCTCTCGGGCTCCGCCCTGCCGGGGGAGCTGGCGATCGAGTGGATGGACCGCTTCGGCGACACCGTTTACAACCTCTACGGCTCGACCGAGGTCGCCTACGCGACCGTCGCCACCCCGGAGGACCTGCGCGCGGCGCCGGGCACCGCCGGTCGACCGCCGCGCGGCACCGTGGTCCGGATCTACGACGAGGAGGCGCGACCGCTGCCGGCGGGCGAGGTCGGTCGCATCTTCGTCGGCAACGAAATGTCTTTCGAGGGCTACACGGGCGGCGGCGGCAAGCAGTCGATCGACGGCCTGCTCTCCAGCGGCGACGTCGGCCACTTCGACCCCGCCGGCCGCCTCTTTGTCGACGGGCGCGACGACGAGATGATCGTCTCGGGTGGCGAGAACGTCTTCCCGCGGGAGGTCGAGGACCTGTTGGCCGACCACGAGGCGGTGCTCGACGTGGCCGTGATCGGCGTCGAGGACGAGGAGTTCGGTCAGCGGCTCAAAGCCTTCGTCGTGCCGGCCGAGGGAGCCGACGTCGGCGAGGATGACCTGAAGGCACACGTCAAGTCGAATCTGGCCGGCTACAAGACGCCGCGCGAGATCGAGTTCATGGACGAGCTGCCGCGCAACGCGACCGGCAAGGTCCTCAAGCGCGAGCTGCATTCGCGCGAGGCCGAGCGCTCCGCCTGAGCGCCTTTGCGCTAATTGCGCTTTTTCGAAGAGGAGGCCCCATTCGGCCTCCGAGTCCCGTAGTAGGTTGCGCCGGGAATGGGTGAGCCCGCCGTTCAGTTGACCGCCGTCACCGAGGCGCGCGATGAGATTCGCGGCGTCGCGGAGCAGGCGCTTGCCTGGGTGCGGAAAAGCGAGGAGCGGGTGGCCGAGGCCGAGGCGAGGCTCGTCGAGGCCGACGGGCGGGCCGAGCTGGAGCGCTCCGAGGCCGCTGCACGGTTGGAGCTGGTACGCGGTGAGCTGAGGGAGCGCGCCAAGGCGACGCTGGCCCGGATTGCCGCCGAGGGGCGCGACGAGATCGCCGCCGAGCGCCAGAGGCGCCGGGTGGCCGAAGAGCGGGCGGCGCGGGCGGAGGCGGCACGCGACCGCGCCGAGCAGGGTTTCGAGCAAGGCCGCAAGGCCGCCGAGGAGGCAATCGCGCAGGCCGGCCGTCGAGTCCAAGAGGAAGCTTCGGAGCGAGCCGGGGAGGTCATAAGGGAGGCCCAGGCCGAGGCCGATCGCCGCGTCGCCGCCTCCGAGCAGCGCGCCGCCGAGGCGGAGGCGAAGGCGGCCGAGTCCCACGAGATCGCCGTCCGGCTCGAGGCGGAGATCGAGCAACGGGTCATGCAGGGGACCGAGGACGTGCGCCGCGAGGCCGAGGAGCGGGTGCGCCGGCTGGTCGAGAAAGTCGAAGGGGAGGCCGAAGAGCAGGCCCGGCATCGCGCCGAGCAGCAACTCCAGGCCGAGTCGGAGCGGATCCGCAAGCAGGCCGAGCAGCGCGAGGAGCGGTTGCGGCGCTCGGCCGAAGACGAGATCAAGGCAAGCGCCAAGAAGGCCCGGCGCGAGGTGCTCGCCGCCGCTGAGGAGACGGCCCCGGCTTGGGCGGGGCGCGAAGCGTCGGGCTCAGGAGCTGGGTTCCGGACGTTCTAGATGAGTAGTTCCACGGCTCAGGCCACGTAGTCGACCAGCGTTCGCGAAGGGCGCCCGAGCTGGTGGTTGAGTGAGATTGCCGCAGCGAGCGCCAGGAGGCGGCTGGCGATGCGGGCCCGCAGGCCGCGAAGGGTGC
>DASUOH010000040.1:0-65322 GCA_036276735.1 Solirubrobacterales bacterium | reverse complement strand
GGTCGACGGCGCGGCCGTAGTCCGGCTTGCCGGTCCCTTCCATGATGCCCTTGATGTCGCGGAACTGCCGGCGCACCTCGACGACCACCGATCCGGCCGCGCGGCCGACGGCGGTCATGCCCATCGCCCCGAACAGATAGGGCAGCAGCGCGCCGAGCAGTAGGCCGACGATGACATAGGGGTTGGACAGGCTGAACAAGGCGTCGAGGTCGCCGGTGACGCCGATCTCGGGTCCGAACTCGCGCAAATCGGCGACATAGGCGCCGAACAGCACGAGCGCGGCAAGGCCTGCCGAGCCGATCGCATAGCCCTTGGTCACCGCCGTGGTGGTGTTGCCGACCGCGTCGAGGGCGTCGGTGCGGGTGCGGACATCGTCGTCCATGCCGGCCATTTCGGCGATTCCGCCGGCATTGTCGGTGACCGGGCCATAGGCGTCCAAAGCAACGACCATGCCGGCCAGCGCCAGCATCGCCGAAGCAGCAAAGGCGACGCCCAGCGGCCCCGCCAGCTGCCAGCTGGAAATCACGCCGGCAACGATGACGATGGTCGGCAGCGCCGTCGATTCGAGGCTGATCGCCAGGCCCTGGATGACGTTGGTGCCGTGGCCGGTCTGGCTGGCCTTGGCGATCGACTGCACCGGGCGATAGTTGGTGCCGGTGTAATATTCGGTGATCCAGACGATCAGCGCGGTCACCGCCAGGCCGATGAAGCTGACCCAGACGAGGTTCATCGCCGGGAAGCTCATGTCGTTGGTGGTGATGGTCTGGTCGAGCCCACCGAGCGCATAGTCGGCGGCGAACCAGATCGCCGGGACGGCCAGGATCGTCGTCGTCCAGAAGCCCTTGTAGAGGGCGCCCATGATCGACTGCTTGGCGCCGAGGCGGACCATGTAGGTGCCGATGACCGAGGTGATGATGCACACGCCGCCGATCAACAGCGGCAGGCTCATCAGCGGCAACAGCAGCGGGCTGCCGCCTAGCGCGAGCGCGACCGAGACCATGGTGATGCCGACGGTGACGACATAAGTCTCGAACAGGTCCGCGGCCATGCCGGCGCAGTCGCCGACATTGTCGCCGACGTTATCGGCGATGACGGCCGGGTTGCGGGGATCGTCCTCGGGAATTCCGGCCTCGACCTTGCCGACCAGGTCGGCGCCGACGTCGGCGGCCTTGGTGAAGATGCCGCCGCCGAGCCGGGCGAAGACCGAGATCAGCGAGCCGCCGAAGCCCAGCCCGACCAGCGCGTCAACCGCGTGCTCGTCGCTGGAGCCGGTGGCGACGAGGATGCCGTAGTAGCCGGCGACCCCGAGCAGCGCCAGGCCGACGACCAGCATGCCGGTGACCGAGCCACCCTTGAAGGCGACGTCGAGCGCGGGCGGGACGCCGCCGCGCGCCGCCTCGGCGACGCGTGAGTTGGCCCGCACCGAGAGGTTCATCCCGATGAAGCCGGCGGCGCCCGAGAAGACACCGCCGATCACGAAGCCGAGCGCGGTCTCCCAGTTCTGCAGGAACAGCAGCACGATCGCGATCGGCACGGCGACCGCGGCGATGATCGCGTACTGGCGGTTCAGGTAGGCGGTCGCGCCTTCCTGCACGGCGCCTGAGATCTCCTGCATGCGGTCATTGCCCGGAGAGCGCTTCAGCAGGCTCTGGGTGATCAAAAGTCCGTATAGAACTGCCGCGCCGGCGCATACGAGCGCAACGACGACTCCGTAGTCGGTCAAGAAATCGGTCAAGTTCGGTTCCTCCGGTGGATTTAGCGGCGCGGGAGTCTATATCGGGCCGCGGATACCGCGTTCTCAGGCGGTTTGCCGAGCCGGTCGGTAGGTGCGGCGGGTTTCGGCAACCGCGTCGCGGTAGATGTCCTCGATCGAGACTCCGGCGTCGAGCGCCTCGATCGCCCGCTGCGCCCCGTTGCGCTCCGGCAATGTCACCTCGATGCCGAGCCGCGAGCGGGCTGGCTCGGTCCAAACAAGCAGTTCTTCCAGCACCTTCTCAGCCTCCACCTCAACGCCGCGCCGGAAGTCGATCTGCTTGCCGCTCTTGCCGTAGCGGATCGCCCGCCAGAGGTTCTCCTCGATCTCGTTGTCGTGCAGCGGTCCCCGATCCCCCTCGTAGCCTCGCTCGTCGTAGTCGAGCGCCGTCTGGGCGATGCAGGCCGCGATCAACCCCGCCATCGCAAACGACTCCTCGCCGCGCGTCTGGGCGTCGCAGATCCGCACCTCGACCGTGCCGAACTTGTGGTGGGGACGCACGCTCCACCAGAGCTGGGTCGACTCGACGACGCTGCCGAGCCGCTCCAGCGTGCCGACGAAGTCGGCGTAGCCCCGCCAGTCGCGGAACGGGCTGGGTACGCCACAACGCGGAAAGGTGCGGGTGAAGATCTCGCTGCGCACGCTGTGCAGGCCGCTGTCGCGGCGGTCGAGGAAGGGGGAGTTCGCCGAGATGGCGAGCAGCGGCGGCAGCAGCTCGCGCAGCCAGTCGCAGACGGCGATCGCCCGGTCGGCGCCCTGGATCCCCATATGCACGTGCAGGCTCCAGGTGTTGTTGCGCTGGGCGACCCAGCCGAGTTCCCTGCGCAGCCGGGTGTAGTGCGGCGTGTCGATGATCCTCTGGTCCAGGTAGTCGGCCCACGGGTGGGTGCCGGTGGCGCCGAGCGCCAAGCCCATCCCTTCGACCAGCTCGAAGAGCCGGGCGCGCCGCTCGCGCTGCGCCTCGACCGCCGCACCAAAGCTCTCGGCGCGGCCCGAGCGGATCTCGATCTCCGAGGCAATCAGCTCACCTGCCGCCGACTCGGCGAGCACCTCGTCCTTCTCGCAGGCGGCGTAGACGTCCTCGAAGCGGTGCTCCAGCTCGAGCGTTCGCGGATCGAGGATCGCGAACTCCTCCTCCAAGCCGATCGTGAAGTCGGTGGAGGACTCGAATCGCTCCCGCGCGAGATCGAGGTCCAGGGACAAGGACTCAGGTCAAGTAGAAGTAAAGGGCGTAGAGCAGGTCGACAGCGGGACTCGAGGTGTGAACCGTCACCTCCGGCGGCACCTGAAGCAGCTGCTCGGAGTAGTTGAAGATGATCTTCACGCCCGCCTCGACGAGGCGATCGGCGACCGCCTGGGCGGCGTCCGCCGGCACCGCCAGGACCCCGACGACGATCTCCTGCTCGGCGACGACATGCTCCAGCTCGCCGAAGTCGCGGACCGCCAGATCGCCCACCTTTGTGCCGACGACGCTGGGGTCGATGTCGAACATCGCCACGACCTGGAAGCCGTGGTCGGCGAAGATGTCGGAGCTGGCGATCGCCTGGCCGAGGTTGCCGGCGCCGAACAGCGCGATGTTGTGCTGCCCCGAGGTGCGCAGGATCTTGCGAATCTCGGCGACGAGGGAGTCGACGTTGTAGCCGACCCCCCGCTTGCCGAACTTGCCGAAGCCCGAGAGGTCGCGGCGGATCTGGGTCGGGTTGATGTGGGTGTAGTCGGAGAGTTCCTGCGAGGAGATCGTGTCGCGCCCCATCTTGCGGGCCTGGGTCAGCACCTGCAGATAGCGCGAGAGCCGCGCGGCGACGCCCAGCGAAAGCCGCTCGCCCTCGGCGATCAGCCCGTTCGGCACCTCATGCTCCTCGACCGCCTGCTCGATCATCGCTCACCACGTTATCGAGCCGTGCCCGCAGGGCCGCCTCGTCGAGCACCAGCTCGCTGACGACCCGGCCATCGACCTCGACCACCGGAATGCGCTCCAGCAGGCGCTTGAAGAGCAGCTCCTCGCTCTCGATGTCGACCTCGTGGAGATCGAACCGGTACCCCTCCTCACGCAGCGAGAGGATGCCTCCCAACGCCTCTTCGCATAGGTGGCAGCCGGGCCGCGAGTAGACGACGACCTGGCTCACGCGGCACGCGCGAAGGCGTCGTATCCGAGGTAGTCGGGGTACTCGAGGCGGGGCGCGAAGCGTGCGGCGGAGCCGATCATCGCCGCGTTGTCGGTACAGAGGGCCAGCGGCACCAGCTTGAGGCGCACGCGCCGCTCCGCGCAGAGCTCCGCGACGGCGTCGCGCAACGGCCCGTTGGCGGCGACGCCGCCGCCGAGCGCAACCGCCTCCCACTCCCCCCTGTCCAGCGCCCGCTTCAGCTTCGCGGTCAGCTGGCCCACGACGGCCGCCTGGAAGCTGGCGGCGAGGTCGGCGCGACTCGCGGCGACACCGTCCTCGCCGAGGTCGCGGCAGAGATAGACGAGCGCCGTCTTGAGGCCGCTGAAGCTGAAGTCGAGGCCGGGATCGCGACTCATCGCCACCGGCAGGTCGAAGGCCTCCGGGTCCCCGGCTTCGGCGAGGCGCTGGATCGCCGGGCCACCGGGATAGCCGAGGCCGAGCAGCCGGGCGACCTTGTCAAACGCCTCGCCCGCCGCGTCGTCGAGCGTCTGGCCGAGCACTTCGTGACCCTCGTGGTCGCGGACGCCCGCGAGCAGCGTGTGCCCCCCGCTAGCGACCAGGCAGAGGAAGGGCGGCTCGAGCGGCTCTGGGGCGAGGAAGTTGGCGGCGACGTGGCCCTGCAGGTGGTCGACAGGGATGAGAGGCAATCGCCGCGCCGCGGCGATCGCCTTGGCGCTGCTGAGGCCGACCAGCAGGGCGCCGATCAGGCCGGGGCCGGCGGTGACCGCGACCGCCTCGACCTCGTCGAGCGCCACCTCCGCCTCCTCGAGCGCGGCCTTCACCACCGGGGTCGTCAGCTCGAGGTGGTGGCGCGACGCGACCTCGGGCACGACGCCGCCGAAGCGCTCGTGCGCGGCGGCCTGCGAGGAGATCACGTTGGAGAGGATGCGCGGCCCGTCGATGACCGCCGCGCAGGTGTCGTCACAGGAGGTCTCGATCGCCAAAATAAGTTCCGCCCGCATGCTCTGCTCTCGTTCGCTCGCACTCATGTTCACCGGAGATCTTGCTCGCTCACTCCCGCGTCCGCTGCGGGCGGGTGATCTCAAGGCTCAGTCCAGCCACATGATCAGGGCGTCCTCGCCGTTGTCCTGGTAGTAGCGGCGACGGACGCCGGCCGAGCGGAAGCCGAGCCGCTCGTACATCGAGATCGCCTCGTGGTTTGAGACCCGGACCTCGAGCGTGAAGGGAAGGCGACCGCCTCCCTCCTCCAGCAGGCGCGAGATGAGGCGGGTGGCGATGCCCTGGCGGCGCCGGTCCGGCGCCACGGCGACGTTCATCAGGTGCCAGACCCGGTCGTAGCGCGAGCAGATCAGGTAACCGGCCAAGTCGTCCTCCAGGGTGGCGGCGAGGCAGATCCCCGACGGCTTGGAGAGCTCGAGCACGAACATCGCCAGCGACCATGGCGCGGGGAAGGAGCGCCGCTCGATCGAGACGACGGCCGGCAGATCGCTGTAGGCGAGCCGCCGTACCGCCGGCTCGGCGTTCACCTCACCCGGCTTTCTGTACAGAGTCTCGCTCACGCCACCGCTCCGCGTCGGGGGGCCGAAGGTAGATCGGGGCGACGGAGTCCTCGTCGCCGGCGCCGGGCTCCTCAGCCGCCAGGGCGCAGATGTGGCGCGCGGCGATCCGGTGCACGGCGTCGGCGTCGTCGGGAACCTCGACACCCCTCTTCGTCAGCTGCTGGCGAAATCGTACCGCCCCCGATCCGGCGGCCAGCGGCGGCTCGCCGAGCCCGGCCAGCCGCTCGGCCAGCTCCTGTGGACTGCCGACGATCGGTCCCCAAAGCCGCTCGCCACTTGCCGTGTAGAGCGCCGAGAAGACCTCTTTACGGCGAGCGTCGAGAACGGCGAGCCGAGGCGCCGAACCAGGGCGCTCGGCAAGCGCCCGTCCGAGGGCGTCGAGGCTGGGGACGCCGCGAACCGGCAGATCGCGGCTGAAGCCAAGCGCCCGCGCCGTCGCTATGCCGACCCGCAGGCCGGTGTAGGTGCCCGGCCCTCGCCCCACCGCGATCGCCTCGACCTCTTCCCAGCCTCCGGCGAGGGCCACGGCGCGCTCGACCTCTTCCAGGAGCGCGACCGTGTGCAGCGGCCCCCCCTTCTCCGACGTCCCGACCAGGGACTCATGCAGCGCCACGCCGTCGCGCCAGGCGCAGACCGCCGTGTCCTCGGTCGAGGTGTCGAAGCCGATCAGCGCCAGGCCTCAGCCCCGGACGAAGAATTTGAAGAGGCCGACCCGCTTGCCCTGGACGAACCAGGCGACTCTGTGCTGACCGGGGATGTTCGTGGTGACCTTGTTGACGTAGAGCGTCCCGCGCAGCGCCTCCTGTTTGGGGGCGCAGAGGTTTTTCCCGGTCGGGAAGCGGACGCAGACGGTGTAGAAGACGTCGGCCCGGTTGCTGCGGAAGAAAGCGCCCTTTTTCTGTTTCTTGTGGCACGAATGCGACGGTTTGGCGTTCTGCGAGAGGCCGCACGCGACGTAGTGCTTGAAGGCGGCGGCATCGGCCGTGGCCGGCGCGGCGCTCGCCAAGACCCCGACCGCCAGACATACGACCACCAGGCGCTTCACTGCTCTCATTCGCCGCTTCCTCCTTCGTTTTGCGTTACCGGGGGCGATGCTACAGACAGCCCTATCCGAAACACCGCTATTTGCGGTGCGATGCGGCGACGATCTCGACCTGGCGGCGATCGCCTCCCAGGTGGGCCATTCGCACCGCCGTCACCTCGCGGCCGGCGAGCTCGGGCGCGGCGACCGCCGGCCACTCGACGAAGGCGAGCGACTCGGGGCCGAGGTAGTCCTCGAGCAGCGCCGGTTCCTCCTCTTCGAGGGCGCCGAGCCGGTAGAGATCGAGGTGGGAGACCGGAACCCGACCCTCGTAGCGTTGCCCGATCGTGAAGGTCGGGGAGGTCACCGGCCCCTCGACCCCCAGGGCCCGGCAGGCGCCGCGGACCAGCGTCGTCTTGCCGGCGCCGAGGTCGCCGCTGACGACGACCACGTCGCCGGGCTTCAGGTGGGTGGCCAGGCGGGCGCCGATCGCTTCGGTCTCGGGTGCCGACGACGAAATAAAGCGCCGCTTCCTCCGCTCCGCGTCCGGGGGCGGCTCAGCCAAAGATGTCCAGCTGGTCGTCGGCGGGTTGCGGGGGACCGGGCACGGGCGCCTCCTCGATCTCCTCTTCCTCGGGCGCCCCGGCCGGCGGCGGCCCGGCGAGCAAGGGCGGCAGCAGGTCGAGGTCGGCCCGTAGCGTCTCCTTCATCGCCGGCGTCCGCAGCGCCGCTGCCGGGTGGAAGAGCGGCAGCAGGAAGACGGTGCGGCCACCCAGCTCGTGAACCTGGGGGGTGCCCCTCACCCGGGTGATCCCGGCCGGATTGGCGGTCAGCAGCTTGGTCGCGAAGTTGCCCAGCGTGCAGATCACCTTCGGCTCGATCAGCCGCACCTGTTCGAACAGAAAGGGCCGGCAGGCCTCGATCTCCAGCGGCTGCGGGTCGCGGTTGCCGGGCGGGCGGCTCTTGAGGACGTTGGCGATGAAGACATCCTCGCGGGACATGCCGATTCCGCCCAGCAGCTCGTTGAGGAGCTGCCCGGCGCGACCGACGAAGGGCAGGCCGCGCCGGTCCTCTTCAGCGCCCGGAGCCTCGCCGACGAACATCAGGTCGGCGTCGGCGTTGCCCGCCCCGAACACGGTTCGGGTTCTGGTCTCGTGCAGCGGGCAGCGCTTGCAGGACTCGACCTCCTTGTAGAGCTCGACCAGCTCGGCGCGGCGCTGCTCCGCCGTGGCGCTCACTTCCCCGCACCCCGGTCACGACGCGATGCTTCCCGCTCACGCCGCCGCGCTTCGCTGGACCGCACCCGCGCCCCCCGCGGTTGGCGCCCTGGCGGCGAGACAGATGAGAGCAGACGCTTCGTCTGAGCGGAGCCGCAGCGCGGGCAAGCGGCACCGGCAGCGCTCGCCGCCAGCAGCTCCTCGAAGCGCTCCCCGCATCCCTCGCACTCGAACTCGTAGATCGGCATCGACCGCCGGATGCTAACCCCGCCGATCCCGTCGTCGAGCCTCACTAGTCTGCGTTGATGCGAGCGGTGGGGCGCAAGCGGATCGGGGCGGTGCCTGCCTGCCTTCTCGTCGGGGTGGCGGTCCTCGCAGGTGGCAGCTCGACCGCCGGCGCCGGCCCGCCGCCGACGTTCCCGGTGCTGGCTGAATTCAAGCTGGACGGCAGCAAGGGCTACCGCGTCAGCGTCTACATCGTGGGCAGCCTGGCGACGATCCAAGCGGAATCGGGCAACGTAGCCGCGGAATACACCGTCGAAGGCAAGCGGGTCGAGGACCGGTTCGTGGCGCGGTTCGGACGCCGCGGCCGGCTGGCACTTCGCTACCGCGCCGCCAACCGACGACAGGCCTGCGAACTCTTCCAGCGGGGCGTCTACCGCGGCGTCATCGAGTTCGTCGGAGAGCGTCGCTACACGGAGGTCCACGCCAAGAGGGCAAGGGGCTCCGCCCTCGCCCTGCCCTCGGAAGCGTGCCTGGCGTCCTCCTCGGCGGTCGGGCCGCCGCCGATCGTGACGCACCTCCACGCGGTCGCCAAGCGACCCGGCGGCGCCGCGTCGGTCAGCGCCTTCCGTGTGGCGGGATTCGGCCGTGCCTTCGTCCTCGCCACCCTCAACCAGCGACGGGAAAGGATGGAGATCGCCCGCTATGCCTTCGCGCTGGTCGGCGGCCGCAACGCATTCATTGCCAGCGGCCCGGGCAAGGAGCCCGGATTCGCGTTCCTCAAACCGCCGAAGCCGTTCGCAGGCAGCGCCGTCTTCGAACAGACCGGCGCCCTGGCCAACTCCTGGTCCGGCGATCTCTCCGTTTGGCTGCCCGGCGCCGGGCGCGTCGCCCTGGCCGGCCCCAGCTTCTCGTCGAGTCTCTGCCGGCGCCGCGCCGCGCAGACCGGCTGCGCGGTCGAACCGATCGTGCGGCGGCCGCTGGCCGCCCTTCAGGGCAGCGGCTCCCAGTCCCAGCTCTTGGCAGAGGCGAGGCTCTCCTGGTCGAGGTACCTGCGGAACTCGGCCAGCTCTGAGGGCTCCACTCCGTAGACGTGGTCGGGCTCCGGAAAGCGCCGTGAGCGCACCTCGGCCGCGTAGCGCTTGACGCCGCCGACCATCTCCGCGTTGACGTCGGCGTAGCGCTTCACGAACTTGGCGGTGTGGCCGGTGGTGATCCCGAGCAGGTCGTGGAATACGAGCACCTGGCCGGCCGTGGCCGGCCCCGCGCCGATGCCAATCGTCGGAACCTCCAGCTTCTCGACGATCGCCTCGGTGATCGCCGCCGGGACCGCCTCGAAGACGATCGCAAAGCAGCCGACCGACTGCAGCGCAAGCGTGTCCTCGAGCAGCTTGATCGCGCCCTGTGCCGTCTTCCCCTGCGCCTTGTAGCCCCCCAGTGCCGTGGCGGTCTGCGGGGTAAGGCCGACGTGCCCCATCACCGGGATGCCCGAATTGACGATCGCCCGCGCCCGCTCGACCGAGATCCCCCCCGACTCGAGCTTGACCGTCTGGCAGCCGGTCTCCTTGACGAGGCGCTGCGCGTTGCGGACCGCCAGCTCGTTGCTCGCCTCATAGCTGCCCATCGGCAGGTCGCCCACCATCAGCGGCGTCCTCAGCCCGCGGCGCACCGCTTTACCGAGGACGATCATCTCCTCCATCGAGACCGGCTCGGTACCGGGGTAGCCGAGCACCACCATCGCCGCCGAGTCGCCGACCAGGACGACGTCCGCCCCGGCCTCCTCGGCAACCCTCGCCGAGGGGTAGTCGTAGGCGGTGACCATCACGATCGGCTCGCCGGCCGCCTTCATCTCGGCCAGGCGCGGCAGGGTCATCATGAGAGCAGCACCTCTGGGTGGCTGTCGACACCGACCACGGTGTTGTCCTCGCCGACGTGGACGACGACCGGCGAGTAGGACTCGAGGTCGCGCTCGTCGTAGGCGCCGAAGGAGGCGACGATGATCTTGTGGCCGGGCCGGGTCAGGTGGGCGGCGGCGCCGTTGACCTGCATCGTGCCCGAGCCTGGCTCGCCGTCGATCACGTAGGTGACGAAGCGGGCGCCGTTGTCGATGTCCCAAACGTGGACCTGCTCGTTGGTGATCAGGTCGGCGCTCGCCATCAGCTCCGTGTCGATCGTGATGCTGCCGATGTAGTCGACGTCGCAGTCGGTCACCGTGGCGCGGTGGATCTTGGACTTGAGCATCTGCCGTTGCATCAGATAGGTGCCTCCCTGTCGTTGATCAAGACGTTGTCGATCAGTCGCGCGTCGCCGACCCGCGCCGCCACGGCGACCAGTACGGGGCGTCCGTTCAGCTCCTCGACCGCGCTGAGGTCGTCGGGGTCGCGCGCCTCCAGGTACTCGGGCTCGATCCCCGCGGCGGCGAGCTCGCGGCGGCCGGCCTCGAGCGCGGCGGCGAGTGAGCCCTTCGGGGCCTCCGCCTCGACGGCGCGCAGGGCCCGCGCCAGCGCGGTCGCGCGCTGGCGGTCCTCGGCGCTCAGGTAGGCGTTGCGCGAGCTCATCGCGAGGCCGTCAGGCTCGCGGACGATCGGCAGCGCCTCGATCCGGACCGGAAAATCGAGGTCGCAGACCATGCGGCGGATCACCGCGACCTGCTGCGCATCCTTCTGGCCGAAGTAGGCGACGTCGGGACCGACCGCATTGAAGAGCTTGGCGACCACAGTGGCGACGCCACGGAAATGCTCGGGACCGCGCCGGCGCGGGTCGCCGCAGAGCACCTCGGCTATCCCACCCACCTCAACCTGAGTTCCGAAGCCCTCCGGGTAGACCTCCTCTACCGGCGGCGCCCAGATCAGGTCGACCCCAGCCCCGGCCGCCAGCTCGGCGTCTCGGCGCTCATCGCGGGGGTAGCGCTCGAAATCCTCGCCCGGCCCGAACTGAGTGGGGTTGACGAAGAGGCTCATCACGATCACGTCGCACTCGGCCCGTGCGGCGCGCAGCAGCGAGAGGTGTCCCTCATGCAGGTAGCCCATCGTCGGCACCAGGCCTATTGAGCGACCCGCACGGCGCGGCGTAGCCAGCGCGGCGCGCAGGTCGGACTTGGCGCGGACGAACTCCACGCCAGCTTGTGCGTGCGGTCGATCGGTCAGTGCGGAAGTCATCTGGTCCATGCCCTTTGGGGGGTCACGGCCTCTCTGTCGAAAGTATAGGCACGAAACGGGCGATTCCGTGACATTTGTCGCTGTTCCGCCGCTACTTGCGGAACTCGATGCGCTTCACGACCTTGGCCGGCGCGCCGGCCGCGATCGAGCCGGAGGGGACGTCTTCGGTCACCACCGAGTTGGAGCCGATCACGCAGCGCTCGCCGATCGTCACGCCGCTGGTCACGACGCAGTTGACCCCCAGCCAGCAGTTCGAGCCGATTCGGACCGGACCCTTGCTGGTGAAGCCCTGCGTCGTGATCGGCGCCTCGAAGTCGTCGAAGCGGTGATCGGCATCGCCGACGAAGCAGCCGTTGGCGAACATCACGTGGTCGCCGATCTCGATCCGCTCGAGCGCCGCCAGCATCGTGTTGCGGTTGAGGAAGCAGCCCTCGCCGATCGAGATCCGCGCGGCCGGCGCCAGCGTCAGCCAGCATCCCGGCTCCAACAGGGTCCCCTCCCCGATCGTCAGCCGGCCCTCGTCAAAGGCCTCGAGAATCTCGCCCTCGAACGGTTCGCGGACGAAGAAGCCGCCGCGGGCGGCGTGCCGGGCGACCCGCCAGCGCCGCGCGAGGCGGCGGTTGCGCTCGTACCAACGCCGCCTCGCCCACCAGGTCCGCCAGCCGCGCTGCCCGCTCACCGGGGCAGCATTCCAGAAGCTAGGCCGCGACCGGCTGGCGCTTCTTGCGCGCGGTCCGCTTCGGCTTGGGCGGCTCGAGCAGCTCGGCCAAGAAGCTGCCGGTGTGCGACCCCGCGACCGCGGCGACCTCCTCCGGGGTGCCGACCGCGATCACCTCTCCCCCCTCGTCACCGCCATCGGGGCCGAGGTCGATCAGGTAGTCGGCGGTCTTGATCACGTCAAGGTTGTGCTCGATGACGACGACCGTGTTGCCGGCGTCGACCAGACGGCCGAGTACGTCGAGCAGTCGCTGCACGTCGGCAAAGTGCAGGCCGGTGGTCGGCTCGTCGAGGATGTAGAGGGTGTCGCCGGTGGCGACTTTCGAGAGCTCGGTGGCCAGCTTGACCCGCTGCGCCTCGCCGCCCGAGAGCGTCGTCGCCGGCTGCCCGAGCCGGATGTAGTCGAGCCCCACGTCGTGCAGGGTGCGCAGCCGCCGCGCGATCTTCGGCACGTTCTCGAAGAACCCGACCGCCTCCTCGACCGACATCTCCAGCACGTCGGCGATGCTCTTGCCCTTGAAGCGGACCTCGAGCGTCTCGCGGTTGTAGCGCTTGCCGTGGCACTGCTCGCAGGGCACGTAGACGTCGGGCAAGAAGTGCATCTCGATCTTGATCTGGCCGTCGCCGGTGCAAACCTCGCAGCGGCCGCCCTTGACGTTGAAGCTGAAGCGGCCCGGCTTGTAGCCGCGCGCCCGCGCCTCCTGCGTCTGCGTGAACAGCTGGCGGATGTGGTCGAAGATCTTCGTGTAGGTGGCCGGATTGGAGCGCGGCGTCCGCCCGATCGGCGACTGGTCGATGTTGATGATCTTGTCGATCTCCCCGAGCCCGTCGATGCCGTCGTGGGCGCCGGGCCGCAGCTTCGCCTGGTGCAGCCGGTTGGCCACCGCGTGGTGCAGCGTCTCGTTGACCAGCGTCGACTTGCCCGAGCCCGAGACGCCGGTCACGCAGCAGAAGACGCCGAGCGGCACTTCGACGTCGATCCCCTTCAGGTTGTGTTCTCGGGCGCCGCGGACGGTCAGGTACTTGCGGGGGCGCCGGCGCTTGGCCGGGACCTCGATCTGACGCTTGCCGGCGAGGTACTGACCCGTCAGCGAGGCCGAGTCTTCGGCGACTTCGGCCGGCGTCCCGGCGGCGATCACGTGTCCGCCGTGTTCGCCGGCGCCCGGTCCGAGATCGACCAGGTGGTCGGCGGCCCGCATCGTGCCCTCGTCGTGCTCGACGACGATCACCGTGTTGCCGAGGTCGCGGAGGCGGTCGAGGGTCGCGATCAGCTTCTCGTTGTCGCGCTGGTGCAGCCCGATCGAGGGCTCGTCGAGGACGTACATCACACCGACCAGGCTCGAGCCGATCTGCGTCGCCAGGCGGATCCGTTGCGCCTCTCCGCCCGAAAGCGAGCGGGCCGAGCGGCCCAGCGAGAGGTAACCGATGCCGACGTTGTCGAGGAAGGCGAGCCGTTCGGAGATCTCGCGCACGATCAGCCTGGCGATCGCCCGCTCGGTCTCGTTGAGGTCGAGCTTGGCGATCCACTGCCGCGCCGCCCGCGCCGACATGTCGGTCATCTCGGCGATGCTGAGGCCACCGACCGTCACCGCGAGGGTCTCCGGGCGCAGCCGCGCGCCGCCGCACTGTGGGCAGGGCTGCTCGGCCATATAGCTCTCGATCCGCTCGCGGTTGGTCTCGGAGTCGGTCTCTTCGTAGCGCCGCTCGAGCTGGTTGACGATCCCCTCGAAGCGCACCCGGTAAGAGCGGCGACGCCCGAAGCGGTTGGTGTAGCTGACCAGGTGGCGCTCCTCGCCGGTGCCGTAGAGGAAGATCTCTTTCTCGCTCTTCTTGAGCTTCGACCAGGGCTTGTCGAGGTCGATGCCGTGGGTCTCCGCAACCGAGGCGACGAGCCGCTTCCAGTAGGCGCTGACGCCGCGGTTCCAGGGCTGTAGCGCCCCCTCGCCGAGCGAGAGGGTCGGGTCGGGGACGACCAGCTCAGGGTCGATGACTTTCTGGAAGCCGAGCCCGTGGCAGCGCTCGCAGGCACCGTGGGGCGAGTTGAAGGAGAAGATCCGCGGCTCGAGCTCGGAGATCGAGGTGCCGCAGTTGAGGCAGGCGAACTGCTCGGAGAAGACGAGATTGTCCTCGCCGCCGTCGACCAGCTCCACTTCGACCAGGCCGGCTGCGAGGCCGGCCGCCGCCTCGACCGACTCCGAGAGGCGGCGCCGCAGGTCCGGCTTCATCACCAGCCGGTCGACCACTACCGCGACGTCGTGTTTGTACTTCTTGTCGAGGACTATCTCCTCGTCGAGGCGGCGCAGCTCGCCGTTCACCTTCACCCGTGAGTATCCCTCGAGGCGGAACTGCTCGAGCAGCTTGCCGTACTCGCCTTTGCGGCCGCGCACGACCGGCGCCATCACCATGAATTTCGTGCCCTCCTCGAGGGTCATCAGGCGATCGACGATCTGCTCCTGGGACTGACCGGTGATCGGCTCCCTGCAGGTGGGGCAGTGCGGCACGCCGATCCGCGCCCAGAGCAGGCGCAGGTAGTCGTAGATCTCGGTCACCGTCCCGACCGTCGAGCGCGGGTTGCGCGAGGTCGTCTTCTGGTCGATCGAGATCGCCGGCGAGAGCCCCTCGATCGAGTCGACATCGGGCTTCTCCATCAGGCCGAGGAACTGGCGCGCGTAGGCGGAGAGTGACTCGACGTAGCGCCGTTGTCCCTCCGCGTAGATCGTGTCGAAGGCGAGGCTCGACTTGCCCGAGCCCGAGAGCCCGGTGATCACGATCAGCGCGTCGCGGGGCAGCTCGACGTCGATGCCCTTGAGGTTGTGCTCGCGAGCACCCGAGATGACGATTCGGTCCGAAGCGGCCACTCAGCTCGATTCTACGCAGGCGAACAGATGTTCCCCTGAACCGGCCGCAACGTCCGCACTTTCCGCTGCGAACGGCGTGGCATCGGGGGAGAGCTCACATGCGAACGCACTTGTGCTCGGTATGCGAGCAGAAATGCGTTCGCATCATCGACTGATGCGCTTGGCCGACCGTCAGCACGGCGTCGTCACCAGGCGACAGCTGCGGGTCCTCGCCTACTCCGACGCCGCGATCACCCGCGCCGCCGGGGTGGGACGCCTCCACCGGGTCCACCGCGGCGTCTACTCGGTCGGCCGCAGCGAGCTGACGTCTCACGGACGCTGCCTCGCCGCGGTCGCCGCCTGCCGACCGGATGCGCTGCTGAGCCACGCCTCGGCTGCTTGGCTCTGGGGACTCTTGCCCAGCTGTCCGGCGATTCCGGAGGTGACCGTCCCCCGGCGCGGCCACGCCCGCCGCGACGTCCGCGTCCACCACTCGCCCGCGCTTGCCGAGGAGGACCGCAGCGAATACGAGCGCATCCCGGCCACGACCGTCGCCCGCACCCTGCTCGACCTCGCCGCCACGGGCAGGCGACGACGCCTCGACAACGCCATTCAGCGGGCCGAACGCCTCGATCGGCTCGATCTCGGTCAGATCGACGCGCTGCTGGACCGTCCAGGAGCGCAGGGAAGGAAGGCGCTGCGCGAGGCGATCGAGACCTACCGCGACGACGGCTTCTTCCGCGGTCGCTCCGAGCGGCTCTTCCTCGCTCTGGTCAAGAAGGCCGGCCTCCCGCGCCCGGCGATCAACCACTTCGTCGCCGGACACGAGGTCGATGCCTACTGGGAGGCGGAGCGCTTCGCGGTGGAGGTGGACGGCTGGGAATCGCACCGCAGCCGGGCCTCGTTCGAGAGCGATCCACTGCGGATCGAGGACCTGAAGCTCGCCGGGATCGAGGCGATCCGGATCACCGCCCGCCGGATCGAACGGGAACCCGAGAAGGTGGCCGAGCGCCTCGGAATCCTCCTCGCGCGGCGCCGGACCCAGCTGAGCGCTGGGTGGAGCGCGGTGCTCGGCGACACGCTGGGCGCTCAGTAGAGGGCGGCGGCGAGCCGCTGGCGGAGCCGGCGGGCGGCGGCATCGCCGGGGTCGGCTTCGCTGAGAATGCCGACGATCGCGCGGCGCAGATCCTCGCGCGCATCCTGCGGGACGCTTGGAATCTCATCGAGCAGAGCTTCGGCGGCGGCCTCTCGCCGCTCGCCGAGCGGGCCGTCCGATGGAGCGCCTGGGCCGCCGGGACCGCCAGCGTGGCCGTCGAGCTTCGCGAACGCCGCGGCGCCGATCCCACGCCGGGAGAGGCGCACGCGGGCCGCGATCCCTGCCGCCGCGAAGTCGGCGTCGTGGCCCTCGACCGCGTTCAGCGCCTCGTCCTCTGCCCCGCGCCCCAGCCGCGCCTTGGCCAGCGCGACGGCGATGTCGGCGCGGCGCGGCTCGAGCTCGGCGGCCTCGCGCAGCGACGGCTCGTCCCCCTTCGCCAGCAACTCGTCGGCACGCGAGGGAACGAGCGAGTCGAACAGCTCCTCGACTTTCGCCTTCGACACCGCGCCGACGAGCTCGCCGACGACCTGACCGTCACGGAACGCCTTCACCGCCGGGATCCCCTGAACGCCGTACCGAGCCGCCAGCGCCTGGTTTGCGTCGACGTCGACCTTGGCCAGGACCACCTTGCCGGCGCGGGCGGACTCCGCCGCCTCGAGGGCCGGCGTCAGGGTCCGGCACGGGCCGCACCACTCAGCCCAGAAGTCGGCCACGACCGGGACCTGGCGCGAACGCTCGACCACCTCCTGCTCGAACGTCGCCTCGCTGACGTCGATCGCCATCGGCCCGAGGTTAGACAACGGCGGGCGCCGCGACCGAAGAGCCGCGGCGCCCGTGGATGCGCTGCCCGTACCTGCGGAGGAGCTAGGCGCGAGCCGGCTCCGCCTCCGCCTTGGAGTGGCGCAGCTCGGGCAGCCAGCCCAGCGCCGAGGGCAGGTACCAGTTGCGGTCGCCGAGGAGCTTCATCGCCGCCGGCAGCAGGATCGCGCGCACGATCGTCGCGTCGATCAGGACCGCGACGGCGAGCCCGACACCCATCTGTTTCATGTCGACCATGCTCAGGGTGGCGAAGACCGAGAACACGGCCACCATCACGATCGCGGCACTGGTCACGGTCCCAGCCGTGGCCGAGATGCCGTGCCGGACCGCCTCGTCGCTGCTCATCCCCCGGTCGACCGCCTCGCGGACCCGGCTCAGGATCAGCACGTGGTAGTCCATCGAGAGGCCGAACAGGATCACGAACAGGAAGAGCGGCAGCCAGGAGGTGACGCCGCCGTTGGAGTGGAAGCCCAGCCACGACTCGCCGAGCCCGTTCTGGAACACCAGCACCAGCACCCCGTACGCCGCGCCCACCGAGAGCAGGTTGAGCGCGATCGCCTTGATCGGCACCACGATCGACCTGAAAGTGACCAGCATCAGCAGGAACGCCAGCGAGAGGACGAAGGCGAAGACCAGCGGCAGGCGCTCCGCCAGCAGGTCGTTGAAGTCCTTCGACTGCGCCGCTTCCCCGGTGACGTTGACAGAGGCCGACGGGACGGCGGCGAAGGCCGCCGGCACCAGCCGCTCCCGAATCCGCTCCAGTGCCGCCGTCGAGGCGGCGTCGCTGCCGCTGCCGGCCGTTGGCACGTCGACCGCCGCGACCGTGCCGTCGGCGCTGGCCTCGACGCCGACCGGACCGGTGACCAGGCGATCGGCTTGGGCGCGGACGCGCAGGTCGGCGATCGCCGCCGCGACCGGCCCGCGGGTGACGTCGTCGGCCTCGACGACGACTCGGGCCTGGGCGCCTTCGCTCGGGAAGGCCTCGTTGACGCGGTCGTAGGTCTTGACCACCGGAATGTCGCGGGAGAGGTCATCCGCACCGCTGACGACCGTCTTCATCCCCAGCGCCGGCACCGCCAGCGCGATCAACAGGCCCGCCGAGGCGACGAGCGAGAGCGCCGGACGGCGCATGACCCCGTCGACGACGGCGCCCCAAGCCGAGCGGCCCTCGCGCCGCCTGCGCAGCCGGGCGACGAACGGCACCCTCCCCCACTCGACCCGGTCCCCGAGCTTGGAGAGGACGGCGGGCAGGACGGTGAGCGAAGCCAGCATCGCCACCGCGACCACGGTCATCGTCGCGACCGCGAAGGAGATGAAGGTCGGATCGCCGCTGAGCAGCATCCCGGCCATCGCGACGATCACGGTCAGGCCCGAGACGAGCACGGCCCGGCCCGAGGTCGCCGCCGCGGCCTGCAGCGCCGCCCCCGCCGAGCGACCGCTGCGGCGCTCCTCGCGCTCGCGACGCATGTAGAAGAGCGAGTAGTCGACGCCGACGGCCAGCCCGATCAGGACGACGACCGCGGAGACGTTGGAGTCCATCGGCACCACCTGGCTCAGCGGCCCGAGGACGCCCATCGTCGCGATCACCGCCGAGAAGGCCAGCAGCAGCGGCACGAAGGCCGCCGCGAAGGCCCCGAATGCGAGCAGCAGGATCACCAGGGTGATCGGCAGGGAGGTCGTCTCGGCCTTCTTCAGGTCTTCGCCGAAGACCGCTTCGACCGCCTTCTTGGCGCTGGCGTCGCCGAACTGCTCGACCGTCAGGTCGGGATGACGGCGCTGCGTCGCCGCGGTGGCGGCGAGGCTCGCGTCGACCCGTTCCTCGGCCGCGTCGTCGTCGCCCGGGATGCGGAACTCGATCAGCGCGGATTGGCGATCGGCCGAGACCTGGCCACCGCCGTCCGCCGGCGAGCTGAGCCCGACCACCGAACGAACCTCCCCCAGGCGCCTCGTCGCTTCCTCGACCGCGGCGTCGAACGCCGGGTCGCCGGCGCGCAGATCGTCACTCTGGACCAGCACGACCTCGCTGTGCGGGGTCAGATTGGCCTCTTCTAGCGCGACCTCCGCCCGGCCGGCCTCGCCCGAGGTCGATTCGGCCTGGGTCAGGTTCCTCTGCCCGACCGCGCCGCCGACGACTACCGAGAGGACGACGAAGGCGATCCAGCCGAGGATGGCGGCCTTGCGATGGGCGGCGCTCCAGTGGGCGGCTCGTGCTGCGATGTTCTTCCTGGGGGTCATGTGGTGCCTTTCGTTCGGGTTGCGATTCGACACCGCCACGCTCCCAAGCGAGAGGCCGCGCTCCAATGCGGCTGGCAGGCGTTCCGGAGTGCGGCTCGCCGCCGCGGGTTGTACGGGTAGCCGTACATCCAGACGCTCGCCGGTGCAGGACAATCGAGGCATGCCCACCACCGTCCTCATCGTCGACGACCATCCGAGCTTCCGCGCCAGCGCCAGGCGGATGCTGGAAGCCGACGGCTATGCGGTCGTCGGCGAAGCCGAGGACGGTGCGGCGGCGCTCAGCGCGGTCCGGGAGCTGCGACCGGACCTCGTCCTGCTCGACGTGCAGCTACCCGACTTCGACGGCTTCGAGGTCGCGGCGCGCCTCGAGGCGGCGGGCGAGTGCCCGGCGATCGTCCTCACCTCGAGCCGGGAGATCTCCGACCTCGGAAGCGCTGTCGCCGACAGCCCGGCTCGCGGCTTCGTCACCAAGGGTGAGCTCAGCAGTGAGAGACTCGCGGCGTTGACCGGATGACCAGCTTGCGCCGTGCCCTGATCGGTCTCGCCCTGCTCGCGTTCGGAGTCGGACTCGCCTCCCTGGCGCTGATCGTGACCAGCGATCACGTCAGCCCCCGCGGCCTGGCCGCCTCTCTGACCCTGGTCGCCGGCTGGGGCTTCGCCGGCACCGGCCTCTTCGCCTGGTATCGGCGACCGGGGAATCGGACCGGGCCGCTGATGACGGCGATCGGGTTCACCTGGTTCTTCCGGGGGCTGGAAGCCTCGAACAGCGACCTGCTCTTCACGCTCGGCGCTCTCGGTCTCACCGTGCCGTACGCGATCCTCGTCCACCTCCTCGTCGCCTTCCCCTCGGGCCGCCTCGAGACCCGCACCCAGCGCGCGCTGGCCGGCATCGCGTACTTCGTCACGATCCCGATGCAGGCGGCCTGGGTGCTGTTCGCCGACCCGGCCGCCGAAGGCTGCGAGGGCTGTCCGGACAACGCCTTCGCGGTTGGGCCCGGCAGCGTCGGCGAGGCGATCAGTGCGGTCCAGGCACTGATCGCGATCCCGCTGATCGCCGCGACGGTGGTCGTCGTCTACCGGCGCTGGCGGCGCAGCTCGGCGAGCGAGCGGCGCGCCCTCGGTCCGGTCCTGGTCACCGGCGCGGTCGCATTCCTCTTTCTGCTCGTCCAGCTGATCGTCGGCCAGGCCGGCGTCTCCGACGACGCCGAGCTGGTCGCCTTCGTGGCGGGCCTCGCCGCCTTCGCCTGCTTGCCGATCGCCTTCCTGGTCGGCCTGCTGCGCTCGCGGATCGGCCGCGACGAGGAAATCCGCAGCGCCCTGACCGCGGAGAACGCCCAGCTCACCGCCGAACTGCGGGCGACGGTGGAGGAGCTGCGCGCTTCGCGCGCACGCATCGTCGCCGCCGGCTACGCGGAGCGGCGACGGGTCGAGCGCGACCTCCACGACGGTGCCCAGCAGCGGCTCGTGGCGCTGGCTATGAACCTGCGCCTGGCCCGCAAGAAGCTCGACTCTGACCCCGCGGCGACCGCCGAGCTGCTCGATGAGGGACTCGAGGAGCTGGCCGCCGCCAGCTCGGAGCTGCGTGAGCTGGCGCGGGGCATTCACCCGGCGGTGCTGAGCGACCGCGGGCTGGAGGCGGCGATCGCCGGCCTCGCCGAACGCTCGCCGGTTCCGGTAGAGGTCCTCGGGACGCCCAAGGGGCGCCTGCCCGAATCGGTCGAGTCGGCCAGCTACTTCGTGATCGCGGAGGCCCTGACCAACGTCGCCCGCTACGCGCGCGCCGAGCAGGCAACCGTGCGGGTCGCGCAGGCGAACGGGTCGGTGGAGATCGAGGTGAGCGACGACGGCGTCGGCGGCGCCGACCCAGAGGCCGGCAGCGGGCTGCGCGGGCTGGCCGATCGCGTCGCTGCGCTGGAAGGGCGGCTCGAGGTCAACAGTGTCGCCGGCGAGGGCACTGTGGTGCGGGCGAGGATCCCGTGCGGGTAGTCGTCGCCGACGACTCGACCCTGCTGCGCGAAGGCGTGGTGAGGCTGCTCGAGGAGGCGGGGCTGGAGGTCGTCGGCCAGGCCGCCGACGCCGAGGACCTGCTGCGCAAGGTGCGTGCGCACCGGCCCGACGTCGCCGTCGTTGACGTCCGCATGCCGCCCACCCACACCGACGAGGGCCTACGGGCCGCCCGCGAGATCCGCGCCGAGCTGCCCCACGTCGGCGTGCTCGTCCTCTCGCAGTACGTCGAGGTCGCTTACGCGCGGGAGCTGCTCGCCGAGAGCGCCGAGGGGCTCGGCTACCTGCTGAAGGACCGGGTCGCCGACGTCGAGGGGCTAACCGACGCGGTACGGCGGGTCGGCTCGGGCGGCTCGGCGCTCGACCCGGAGGTGGTGTCGCAGATGCTCGGGCGACGGCGCAGCGACGACCCGCTCGACGAGCTGACCCCGCGCGAGCGCGAGGTGCTGGGGCTGATGGCGGAGGGCCGCTCCAACATGTCGATCGCCGCGGAGCTCGTCGTCACCGAGCGCGCCGTCGAGAAGCACGTCACGGGCATCTTCTCCAAGCTCGATCTGCCCGCAAGCGGCGAGGACCATCGGCGGGTGCTGGCCGTCCTACGGTTCCTCGACCACGGCTCCACGGAATGAGCCGCCAGCCACCAGCATCTCCGAGCCCGCCTTGCGGATCGGCGCTGATCGGCGTACCGTCGGAACGGGCGGGGACCAGCTCGACAAAAGGAGGACGACCATGTCGAACGTCGATACCGCCCGCTCCGCCTACGACGCCTTCGGGCGCGGAGACCTCGAGGCCCTTCGAGAGATGCTCGCCGAGGACGGGACCTGGCTGACCTCGGACGAGCTGCCGCTGGGTGGCGAAACGCGAGGCCGGGACGCGATCCTCGGCAACTTCAGTCAGATACCCAACTACTGGTCCTCGTTCAGCGTCGAACCCGAGGAGTTCATCGACGGCGGCGAATGGGTCGTCGTGCGCGGCACGCAGCGGGCCGGCAACGATTCGGGCAGCTTCGAGGCGCCTTTCGCCCACCTGATCAAGTTCGAGAACGGCAAGATCGCACGGGGGGAGTTCTACGGCGACAGTGCCAAGGCGGCGAAGGTCCTGGCCTGACCCCGCGGCGGGGGCTCAAGCCCCCGCCGTCATCCCATCTAAGTCGCGGCGCAATTCCTTGATCTCGTCGCGGATCCGCGCCGCCTCCTCGAAGCGCAGGTCTTCGGCGGCGGCGAGCATCTCCTCCTCCAAGGTGACGATCGTCCGCTCCAGCTCGGCGGGGTCGCTGACGTCGCTGGGGCGACCGCGCCGCCGCTTGCGCGGCGCCCGGTCCTCCATCGCCAGGAACTCGGCCATCTCGGAGATGCCCTTGCGGACGGTCTCCGGCGTGATCCCGTGCTCCTCGTTGTAGGCGAGCTGGATCGCGCGGCGTCGCTCGGTCTCGCTCATCGCCGCCCGCATCGCGTCGGTCTCCTTGTCGGCGTACATCAACACCCGTCCGTTGACGTTGCGGGCGGCGCGGCCGATCGTCTGCACGAGGCTCGTCTCGCCGCGCAGGAACCCCTCCTTGTCGGCGTCGAGGATCGCGACCAGCGACACCTCCGGCAGGTCGAGTCCCTCGCGCAGCAGGTTGACCCCGACCAGCACGTCGTACTCGCCAAGCCGCAGCTCGCGGATGATCCGAATCCGCTCCAAAGTGTCGATTTCCGAGTGCAGGTAGCGGACCCGGATCCCGTACTCCAGCAGGTATGCGGTCAGGTCCTCGGCCATCTTCTTGGTCAGGGTGGTGACGAGCACCCGCTCCTTCGCCTCAGCGCGGGCGCGGATCTCGTTCATCAGGTCGTCGATCTGGTTCTTCGTCTCGCGCACCTCGATCTCGGGGTCGACGATCCCGGTCGGACGGACGATCTGCTCGACGATCCGCGTCGACTCGGCCCGCTCGAATGGCCCCGGCGTCGCCGAGACCATCACCAGCCGGTCGACCCTGGCCAGGAACTCGTCGAACTTGAGCGGCCGGTTGTCGATCGCCGAGGGCAGCCGGAAGCCGTAGTCGATCAGCGTCGTCTTCCGCGATCTGTCCCCCTCGTACATGCCGCCGATCTGCGGGATCGTCTGGTGGGACTCGTCGACGAAGCAGACGAAGTCGTCGGGGAAGTAGTCGACGAGCGTGTGCGGCGGGCTGCCCGGCGGGCGGCCGTCGAGGATGCGCGAGTAGTTCTCGATTCCCGAGGTGAAGCCGAGCTCTTTCAGCATCTCGATGTCGTAGGCGGTGCGCTGGCGCAGCCGGTGCGCCTCGAGCTGCTTGCCTTCCGCCTCCAGCTCCGCGGTGCGCGAGTTGAGTTCGGCGCGGATCTCCTCGACGGCCCGATCGAGCGTCTCGTCCTTGGTCACGTAATGGGAGGCGGGCCAGACCGAGACGTGGTCGATCGTGTCGAGGATCTCTCCGGTCAGCGGGTCGAAGTGCTGGATCGCCTCGATCTCGTCGCCGAAGAGGGCGATCCGGTAGGCCGACTCGGCGTAGGAGGGCATGATCTCCAGCACCTCGCCGCGCACCCGGAAGGTGCCGCGGCCGAGGGCCGCGTCGTTGCGCTGGTATTGGATCTTGACCAGCTTGCGCAGCACCTCGTCGCGGTCGATTTCCTCGCCGACCTTGAACAGCTGCATTTTTTCGTTGTAGACCTGGGGCGAGCCGATCCCGTAGATGCAGGAGACCGAGGCGACGATGATCACGTCGCGGCGCGCAAACAGCGCCGCGGTTGCCGCGTGACGCAGCCGGTCGATCTCGTCGTTGATCGAGGAGTCCTTCTCGATGTAGAGGTCCTGGGCGGGGACGTAGGCCTCGGGCTGGTAGTAGTCGTAGTAGGAGACGAAGTACTCGACCGCGTTCTTGGGGAAGAACTCGCGGAACTCGTTGCAAAGCTGCGCGGCCAGCGTCTTGTTGTGGGCGATCACCAGCGAGGGCCGCTGCACCTCGGCGATCGTCGCCGCCATCGTGAAGGTCTTGCCCGTCCCGGTCGCGCCCAGCAGGGTCTGGAACCGCTCCCCTTCGCGCACTCCCTCGGCGAGCCCCGCGATCGCCTTGGGCTGATCCGCGGTCGGCGTGTAGGCCGGATTCAGCTCGAACTTGGGCACCGGATCACCTTAGCGAGCACCGCCCGGCGCTCCGGCGGACCGCCGTCGGGCCGGCCAAGGGATAAACAACGACGTTTGCGAGAGAGGGTTGTTGTCTGTAGAGGTTCTGTCGACGCCTACAGAGAATGCCGCCCATGCAACCAAGAGACCGATTTGCAATCAACCTCCGCAAAGCTCGGCAGAAGGCGAAAATCTCCCAGGAGGAGCTCGGCTTTCGCTGCGACCTGCACCGCACGGAGATCTCGCTGCTCGAGCGCGGCGGGCGCGAGCCACGCCTCGGCACCATCGTCAAGCTCTCCAGCTCGCTCGGTGTGACCCCGGAAGAACTGTGCGCCGGAATCCGCTGGAACGGGAAAGCGCAGAAATTCGTATTCAAGAAGTAGCAGGGCGGGCCGTATCCGGTAGGGGTTCCACTTAACTTTTTCTGAAGACCGTCGGCGGCCGTCCGAGGTCGTTGGCGCAGAAAAAGTACAAGACGTTTCACCCCTACCGGATACGGCCCTGGGGAAGAGAGCTATTAGGGCAGGAACTGTTCGAGCAGGCCCTGGGCGGGGCCGAGGAAATTCTGCGCTTCGTCGAGGAGGCCGCTTGCGTCGTTGACCAGTTCGATCGCCTGGTCGAGCGGGATCCGCCGCACGGTCTCGCGCAGCGGCCCGGCGATCAGCGGAGGAATTGCGCCGGCTCGCTCGGCATCGTCGACCGCGCGCACCAGACCGGCCCGGATCGCCCGCGCCAACTCGGCTTCGGAGACCCCGTAACGCTCGGCGAAGCGCTCTCGCGCGCGCGGCGTCGCCAACGCCCGCGCCAGCGTCTCGCGCGTCACCCCCAACTCGCAGGCGGCGCCGTCGAGCGCCGAGAGCGAGAACTGCTCGGCGATCTCCTCGAGGCTGCCGGGATCCCGCCATTCGCGCGGCTCGCACGGGTCCTGGACCTTGGCGGGCGCGTAGGAGGAGCCGCCGGCAGCCAGATAGGCCCCGACCAGGGCCAGTGAGGCAACCGCCGCCACCGCGACCAACAGCCAATCGCGGCCGACGTTCACCACGAATACCTCCGCTTCGCTCGCGGCGCGAAGAACCAGATATGCACGCTTGCTCGCTCCGCGATCACAGCTCGACCCGCCGCGCCAGGCCAATCGGAAGCAGCGCCAGTAGGCCGATTACCGCGCCGAGGCCGAACGAAGGGCTGAAGGCGTGCGTGGCGCCACGGTCGAGCTGGTCCTGGAGTTCGTCGCGCAGCTGCACCACTTCCTCCCGCTCGCCGGGATCCTCTGGGAGCGGCTCGAAGGCCGGCCCGATCGTCGGAACTTTGCCCCGCTCTTCCTCGAGCCGGTCGTCGAGACGCTGCGAGACCTCCAGCTTGAGCAGCGGGCTGACCTCGGAGTCGAGCACGACCGCGGTGCCGGAGGCGATCGCGTCGCGGCGCTGCTCGGCGATGTCGGCGGTGAAGAGCGGCGTCAGTGCGATCAGGCCGATCGCGACACCCAGGTGACGCGAGGCGATCGTCCAACCGCCGTGGATCGCCTGCGGCGAGCGACCCTCCAGCGCCGTCTCCGTGAGCGCCGAGAGCACGAGCGAAAGGCCGACCCCCACCAACAGCTGCGGCGGCAAGGTCAGGACGATCTCAGCCTTAGGGAGGAGGGCAAGGCCCCCCAGCCCGCCGGCGACGAGGATCGCCCCGGCGGCGGCACGTGCCTTGGCGCTCGCGACCCCGGAGCCGAGGCGACTGCCCAACACCGCGGCGAGCGGCATCGCGGTGACAACCACGGCGGCGCCGATCGGGGTCAACCGCCAGCCCTCGATCAGCAGCAGCACGAGCAGGAAGAGCGCCGCGGCGATCGCGGCCGAGGTCATCGCCAGCGCCAGGTTGGCGAGCAGGTGGGGACGGCCCGTCCGGCGCAGCTCAGAGGCGATCACGCCGGTCGCCGCCTCGTGCCTCGCCACCGCGAGTACCGGGACGCCGGCGGCGATCGCCAGCGGCGCCTGGATCAGGAAGACCGACTGCCAGGAGACCAGCTCGGTGAGCAGGCCGCCGACCGCCGGCCCCAACGCCGCGCCGGTCGCCCCGGCTGCGGCCCAGACCGTGGCGGCCCGTCGCTCCGAGCCCAGGTTGGCTGGAAGCAGCTCGAGCGCCGCCGTCACCGCCGCGGCGCCCCCCAGCGCCTGCACGCAGCGGGCCGCGATCAGCGTTCCCAGCTCGCTGGCGACACCGCAGGCCACGCCGGCGCCGGCGAAGACCGCTAGACCGACCGCGGCGGTACGCCCCGGCCCGACGCGACGACCCAGCTGAGCGATGGGCACCGCGGAGAGGGCGAGGACCAGATTGAAAGAGACGAGCACCCAGGTGACGCCGGCGACACCGGTGTCGAGGTCGCGGTAGATCTCGGGCAGCGCCAGGACGACGATTGACGAATCGGCGAGGACGAGGCCAACCGCTCCTGCGAGGGCGACGAGTCGGGGCCGCGGCTCACTCATCGATAGCCGAGCTCCCTCGGATAGGTCTCCCGGTAGTCCTCCTGCTTCTCCAGCACCCGCTCGACATAGCTACGAGTTTCCCCGAACTCGATGTCGTCGAGCTCCAGATCCGCCCCGCCCCACTCTTCGACATTGCCGAGGCCGGCGTTGTAGGCGGCCAGCGCCGCCACCTCGTTCTGGTCGAGCGCGTCGAGCAGGTAGCGCATATAGAAGGTCCCGTAGGCGATGTTCACGTCCGGGTCGGAGAGGTCCTCGAGCACGAACTCGGTACCGTGGCTCTTGCGGGCGATGAAGCGCGCCGTGTCCGGCGTGATCTGCATCAAGCCGCGGGCGTCGGCGTGCGAGGTCTGGTCGCGGAAGTGGGACTCGGCGTAGATCATCCCCGCGACCAGCGCCGGCTCGACGTCCCACTGGGCGGCCTCCTGGCGGATGATGTCCTCGTGGCGCAGCGGCAACGTCAGCTCCTGGATCGCGTCGTCCACTTTGCCGAAAACCCCGAGCGCCACCGCCGCGGCGGCACCGGCCACGGCCACCGCGGCAGCTGCGGCGAGGCGACGCCTGCGGACCGTACGAGCCCGCCGGCTGCGCTTCCGGCTCATCCGATCAGCTTGTCAAGGAGCCGGGACAACTCATCCTCCAGATCCTCGATGCTGCCGTCGTTCTCGACCACGTGCTCGGCGCGGGCGGCCTTCTCCCGCTGGCTCAGCTGCCGGGCCTCGCGCTCGGCGACGAGGGTGTGGCCGCGGGCCGCCGCCCGCTCGCGACGCAGCTCGTCGGCGGTGACGATGGCGACCGTCGTGTCGAAGACCTTTTCCATCTCGGACTCGAAGAGAAGCGGCACCTCGACGACCGCAAGCGCGGTGCTCTCCGGCAGGCCGTTCAACCAGGCAGCGATCCGCCTCCCGACCAGGGGATGGATCTGTTCCTCCAGCCAGCTCAGCTCCCCCGGGTCCGCGAAAACGATCTCGCCGACCTTGGTCCGGTCAACCCTGCCCTCGGGCGCCACGTCAGCACCCCAGCGGGCGATGAGGCGTCCCGACAGCGGCTCGGAATCGAGCAGGCTGTGGACGACCGCGTCGCTGGAGATCGTCGCCGCGCCTAGCCGCTCGAAGGCGGCCAGCGCCTCGGACTTCCCGGCCGCGATGCCGCCGGTCAGCCCGATCGTCAGCGGCGGCGCCAAGGACGCCGCTCAGACCTGCTCGGACTCGCTCGTCTGCTCTTGGTCGCCGGCGGGCTCGCCACCGGCGTCACCCTCACCCGCGGCCTCGTCGAGGTCATCGGGAGAGTCAGGCCTTTCCTGCACCGATTCCCCCTCCTGCGGAACGTCTTCCACGTTGCCCTCGCCATTCGACTCGGCGACTTCCTCTTGGGCAGCCGTCTCCTGAGCGGCGGCCTCGGGGCTTGGCGGCACCGTCTCCTCGGCGATCGGCTCAACGTCCTGCTCATCCGCCTCTCCCGCGGGTGGCGTGGAGGATGGGGACTCGCCCGCAGCTTGCGAGGACGAGTCGCCGTCCTCCGCGACAGGACCCGCGGGCCGGGGCTCCTCCGCGACAGGACCCGCGGCCTCATCGCCCGATGCCTCGCCGTCCGAGCCCTCCTCAGAAGCACCTTCAGCCGCTTCCATCTGCGCGCCCAGGTCCCCCATCGGCATGTTCTGCCCCTCGACCCGCTTGATGCTCAGCGACAGCCGCCGCCGCTCTTCGTCGATCTCGAGGATCTTGACGTTGAGCTTGGCGTCCGGCTGGACCACCTCGGAGGGATTCTCGACGTGGTGGTCGGCCAGCTCGGAGATGTGGACCAGACCCTCGACGCCGGGCAGGATCTCGACGAAGGCGCCGAAGGCGACCACCTTGGTGACCGTGCCCTCGAGCACGTCGCCCGACCGGTGGGTGCTGATGACCCGCTGCCAGGGGTCCTCCTGCGTCTGCTTGAGGCCCAGGGAGATCCGCTGCCGGTCGCGATCGATGTCGAGCACTTTGATCCGCACCGTGTCCCCGATCGAGACAACCTCGGAGGGGTGGTTGACGTGGCTCCATGAAAGCTCGGAGATGTGGACGAGGCCGTCGATGCCGTCGAGATCGACGAAGGCGCCGAAGTCGACGATGTTGGAGATCTTGCCCTCGACCACCTGGCCGGGCTCGAGCCGGCCGAGGATCTGCTCGCGCACCTCCTTGCGCTCTTCCTCGAGCACGGCGCGCCGCGAGAGGACGACGTTGTTGCGGCTGCGGTTGAGCTCGATGACTTTGCACTCGAGCGTCTGACCGAGGAACTCGTCGAGGTTGTGGACGCGGCGAATGTCGACCAGCGAGGCGGGAAGGAAGCCGCGCACGCCGAGGTCGAGGATGAGACCGCCCTTGACGACCTCGATCACGGTGCCCTCGACCGGTTCGCCCGACTCGGCGGCTGCCTCGATGCGGCGCCAGGCCTTCTCGAAGCGAGCTCGTTTCTTGGAGAGGACCAGGCGGCCCTCGCTGTCCTCTTTGGTGAGGACCAGCGCGTCGAGCTCTTCGCCCAGCTCGACCTCATCAGCCGGGTCGACCGACTTGCGGATCGAAAGCTCGGTCGAGGGAATGACGCCCTCCGACTTGTAGCCGATATCGACGAGGACCTCGTCTTTGTCGATCCGGACGACCTTGCCTTTGACGACGTCCCCCTCGTCGAAGGACACCATCGTCGCCGCGTAGTTGGGGACGACCTTGCCCGCTACTTCGAGCAGAAGGCCGCCGGAACCCTCGACGGGTACTCCGGCTGGCTCTGATGGACTGGTCGTATCGGTCACGGACACAGCGGCAGATAATTACACGAAATTCCGTGCCCTGTACTCTGGCGCCGTGCCGATCCGGGCCACCAAACGAGGCGACGAACGGGGGCCGCTCTCGGGCAGCCACGACGTCTTGATCTGCGGCGCCAGCTTCGCAGGCCTGGCGATCGCGCGGGAGCTGGCGGGCAGCGGCGCCGACGTGATGGTCGTCGACCGCTACGAGATCGGCGAGCGCCAGACCTCCGCCTGCGGCATCCCGACCGAGTGGTTGCGCGCCACCGGGCTGATGGACGCCGAGCGCCAGCGCTTCGAGTCGCTGCTCATCCACACCCCGCACGGCAGCAAGCGCTACAAGCTTCCCTGGACCTTCTCGACCTTCGACTATCGCGAGCTCTGCCAGCTGCTCTGGAAGGACTGCGACGCCCGCTTCGAGACCGCCAAGGTGAACCGACGCACCGGCCCCGTGGATGGCGACGGGGCGATCGCGGTCGACACGGACCGCGGCGTCCTCTCGGCGCCGCTCGTCGTCGATGCGCTCGGCTGGCGGCGCGTGCTGGCCAGCGGCGACGGCTACCAGCCGCCCGATGCGCCGCTCTCGCGCGGCCTCGAGGTCCACCCGCACGGCAGCGCCGAGGACCTCGAGATCTGGATCGACCGCCGCTACGTCCCGGCCGGCTACGGCTGGTCCTTCCCCGCCCGCGACGAGCTGCGGATCGGCGTCGGCTCGTTCGACCCGCGTTTCCACGTCCGCCAGACCACCGAGCTGCTCGCCGAGGACCTCGGCCAGGACCGGGTCCGCTACCAAGGGAATTGGATCCCCCACGAGCTGCGCCACGCCACCGAGGGCGGCGTCTTCTTCGCCGGCGACTCGGCCGGGCACTGTCTGCCGTTGACCGCCGAGGGGATCAGGACGGCCCTCTACTTCGGGATCGTCCTCGGGCGCGAGCTGCGCGCGGTCGTAGAGGACCGCCAGGACCGCGAGGAGGCCGCCGCCTCCTACGCCCGGTTCCACGACGAGCACGAGTGGAAGTTCCGCTGGATGCTGCGGGCGCAGCGGCTGGTGCCGCGCGTGCCGCCGCGCCTGCTGGGGCCGCTGATCCGGCTGCTGGGAAGCAGGCGCTTCGTCGACTGGTCATTCGGTCACTACCTGCGGATCGCGCCGCCCGATCTCGCCTGGGAGACGCCGCCGGGGAAACTCGGCTCAGCGGACGACGAGGACCGTGCCGGCAAGCAGCAGGACCACGCCGAGCAGACGCTCGGGCGTGAGCGGGACCTCGTCGAGGCCGAATAGCCCGAGCCGGTCGATCGCCAGGGAGGCGCCGAGCTGCGCGGCGACCGTAAGCGCCGCCACTCCGCCGGCGCCGATCACCGAGACGGCGATGAGTGCGTTGGTGACATAGACGGCGCCGAGCAGCCCGCCGAGCAGGTAGTACCAGCTGACGTCGAAGGTGGAGCCGAGTCCTCCCGCCTTGCCGCTGATGACGACGATCGCGGCCAGGGCGACGGTGCCGATCACGAACGAGACGAGCGCCGCTGGCAGGTTGCCGGTCGCCCGTCCCAGTTCGGCGTTGATCGGCGCCTGGAGCGCGATCAGACCGCCGGCAACCGCGGTCAACAGAATCGCGAGCCCTCGGTCCATGGCGGCCATCCTCTCAGGCGGCGTGGCGTCCGACCGGCTCGGCCGCGCGCCGCCTACTTGGCGTCGAGCCAGTCGGCGCCGACCCCGACGTCGACCTCGAGCGGCGGGTCGAGCGAGTAGGCGCGGCACATCTCGCGCCGCACCAGCGTCGTCGCCTCCTCCATCTCCTGCGGCGGGCCCTCGAAGAGCAGCTCGTCGTGGATCTGCAGGACCAGTCGGGTCTCGATGCCGGAGTCGCGCAGGGCGCTGTGACAACGCACCATGGCGACCTTGATGATGTCCGCCGCCGTGCCCTGGATCACGGTGTTGACCGCGAGCCGCTCACCGAGCCGCCGCGTGTTGGGGTTGGCCGAGCGCAGCTCCGGGATCGGCCGGCGCCGCCCCATCAGCGTGGTGACGAAGCCCTCCTCCTGGGCGCGTTCGATCGTCTGCTCGCGGAAGGCGCGGACGGCGGGGAACCGCTCCAGGTAGCGGGCGACGAATTCCTCGCCCTCCTTGCGCGGGATGTTGAGCCGGTCGGCGAGGCCGAAGCCGGTGAGCCCGTAGACGATGCCGAAGTTGACCATCTTCGCCTTCGAGCGCTGGCCGACGTCGACGTCGGCGCGGTCGATCTCGAAGACCTCGGCGGCGGTCGCGGCATGGACGTCTTCGCCAGCCTCGAAGACGTCCTTCAGCACCTGCTCGTCGGCGACGTGGGCGAGGACACGCAGCTCGACCTGGCTGTAATCGGCGGAAAGCAGCTGCGCACCCTCGGCGGCTACGAAGCAGGCCCGGACCGGCCGCCCGATCTCCGTGCGGATCGGGATGTTCTGCAGGTTCGGGTTGGTGCTGGAGAGGCGTCCGGTGGTGGTCGACGCCTGGTTGAAGGTCGTGTGGACGCGGCCCGTCTGCGGATCGATCAGGTCCGGCAGCGTGTCGAGGTACGTGCTCTTCAGCTTGCTCAGCTCGCGCCAGGACTCGATCTTCTCGACGATCGGATGCTCGTCGCGAATCTGGGCGAGCACGCGGGCGTCGGTCGAGAAGCCGGTCTTGCCGCGGCGCTTGCGGGTCAGGCCGAGCTTCTCGAAGAGGACGCGACCGACCTGCTGCGGCGAGCCGATCGTGAACTCCTCCTCCGCCAGCTCGAAGATCTCCTTTTCGAGGCTGGCGATCCGCTCGCCAAAGCCGGCGCCGACCTCGGCGAGGCGTTCGGCGTCGAGCTTCAGCCCCTCCCGTTCCAGCGCGGCGAGGACGTGGACCAGCGGCAACTCGACGTCGCGCAGCAGCGGCGTCAAGCCCAGCTCCTCGAGCCGCGGCCGCTGCGCTTCGGCGAGGGCGGCCACGAGCTTGGCTTCCTCGGCGGGCTCCAGCCTCGCCTCGACCTCGTCCCCGAGGGCGAGCTGCCCGTCCCCGTCGCCCTGCTCGGCCGCGGCCTTGGCGGCTGCCGACTCGGCGAGACCGATGCCGGCGTCGGCGGCAAGCTCGACCAGGTCATAGGTACGGCGCTGTGGCTCGAGCAGGTACGCGCCGAGCACCGTGTCGTGCTCGAGCTCGACCGCCGCGCCCTGGCGAGCGGCGGCAGCGAGCAACCCGTGGCGGCCGCCCCCGAGCGACTTAGCGTCGTGGGCAACGAGTGGCTTGCCGGCAAGCCCTGCCGCCAGCTCCTCCAGCGTCCCGGTTCCCGTCACCACCCGCTCGCCGTCGTCGGCCGCCCAGCGCTCGCCCGCGATCGCCACCGACACGGGGCCTGGGCCGATATCGGCGGGTGAGCCTTCGAGCGCCTCGACCGCCAGCTCGGTCTCGACGCTGCGGCCCGGAACCGCCTCACCCTCGGGGAGGCCCTCTTCGAGCCGCTCCATCACGGCACGCAGCTCGAACTCGCGCATGAACTCGCGCAGCGCGCCCCGGTCGGCCTCCGCCGCCATCACCTCGTCGAGGTCGATGCCGGTCTCCACCTCGCAGTCGAGCGTTGCCAGCTGCTTGGAGACTTGCGCGTCCTCGGCGTGCTCGACGAGATTCTGCTTGCGCTTGACACCCGAGATCTCCTCGACGTTCGCCAGCACCTCCTCCAGTGAGCCGAACCGCTGCAGGAGCTGGGCGGCAGTCTTGTCGCCGATGCCTGGGACGCCGGGGATGTTGTCTGAGGTGTCGCCTTTGAGGCCGATCAGGTCGGTGACCAGCTCTGGCGGTACGCCGTAGCGCTCGACGACGCCGTCGCGGTCGTAGATTTTCGTGTCGGTGACGCCGCGCGACGTGGTCATCACCCGGATTCCGTCGCTGACCAGCTGGTAGACGTCGCGGTCGCCGGAGACGACCATCACCGGGATGCCCTGCTCCTGGGCGCGGCGGGCCAGCGTGCCGATCACGTCGTCGGCCTCGTAGCCGGCGACCTTGACGTTGGTGTAGCCGAAGGCGTCGACCAGCGGCATCAGGTTGGGCCACTGCTCAGCCAGCAGGTCCGGACGCGAGGGCCGGTGGGCCTTGTAGAGGTCGTAGGTCTTCTCGCGGCCCGACATTCCGGCGTCCCAGGCGACGACGACGCCGGCCGGCCGGTGCTCGACGATGATTTTCACCAGCATCGAGGCGAGGCCGTAGATCGCGTTGGTCGGCCGCCCGTCGCTGGTCCCGATCGACTCGGGCAGCGCGAAGAAGGCGCGGTAGGCGAGCGAGTTGCCGTCGATGAGGAAGAGCTCGCCGCGGTCAGGGTCCTTGGTCGGCATCGGCGGCAACTCTAAGGGCACGGGCCACCGCCCTCGCGACCCCATCCGGCTCCTCGTTGACCTGCTTTTCGGAGAACCGCAGGAACTCGTAGCCGGCGGTCCGCAGACGCAGGTCGCGGTCATGGTCGTCCTCGAAAGCGATGCGCCCACGGTGGTACAGGTAGCTGTCCGTTTCGACGACGAGGCGGCACTCGCACCAGAAGAAGTCGACGAGGTCGCGGCCGATCCGCACGTTGACCTCTGGTGCGGGCAACCGATGCCGCCGGCAGAGGTCGAGGAAGTCGCCCTCGAGGTCGCTGCGCGTCCGGTCGCTCTCGATCCCATCACCGAGCGGCAGTCCGAAGACCCCTGCCTGGCGGACCGCGCGGCGCAGCTCGCGCTTGGCGATGGCTCCTGGGCGCTTTGCGGAAGCGGCGCTCCGGAGATCCGCGATCGTCCTAGCCGGTGTCGTGACCGGGATACCCCTTCGGAGCGTCACATGGGCAGGTGAAAGGGTGAGCGACCGGTGCAGGCGGATCCCCTTTCGCCTTGCTCGACCGGCGTCACCCGGGATTGAGACGTCTACTGGGGTGTCTCGGTGAGCCAGGAGCTGCCACAGCTCCGCAGCGCTCCGGTGGCTGATCGCCGCCCCCCAGCGATCGAACGGCTTTCCCGGTCCAAACGGCCCACCGCCCACCGCGAGGACCGCCGCCATCCATCGTCCCTCGCGTGAGATCGCCCGGTGCCCGACCGCGTAGATCCCGCGATGCAGTCGATGAAGCCGGCCGCAGGCGATCCGGCGGTCGATGGCGCTTCCGGTCAGCCCAAGGGCAAGCAGTTGCCGACGAGCAACGACACCGTGCTGACGCTCTGCAAGCGCCCCTATGGCCTCATCGGGCATGGCGAGTTTTCCCCGCATAGCGGGCACAAGTCGCCAGGCGCCGTGAATTCGCCCCCCGACCGTGCTGCGGTAGCGCTACTTAGGCGGCAACGAGGACGCGAAATCGGCGCCGGCGTCGACCCAGGCGGCGAGATCCTGCTCGGAGGCGGTTCCCTGGGGGCCGACGAAGACCATGTTCTTCATCGGCCGACCGGTGAAGTCCATCGGCCGCACATGGGGCTCGGCGAGGGCGCGTTCGGCGTCCTCCGCGCCAAGCCGAACCATCAGATCCTCGTCGAGGATGCCGACCGCCATGTTGCCGGCCACCATGAAGGCGATTCCGCCGAACATGCGGCGCTCGCTTACGTCTGCGCGGCCGACCAGCGCCTCGCGCACCCGCTCGGCGAGCGCTTCATCAAACGCCACGCAAGAGCCCTAATCCGGGGACGAATCGGCCGACCCGTGCCGCGTATTCGGCGTAGGCCTCGCCGTGGGAGCGGAGCAGATACGGCTCCTCGACGAGCCTCACCTGCAGCTCCAGGGCGACGACGAACGCGAGCAGCCCGAGCAGCGCCACGGCGCTTGGCACCATCAGCGCCAGCCCGAGCGCGGTCGGGATCATGGCCGCGAAGATCGGGTTGCGGACGAAGGCGAACGGGCCGTCGGTCACCAGCTCCGTCCGCTCGCCTGGCTGAACGCCGATCCGCCATGCGTCACCCATGGCCATCTGCGCGACGAAGGTGGCGAAAATGCCGGCCACCGCAAGCGCGACACCGATCGCGTGGGCAACTAGCCCGTCGAGGGCGGCGATCGGCTCAACCAGGTCGAGCAAAGCCAGCGCGGGCGCCGCGGCGCCCGCGGCGAGAGCGGCGACGAAGAGAGCCGCCGCCAACCGCTCCAGCGCACCGGCCTCGGGTCCGACCCCCCGAAAGCCCGTCGAGCCGGTACGGCGCACCTGCAAGACGGTCCTCACGCCGAACGCGAGCACGAGCCAGGCGCCGTAGAGAGCGAGGGCGGCAATGTCCATGCCGCGAGGATCTTAGGCGCGAGCAGGCAAAAGTGGCGAATCTGATTCGATAGCCGGCCCATGGCGGTAAGTGCCCAGTACAGCGTCACGATCCGAGTCGAGCTCGACGCGCGGCAGGAGCCGCTCGGCAAATTGACCGCGGCGATCGCCGAGGCCGGTGGGCAGCTACAGGGCGTCGACCTCGTGCCGGGCGCCGGCAGCGAGGGCAAACGGGTGCGGGAGTTCACGATCGACGCCCAGGACCGGCCCCACTGGGAGCGGATCCTGCGGGCGATCGGCTCGACCCGCGGCGCCAAGGTCCTCGACTACGTCGATCGCACCCTGCAGATGCACCGCGGCGGCAAGATCGAGATGCAGAACAAGTACCCGCTGAAGACGCGCGACGACCTCTCGATGGCCTACACGCCGGGCGTCGCCCGCGTCTGCGAGGACATCCACGCCGACCGCGCCAAGGCCTTCGAGTACACGATCAAGAAGAACACCGTGGCGGTCGTCTCCGACGGGAGCGCCGTGCTCGGGCTCGGCAACATCGGTCCCGAGGCGGCGATGCCGGTGATGGAGGGCAAGGCGATGCTCTTCAAGGAGTTCGCCGGAGTCGACGCCTTTCCGATCTGCCTCGACACCCAGGACGCCGACGAGATCGTCAAGGCCTGCGAGCTGATCGCGCCGACCTTCGGCGGCATCAACCTCGAGGACATCTCGGCGCCGCGCTGCTTCGAGATCGAGGACCGCCTCAAGGAAACGCTCGACATCCCCGTTTTCCACGACGACCAGCACGGCACGGCCGTCGTCACGATGGCCGCCCTCTTCAACGCGCTGAAGATCGTCGGCAAGCCGATCGAGCAGCTGCGCGTGCTGGTGGTTGGCCTCGGTGCGGCAGGGGTAGCGGTGACGAAGATGATGCTCGCCTCCGGGGTCACCCACGTGGTCGGCTGCGATCGGCGCGGCGCCCTTTCAACCGAGCGCGAGGACTACCAAGCGGGCGAGATGAGCGAGATCAAGCGTTGGTACGCCGAAAGCTCGAACCCCGAGAAGCTGAGCGGCCAGCCCGCCGACGTGATCGACGGCATGGACCTCTTCATCGGCCTCTCCGGGCCTGGAATCATCCCGGCCGACGCGCTGGGGCGGATGAACGACGACGCGATCGTCTTCGCGATGGCCAACCCCAACCCCGAGGTGATGCCAGAGGACGCCGCCCCCTACGTGCGGATCATGGCGACCGGCCGCTCTGACTACCCGAACCAGATCAACAACGTGCTCTGCTTCCCCGGCATCTTCCGCGGCGCCCTCGACGCCGGCGCCCCCCACATCACCGAGGAGATGAAGCTGGCGGCGGCCCGCGGAATCGCCGAAGTGGTCGACGAGGACGACCTCTCCGAGGACTACATCATCCCCAGCGTCTTCAACCGTGACGTCGCGCCTAGGGTGGCGAAGGCGGTGGTCGAGGAGGCCAAGCGCGAGGGAATCGCCCGCTTCAGCGAGGAGACCGGGACCTTCTCCACGGTCGAGGTCGGCTGATGGGGGATCGTCCGGCGCGGTGAAGATTCTCGTCACCGGCGCGAGCGGGATGATCGGCTCGGCGCTCTGCGAAGCGCTGCTCGATCGGGACGACACCGTGGTCGGGCTCACCCGCGACCCCGAGCGCGCCCGCGGCGTCAATCCGACCGTCATCTGGCACGCCTGGCAGCCGCACCTCGAACGACCCCGGAAAGAGGCGTTCGAGGGGGTCGACGGCGTCGTCAACCTGATCGGTGAGCGGATCGACCAGCGTTGGACCGGGGACTCGAAGCGACGCATCCTCGAGAGCCGTCGCACCTCGACGCACAATCTGATCGGGGCGATTGCTGGGCTCGAGCGCACGCCCAAGGTGATGATCAGCCAGGCGGCGATCGGCTACTACGGCGACCGTGGCGACGAGGCGGTGGACGAGTCGTCGGGCCCGGGCGAGGGCTTCGATTCCGAGGTAGCGCGGGAGTGGGAGAAGACGGCGCACGAGGTCGAGCGCAACGGTGTGCGCCTCGTCGTCGTGCGGACCGGCCATGTGCTCGACGCGCGCGGCGGCATGCTGGGCCGCATGCTGCCACCGTTCAAGATGGGCGTCGGCGGGCCGCTCGCGGGCGGCGACCAGTACGTCTCGTGGATCCACATCGCCGACGAGATCGGGATCCTGCTCTGGGCGCTCGACAACGACGAGGTCAGCGGCACGATCAACGCGACGGCGCCCAACCCGGTGACCAACAAGGATTTCTCACGCGCTCTGGGCCGGGCGCTGAACCGCCCGGCGCTGGTCCCGGTCCCGGGACTGACGCTCGACCTGATGTTCGGCCGCGAGTTCGGCAAGGTGCTGCGCGGGGGACAGCGGGTGATCCCGAAGCGGGCGCTCGAGCTCGGCTACGAGTTCAAATTCGCCGACGTCGACGAGGCGCTGCGCGACCTGCTCTGAGGGAGAGGCGGGGGTCACCCCGCTGGAACCCGCGCTCGGCCGTCGCCAGGGCGCCAACCTCAGCGGCTCACAAGTTCCCGCGGAGCGACCCCCGCCTCTCCGTGCCGAAGTGCCCGCAGCAACCTGCGCATTGAAGCGCTTCCTGAGTTCGTTGAGATGCGGGAGACGCCGGCCTCTTCGAGGATTGGCTTGGAGAAGCGGATCGCGGTCGGATCGGTCGCGCCGACGTAGGCGATCGTCGCCGAGTCCTCGGTGGCCCGTCGGGCGGCGCCGCCGATCGCCGCCAATCGGGCAATGCCGTCGCTCCCGGTGTCGTCGACGCAAACGGCTCGCAGCCGGTAGCCCCCCGCCCGGCCTCCTCGCCTGTCGAGCTCCTCCTTCGCTTCCGCGCAGAGCGGCTGACTGACGTAGACCGACAGCACCGCGTCCTCAGCCACCCCCTCCTCCCCACACCCCGCTGCCAACGCCAAAAGAACGAAGAAGATCAGCACGAGTCGGGGGAGGCGCAAGGAGGGCCGGGTGACCCCTCCACGAAGGCTCAAGGGACCACGCCCGAGCCCACGACCGCGATCCAGCTGCGCGACGGCCTTCGGGGAGGGGTCATCCGGCCCTCCCCCACCCCTAGCCAAAGAAGACCTCGGCCTCCCGAAACAGCTCCGGCGGCACGGTCTTCAGCTCAGCCGTCGCCTCCTTCAGGTCGACCAGGTGGATGTCGGTGCCGCGCAGGGCGGTCATCTTGCCCCACTCCCCTGCCTCGACCGCGTCGATCGCGTGCAGGCCGAAGCGGGTCGCCAGCACCCGGTCGAAGGCGGTCGGCGTGCCGCCCCGCTGGACGTGGCCGAGCACCGTGGCGCGCGCCTCCTTGCCGGTGCGGCGCTCGATCTCGCCCTCCAGCCAGTCGGCGATGCCGCCGAGCCGGACGTGGCCGAACTCGTCGAGCCTGTCGTCCTGGGCCTCGGGGATGCCGCCGACGGGCTGCGCCCCCTCGGCGACGACGACGATCGGGGCAAACTGGCTCTCGAACCGCCGGCCGACGAACTGGCAGACCTTCTCGACGTCGAACTGCTGCTCCGGGATGAGGATCACGTTGGCGCCGCCGGCCAGCCCCGCGTGGAAGGCGATCCAGCCGGCGTGCCGGCCCATCACCTCGGCGATCAGCACGCGATGGTGGCTGCCGGCCGTCGTGTGGAGGCGGTCGATCGCCTCCATCGCGATATTTACCGCGGTGTCGAAGCCGAACGTGTAGTCCGTGGCGCCGAGATCGTTGTCGATCGTCTTCGGCACGCCGACCACGTTGACGCCGTGGTCTGAGTGCAGCCTTGACGCAGCGCCGAGCGTGTCCTCGCCCCCGATCGCGATCAGCGCGTCGACGCCTCCTGCCTCGAGGTTGCGGACCAACTGCTCGGGGCCGCCCTCCTGCTTGAACGGGTTGGTCCGTGAGCTGCCGAGGATCGTGCCGCCACGCGGCAGGATCCCGCGCACCTCGGGAACCCCGAGCGGTGCGCTGTCGCTCTCCAGCGGGCCATGCCAGCCGTCGCGGTAGCCGACGAACTCGTGGCCGCACTGTTCGACGCCCTTGCGGACGATCGCGCGGATAACCGCGTTGAGTCCAGGGCAGTCGCCGCCGCCGGTCAGCACTCCGATCCGCATGAGGCGCAGCTTAGACCTGGCCGCCCGTCCGGCGACGCGATACGTTCAAGGCACTCAACGAGGAGGGAACGATGAACGAGTCAGTCGATCTGCAAGCGGTCCGCGACATCCAGCAGCGTACGTGGGCAGAGGGTGACTTCGCGATGGTCGCCGGGATAGTGATGATGGTCGCCGAGCAGCTCGCCGAAGCGCTCGACATCGTCCCGGACGAGCGCGTCCTCGACGTCGCCTGCGGCAGCGGCAACGGGGCGCTTGCCGCGGCGCGGCGCGCCTGGGGCAACACCGTCGGCGCCGACTTCGTGCCGGCCCTGCTGGAGCGCGGCCGCGAGCGGGCCGCCGCCGAACGCCTCGACGTCGAGTTCGTCGAGGCCGACGCGACCGACCTTCCCTTCGGCGACGGCGAATTCGACGTCGCGATGTCGATCTTCGGCGCCATGTTCGCCGCCGACCAGGGGAAGGCCGCTTCCGAGTTGCTTCGCGTCTGCAAGCCAGGCGGCCGGATCGGCATGGCCAATTGGGTGCCCGACGGCGGCGTCGGTCAGATGTTCATGACGATCGCCAAGCACGCGCCGCCCCCTCCGGGGGTTCCCTCGCCGCTCGTTTGGGGGACCGAGAACGGGCTGCGCGAGCTGCTCGGCGATGGCGTCTCGGAGCTGAGGATCGAACGCCGCAAAGCGCGCCAGGCATTCCGCTCGGCAGACCACTTCCTCGACTTCTTCCGCACCTACTTCGGGCCGATCAAAGTGGCGTTCGAACGGGTCGGGCCGGAGGGCGAGGCGGCGCTCGAAGCCGACTTCAAGCGCTATCTGGAGGAGAGCAACACGGCGGGTGACCGGGCTCTCGTCCTTCAGCCGGAGTACCTGCAGGTGGTCGCGACCCGGGCCTGAGCCCTGCGCTGACGGCGATCAGCCGCCCGGGTTCAGCGTCTGGCGCGCGACGCGAGCGGCGGCGCCGATGAATAGGACGGTCAGGAAGACCATGCCGGCAATCGGGCCGCCCTGCCCGAAGGCGTAGGAGACAACCGCTGCGGCCAGCGCCAGGAAGAAGGTGACGACAAGTCCCATGCGGCGCGGATCCTAGAGGAAGAGGCGGCCTAAGCGGTGAGCGCGGCGCGGGCGTCGCGCAGGAAGGCGGAAACCGCCTCCGCCGCCGCCTCGGCCGACCGGGCCTCGCCCGCAGCACGCACGAGGCGGCTGCCGACGATCACGCCGTCGGCGATCCGCCCGACCTGGCCGGCCTGCTCGGGAGTGGCGATGCCGAAGCCGACCGCGACCGGCACGTCGGCGTCGGCCTTGGTGGCGGCGACCAGCTCGGAGAGGTCGACGGGCAGCTCCTGCCGCTCGCCCGTCGTGCCGATCGTCGAGACGACGTAGACGAAGCCCTCGGCGACCGCGCAGATAGCGGCGCGGCGCTCGCGCGAGGTGGTCGGCGCAAGCAGCGGCACCAGCGCCAGGTCGGCCGCGGTAAACCCGTCGCGCACCGCCTCCGCCTCGTCGAGCGGCAGGTCGGGGACGATCGCCCCGCAGGCGCCAGCCGCGGCGGCCCGCTGCGCGAACTCCGCCGCTCCGCCCTGAGCAAGGACCATGTTGGTGTAGACCATCAGGACCACCGGTAGCCGCTCAGAGACGCTCGCGCAGACCTCCAGCGCCGTCTCGAGCGTCGTCCCCTGCTCCAGCGCTGCCGTCGCGGCGGTGTGGATCGTCGGCCCGTCGGCGAGCGGGTCTGAAAACGGCACGCCCAGCTCGATCAAATCCGCCCCAGCCTCAACGTACGCGGCGACAACCGCCATCGACGCCTCCCGATCCGGGTACCCGGCCATCATGTAAGGCATTAGCGCCGCGCGGCCTTCGGCCCTGGTTCGGGCAAACGCCTCCGCGATTCTCGCTGCTCCCGCCAGGGGGTCTTGGGGGTGGCCGACCGGAGCCTCCCCGCTGTTGCTCCGGGCGGTCATCCCCAAGACCCTCCCCAGCGCCCCCTCCCCGCTGTTGCTCTGAGGAGTCATACCCCGGGCTCCCCCGTCCGCTCGACCACCTCAGCCAGATCCTTGTCCCCCCGGCCGCTCAAGCAGAGGATGTCGAAGCCGTCACCGCCGCCCTTGTCGAGCAGCCAGGCGATCGCGTGGGATGACTCCAGGGCCGGGATGATGCCCTCCAGCTTCGAGAGCTCCTTGAAAGCTGAAAGCGCCTGGTTATCCGTGACCGACACATAGGTCGCCCGGCCGGTGTCGCGCAGGTAGGCGTGCTCCGGGCCGACGCCGGGGTAGTCCAGCCCGGCCGAGACCGAGTGGGCCTCGAGGATCTGGCCTTCGGCGTCGGCGATGATCGAGGAGAGCGAGCCGTGCAGGACGCCGGTGGTGCCGGCCCCCAGCGAGGCGCCGTGGCGACCGCTGTCGAGCCCCTCCCCCGCCGCCTCGACGCCGATCAGCTCGACGCCGGCGTCGTCGACGAAGGGGGTGAAGATGCCGATCGAGTTCGAGCCGCCGCCGACGCAGGCGAGCACCCGAGCCGGCAGGGCGCCCTCGGCAGCCAGCGCCTGCCCGCGCGCCTCCTCGCCGATCACGCGCTGCAGGTCGCGGACGAGCGCCGGGAAAGGCGCCGGGCCGACGGCCGAGCCGATCGCGTAGTGGGTCGTCTCGACGTTGGCGACCCAGTCGCGAATCGCGGCGCTGACCGCCTCCTTGAGCGTCCGGGCGCCAGCCTCGACCGGCGCGACCTCGGCGCCGAGCAGCTTCATCCGCTCGACGTTGGGCGCCTGGCGACGGATGTCCTCGCTGCCCATGTACACGACGCACTCGAGGTCGAGCAGGGCGCAGGCGGTGGCGATCGCGACGCCGTGCTGACCGGCGCCGGTCTCGGCGATCACCCGCGGCTTGCCCATCCGCTTCGTGAGCAGCGCCTGGCCGAGCGCGTTGTTGATCTTGTGCGAGCCGGTGTGGGCGAGGTCCTCGCGCTTCAGGTAGACGCGGCGCCCGGCCCGCTCCGAGAGGCGCTCCGCGAGGTACAGCGGCGTCGGCCGCCCGATGAAGTCGCGTTGCAGCGCTTGCAGCTGCGCGCCGAATCCCTGGTCCTCGCGCGCCTCGGCCCAGGCGGCGGTCAGCTCGTCGAGCGCGCCGATCAGCGTCTCGGGGACGTAGCGGCCGCCGTACGGCCCAAATCTCTGCTCGACCGCGCTCACTTGGCGGGGACGCTAGCGCCCTTGGCCGCCTCGAAGAAGGCCTGCATCGTCGCGTGGTCCTTGCGACCGGGCTCGGACTCGACGCCGCTGGCGACGTCCACCGCATAGGGATGGGTGACCGCGATCGCCTCGGCGACGTTGTCGGGCCGCAGGCCGCCGGCGACGATCGCCGGGACCTGGGAGCGGCGCTCGCGCAGCAGGCCCCAGTCGAAGCTCTCGCCGGTGCCTCCCCAGAGCTTGCCGCTGCGCCGGTCGAAGAGGTGGAAATCGGTCCGGAACGCCTCGGCGGCTTGAATCTCGGCGGCGCTGGCGACGTGGACCGCCTTGGCGACCTTGACCCCGGTACGGCGCTTCACCTCGGCGCAGAAGCTGGGACCCTCTTCGCCGTTCAGCTGAACCATCGTCAGCCCCTCGTCCTCGACCGCCATCGCAACCTCGTCGAGCTCGGGGTTCACGAAGACGCCGACGACCTCGCACTTGCGCCGAAACGCAGCGGCGATCCGCGCCGCTTCGGCCGGCTCGATCGAGCGCGGGCTCTCGAGCGTGTGGATGAGCCCGATCGCCCAGGCGCCGAGCCGCACCGCCTCGGCCGCGTCGTCCAGGTTCGTAATCCCACAAATCTTCACGCGCATGGGTTCCAGGGTACGAAAGCGCGAATGCTCGGGCGGGTGGCGTGGGGACGGGGGTCCTCGCCCGCAGCTTGCAAGGACGAGGAGCCCCCGCCCCGCGACAGGACCCGCCCGCCTAGCGCGCTGGCGGTCCGACCGGCCCCGACTGCGAGTCCTCTGCCTCCTCCGGCCGCACGCCGAGCTCGACGGTGACCTCTTTGGTCGCGTCGCCCCGGCGGACGGTCAGCTTCAGCTCGTCGCCGGGCGAGGCGGAGTTGACGGCGTCGATCACGTCTTCCATATCGCTGACCGGCTTGCCGTCGATCTCGGTGACGATGTCGCCGCCAACCTGGATCGTGGCCCCTTCGATCGTGGCCGAGGTGTCGCCGCCCTCGATCCCCGCCTCGTCCGCTGGGCCGCCCTCGACGACTTCGTCGATCAGGGCGCCCTGGTCGACCGGAAGCTTCAGCGCCTCGGCGAGATCGGGAGTGATCGTGCCGCCGCTGACCCCGAGGTAGGCGTGCCGCACCTCGCCGGTCCGTTTGAGCTGCTCGACGACCTCACGGGCCGTGTCGATCGGCACCGCGAAGCCGATCCCGACGTTGCCCTGGCTGCCGCCGGTCTGGATCTGGGTGTTGATGCCGATCACCCGGCCCGAAGAGTCGATCAGGGGTCCGCCCGAGTTGCCGGGGTTGATCGGGGCGTCCGTTTGTACGACGTGGGAGATCGAGAAGCCGTTGGGCGCCTGGATCTGTCGTTGCAGCGCCGAGACGATGCCGGCGGTCACGGTCCGTTCGAGGCCGAACGGGTTGCCGATCGCGACCACCGGCTCGCCCACCTGCAGATGCGCGGAGTCACCGAGCGCGAGCGGCTGAAGCTGGTCGGCCGGCGCGTCGATCTCCAGCAGGGCGACGTCGGTGGCCGGGTCGGTGCCGACGATCTCCGCCTCGTAGGCCTCCTGCGAGGAGCCCAGCGTCACCTCGACGCGTTTGGCGCCCTCGACCACATGGCTGTTGGTGATCACGTGCCCGCCGCGGTCGATCAGGAAGCCGGAGCCGGTCGCCGCCCCTTCGCCTTCCGGTTGCGGTTCGCCGAACGGAGGGACGCTCGGACCGGCCCCGGCGCCCAGCTCCGATTTGATCGAGGCGACGCCGTCGCCGGCACGGCGGTAGATCTCGTTGATGAGATTGGTGTCGTCATCGCCGTCGCGGATGGCGATCGGCGCTGCGGCCGGCGCCGCCACCGTGGTCGTCGAGCCGTCCTCCCCCTCGATCCAGCCAGCGGCGATCGCCAGCGTGAAGACGGCGCCGACGATCACACCGCCAACGATCGCGGAGAGGAAAGAGCTCTGTTGGACGCGCTTCATCGGTCGTGGATCATGGCGGCCCTGTCCTAAGCCAGCCTAAAAATCTGGAGCGGCGTCAGGGCAGGTTGTGCTCGCGCGTCTCGCCCTCGTCGCCGCTCAGCTCACGTGCCATCGCCTCGGGGTCGGCGGCGCTCATCAGCGCCTCGCCGATCAGGACGGCGTCGACACCGACCCGCTCCAGCTCGTCCATCGCCTCGCGGGTCGAGATGCCGCTCTCTGCCACGACCGTCTTTCCAGCCGGCACGTCGGGCATCAGCTCGAAGGTGGTCGCGACGTCGACAGTGCCCTGGTCGAGGTTGCGGTTGTTGATCCCGATCACGTCGACGTCGAGCCGCAGCGCCCGCTCGAGCTCCTCGGCGTCGTGGACCTCGACCAGGCAGTCGAGGTCGAGGCGACCCGCCTCCTCGTAGAGGCCTTGCAGCTCGCGGTCGTCGAGGGCGCGCATGATCAACAGCACCGCGTCGGCACCCCAGATCGCCGCCTCGTAGAGCTGGTAGGGGTCGACGATGAAGTCCTTGCGGAGGATCGGCAGGCCGCACGCCTCGCGCGCCTCGCGGAGGTCGTCGAGTGAGCCGCCGAAATGGGCGGTGTCGGTGAGGACCGAAAGAGCCGCGGCGCCGCCCCGCTCGTAGGCGGCGACCTGCTCGGCGACGGTGGCGCTCGCGGCGATCTGACCGGCGCTCGGCGAGCGGCGCTTGAACTCGGCGATCACCGATAGGCCGGGACGGACGAGCGCCTCCTTGAACGGGCGATCGCGACCACGCTCGGGTAGCCGCGATTCCAAGTCGGCCTGCGAAGCCTGGGCGCGGCGCTCCTCCACCCCTTCGCGCGCAGCGCCGATTAGCTGCTCGATCATTCCCACTTGAGGGCGCAAAGCCTAGACACTCGCGCCGTCGGCGAGGTTGGCGGTGGTCGCAACGAGCCGGTCGAGCAGCTCGCGGGTCGCGCCGCTGTCGACTGCCGCGCTCGCCGCCTCCACTCCCTCGGCGAGACTTTCGGCGCGGCCGCCGACGTAGATCGCGGCGCCGGCGTTGAGCAGCACCAGGTCGCGCCGCGGGCCGTGCTCGCCCTCGAGGACGGCGCGCGAGGCGGCGGCGTTCTCCTCCGGGCTGCCACCGGCGACCTCCTCCAGGTCGGCCTCGGCCAGGCCCAGCTCGCCCGGCTCGACGAACCACTCCTTAGTGCCGCCGTCGGCCACCTCGATCACCCGGGTGCGCGATGAGACCGAGAGCTCGTCGACGCCGTCCTCGGCACTGACCACGAGCGCCCGCACGCTGCCGAGCCCGACCAGCGCCTCGGCGATCGTCTCCTGGTAGTGGCGGTCGGAGACGCCGAGCAGCTGGCGCTGGGCGCCGGCCGGGTTGGTGAGCGGGCCGAGGAAGTTGAAGATCGTCCGCACACCGAGCTCTTTGCGGACCGGGACGACGTGCGCCATCGCGGCATGGTGGCGCGGCGCGAACATGAAGCCGAAGCCAACCTCCTCTATGCAGCGCCCGACCTGCTCGGGGCTCAACTCGATGTTGACGCCGAGCGCCTCCAGCAGGTCAGCGGAGCCGCAGCGGCTGGTGTTGGAGCGATTGCCGTGCTTGGCGACGGCGCAGCCGGCCGCCGCGGCGACCAGCGCGGCGGTGGTCGAGACGTTGAAGGTCGACGGGCCCCCGCCGGTGCCGGCGGTGTCGACGAGGTCGCTGCGACTGGTCGTGACCGGCGTCGCGAGGGCGCGCATCGTCCGGGCCAGCCCGACCAGCTCCGGGACCGTCTCGCCCTTGGCGCGCAGCGCGATCAGGAAGGCGGCGGTCTGGACCTCACCCGAGCGGCCCTCCATGATCTCGGCGAGCACCGTGGCGGCGTGGTCGGCGGTCAGGTGGTCCCCTGCGCAAACCGCGTCTATCGCCCTGGTGACTATGTCGTTCGGGCTCATCGCTCGCTGCGTTCGCCCTTTGTCGCGCTATCCGCGACAAAGGGCGAACGCATCCCTAAAAAGTTCGCCAGCAGGTGTTTGCCCTGCGGGGTGAGGACCGACTCGGGGTGGAACTGGACGCCCTCGGCCGGCAGCTCGCGATGGCGGGCACCCATGATCACCTCGCCGAAGCGGGAGCTGACTTCGAGCTCTTCGGGCAGGTCCGTGTCGGCGACCAACGAGTGGTAGCGGCCGGCGACCATCGGGCTCGGCAGCCCGGCGAAGATCGTGCGGCCGTCGTGCTCGACCTCGGCCTCCTTGCCGTGGATCGGCTCGCCCTGCACGGTGCGGCCGCCGAACGCCTCGACCAGCGCCTGGTGCCCGAGGCAGACGCCGAGCACCGGCGTGCCGGCCTCGGCGAAGGCGCGGACGGCCTCGGTCGAGATTCCCGCCTGGGCCGGCGTGCACGGCCCTGGCGAGACGACCAGGCGGTCGGGCTCGCGCTCCCGCAGTTCCTCGACCGTCGCCTTGTCGTTGCGGACGACCTCGACCTCGGCCCCCAGCTCGCCCAGGTACTGGACGAGGTTGTAGGCGAAGCTGTCGTAGTTGTCGATCACCAAAACGCGCATGTCGTCACCGATCATGCCCAGTCGGGCTGTTCGCAGGCCAGCTCGACGGCGCGGAAGACCGCCTTGGCCTTGTTGACCGACTCGTTGTACTCGTAGGCCGGCTTGGCGTCGGCGACGGTGCCGCCGCCCGCCTGGACGTGGATCTGGCCGTCCTTGGCGACGACGGTGCGGATGTGGATCGCCGTGTCGAGGTCCCCGCTCCACGAGAGGTAGCCGATCGCGCCGCCGTAGGAGCACCGCTTGACCGGCTCCAGCTCGTCGATGATCTGCATTGCCCGCACCTTGGGAGCGCCCGAGAGGGTGCCGGCGGGCAGGGCCGAGCGCAATACGTCCATGGCTCCGACGTCGTCGCGCAGCTCCCCGGAGACCTGGCTGACGATGTGCAGCACGTGGGAGTAGGTCTCGACCTGCATCAGCTCGTCGACCTTGACGCTGCCGTACTCGCAAACGCGGCCGAGGTCGTTGCGACCGAGATCGACCAGCATCACGTGCTCGGCGCGCTCCTTGACGTCATGCGGGAGCCGCTCGGCAAGGCGCCGGTCCTCCTCCTCGCTGGCGCCGCGCGGGTAGGTGCCGGCGATCGGACGCGTCTCGACCCGGCTGCCGTGGACTTTGACCAGCGGCTCCGGAGAGGCGCCGGCGATCTGGAAGTCCCCGAACTCGAGGAAGTACATGTAGGGGGACGGGTTGACCGCGCGCAGGCCGCGGTAGATCGAAAAGGCCTCGACCGGGGCCGGCGCCGAGAAGCGCTGCGAGGGGACGACCTGGAAGGCGTCGCCGGCGTGGACGTACTCGACGATCCGGGCAACCGCCGCTTCGAACTGCTCGCGCTCCATGTTTGAGACGAAGCGCGGCGGCTCGGCGACTGAGGGACGCTCCGGCACCGGCACCGCGCTGCGCAGGCGCGCCCGCACGTCGACGATGGCGGCGACGGCGCGCTCGTAGGCGGCGTCGATGCCGCCCTCGTCGTCGGCAAAGGCGCAGGCCATCACTGTCAATTCGTGGCGCAAGTGATCGAAGGCGAGCAGGACGTCGGTGATCATCAGCGCCATGTCGGGGAGTCCCAGCGTGTCGGGGTTCGGCGCGCCGAGCGGCTCGACCGTCCGCACCAGGTCGTAGCCGAAGAAGCCGACCGCCCCACCCGCGAAGGGCGGTAGCCCCTCGACCGGGGCAATCTGGAAGCGCGACATGTACTCGGCGACGGCGGCGTAGGGATCGGGGGCCTCGCTCTCCCCGCTCTCGGACCCGCTCAGCTTGCCAGCGCTCCAGCGCAGCACCTCGCGCGGCCCGATGCCGACGAACGAGTAGCGGCCCACCTGACCCTGTTCGGCGGACTCCAGCAGGAAGCACGGCGCGCCGGCCGGCTCCCCGGCCCGCAGCTTCAGGAAGGCGGAGACCGGCGTCTCGCAGTCGTCGACGAAGCGCGCCCGCACGGGCACGACGTTGCCGCGCTCGGCGAGGCGCCGCGCCTCCTCCAGGCTCGGCTCCAAGCGCAGTGCAGGCTCAGCCGCGACGGCCATTCAGCACTTCCATCACGGCTGACTGCGGGACCTGACGGGAGGCAAGCAGGACGCTCAGGTGGTAGAGGACGTCGGCCGCCTCCTCGGCGACCCGCTCGTCGCTCTCTTCGCGAGCGGCGCGGACGACCTCCTCGGCCTCCTCCTCGACCTTCTCGCCCGTCAGCTTCGGGTCGTCGAGCAGCTGCACGGTGTAGCTGCCCTCGGGTCGCTCGGCGGCGCGGCTGCGCAGCGTCCGCTCGAGTGCGGCGAGCGCTTCATGGGCCGGCGGCGCCGGCTCATCCCCGTCGAGCGCGCGGTAGAAGCAGGAACGCTCGCCGGTGTGGCAGGCAGGGCCGGTCGGCTCGACCAGGGCGACGATCGCGTCACCGTCGCAGTCGTAGCGCAGCTCGCGCAGCCGCAGCACGTAGCCCGATTCTTCGCCTTTGCGCCAGATCCGTTCGCGCGAGCGGCTGAAGAAGTACACCTCGCCGGTTTCGACCGTCAACTGCAGGGACTCGTCGTTGACGTACGCCAGCGTCAGCACCTCTCCACTCTCGGCGTCCTGAGCCACGCACGGCACAAGCCCCCGCTCGTCGAATTTCAGCTCAGCGAACATCGACTCCCATCGTATGGGAGGCAATGGGTGTGTCTCCGAACGGGCGGATACTCAAAGTGTCGAGCTCATTAGCTCGACACTTGTCCGGGCGGAGACACACCCATTGCCTCACTCAATGCCGAGCCGATCCAGCAGCCCCTCGTCGCGCCGCCAACGCCGACGCACACGGACCTGCAGGTCGAGGTGGACCTTGGCGCCCAGCTCCGCTTCCAGGGAGCGGCGCGCCCCGCTGCCGATCTCGCCGATCTTTGCGCCGCGGCGGCCGATCAGGATGCCCTTCTGCGACTCGGTCTCGGCCCAGATCTCGGCGGCCAGGACGACGAGTCCGTCGTCACGCCGGCTCAGATCCTTCACCTGCACCTCCACCGAGTGGGGAATCTCGTCGCGGGTTCGGTTGAGGACCTGCTCGCGGATCAGCTCGGCGAGCAGGACCTCGCTCGACTGGTCGCTGCTGTCCTCGGGCGGATACATGTACGGGCCCTCCGGAACGAGCTCGCCAAGACGATCGACGAGTGCCATGACGCCCTCGCCGGTCTTGGCGCTGATTGGGAACACCTCGTCGACACCGGGTAGCTTGGCTGCCGCGGCGAGGACCGGGACCAGTTCGTTCGGGCCGGTTCGGTCGGCCTTGTTGACGGCGCAGATCGTCGGCGCGTCGGAGCCCGCGTGCAGCAGGGCGCCGGCGATGAAACGGTCACCGGGGCCGATCCCGTCCTCGCCGTTGACGACCATCAGCGCGACGTCCGAGTCGGCCAGCTCCCGCTCGACCCGCTTCTGCATCCGCTCGGTGAGGACATCACGAGGGCGCTGGACGCCGGGCAGGTCGACGAGGACCAGCTGGCGTCCCGCGTCGACGTCGGTTGCGATGCCGCGAATCGCGCGGCGCGTGGTCTGTGGCCGCATCGAGACGATCGCGACGCGGTTGCCGACGATCCGGTTGACCAGCGTCGACTTGCCGACGTTCGGTCGCCCCGCCAAGCCGACGAAACCACTGCGGGTCATCGCAGCCCCTCCATCACCCTGGCCTGCAACGCGAGCATCTCGCCGTCGTCGACCTCGTGGTCATACCCGCAGAGGTGCAGGACGCCGTGGACGGCGGCCTCGGTGACGTCCGAGCAGTGCTGAGGGCAGATCGCCACGTCGCCCAGCTCACGCGGGCCGGCGGTCGGGCCGGCGCCGTCGAGGGGGAAGGCAAGCACGTCGGTCGCTGCGTCCTTGCCGCGGTGATCGCGGTTGAGGTCGCGAATCCGCTCCTCGTCCACCAGCTCGACTCCCAGGTGACCGTCCTCCACTCCCGCCACCACGAGCGCTGCAGCCACCGCGTCCCGCAGCTGCGGCGGGACGTCCGAAAGATCAGCCGGCATCCGAAGCCGCAGGCGACTGCTCGTCCCGACTGCGCTCGGTGTGCTCGCCATATGCCGCAACTATGCGCTGCACCAGCTTGTGGCGAACGACGTCCTCCCCGCCGAAATTGACAAAGGAGATGTCCTTGACCTCGTGGAGGATGTCGCGCACCGCGATCAGGCCGGAGCGCTGGTCGGTCGGCAGGTCGATCTGGGTGACGTCGCCGGTGACGACCATCCGCGAGTTGAAGCCGAGCCGCGTCAAGAACATCTTCATCTGCTCGGGACTGGTGTTCTGCGCCTCGTCGAGGATGACGAAGGAGTCGTTGAGGGTGCGGCCGCGCATGAAGGCAAGCGGCGCGACCTCGATCACCCCGCGCTCGAAATAGCCATTGACCCGGTCTGGATCGAGCATGTCGTAGAGCGCGTCGAAGAGCGGCCGCAGGTAGGGGTCGACCTTGGCCTGGATGTCTCCCGGGAGGAAGCCGAGCCGCTCGCCGGCCTCGACCGCGGGGCGGGTGAGGATGATCCGCTGCACCTCGCGTTCGGCGAGCGCATGCGCGGCCATCGCCACCGCGAGGAACGTCTTGCCGGTCCCCGCCGGGCCGATCCCGAAGGTGATCGTGTGGCGCCGGATCGAGTCGACGTAGCGTTTCTGGTTGAGCGTCTTCGGCGCGACCTTGGTGTTGCGGTGGCGCCAGACGACGTCCTCGAGGATCGCAGCGGGACTCTCATGCGCATCGAGAGCACCGGTCACGGCCTCGATCGTTCCCGGCGCCACCTCGTGGCCCTGCTCGATCAGGTCGACCAGCTCGTCGACGACCGTGGCGGCCGTCTGCACATCGTCGGAGTCGCCGTCGAGCGTCAGCACGTTGCCGCGCAGGTGAAAGTCGCAGTCGAGGCGGCCACGCAGCGCCCGCAGCACCGCGTCCTCGGAGCCCGCCAGCTCGGCCGCGACGGTGTTGTCGAGGGTCAGCTGCCTACGAGCCAAGCTTCTCACGCACCGCCGCGCTGACCCGCCTGCCGTCGGCGCGCCCGCCGACCTTCGGCATCACCGCCGACATCACCTGGCCCATCTGCTTGCGCTCGCTGGCGCCGGTCTCCGCGATCGCCGCGTCGACGAGCTCGCCGAGCTCCTCCTCGGAGAGTTGTTCGGGCAGGTAACCCTCGACCAGCTCGGCCTCGAAGCGCTCGCTCGCTGCCTGCTCTTCGCGGCCCGCCCCGGCGTAGGCCTCGGCCGCCTCGAGCCGCTTCTTGCGCTCGCGCTGCAGGACGGCAACCTCATCTCCCGCGCCAAGCTTGGCGTCCTGCTGCAACGAATCGACGATCATCCGCAGCGCCGCGGCACGCTCGCGCTCGCCCGATTTCATCGCGCTGCGCACGTCGGCTTGGACCTGCTCGAGGACGCTCATCCGCTTAAGGGTAATCGGCGGCGTCGGGGGCCACGGCGAGTCCCTTCGAGACCAGGTCGGCGACGTCGCAGCTGACGAGGGTCCAGCCGCGCCGCCGCGCCGCCGCCACATAGGCGGCGTCGTAGGCGGTGAGGCCATGCTCAGCGGCGAGCTCCACGGCGGACTCGAGCAGATCGGGATCAGCCGCGACAAGACTGGACCTACACCGCTTCTCCATGAGGCGCAGGAGATGGCGTGCTTCGGTGACCTGCCCTTTCCGGGCACCCATCACGTTGGCCACCTCGTAGAAAGTCAGGTCGAGCGTTGCCACACTCCGGGCGGTGTCGAGCACGAGCGATCGAGCGGGGACGCGGAATCGATCCTCCGGGTCTCGGGCCGCGATCCAAACACCCGCGTCGAGGAGAAGCCTGTCAGTGCGATTCACGGTCTTCGCGGATCAGCCTGGTCGCTTCGCCGCCCATAGGCGCGGTCGCCTTGTCGAGAAGCTCTTCCAGCTCTTCTCGTTCCTTTGCATGCGCGGTCTCCAGCTCGCGCTCGGCGAGGCGCCGCAAGAAACCGCTGCGCGTCTCGCGGTTGGACCGGGCCTGGGCGTCGAGCCGCTCGAGCAGGTCATCGGGGATGGAGATCATGACTTTGGCCACGGGCTGAGTATATACCGTATTGCCAGACGTAAGAATCGACATGGAAGGACCGTCGCAGAGCCGGACGCACAGGTGGCGCGCAGAACGTCACGACTCTCTAAATCTTTCGAGTCAGGAGGCACCCGAAGCGGCGAAACCAGGCAAATCGACCTGCTCGATGCGCCCGAGGGGCATCTGCAGGAAGCGGCTGCCGACGGCGCGGAAGGAGTCGACGTCCCCCGTGCAGAGGAAGCGGTAGTCGCCCTCTTCCCCCCTCTCCCTCTGCAGCCCCTTCGACCCGAGGCAGCGCTGCACGGCGGCGGCGACCGCGTGCCCACCGCTGACCAAGCGTACGTCGCGCCCCAGGATGCGCTGCAGCATCGGCGCCACCAGCGGGTAATGGGTGCAGCCCAAGATCAACGTGTCGACATCGGCGCGCTTCAGCGGCTGGCAGTATCCGCGCGTCATCTCGAGGATCCGCTCGTCGAACGCCGATCCGTCCTGGATGAAAGGGGCCAGGTCGGGCGCCTCGACCTCGGTGACGTCAAGCGCTCTGCCCTGCCGCTCGAGCGCCCGCCTGTAGGCACCGCTCTTGACCGTATTGGGCGTGGCGAGCACGCCAACCTTGCCGCTGTCGCTGATCGCCGCGGCGATTTCGGCTTGGGGCTCGACCACCGGGACCACCTCGACGCCGCGCGCTGCCGCCACATCCCGCACGACGTCGGAGGCGATCGACGTGGCCGTGTTGCAGGCGATCACGAGCAGCTTGGCGCCCCGGTCGAGCAGCAGGTCCGAGATCGCCGCGGCGCGCTTTCTCAACACCTCGACCGGTCGCGATCCGTAGGGAAACAGCGCCGTGTCGCCGAGATAGAGGAAGTCCTCCTCGGGCAGGGAGACGAGACACTCGTGCAGGACGGTGAGCCCGCCGACGCCCGAGTCGAACATGGCGATCGACTGCGAGCGGTCTAGCTGGTCGCCGCGCGAGGACAGAGCGTCAGGGCTTGACGACCATGAAGAAGATCGTGACGATCACGATCAGGCTGGCGACCTGACCGCCCAACGCGATCCGCTTCGAGACCGCTTCGAACTCCGAGCCCAGCTCACCGCCATCGGCAAGGTCGCGCTCGGCGATCTCCAGCGCCCGCTTCGTGTTGGGTCGAAAGAAGAGGAAGGTCATCGCCAGTAGGACGAGGACCGCGGTGTAGCCGACGCTGAGCCACGCTTCGCTGCCGTCCCAGTTACCCTCGGCCTGGGTGTAGATGCCGGCGACGAGCAGGACGATCAGGCCCGGCACGACGAAGATCTGGTCCGATTTGATGATCGCGCGCAGGACCGTAGGCACGCTGCGTGGGTCGAGCCGCTGTGCCACCGCAGCGAAGACGGGGTAGGCGTAGGTCGGCCCGAAAGCCAGCACGACCGCGAGGACGTGGATGAACTTCCCGATCCCGTAGGCAGTGATCGAAGCCAGCATCGGCGAGAAACATATCCGCTAGCGGCGACGGAGCAGGAGGGCCGACCAGTCGCCGTGGTGGCGGCGCGCGGCTTCGGCGAGGCCGGCGGGGGCGTAGGCCGCGGCGACGTCGTCGAGCTCGGCTGGGAGGAGGCCTGAACAGATGAGGGTCTGGGGGGAGGGGCTGAGGGCCGAGAGAGCCGGGGGAGGGGCGGTCGGAGCAACAGCGGGGAGGCTCCTCCCACCCCTCCCCCGGCTCCCGCTACCGCTCGCCAGCACCGCTGCGATCTGGGACTGGAGCGGCGCCGTGACGTTGCAGACCGCGGTCGGCGCCAGCTTCGGGAGCCCTTGCCGCAAGTCCAGCTGCTCGAGCTCGATGTCGACGCCGTTGATGGCAGCGTTGGCTGCTGCCGCCTCGACGGCGGCTTCCTCGTAGTCGTAAGCGGATATGGGTCCCCAGCCGAGCTTCGCGGCGGCGATCGCGAGGACTCCAGAGCCGGTGCCGAGGTCGGTCAGCGGGCCGGTGGCCTCGCCGGCGGCGGCCAGCTCCAGCAGCAGCTCGAGGCACAGACGCGTGGTCGGGTGAGCACCGGTCCCGAACGCCTGGCCGGGATCGACCACGACGTCGACCATCCCCTCGCGAGGCGGCTCCCAGGAGGGACGCAGCCAAAGCCGTTCGCCAACCAGGATCGGCTTATGGAAGTCCTGCCAGCGGTCAGCCCAGTCGTCCGGGACCTCGGTGGCGACCACCTCGACCAAACCGTCGCCGGCCGCCGCCTCCAGCTCACCCAGCTCCGGCAGCTCGCCCTTGCCGCCGTAGATCGCGTACTCGACGAAGTCGGGCCCCCGCTCCTCCTCGACCCCGTTCGGCGCCAGCACAACCAGCTCGGCCAGGACCACCTCCGCCTGCTCAGGGCGGCAGCGGACCGCGAGCCGAATCAACCGAAGGCGCGGCGCATGCGCGAGAAGAGGCCCTCTCCCCCGCCGCCACCAACCGAGCGGAAGTTGCGCGGCTCGAGGGTCTCGGCGAGCTTCTCTGCGAGCTCGCGCTGCTCGTCGGAGAGATCGCCGGGGACGATCACCTGCACGGCGATGATCAGGTCGCCGGGGGGGCCGCCGTTCGCCCCCGGCAAGCCGTGACCGCGCAGCGCCAGCTGGGTGCCGGCCTGGATGCCCGCGGGCAGCTCGATCTCCCGCTCCCCCTCCTGGGTGGGGATCTTCACCTTTGCTCCGAGCATCGCGTCGACCGCGGAGATCTCGATCCTGTGCAGCAGATCCTGGCCTCGCATCGGGCCGCGCCGCACTTCGAAGCCGAAGCCGCCGCCACCGAAGAACGCCTGGAAGATCTCGTCGACCGAGCCGAAACCGGCCGGCTGGGGGCCGCCGCGCAGCCCCTCGTGCCCGTGGTCGTCATAGGTGCGGCGGCGCTCCGGGTCGGAGAGGATCTCGTAGGCCTCGGCGGCCGCCTTGAACTTCTCCTCCGCGTCTGGGTCGTGGTCGTTGACATCGGGATGCAGCTCGCGAGCGAGACGACGGAAGGCACGCTTGATCTCGGCCGCAGAGGCGTCGCGCTCAACGCCGAGGGTCTCGTAGGGATCGCGCCGCATCGCCTAGCTGCCGTAGACGCTCTCGCAGTAGCGCGACAGCTCGCGGGCGGCGCTGCGCACGGAGGTGATCGCCGTCGCGTAGTCCATCCGAAGCGGCCCGACCACGCTGACCGAACCGAGGTTGCGATGCGCGAGCCCGTAGTTGGCGCCGACGACGCTGACCGAACGTAGCTCTGGCTGCGGGTTCTCGTCGCCGATCCAGCAGAAGACCGAGCGCTCGTCGAGTATCGATCGCAGCATGCCGAGCACGGTCGCCCGCCGCTCCAGGGCGGTCATCAGGCGATCGGCCCGCGGCAGGTCCCCGATGTGGCCTTCGGACAGCAGTCGGGAGGCGCCGTCGACGTAGAGCGTCTCCCCCGGCTCGCTCGCGAGGTCGGTGAAGGCCGGCGCCAGCGTCGCCACGAAATCGGCCTCCACCTCGCTGAGGGCGGGATCGGCAAGCCGGTTGGCGATCATGCGGGCGCCCACGCCGAGCCCGCTCAGCGACTCGTTGAGGTAGCTGGAGGCCCACTCGACCAAGCCGCGGTCGACCGGCACGTCGAAGTCGAAGACGCGCTTGGCGATCGCCCCGGTGGACGCGATCGCAATCGCCATCACCTTGTTCGGCTGCAGCTGCAGGACCTCGACCCGGTGGATCGTCGCCGAGGCGAGGGGCGGCGCAGTCGCCAGGGCCATCAGATCGGTGACCTGGGCGAGGGCCGCGGTCGTCTCGCGCATCGCCTCGTCGATCTCGCGACGCAGCTGCGAGAGGCGCAGGCGGACCGCGGCGTCGGGCCGCGGTGCTCCCGAGGCAAGCAGGGCCTCGACGTAGTAGCGGTAGCCGAGGTCGGTCGGGACCCGGCCCGCCGACGTGTGCGGATGGGTCAGGTAGCCGGCTGCCTCGAGCGCGGCCAACTCGGCGCGCACGGTGGACGGCCCCCACTCGATCTCCGGCATCCCCGCGATCTCCTTCGAGGGAACCGGCTTCGCCGAATGCAGATGCGCGTCGACTACGAGCTTGAGAATGAGCTCTTGTCTGGCGGAAAGCATCTTTTGGAGTGTAAAAGCGGGGCCGGGTGGCCCTCTAAGCGGCTTGTACTTTTTGCGCGCCACGGACCGGGCGCCAGCCCATCTACGGTCTTCGCAAAAAGTTGAGCGTGAGGACCACCCGGCCCCGCTCCCCCGCTAAAGCTGGACTTCCGCCTCGGCGTTGCGAATCGTCTGATTGTCGCCCTGCGCAGCGACCACATCGATGACCGCCCTGCCGCCCTCGACCGACTTCACCTCGCCGCTGACGACGATCTCGGTCTCCGGCGCGCCCATGCCGCGGAACTGCACCGAGAGGCGCCTCAGGGCGCGCGGGTCGCCACCGGCCGCCTCGGTCGCGGCGCGGCCGGCCAGGCCCATCATGTAGAGGCCGTGGAGGATGGTGTTCGGGAGACCGACCGCCTTGGCGAACTCCGGGTCGATGTGGATCGGGTTGAAGTCACCGGATGCCCCCGCATAGCGGTGCGGCAGGTACTTGTCCGGGGTGACCTTCAGCTCCGGGATCTTCTCCCCCGCGTTCAGATCGGCCATCAGACTCCCCTCACGATCAGCGTCCAGGTGCCGCGCGTGACCCGGTCGCCGTTCTGGTTGACCGAGTCGGTCTCGAAGACGTAGAACCCCTTGCCGTCTTTCTCGGAGATGTCGAGGCACTTGGCCGTCGTGGTGATCTCGTCACCCGAGCAGGCCGGCTCGCCCCATTCGAACTCCTGGCCGCCGTGCACCATCGCGGCGAAGTTCATTCCCACCTCAGGGTCGAACATCGCCGGACCGACTGCCGGAGAGCTGTAGACGACGGCGAACATCGGCGGCGCGACGACGTCGCGGAAACCGGCCGCCTTGGCCGCCTCGCGATCGAAGTGGACGGGGTTGTCGAGCCCGACCACCCGCGCGTACTCGCCGATCTTCTCCTTGCCCACCTCATACGTCGTGGCGGGCCACTCCTTGCCGATTGCCTCGGTCTTGATCGCCATCGGCGGGCAGTCTATTCGTCGATCTCGAGCACCGCCAGAAACGCCTCCTGCGGCACTTCGACCCGCCCTACCGACTTCATCCGCTTCTTGCCGGCTTTCTGCTTCTTCAGCAGCTTCTGCTTGCGGGTGACGTCGCCGCCATAGAGCTTCGCGGTGACGTCCTTGCGCAGCGCCTTGACCGTCTCCCGGGCGAGGATGTTGGAGCCGATCGCCGCCTGGACCGGCACGTCGAAGAGCTGGCGCGGAATCGTCTTGCGCAGCCGCCCGACCAGCTTCTTGCCCTGCTCGTAGGAGAATTCGCGGTGGACGATGATCGACAGCGCGTCGACCTTGTCGCCGGCCAGCAGGATGTCGACTTTGACGAGGTCGGAGGCCCGGTTGCCGATCGGCTCGTAGTCGAGCGAGGCGTAGCCGCGGGTCGAGGACTTGAGCAGGTCGAAGAAGTCGAGGACGATCTCGGCCAGCGGCAGGTCGTAGCGGATCTGCACCCGCTGCGGGCTCAGGTAGTGCATGTCGACGTGGGTGCCGCGGCGTCCCTGGCAGAGCTCCATCACGGGGCCGACGTGGTCTTTGGGGCAGATGATCGTCGCGCGGATGTAGGGCTCTTCGATCGTCTCGATCGAGGCCGGGTCGGGCAGCTGCGTCGGGCTGTTGACCTCGACCTCTTCGCCGCCGATCAGGTGGACCACGTAGCGGACGTTCGGCGTCGTCGCCAGCAGGTCGAGCCCGTACTCGCGCTCCAGCCGCTCGCGGACGATCTCCATGTGAAGCAGGCCGAGGAAGCCACAGCGGAAGCCGAAGCCGAGCGCCTCGGAGGTCTCGGGCTCCCAGGAGAGGGCGGCGTCGTTGAGGGCCAGCTTCTCGAGCGCGTCGCGAAGATCTTCGTAGCGGTCGGTGTCGATCGGGAAGAGGCCGCAGAAGACCATCGGCCGCACCTCGCGGTAGCCCTCGAGCGGCTCCGATGCTCGGCGGGCCTCGGTGGTCACGGTGTCGCCGACGCGCAGCTTGGCGACGTCCTTGATCCCGGTGATCAGGTAGCCGACGTCACCGGCGTCCATCCCCTGCACACCCGTCATCGCCGGCCGGAAGAAACCGATGTCGTCGATGTCGGCCTCGGTCCCGTTCTGCATCGCCAGGATCCGCTCGTTCTTGCGGAAGCTGCCGTCGACCATCCGTACGTAGGCGATCACGCCGCGGTACTGGTCGAACTCGGAGTCGAAGATCAGCGCCCTGGTCGGCGCCTCCGGCACTCCCTTCGGCGCCGGGATCCGCTCGACGATCGCCTCCAGCACCTCTACCACTCCCTCACCCGTCTTTGCGGAGATGCGCAACGCTTCCTCGGGATCGCCGCCGAGCAGGTCGGCGATCTCGGCGGCAACCCGGTCCGGCTCGGCGCCGGGCAGGTCGACCTTGTTGATGACCGGGATCAGCTCCAGCCCGTTCTCGATCGCCAGATAGGTGTTGGCGACGGTCTGCGCCTCGACACCCTGGGCGGCGTCGACGACGAGCAGGGCGCCCTCGCAGGCGGCGAGGCTGCGCGAAACCTCGTAGGAGAAGTCGACGTGACCCGGCGTATCGATCAGATGCAGGTGGTAAGCCTGGCCGTCGGCAGCCTTGTACTCAACCCGCACCGCCTGCGCCTTGATCGTGATGCCGCGCTCGCGCTCGAGGTCCATCGAGTCGAGCATCTGCGCCTGCATTTTCTTCGGGTCGACGGCACCGGTCACCTCGAGGATGCGGTCGGCGAGCGTCGACTTGCCGTGGTCGATGTGGGCGATGATCGAGAAGTTGCGGATGTGGTCCATCGGGGTGCGGAGTATGAGGGACGGATGGTGCTGGCCGGCGGGTCCTGTCGCGGCCGGAGAGCCACCCCGCCTAACGGCACCCGGATGGCTCGAGGTGTCCTGAGATGCGGAATACGACGGTGGGCGGCTCTCGAAGGATCGGCTCAGCCCCAGAGCCTTCGGTCCAGCGGGCGGTAGGCGGGTACGACGGCTTGCCTGGTTCGATCCGGTCGCGAGAGGCGACGACGTAGTCGTAATCGCCCGCGTCGAGGAGGCGACGCCAGGCCGGGCAGCTTGAGGGGGCGAGGAAGCCGCCATGGGGGCGCTCTATCCCGACGAAGTCGACGTCGTTGGAGAGGTCGGTCCCGAAGAGGGGGTACTGGCGGGTGCTGGTCGTGGCGATGCGCGCGTCCGAGATGTCGCGGGCCCAGGCGAAGGTGGCGTTGAGGCCGGGGGTGGTGAAGGAGGGGTCGGCGTAGCGGTTGTCGAGGTAGTGGCGCTGGACTGGATAGCCGATCCCAACAGCAAGCGCCAGGACGCCTACCAGGCCGACCGCACGGGCACGGGACACCCCCCGCCCGGACAAGTGCCGCCCTAATGAGGGCGGCACTTTGAGTATCCGCCCGTTCGGGGGGTGTCCCGTGCCCGTCCTACGGAGCCACTCAGGCAGCACGCCTGGCAGCAGGGCCACTCCGAGGACGAGAGCTGGGGCTAGGTAGCGGAGGCCGGACTCGAAGCCGCGGGGCATGCCGTCCGGGCCGGAAGCGGAGGTTGGGGCGACCAGCCAGGCGATGAACGCGGCGAGGCCAGCTAGCCCTGCGATTCGCAAAGCTGGATTCCCTCCACGCGCTACTGCAGCGAGCAGGCCTCCGACTGCCGCGATCAGGAGGAGTGGCCAGATGAACCAGAGGCCGTCGTGGAGGCCGGGGAGGAACCAGTCCGACCAGACGCTGCTGTCGGTGAGGTAGCCGAAGACGCTGTGCGCTTCGCGGCCGCCGAGCGCCTGGTCGGGTGCTGGAAGGGAGAGCGGGCCGATCGAGTCGATCCAAGGGAGCGGATTGCCGGTGTGGACCAGGTTGCGGAGGTACCAGTAGCCGCCGCCGAGCAGGGCGGCTCCGATCGAGACGGCGTACGCCCGCGCCCTTTCCCCTCTTGCGGTTAACGCCGGCAAGCCGAGCACCAGGACCGCGGCGGGCAGGAGGAGGTTCAGCTTGGTGCCAGCCGCCAATCCGGCCGCAAGTCCAGTGACAGCCAGCGCGTTCGCACTTTGTCGCGGTATGCGAGACAAAGGGCGAACGCGTGCGTTGAGGGCGATCGCGACAGCAGCAAGTAGGAAGAAGATCCCGACGATGTCGTTGCGAGCCTCCCCCGCTTGATCTGCCATCGCCGGCACGCTCAGCGCAATCGCTCCCAGCGCCAGCGACCACGGCGCCGTCCCGTACGGCCGTCCGATGCACCAGCAGGCCACCAGGCAGCCGACGAACCAGCCGAGGTTCAGCAGCGGCGAGAGGATGTCGCGATCGAACGCCTGCATCCCGATCGCGTGGAAGGCCTCCGAGTTCGCCGGATAGAACCACGCAAGAAATTGCGGCGCGATGAAATGCAGTTCCCAGGTGCTCCCGCTTTGCATGAGCCCCGCCGCGAACGGCCCGTGGTACCAAGTCGAGTCGAACCCGGTCATCCCCGCGCTCAGGTGTGGCTTCAGCTCCACCCCGAACTTGACTAGAGCCGCTGCTGCGATTGCCAGCGCGACCAGACTCGGTACCAGGCCGCTCCGGCCCGCGGGTCCTGTCGCCGCAGGGGACCCCCCGCCCCCTCCGGTAGCTAAAGCTTCCTCAGGGGCGGTCCCCCCTACGGCGCCACCCGCGGGAGAGATCAGCATCCGGCACAGGAGCCCGGCGATCGCGACGACGAGCAGGTATGGGATGGGTTCGAACAAGCCGAAACTGCCCAGTGCCTCGGCAATCAGCAGAAGCAGAGCAAGCGCCAGGACCGAGGTCGCGAGGTGAGCGGGAGCGCCTCCGAACTGAGGAAGCAGGCGAGCGCGAAGCGAGGAAGCCCCCACCCAGGCGAAGCCGACCAGCAGGAGTAGGTCGGCGACGCCTAGCAGATAGCGGGGCAGGTCGAGCATCAGCGGCGGCGGACGACGCGCATCACCTGGTCGAGCTCTTCGATCCGCAGCAGTCGCGCCGCCAGGACGTAGACCAGGCCCCCGACGCTGAGCGCCGTGCCGAGCGAGGCGATCTGACCGGCAAGGCCACGGCCGAGCGCCTCGTCGAGGAGGTCCCAGATTCCGAACGAGACTCCGGCCAGCGCGGCCGACGCCAGCGCTATGCGCACGGTGGTGTCGAGCAGGCGCGGCAGCTCGAGGCCGCCGAGGAGGCGGCGCAGGATTACCGCCTGTGCGGCGACCGTCGCCGCAGTCGCGATCGCCGTCGCGGCGACTATCCCACCGACCCCGAGGTCGTAGAGAGCGAGGGCCGCGAGGGCGGTGATCGCGAGGTTCGCGGCGGCGATCGTGGTCGGCACCCAGGGCCGCTGCAGGCTGAAGAAGGTGCGGGTCAGCAGTAGGAAGAGGCCGTTGGTCGGAAGCGAGAAGGCGAACCAGAAGAGAGCCGTCGCGACGAGGTCGGTCTGGCCGGGGGTGAACTCCCCGCGCTCGTAGACCAGTCGGATCATCGGCTCGGAGAGGACCAGCACCGCGGCGGCGGCCGGCACCAGGACGAAGAGGATCTGGCGCATCCCGTTGGCCATCGTCGCCCGCAGGTCGTCATAGGCTCGGCGCGAGGCGAAGCGGGCAAGGGTCGGGAAGAGCACGGTCGCGATCGCCACCGAGAAGATCCCCTGCGGCAGCTGGTAGATGCGAAAGGCCTTGTCGATCGCCGCCGGCGCCTGCTCGCTGACCAAGCTCCCGAAGAGGCTGTTGATCAGCAGGTTGAAATTGATCAGGCCGAGGCTGATCGTCACCGGCAACATCAGGAGCAGGACGCGCCGGACGTCGGGGTTGCGCCATTCGAAGCTCCAATCGAGCTTGAACGGCGTGTTGCGCAGGTCGATGGCGGTAATCAGGAACTGGACGACCGTGCCGGCGAGGATGCCGAACGCGTAGGCGTAGATGCGGTCGTCGCCGTCGAGCATCGGCGCCACCACGACCAGCACCGCGATGATCGTCAGGTTCCAGAAGAGCGGCGCGATCGCAAAAGCCCCGAAGCGGTCGTAGCTGTTGAGGATGCCGACGACGACGCCGCTCGCCCCGAGCAGGATCAGGATCGGGAAGAGAAGCCGCGAGAGGGCGACAGTCAGGTCGAGGATCTCGCCCTCGAAGCCGGGTGCGAATAACGGCACCAGGAGCGGCGCCGCGAGGACGAAGAGCGCCGTCACCGCTCCCAGCGCCAGGGTGACGAGAAGCAGCAGGCTGGAGGCGAGCCGGAACGCCTCGCGGTAATTGCGCTTCTCCAGCTGCTCGGTGAAGATCGGCACGAAGGCGGGCTGGAGCGCCGCGTCGGCGAAGAGGGCGCGGACCAGGTTGGGGACCTGGAAGGCGATCGTGAACGCCGACATCGGCCCGCTCACCCCGTAATAGCTGGCGGCGACGATCTCGCGGCCCAGCCCGGCGACCCGCGAAGCCGCCGTGGCCAGCGAGAAGAACGCGGTCGAACGCGCGATTCGGCCGGGGCGGCGCCCAAGCTCGGTATAGTCCGGCGCCGCACTCATGGCCAACATAGCCTCACAAAAGAAGCGGATACTGCGCAGCGAGCGCGAGCGGACTGAGAACCGCCTGCTGACCAGCACCGTGAAGACCTATTTCCGGCGGCTCCAGAAAGCCGTCGAGGATGGCGACGCTTCGGCGGTAGAGGCCGAGCACAGGGCGCTCGTCTCCCGGATCGACAAGGCCGTGCAGAAGGGCGCGATGCACAAGAACACCGGCGCTCGCAAGAAGTCCCGCGCCGCCCGCATCGCGGCGCCGTAGCCGGCTGCAAACCGGCGCGCTGCGGCGTAGTCCCTCGGTCACGTGCAGCAGCACGCTCCCTCGCTCCTCCTGGCATCGCTTGGTTTTCGCTCGCCTACGCCGCCGCGATGGCCATTTTTTTAAGCGCCAGCGTCAGCGCCAGCTCGTCGCCGTAGTCGGCTCCTCCTCGGCACCAGACCTCGAGGTCGGCCAGCGTACCCGTCGCCTCGCGGAGATCCTCGCCACTGGTGTGGCGGAGACGAGCGACGAGCTGCTTCGCCGCGTAAGGATGCATCCCAAGGCCGGCTTCGACCTGGTTCGCGGAGACGCCGGCCTCCAGCTTCGACGCCGCGGCGCATGCCTTGCGGAGCCGCGATGCCAGCCCGTAGATCAAGCCAGTGACGTTTTCGCCTTGCGCGATGAGGCGCTCGCCGATCCGCAGCGCCTTGGCGGCGTCGCGTTCGAGCAGCGCATCGGAGAGCGCCCAAACGGCTGCCTCGGAGGTATCGGCGATCATCGCCCCCAGGTCGTCGACCGTGACACGGCCCCCCGCCCCCGCCCAGAGCGCCAGGCGCTCTAGCTCGTTCTGGAGACGGCGTGGGTTGGCGCCCATGCGGTCGACCAGCAGACGCGCCGCCGGTTGGTCCAGGTCGAAGCCCAGCCGCGCCGCGTCGGCGACCAGCGTCCGCGGCATCTCACGTGGCTTCGGGGTTTGGAACTCGTGCACATCGCCGCCGGCTGCTTTCACCGCCTTCAGCAGCTTCGGCGGGGCTTTGCCGCGGGCGATCAGCACGACCGTCAGATCGGGCGGCAGGCCGCCGACCGCCTCCGCCACCGCCACCGCCTGTTTGTCGCGCCAGCGCTCCACCCCGTCGGCCAGCAGGTAGCGGCGCGACTCGGTCAGCGACATCGCCGGGATCGCTGCCAGCAGGGCCTCGTGGTCGGGCGCGCCGCGCCCCTCGCTTGGCTCGAACACCTCGAGCGCAGCGGCTCCGCCCTCGCGCTCAGCGCGAGCCCGGAGCCTGCCGCGCGTCGCGTCGATCTTCGCCTCGTCGCCGCCAGCGATCAAGTAGAGCGGGCGCATCTCCTCGGCCATCACCCTGAGTCTAGAGAGGGACCGGGCTACTTCTTCGCGAGCCCGGGCGGCCCGGTTCCGTCCGGCCCGCCGCCGCTGCCCTTGCCGTAAGCGTGGCCGTTGCCGGGAACCGCGGCCGGCTCTTCGGCTGGTTCTTCCGGCGCCGGCTCGGGCAACTCGCGCGAGGGCATAGCAACCAGTTCCTCGACGGGTGGCGGCTCCGGCGTCGACGCCGGAGCCGGGTTCGACCTGACCGGCGGTGCGCTCGGCGGCCGCTGCCGTTGGCTGTTCCCATCGCCCGGGTTGGAGTCGACCGGCGGGCGGGCAACCGGCTCGGTGGCAGGCGACGTCGCGACCGGCGTCGGATCGTCGTCGGGCCGGGAGGCACGGACGGGCTGCACCGGGACCGAGGTCGCCGAACCGCGGGGGTTAGCATCTCGCCGCTCGGGGCGCGGCTCGGTGAGCGCCCGCGCGGGCCCGACCTCCGATTCGACTGGCCCGTGAATCGGCCCGCTCGAGGCGAGCGGCAAACGGTCCTGGAGCGTCAAGCCCACCAGGGCCAGGCAGGCAGCGGCGACGACGCCGATCAAGCCCAGCGTTGTGCTGCGCAGCCGCTCCGGCAGGCTGTCTCCGAGGAATCTCACCGCTACGTCCATCGGCCCGCAGGGCTCGGCATCAAGTGCCGGCGCGAAAGAACCCAAAATCGATTCGGCGATTCGTCTAGATGAGTAGTTCCACGGCTCAGGCCACGTAGTCGACCAGCGTTCGCGAAGGGCGCCCGAGCTGGTGGTTGAGTGAGATTGCCGCAGCGAGCGCCAGGAGGCGGCTGGCGATGCGGGCCCGCAGGCCGCGAAGGGTGC
>DASUOH010000039.1:0-148269 GCA_036276735.1 Solirubrobacterales bacterium | reverse complement strand
ATCGGGCTGATTGACTGGTCAATCAGTACAAGTCTAGATGGTTGTTTCCACGGCCACGTGTGACTGCGGGCGTGCGTGGCCGAACAGGTCGAAGACGCAGGGCGCAGCCTTTGGTAGCCCCGGCGCGCCGCGACCACGGATACCCTGAGCGCCCGCGGAGCCATGAAGCTGATCATCCAGATCCCCAGCCTCGACGAGGAGGCCACCCTCCCGGCCACGGTCGGGGACCTGCCGAGGGAGATCGAGGGGATCGACGAGGTCGAGCTGCTGGTGATCGACGACGGCTCGACCGACCGCACGGTCGAGGTGGCGCGGGAGATCGGCGTCGACCACATCGTCCGCCTCAACAACAACCGGGGGCTGGCGGCGGCGTTCCAGGCCGGCCTCGACGCCTGCCTGAAGCTGGGCGCCGACGTCGTCGTCAACACCGACGCCGATAACCAGTACCGGGGCTCCGATGTGCCGAAGCTGGTCGCCCCGATCCTCGCCGGCGAAGCCGACCTCGTCGTCGGCGACCGCCGCATCGACGGCATCGACCACTTCTCCCGCTCCAAGAAGGCGCTGCAGCGAGTGGGCAGCTGGGTGGTGCGCAAGCTCTCGGGAACCGAGATCGCCGACGCGACCTCAGGCTTCCGCGCCTACAACCGCGAGGCCGCGCTGGGGCTGCTGGTCGTCGACAACTTCACCTACACGCTCGAGAGCCTGATCCAGGCGGGCAAGATGCGGATCGCGGTCGGCCAGGCCGAAATCGGTGTCAACCCGCAGACGCGGGACTCGCGCCTCTTCCGCTCGACCGGCGCCTACGTGCGCCGCAACGCGATCTCGATCCTGAGGATCTACGCGCGCTACGAGCCGCTGCGCGTCTTCTCCTCGGCCGGGTTGATCGTCGCCATCCTCGCCCTTGGCGCCTGGATGCCCTTCCTGCTCGACTGGATCCTCAACGGCGACAGCGACGGCCACGTCCAGTCGCTGATCCTCGGCGCCGTGCTGTTCATCGCGGCCCTGCAGCTCTTCGCGCTGGGCGTGATCGGCGACCTGCTCGCCGGCCAGCGGGTAATGACCCAGCGGGTATTCGAGCGGGTGCGGCGGATCGAGCTGGAGCTAGACGTCGAGCCCTCGCAGTACGAGCCCCCCGACCGAGTCCACTGATGGGGTTGCGAGAGAGGCTGCCGGGCGCTCGACGGACGCCGGCGGAGAGCTCGGCAACCGCCGACTACGGCAAGACCGCGAGCTTCCTCGCGATCGGCGTCGGCCTGACCGGCGTCATCACCTACGTCTACTTCTTCATCGCCTCGCACGTCCTCTCCAAGCCCGACTACGGCGAGATAACCGTCGTCTGGTCTGCCGTTTTCATCACCGTCTCGACGCTCTACCGGCCGGTCGACCAGCTGCTCTCGCGCCACATCTCCGAACGTCTTGCCCGCGGCGAGTCGACGCGCCAGCCGATTCTGGTGGCGACCAGGATCCAACTCGGACTGGCCGCCGCGTTCGCGGTCGTCACGCTGGCCCTGCGCGGGCCGATCGAGGACGGGCTGCTCGACGGCAACGCGACGCTCTACTGGGTCTTCCTCGGCGCCGTCCTCTTCTACGCCGCCAGCTACTTCGCGCGCGGCTACCTGGCCGGGCACAAGCGCTTCGGCCTCTTCGCGACGATGATCCTCTCGGAGTCGATCTTCCGGACGCTGTTCGCGGTTTTGGTGGCGGTGGGACTTGCGAGCGGTCAGTCGGTGGTGGCCATAGGAATCCTCGCAGCGCCATCACTGAGCTTGTTGGTAGTGCCGGCAGCGTTCGCACTTCAGGCGAGAAGCCGCGGTGGGTCCCCTGCGGCGACAGGACCCGCGCGCCACGCGGCTGACGACTTCTCCATGAAGCACGGCACCGGTTTCGCCGCCGCGGTGCTGCTGATCATGCTCAGCGAGCAGATCTTCCTCAACGCCGGGCCGCTGATCGTGCTCGGGCTCGAGGGCGCCGCCGCCGCTGGCTTCATCTTCAACGTACTGATGATCGCCCGTGCCCCGCTGCAGCTCTTCCAGGCGGTCTCGACCAGCATCCTCCCCCACCTCACCGCTCTGCACAGCAGCGACGAGGCCGACAGCGGGCGCGAGTTCCACCGCTCGGTCCTGATGGTGCTCGGCGCGATCGCCGCCTTCACGGCGGTCGTCGCTCTCTGCGTCCTCGCCGCCGGGCCGCAGCTGATGCAGCTCGCCTTCAGCGAGAAGTTCGAGTACGACCGCGCCGGGCTGCTGCTCGTCACCGCCGGGATGGGCCTTTACCTGTCGTCGGTGACGATCAACCAGGCCTGTGTCGCGCAGGGGCAGGTGCGGCGCGCGGCGGCGCGCTGGATCGGCTGCGCGGCGGTCTTCGTCGCCTGGTGCTTCCTGGTGCCGCTCGACGATGAGTTCCGCCGGGTCGAGGTTGGCTTCGCGCTGACCGCCGGCCTGCTGCTGGCGCTCCTCTTCACGATCTACCGTCGCCCGCACGAGCGGGCCGAGGACGTGCCGCTCGCCGGTTCCGGCGAGGCGCTCGAGGCCCGGCTCGCGGCAGCGGACGAGGCCTCGTAGGGGACCGACGGTGGGCGGACACGACGCCGAGCTGATCCTCATCGCCGGCGCCCTGCTCGCCGCTGGGATCGTCGGCGCCCTGCTCGCCGACCGGGTGCGGATCCCCGGGCTGCTCCTCTTCCTCGGCCTCGGCATGCTCGTCGGCTCGGAGGGGATCGGCGGCATCGAGTTCGACGACGCCGAGCTGGCGCGGACGCTCGGCACGATCGCCCTCGTCCTCATCCTCTTCGAGGGCGGGCTGACGGCGGGCTGGTCAGAGATCCGACCGGTCCTCGGCACGGCTGCCTCGCTGGCGACCCTGGGCACGATCGTCACGGCGGTGGTCGCCGGCGTCGCCGCGACCGAGATCTTCGAGCTCGACACGCTGGAAGGGATGCTGGTCGGCGCGGCGGTTGCCGCCACCGACTCGGCGGCGATCTTCGCCGTCCTGCGCCGCTCGACGCTCGAGAAACGTCTCGCCCGCACGCTGGAGGGCGAGTCGGGGATGAACGACCCGGTCGCCCTGCTGCTCGTGATCGGCTTCATCGAATGGATCCAGGAGCCCGGCTACGGGCTGGCCGACATGGCCTTGCTGTTGGTGCTGAAACTGGCGATCGGCGCCGCAATCGGCCTGGCGCTTGGCCGGCTGTCGACGATCGCCCTGGCGCGGGTGCGACTGCCCACCGACGGCATCTATCCGGTGGCGACGATCGCGATCGCCGGCCTGGCCTTCGGCGTCGCCGAGATCGCGCACGGCTCCGGATTCCTCGCCGTCTACCTGACCGGGTTGGCGCTCGGCTCCAGCCGCGTGCCGGCGCGGCGCACGATCGTCGCCTTCCACGAGGGCGTCGGCTGGGTGTCCCAGATAGGTCTCTTCGTCCTGCTTGGTCTGCTCGTCTTCCCGAGCGCCCTCGACGAGGTCGCGCTGGAGGGACTGGCGCTCTCGGCGGTCCTGATCCTGCTTGCCCGGCCGCTGGCCGCCTTCGCCGCGACCCTGCTCTCGCCGCTCGGGTGGCGCGAGCGGGCGATGCTGGGGTGGGCCGGCCTGCGCGGGGCGACGCCGATCTGGCTGGCGACCTTCCCGGTCGTCGCGGGCGTCGACGCAGGGGGCCAGCTCTTCTCGATCGTCTTCTTCGTGGTGGTCACTTCAACGCTGGTCCAGGGGGCCAGCTTCGAGCCGCTGGCGCGGCGCCTCGGCCTCACCACCGACGAGCCGGCGCTGCCGCGGAGGCTGCTGGAGTCGGGCCGGATTCGCCGCATGGGCGGCGACGTCGTCGCCTACCGGCTGCCGCCGGGCGCCGCTGCGGCCGGGCGCTACATCCGTGAGCTCGGATTGCCGCGCGAGGCGCTCGTCAACGTGGTCGTGCGCGACGGCAGCGCGATCCCGCCGCGCGGCTCGACGCAGCTGCGCGAGGGGGACGAGCTGCACATCCTCGTCCGCGGCGAGCTGCGCGAGGAGGTCGAGGCGATGACCAAGCGCTGGCGCGAGGGCCCGATCGGGACGCCGCCGCAGCCGCGCCTGCCGCGGCGCGGCGCCTCGCAGGTCTTCTCGGTCGGACCTGCCAGCCTCGCCGACGACCCGTCCTCTCCGCAGGAGGTCGACGGGATCGCGGTCCACGCAATCGTGCGCAGCCGCCGCGACCGGGCCAGCGCCTTGGTCGCCCTCGCCGACGGCCGTTACGCGGTGACGACCGCGACCATCGTGGCGGTGGGGGGTCGCCAGGCATTGGCGCGATGGTGCGAGCGCCGCGCCGAACGCGTCGGGGCCGACGAGCCCACCGAGCGAGCCTGGTGGCAGGAGATCATCGGCGCGCTGATCGCGCGGGGGTGAGGCGAGGGCCTATCCCGGCAGGGATTCCGCTTAACTTTTTTTGAAGACAGTCGCCGGGCGTCCGCGGACCGTCGCGCAAAAAAAAGTACAAGACGCTTCACCCCTGCCGGGATAGGCCTATGAAGCGCCCGCGGCGGCGGCGATCTCGGTGTAAGCAGCGGCAGGGTCGGCCGCGCCGAATACAGCAGACCCGGCAACGAACAACGATGCCCCTGCGTCAGCAACCAACCCAGCGGTAGAGGCGTCGATGCCTCCGTCGACCTCGACCGTCGCCTCATCCGCCAGCGGCGCGAGGCGCGAGAGCTTGTCGGGTGAGGACTCGATGAAGGCCTGACCGCCCCAGCCGGGGTTGACCGTCATGCAGAGGACGATGTCGGCGAGACCACGCAGCTCGGCGACCGACTCGGCCGGCGTGCCGGGGTTGAGCGCGATCCCGGCGAGGCAGCCGAGCTCGCGGATCGCCGCCAGGGTGCGGTTGGCGTGCGCGGTCGCCTCGACGTGGAAGGTGATCGAGTCGGCACCGGCCGCCGCGAAGGCCTCGATGTGGCGCTCCGGCGCCTCGATCATCAGGTGCACGTCGAGAGCGCCGCCGGCCTCGTGGACCTGCTCCGCTATCGAGCCGGCGACAAGCGGCCCGATCGTGATCGGCGGGACGAAGTGCCCGTCCATCACGTCGACGTGGATCACCCTGGCGCCGGCCGCCATCACCTCCTCGACCTGGGAGCCGAGCCGCGCGAAGCTGGCGGAGAGGATCGAGGGCGCGACGCGCGGCTCACGCAGCAGCTCTCGCAGTCGCTCAGACACCAAACGCTCCCATGTCAGGTCCTCGGCTCATATGGCTTTGAGCATCGAGTCGCCGCAGATCTGACAGTCCATGTCCTCGCTGGTGCTCATCCGAGCAATCGTCTGGTGTTCGCCGCAGTTGGGGCACTGCGAGACCAGCTCGAAGCGGCGCAGACAGTACACGCAGCGGAAGCGGCCGGGAAGCTGACTCGGCCGCAGCCACGGCTCCTCGCAGCCGGGGCATCTCGCCCGGTTCAGCATCGGCAACTGTCCCCCGCGACGCGCATCGACTCAGGCATCATCGCGCCTCAACCGGCAGATGAGGAAGCCGGTGGTACCGTCGCGATCCGGGCGCAGCTGCAGCAAGCGCGAATCGTGCGGCGAGGCGAGCCGCGGCGAGCGGCTGCCGAGATCGTCGACCGAGAGCGGCGGCAGCTCGCCGCGGGCCGACGCGTCGAGCAGGGCCGCCACCTGGTCCTCCCCCTCGCGCCGCGAGATCGTGCAGACGGAGTAGACGAGGACGCCGCCGGGTCGCAGCGCCGCAACCGCCTGGCGCAGGACGCCTCCCTGCAGCTCCGCGAGGCGCTCTATCGAGCGCGGGGATTTGCGCCAGCGCGCGTCGGGGCGCGAGGCGAGGGTGCCGAGCGCCGAGCAGGGCGCATCGACGAGGACGCGGTCGAAGCCGGGTGCCATCGGCACCTGCGCCGCGTCGACCTCGACCACCGAGACGCTGCGCAGCCCCAGGCGCTGCGCCTGTGCGGCGACTTCGGCGGCGCGGTCCGGATCGACCTCGACCGAGATCGTCTCGCCGCGGTCCTCCATGCGGGCGGCGATCTGGCCCGTCTTGATGCCCGGACCGGCGCAGAGGTCGAGCACGTGCTCCCCGGGCTGCGGATCGAGCACCTCGACCACCGCTGCAGAGCCGCGGCTCTGCGGGGTCAGCTCCCCCGCCTCCACCAGCTCGCCGAGCACGTCTCCGGCCCGGCCGGCGATGACGACCTGCTCGGGCGCGGCGAGGGGCCAGGGACCGTCCGCCGGCGCCGCCTCCACGCCAGCGGCCGCGAGCTTTGCCAGGGCCCCCTCCCTGCCGCCGCGCAGCGTGTTGGCGGTGGCAGCAAGCTCCGCTGGTTCGTTGCACGCGGCGAGCAGCGAGCGGGCCGCCTCGGCGCCGAGCTGCTCCCACCAGAGGCGCGCGAGCCAGAGCGGCGCCGAATGCGTGACCGCTGCCGCCTCGGGGGTCGAGTCGTCCTCGAGCAGGGCGGCCGTGAGGGCGCCGCGCTCGCGCGCCGCCCGTCGTAGCACCGCGTTGACGAGGCCAGCAGCGTGGGCGGCCCCGGCCGCCTTGGTCAGCTCGACCGCCTGGCCGACCGCGGCGTGGTCGGGAGTGGAGTCGGCGAAGAGCAGCTCGTAGAGGCCCAGCCGCAGGGCGGCGAGGACGGGCGCGTCGAGCAGGCGGATGGAACGCTCGGCCAGCCGTTCGACCGCCGCGTCGGCGGTGCCGCGCCGCTGCACGGCGCCGTAGGCGAGGCGCTGCGCCTGGGCGCGGTCGCGGCCGCTGAGGCCGAGCTCCTCGGCGCCCTCGCGGAAGGCGAGCTCGGTGTGGGCGTCGCGCTCGAAGGTCGCGCGGATCGCCTCGAAGGCGAGCCGCCGCGTCGGCGAGACCTCGCTCACAGCACCGGCACCGGGTGGCCGCGCAGGTAGGCGTCGGCCTGCATCGGCTTGCCGCCCGCCGGCTGCACGACCTCGAGCCGCAGCGCGCCCTCGCCGCAGCCGAGCAACAGCTCGCCGTCGACGGCGCTTACCTCGCCGGGGGCGAGCTCCGCCTCGACCGGTCGGGCGCGGCGTACGCCAAGGCGCTCGCCGCCGTCCAGCGCCAGGTAGGCGCCGACGTGCGGCGTCAGCGCCCGCACCCGCCGCGCCAGCTCGTCCGCCGGTCGGCTCGGGTCGAGGCGACGCTCACCCGAATCGATCTTCTCCGCGTAGGTGACGTCCGCCTCGTCCTGCTCGCGCAGCTCGAGCCCCCCGGTCGCCTGCAGGTCGAAGGCCTGGACGAGCAACTCGCCGCCGCGGGCGGCAAGGCGGCCCGCGAGGGTTGCGAAGTCGTCGTCGGGACCAATCGGGACCTCCTCCCGCAGAGCGACGGGCCCCGAATCGAGACCGGCCGTGAGGCGCATGATGCTGACGCCGGTGACCGCGTCGCCAGCCATGATCGCCCGCTCGATCGGCGCCGCCCCGCGCCAGCGCGGCAGCAGCGAGGGATGGACGTTGAGCAGGAGCCCGGAGAGCAGCGGCTCGCGGATCAGCTGACCGAAGGCGCAGACCGCCAGCGCCTCGGGCGAGGCGGCCCGGATCCGCTCCAGCGACGCCTCGCCGTTGACGTCCTCGGTCTGCAGCAGCTCGATCCCCAGCTCGCCGGCCAGCGCCGCCGCCGGCGGCGGGCCGCTCTTGCGGCCCCGCCCCTTGCGCCGGTCGGGTGGCGTAACGACGAGCGCCGGGCGATGGGGCGAGCCGGCGAGCCGGCGCAGCACCGTCGCGGCGAAATCCGAGGTGCCGAGGTAGACGGTCCTCACGCGGCGGTGCGCGGCTCGCGGTGCTCTGCCGCGATCTGCTCATCGTCCGCGGCGTCGGGCGGCGCGTAGCTGCCGCCCTCGCGAAGCGCCCGCAGCGCACCCTTGCGCTGCTCGCGCGGCGCGCGGTCGAGGATCAACACCCCGTCGAGGTGGTCGATCTCGTGCTGGAGCACCCTCGCCTCGAGCCCCGACGCCTCGAGCGTCACTTCGTCGCCATCGAGGTCCAGGCCGCTGACCCGGGCGTGCAGCGGGCGCTCGACGTCGAGGGCCACACGCGGCAGGCTCAGGCAGCCCTCTTCGGCGACGACCAGCTCGTCGGAGAGCCACTCGACCTCGGGGTTGATCAGCGCGGTCGGCTCCCCCGGGCCCGCTCGGAAGACGAGCAGGCGGCGCAGGATGCCGACCTGGGTCGCGGCGAGACCGACGCCCATTCCGTCGCGCATGATGGCGCTCATCCGCTCGACCTCTTCGCGCAGCGGCGCCCCGAGCGCGCGAACCGGAGATGCCTTGCTCTTCAGCACGGGGTCGCCCCACTTGACGACCTGCGCCAGCGCCGCTTCGCGCCGCTCCAGCAGCTCTGCTTCGCGCGCCTCGCGCTCGCCTTCGGCCTTGACCGCTCCCTCGTCGCTCATCGAATCGATTGTATGGAGGCCAGACGGCGACGCGAGGGCGGTGAAGGTAGCCGATTCAGCCCTGGGTGCGGTGGCGTCGGGCCTGTAGCCATTCGGCGCCGAGCGTGCCACCGACCAGCGCGATGAGGCCAGCGATTGAAAGGACCACATAGAGCACAAGGCCTTCTGCCTCGGACAGCGCGATGACCAAGGCCAGCGGAGCAACGATCAGCGCAGACAACAAACGTCGTTCCCACATGGCGCTCATGTTACGCCACCAGCTTGCGGAAAGCCCAGAACAGGAGAGCGCCGAGCCCACTCACGAACATTCCCTCGCGCCAGGCGTCGGTATTCCATCGCCAACCGAGTTTCGCGGCGAGCCGCTTGCCGGTTTCCGCGAGAACTCCACCGACGACAGCGGTCTTTCCGACGTCGCTCAGATCCATGCCCCCTTAAGGCCATCGCCGGGAAATCTCTCCCCACCCCCTCCTACTGTGGATCTACGTCGACGGAAATCGCGACTTTTTGCAAACCGCGGTCGGCGGCGAGGCGCTCGACCGCCTCGCGGACGGCCGCGACGGTCGCCTCGCGCTCGTTTGCCTTCATCAGCAGGCGGCGCCGATGGCGGTTTCGCACCCGGAACATCGGCGCCGGCCCGAGCAGGTCGGTGCTGTCCGGCAGCGCCTCGCGCAGGGCCGCGGCCAACCGATTCGCGGCCGCATCGAGGCGCCCTTCGTCCTCCGCCCGCAAGACGACGCGCGCCAGGCTGGAGAAGGGCGGGTAGCGCAGAGCGCGTCGCCGCCCCACCTCCTCGGTGAGGAAGCCCTCGGCGTCGTGGCCGGCGGCGTAGACGATGCTCGGCGCGCTCGGCGCCAGCGTCTGCACGATCACCTTGCCCCCCGCCTCTCCCCGGCCGCTCCGCCCTGCCAGCTGGGTGACCATCGCGAAGGTCCTCTCAGCGGCGCGAAAGTCGGGGAAGCGCAGGGTCGCGTCGGCGTCGATGATCGCGCTCAGGGTCACCTCCGGGAAGTCGTGGCCCTTGGCGACCATCTGGGTGCCGACCAGGACCCCGCTCTCGGCCTCGCCGAAGGCGGCGAGGATGCGGGCATGGGCGCCGCGGCCCGTTGCCACGTCGGAGTCGAGGCGGAAGACCGGCATCGGCGCCAGGCGCTCTGCGAGCAGCGCCTCGAGCTGCTCGCTGCCGATCCCGGCGCGAGAGAGCGTCGTCGAACGGCACTCCGGGCAGTCGCCGGGGAGCGGCTCCGTGTGGGCGCAGTGGTGGCAGACGAGGCGGCCGGCGTGGCGGTGGACGATCAGCGAGACGTCGCAGTTGGGGCAGCCCCAGTGCCGGCCGCAGGAGCGGCAGGTCAACCACGGCGCGAAGCCGCGCCGGTTGACCATCACGATCGCCTTGGCGCCGGCGCCACGCACCTCCTCGAGCGCCTCCCAGGTCGCCGGATGCAGAGGGCCGGAGCGCGGATCGGCCTCGCGCATGTCGAGCACCTCGACCGGCGGCATGCGGCGGCCGTCGACGCGACGTGGCAGCTCCAGTCGCGGCAGCTCGACCCAAGACTCCGGACGCGGGGTCGCCGTGCCGGCGACGAGCACGGCCCCGGCTTCGGTGGCGCGTCGACGCGCCACCGCGCGAGCGTCGTAGCAGGGGTCGCCCTCCTGCTTATAGGAGGGGTCGTGCTCCTCGTCGATGGCGATCAGGCCCAGCTCGCGGACGGGCGCGAAGGCGGCGGAGCGCGGGCCGACGCAGACGCTCGCCTCCCCTTCGCGCAGCCGCAGCCACTCGTCGTAGCGCTCGCCTGGCGAGAGCGCCGAGTGCAGCACGGCGACCTTGTCGCCGAGCCGGGCCCGGAAGCGCGCCACGGCCTGCGGCGCCAGCCCGATCTCGGGAACGAGGACGATCGCCCCCCTTCCCCGAGCCAGCGCCGCCTCGACGGCGGCGAGGTAGACCTCGGTCTTGCCCGAGCCGGTGACACCGTGGAGAAGGACCTCCCGGGCAGCGCTCGCCTCACCGTCGAGGGCGGCGACGATCTCGGTGACCGCGCGCTCCTGCTCGGGGATCAGTCCGGGACGACCGCCGGCGGCACCCACAGCCGCGGAGACCGGCCGACGCCGCACCCGCGAGTCGCGGGTTTCGATCAGGCCACGCGCCTCCAGCCGGCGCAGGACCTGACGGTCCGCCCCGACCGCCGCGGCCAGCTCACCAGACGACATCTCGCCGGCTCGCAGCGCCTCCAGCACCGCCCGCTGGCGGGCGCCGAGGCGGCCGCCTCCCGAAAGCGCCTCCTCGCCCGCGGCGGTCAGCTCGGCACGCAGCTCGGTCCGCTTGCGAACCCGCTGGCCGCCGCTGCCGGTGCCCGGCGGCAGCACCAGCTGCAGGCCGCGCGCCGGCGTCGAGCAGTACTCGCCTGCCACCCACAGCGCGAGCCGCACGAGCTCGGCCGGCACGCCGGCCTCCAGCGCTTCGAGCGGCTCGGCGAGGCGCTCGGACGGCAGGGCCGAGGTCTCGGCCAGCTCGACGACGACGCCCAGCGTACGGCGACGGTGGCCGAAGGGCACGCGGACTACGCTGCCCACCTCGAGGTCGGCCATCTCGGGCGGGAGCCGGTAGTCGAACGGCCCGCGCAACGCGCGGGCCGTGGTCAACGGCTCGACCTTGGCAATCGACATCTGTCGGACGGTATGGAGGGCCACGGACGGCGGGTTATCCTCCGCCACCTATGGCGGTCAACCTCAGTCCGGGCGAGCAGATGATCTTCCAGGGCCACCCGTCGTGGCGGGCGATCCTCGGCTTCTACCTGAAGGGAATCGCGATCGCGGCGGTCGCCGGGCTGCTGGCGACGCTCATCGGCGCCGACGACGGCACCGTCTTCTTGATCGTCCTCGCGGCAATCGGCCTGACCGTCCTCGTCGGCTTCGTCAAACGGGTCGCGACGACCTACACGATCACCAACCGCCGCCTCAACATCAAGCGCGGCATCGTCTCCCGCGAGGTGCAGGAGACGCGGCTGGAGCGGGTCCAGAACGTCAACTACCGCCAGTCGGTCTACCAGCGGCTGATGCAGATCGGCGACGTCGACTTCGACACCGCGGCGACCGACGACCACGACTTCGTCTTCAGCGGGGTCGCCGACCCCAAGGAGGTCGTTCACGCGGTCGACGAGGCGACGGGAGCGGCCTCAGCCGGCGCCCACGGCCTCGGCGAGCCCAGCCGCAGACCGCAGTGAATCGGCGCGGTCGGTGCGCTCCCAGGTGAAATCGGAGTCGTCGCGGCCGAAGTGGCCGTAGGCGGCGGTCTTCTTGAAGACGGGGCGATGCAGGTCGAGGTACTTGCGGAAGGCCCCCGGGCGCAGGTCGAACTCCGTTTCGACCAGGCGGGCGATCTCCCGGTCGGGCAGCTTGCCCGTGCCGAAGGTCTCGACCATCAGCGAGACCGGGTGGGCGACGCCGATCGCGTAGGCGACCTGGACCTCGCAGCGCTGGGCCAGCCCTGCCGCGACCACGTTCTTGGCGACGTGCCTGGCGGCGTAGGCCGCCGAGCGGTCGACCTTTGAGGGGTCCTTGCCCGAGAAGGCGCCGCCGCCGTGGCGCGCCATGCCACCGTAGGTGTCGACGATGATCTTGCGGCCCGTGAGGCCGGCGTCGCCGACCGGTCCGCCGATCACGAACTTGCCGGTCGGGTTGACGAGGAAGTCGTCGCGCAGCGCGCCCTCCTCGTACATCCCGGGCACCTCGGCGGAGAGGACCGGTAGGACCACGCTCTCCCAGAGGTCGCCCTTGACCCGCTCCTGCGAGTCGATCTCGGCGCCGTGCTGAGTTGAGATCAGCAGCTTTTCGACCTTGACCGGCCGGCCGTCGGCGTAGCGAACCGAGACCTGGGTCTTGCCGTCGGGCCCGAGGTAGGCGAGGGTGCGGTCCTTGCGCACCGCCGCCAGCCGTTCAGCGAGCCGGTGGGCGATGTGGACCGGCATCGGCATCAGCGCCTCGGTCTCGTCGGTCGCGTAGCCGAACATCATCCCCTGGTCGCCCGCGCCGGCGACGTCGAGCTCGTCGTCGTCGGCGGGGTCCACCCGGGTCTCCAGCGCCTGGTCGACGCCCTGGGCGATGTCGGGCGACTGCTCGTCGAGCGAGACGATCACCGAGATGTGGTCGCAGTGGTAGCCGTAGTCGCCGTGGTCGTAGCCGATTTCGCGCACCGTCTCGCGGACGATCTCCGGCACGTTGAGGTGGACGTCGGTCGAGATCTCCCCCGAGACGACCGCCATGCCGGTGTTGACGAGGCTCTCGCAGGCGACGCGGCCCTCGGGGTCCTCGGCCATCACCGCATCGAGAACGGCGTCGGAGATCTGGTCGCAGATCTTGTCGGGGTGACCCTCGGTCACCGACTCCGACGTGAAGAGGTACTCCCCCTCCCCCAGTGGCTGACTGGTCGACATTGTCCGAAGCGTACCGGGGACGGGCCTGACCAAGCAGGTCAAGGACGCAGGGAGCGTGGCGTGCTCCGCACGCGAGCGACCGAGGACGCAGAGATGCGCAGCGTCACGCCCGTCGCCGCGGGATGAAGTCGATGACGACGGGCACCCCCTCCAGCTCATAGCTCTCGCGCAGGCGGTTCTCGAGGTGATAGGCCCAGTCGCGGACGATCAGGCGCCTGTCGTTGACCTGGATCGCGAAGCGGGGCGGCCGCTCGCCGATCTGGGCGGCGTAGTAGAGGCGCAACCGCCGCCCGCGCCGGCTGGGCGGCGGGGTCTTGGCGACGACGTCACCGACGAAGCGGTTCAGCTCCGGGGTCGGGATCCGCTCGGCGGCGCGGTCGGCCAGCTCGAGCGCCTTGGGCAGCAGCTTTGGGACGTTGCGGCCGCGCAGGGCCGAGCAGGTGATCACGGCGGGCCTCAGCCGCAGCTTGCGCTCGGCGCGGGCCCGGGCATCGTCGACGTCGGTCTCCCCCACGTCCCACTTGTTGAGCGCCAGCAGCGTCGCGCACCCGGCGCGCATCGCCAGCTCGGAGACGCGCAGGTCCTCGGAGGTGATGCCCTCCGAGGCGTCGCAGACGACGATCGCCACGTCGGCGCGCTCGACCGCGAGCTCGGAGCGCAGCTGGGCGTAGTGGTCGACCGTGCCGGCAACCTTGGAGCGCCGCCGCAGGCCGGCCGTGTCGACGAGAATCACGGTGCGGCCGTCGACCTCGACCTCGGTGTCGATCGCGTCCCGGGTCGTGCCAGCGCGGTCGGAGACGATCACCCGCTCGGAACCGAGCAGGGCGTTGACGAGCGAGGACTTGCCGACGTTGGGGCGCCCGATTACCGCGACTCGCACCGCGTCGTCGTCCTGCGGCGGAGGCGGCTGCTCGCCGAGGCGCTCGACCACCCGGTCGAGCAGGTCGCCGCTGCCGAGACCGTGGGTCGCAGAGACCGCGAGCGGCTCGCCGAGGCCGAGCCCGTAGAACTCGGCCGCGAGCACCTCGTCGCCCGGCCGGTCGGCTTTGTTGACGACGACCAGGACCGGCACGTCGGCGCCGCGCAGGGTCCGGGCCAGCTCGGTGTCGCCGGCCCGCACTCCGGCGCGACCGTCGACGACCAGCAGGACGACCTGCGCCTCGGCGATCCCGGTCCGCGCCTGCCGCTGCACGTCCTCGGCCAGCTCGCCCGGATCGGCGAGGTCGATGCCGCCGGTGTCGAGCAGCTCGAAGGCGACCCCGTTCCACTCGCAGCGCACCCTCTTGCGATCACGGGTGACGCCGGGCTCCGCGTGGGTGACGGCCTCGCGGCCGCCGGCCAGCCGGTTGACGAGAGTGCTCTTGCCGACGTTCGGGAAGCCGACGACGGCGACGGTGGGAAGCCGGCTCACGCCAGGCCCCTCTCGCGGGCCAGGGCGACAACCCGCTCGACCACTTCGGCCAGCGCCAGCCCGGTCGTATCGATCTCGACCGCATCCTCGGCGGGGTGCAGCGCGCTCAGCTCGCGGGTCTCGTCGCGGCGGTCGCGCTCGCGCTGCGCGGCCAGCACAGCCCCGGCGTCCTCGCCCGTCTCCGCGGCGCGGCGGCGCGCCCGCTCCTCGTCGGAGGCGGTGAGGAAGACCTTCAGCGGCGAGTCGGGGCTGACCACGGTGCCGATGTCGCGCCCCTCGGCGACGTAGCAGCCGGCGGCAATCATCTCCCGCTGCCGCGCCACCATCGCCTCGCGGACGCCGGCGTGGACGGAGACCCGCGAGGAGGCCTCGGTCACCACCGGCTCGCGGATCGCGGCGCTGACGTCGCGCCCGTCGAGCGCGACGCGCCTGTCGTCGAGCGCGATCCGCAGCGAGCGGGCAAGCTCGCCGAGGCGCTCGCCGTCGTCGAGATCCACGCCTCGCTCCAGCGCCGCGAGGGCCACGCACCGGTACATCGCCCCAGAGTCGAGGTAGGTGAAGCCGAGCGCCGCCGCGAGGGCGCGCGCCACGGTCGACTTGCCGGCCCCGGCAGGACCGTCGAGGGCAATGACCATGCGCGGCAGCGTATGTGGGTCAGCGGCCCGAGAGCGAGGCGAGGTCCCGCTCGAAGCCCGGATAGCTGACCGCGGCCGCCTCGATGCCGCGGACCTCGACCCCCTCTTGCGAGGCGAGACCGGCGATCGCGCCGAGCATCGCGATCCGGTGGTCGCCGTGGGCGTCGACGGCGCCGCCGCGCAGGCCGCCGGTCCCGGTGATCCGCATCCCGTCCTCGCTCGTCTCGACCTCGGCGCCGAGAGCCCGCAGCGCTTCGCTCACGGTCGCGATCCGGTCGCTCTCCTTGCGGCGCAGCTCGGCGGCGTCGCGGATCGTCGTCTCGCCCTCGGCGAAGCAGGCGGCGAGCGCCACCAGCGGCAGCTCGTCGATCGCCAGCGGGACGTCGGCGCCGCCGACCTCGGCGCCACGCAGCGCCACCGGGCGCACGCGAACGCGGCCGCTCGGCTCGCCCCCCCGCTCTCCCTCTCCCTCGATTTCGATCTCGGCGCCCATGCGCTCGAGGATCGCGAGCAGGCCGGTGCGGGTCGGGTTCAGCCCCACCCCCTCGAGCACGACCTCGCTGCCGGGCACGAGCAGCGCCGCGACGACGAAGAAGGCGGCGGAGGAGAAGTCAGCCGGGACGGCGATCGAGCCGGGCTCTAGTCGGGAGGCGGGTCGCACCGAGACCGCGCCGTCGGAGCGCCGGACCTCGGCGCCGGCCGCAGTCAGCATCCTCTCGGTGTGGTCGCGGCTCGGCAGCGACTCGATGACCTTGGTCTCTCCCTCGGCGAGGAGGCCCGCGAAGAGCAGGCACGACTTGACCTGGGCACTCGCCACGGGAAGCTCGTAGGAGATGCCGCTCAGGGGCGCCGCCTCGATCCGCAGCGGCGGCAGGCGCTCCTCGCGGCAGCTCAGCTGGGCGCCCATCAGGCGCAGCGGCTCTGCGACCCGATCGACTGGGCGACGCCGGATCGAGTCGTCGCCGTCGAGGGTCCAGCTTCCCGTCTCCTGACCGGCCAGCCAGCCGGGCAGCAGCCGCAACAGCGTTCCCGCGTTGCCGACGTCGACGGCCGCCTCGGTGGCACCGCGGAGCCCCACGCCGTGTACGAGCAGATCGCCGCCGTCCGATCGCTCCACCGCGGCGCCGAGCGCTTCGATGGCCCCCAAGGTCGAGCGCGTGTCGGCCGAGTCGAGATAGCCCTCGATCGTCGTCTCGCCGTCGGCCATCGCGGCGATCAACGCGGCGCGGTGGGAGACCGACTTGTCGGGCGGCGGGCGCAGCGAGCCGCGCAGCGGCCCGACCGGCTCGAAGCGGCGACTCGCCATCGCTACTCGTGCCCGTCGACGGCGGTCGCCACGTGGCCGAGCTCGCCGACCAGCGCCGCGGCTCGCTCGGCCTGCTCGTCCCCCGCGACCCACACCGAGACCGCTCCCGAGCGCATGTCGGTGGCCGGATGGAGCGCCATGTCCTCGATGTTGACTCCGGCCTCGCCGAGGGCGAGGGCGAGCTCGGCGACGATCCCCGGCCGGTTGGGGACGACGGTGCGGACCTCGCGCAGCGGACCGGCGCCCCGCTCGGTCTCGAGCAGCCGGTCGCGATCGGCGGCGGCCGCCGCGTGCCAGGCGGCGATCGCGTCGCGGTCTCCGGCTGCGATCAGCTCGCGCGCCTCGCCGAGCCGCGCGACCGTGTCGTCGATCGCCGCCACCACCGCCTCGCGGTTGGCGAGGAAGATGTCGCTCCAGATGGCCGGGTTCGAGCCGGCCACCCGGGTCGCGTCGCGAAAGCTGGGGCCGGCTTCCGGCATCCGCTGGGAGTCCCTGACCAGCTCTGCCGCGGCCTGCGCGGCAAGCACGTCGGCGACGACGTGCGGCAGGTGGCTGACCGTGGCCATCAGGCGGTCGTGGGCCTCGGGATCGATCGCCTGCGGACGGGCGCCGAGCCCGGCGACGGTCCGCTGCAGACGGTCGTAGAGGATGCCGCTGGAGGTCTCTGTTGGGGTCAGGTACCAGCGCGCCCCCTCGAAGAGATCGGCGCGTGCGTTGGCGACGCCGGCCGTCTCGGCGCCGGCGAGCGGATGGCCGCCGATGAAGCGCTCGTCTGCGCTGAATGCGGCGACCAGCGCACGCTTGGTCGAGCCGGCGTCGGTGACCACGGTCTCAGGACCGCTGGCCGCCAGGGCGGCGCGGACGAGTTCGGGCAACACGGAGACGGGGGCGGCGCAGAAGACGACCTCCGCCTCGGCGCAGGCCGCCTCGACCGAGTCAACGGCGCGGTCGACCGCGCCCAGCTCGAGCGCCCGCTCCAGGGTCGGCCGGTTCGGCCCCCAGCCGACCACCTCGCACTCGAGCTTCTGCCTGGCGGCGAGACCGATCGAGCCGCCGATCAGCCCGACGCCGAGGATCGCCGCCTTCATGAGGCAGTTTCGCGCTTCATGGGCGCCGGGTTCGGACCGCCGCGGCGAGACGCTCCAGCACGCCGACCGTGTCGTCCCAGGCAATGCACGCATCGGTTATCGACTGCCCGTAGGTGAGGTCGGAGCCGTCGCCGAGGTCCTGCCGACCCTCGGTTAGGAAGGACTCGAGCATCACGCCGACGATCGCGGGGTTGCCCTCGGCGACTTGGTCGCCGATCAGGCCGGCCGCCTCGATCTGCTTCTCGGGATCCTTTTCGCTGTTGTCGTGAGAGGCGTCGATGACGAGCCGCTCGGCGAGCCCCGCCTTGCTGAGCAGCTCGAGCGCCGCGGCGACCCCTTTGTGGTCGCAGTTGGGTGCGCCGTGACCGCCACGCAGGATGACGTGCCCGTCGGGGTTGCCGGCCGTGTGGAGGATCGCCGGGCGGCCGGCGTCGTCGATGCCGGCAAAGGCGTGGGAGACCGACGAGGCGCGGACCGCGTCGACGGCGACCTGGACGTTGCCGTCGGTGCGGTTCTTGAAGCCGATCGGCATCGAGAGGCCCGAGCCGAGCTGGCGGTGGATCTGGCTCTCGGTGGTGCGGGCGCCGATCGCCCCCCAGGCCACGGTGTCGGAGATGTACTGCGGCGTGATCGGGTCGAGGAACTCGGTCCCAACCGCGAGGCCGAGGTCGAGTACCTGGAGCAGCAGCGTCCGGGCCTTGCGCAGCCCGGCGTTGACGTCGAAGGAGCCGTCGAGGTAGGGGTCGTTGATCAGCCCCTTCCAGCCGGTCGTCGTCCGCGGCTTCTCGAAGTAGACGCGCATCGCGACGAGCAGGTCGTCGCGCAGACCGTCCGCCGTCTGGGCGAGCCGACCCGCGTACTCCAGCGCAGCGTCGGAGTCGTGGACGCTGCACGGCCCGACCACCACGAGCAGCCGATCGCCTGAGCGGTCGAGGATCTCGGCGACCTCGCCACGCCCCCTCACAACCGCCGCTTCCCGCTCCTCGCCGAGCGGTAGGTCCTCGAAGAGGGCCGCGGGCGCGACCAGCTCGACCGCACTCTCGATCCGTTGATCGCGAACCCGCTCCCGCGTCTTGTCCATTTCGATCGCCATCTCCGCCGCTTCCTCCTCCTGAGACTTTACTTTCCACCTAGACCGCGCACGGCCGGCGAAGCGTTCAGCCGAGCAGGTCGCCCAACGCCGCGAGAAAGCGGTCGTTCTCGGCTGCGGTCCCGTAGCTGACCCGAATGTGGCCCGGACCGCCGAGGGCGGCGCCGGGGCGGACGGCGATCTTGCGCTCACCGAGGCCGCCGACGACCTCTGCCTCGCCAGCGTCTCCAAGGTCGACCCAGGAGAAGTTGGCCTGCGTCTCGGCCGTGGCGAGGCCGAGGTCGTGGAGGCCCTCCTCGACCCGGACCCGCTCGACGACGGTCTGCTCGACGCGGCGGGCGACATCGTCCTGGTGGAGGATCGCCTCGGCGGCCGCCGCCTGGGCGATCGCGTTGACGCTGAACGGCTGGCGGACCGCGTCCACCGCGGCCCGGAACTTGGCCGAGCCGATCGCGAAGCCGACACGCAGGCCGGCCAGCCCGTAGCACTTGCTGAAGGTGCGCAGGACGACGAGGTTTGTGAAGTCCGAGAGCAGGTCGAGCGAGGCGTCGGGGTCGTCGTCGAGCTGGAACTCCGCGTATGCCTCGTCGAGGATCACCGTGACGTGCGGCGGCAGGCTCGCGCAGAACTCGGCGATCCGCCCGGCCGGAATGTGGGTGCCGGTCGGGTTGTTCGGGTTGCAGACGAGGACAAGCTGGGTCGCCGCGGTCACCTCGGCCGCCATCGCGTCGAGGTCGTGGACGTCGCCGTCGGCGAGCGGCACGCGGATCTCACGAGCGCCGGAGAGCGCCGCCAGGTACGGATACATCGAGAAGGACGGCCAGGCGTAGACGATCTCCGCACCCGGCTCGCAGAGCGCCTCGGCGGCGGCCAGCAGGATCTCGCAGGAGCCGTTGCCGACGGCGATCCGACCCGGCTCGACCTCATAGCGCTCGGCGATACGGCGGCGCAGCAGCGTCGCAGCCGGGTCCGGGTAGCGGTTCATGGCGCTTGCCGCCCTGCCGATCGCCTCGACCACCTTCGGGTGGGGCGGGAAGGGCGACTCGTTGGAGGCCAGCTGGGCGATGCCGGCCGCGGCGATCGCCTCCGGCGCGGTGCCGGTCGGGACGCCGGCCTGGTAGCCGGGTATGCGGGCGAGCTTCTCGGCGAAGGTGACGGTCACGGCACCATTGTGGCCGACGAGACCGCGCCCTCGCGATCTGCCTGGGCTACTGCGCGGCGTGCAGGTCGGTGCGCAGCTCCTGGGTCGGGCCCAGGTAGACGTGCGATGGGGCGTGATCGGCAGGGGCGTAGTAGTGGACCATGGCGCGGATCACCCGCTGCATCGCTCCCGGCACGGGAATCTCCCGGCAACAGAGCAGCGGTACCGACTCGAGCCCCACTTCGCGCGCCGCCGCAGCCGGGAACTCGGCGTCGAGGTCGTCGGTGGTCGTGAAGAGGCAGCTGACCATGGCCTCGGGCTCGAGCGCGTTGCGCTCGAGCAGCTCGCTCATCAGCTCGGCTGTCGCCTCGGCGATCGCCGCCGGCTCGTTGGCCACGGCCTGCACGGCGCCGCGCACCGCGAACAGTCGCTCCTGGCTCATCGCCTCATCTTTTCAGAGGACGTGGAGTCCGTTGACCACCCACAGTGGGTGGTCAAGTGCGTCAACGTCCCGCGCGCTCCCGCAAGCCGGCGATCTCTTCGTCGGAGAGGCGTCGCGAAGCACCCTCGGCGAGGGCGCCGAGTTCGATCGGGCCGAAGCGGACGCGACGCAGTGAGACGACCTCGTTGCCGACCGCCTCGGCCATGCGGCGCACCTGACGGTTGCGCCCCTCGCGCAGCACGATCTCGACCTCGGACTCGCCGAGGCGGCGCACCTCGGCAGCCCGAGCCGGCCCGTCCTCCAGCTCGACGCCACTCGCAAGGCGGCGCAGGTCGGCCTCCGAGGGCGGCCTCCGCAGCTCAACCAGGTAGGTCTTCGGCACTTCGTACCGCGGGTGGGTGAGCCGGTTCGCCAACTCACCGTCGTTGGTCAGCAGCAGCAGCCCGGTCGAGTCGGCGTCCAGCCGCCCCACCGGGTACAGCCGCGCCTCCGAGCGCACCAGCTCGACCACCGCCTTCCGCCCGCCCGGCTCGCGCGCCGTCGACACCACCCCGAGCGGCTTGTTGACGGCCCAGACCTCGCGCGCCTCGGCGGCCACCGGTTCGCCGTTGACGCGGATGTCATCGCCTTCGCCGACATCGCGAGCGGGATCGGTCACGACCTCGCCGCCGACCGTGACCAATCCCTTCGCGATGATCCCCTCCGCTTTTCTCCGAGAGGCGACGCCCCCATGCGCCAGGAACTTGGCGAGTCGCACTAGAAGGTCGTCCCGGTAGGGGTGGAACGTCTTGTACTTTTTCCGCGGTCACGGCCTCGGACGGCCACGAAGGGTCTTCGGAAAAAGTTAAGTGGAACCCCTGCCGGGACGACCTTCTCCGTCACTCGCTGCGCTGTTCCCCCGCCTTCAAGAGCCTCTCCCGCAGCTCCCGCTCATCCTCGGGGCTGGGATCGAACTTCGACGGCTCGGGCAGCTGGTCGAGGCCGCTGAGCCCGAAGAGCCGCTCGAACAGCTCGGTCGTCTTAAACAGGGCCGCGCCGAACTGCGACCGGCCCGACTCCTCGATCAGGCCCCGCTCGATCAACGTCTGGGTCGCCGACTCCGAGGCGACGCCGCGAATCCGCGCCACCTCGGGCCGCGAGACCGGCTGCAGGTAGGCGACGATCGCGAGCGTCTCGGCCTGCGCCTGGGTCAGCGGCGGCGTGCGCGGCTTGGCCAGCAGGCGCCGGGCCGCTTGCTCGGCGGCCGGATCGCTGGCCAGCGAGAAGCCGCCGGCCACCTCGCGCAGGACGACGCCCCGCTTGCCCCCGGCGAGGTCCTCTCGCAACAGCTCGATCGCCTCGGCGACCTGGCCCTCGGTCGCCTCGGTCGCCTCGGCGAGGTCGGCGCTCGCCACCGGCTGGGGCGAGAGGAAGAGCAGCGCCTCGATCGTCCGCGCCAAGTCGCTCATCCCGCTGCCACCCGCTGGATCTCGATCGGCCCGAGCGGCTCACTCTGGCTCCAGGTCACCTCGCCCTTGCGGTAAAGCTCGAGCAGAGCGAAGAGGGTGACGGCCTGCGTCAGCCGGTCCTCGCCGCCGAACTGCTCGTCGAAGTCGATGCTGCCGCGGCCGCTGAGCGCGTCGCGTAGGGCGCGCAGGCGTCGCTCCAGCGAGACGGTCGGGCGGATGTGGCCGATTTCCAACGGCGGCGGTACCTCCAGCAGGTCGCCGATTGCCGCCGCCAGCCGATCCGGGTCGTAGGCAGCGGTCGCCGCCTCCAGCGCCACCCGTCGCAGCCGGGTCGGCAGCGGCGCCGCCCGGTAGAGGTAGCCGCGCGCCGCCTCAAAGCGCTCCCTGAGAGCCGCCGCCGCGTCGCGGTAGCGGCGGTACTCCAGCAGCCGCGCCAGCAGCTCCTCGACCGCCTCCTCGGGCGCCAGCTCGTCGATCTCGCCTTCTTCGCTTGGCAGCATCAGTCGCGACTTCAGCTCGAGCAGGGCGGCGATCAGGACGAGGAACTCGGTCGCCACCTCCAGCTCGAGGTCGCCTTCGCGCTCCAGATGCTCGACGTAAGCGACGACGACCTCGCCGAGCTGCACCTCGAGCAGATCGACCTCCTCGCGCAGCAGCACCGCGAGCAGCAGGTCGAACGGCCCGGCGAATACGTCGAGCTCAAGATCGAGGTCGGCGACGGTCATCGCCTAAGACTAGGTCGCTGGGCCGATGCCCATGCGGTCGCGGACCGCCGCGACCGTCGGGGTGGCCAGGGCGCGCGCCTTCTCGGCGCCGGCCGCGAGCGCCTCATCCAGCGCCGCCTCGTCCGGGCGCAGCTCCGCGTAGCGCTCGCGGACCGGCCCGAGCAGCTCGACCACCGCCTCGCCGACCGCCTTCTTGAAGTCGCCGTAGCCGGCGCCCTCGAACTCGGCCTCGACCGCGGAGGGGTCGAGGCCGCGGGCGACGGCGAGGATCTCGATCAGGTTGGCGATCCCCGGCTTGTCGGGAGCCCGGACCACCTCGCGGCCCGAGTCGGTCACAGCGCTGCCGAGCTTCTTGCGAATCGCGCCGGGCTCGTCGAGGACATAAATCGTCCCCGCGTCGCTCGAGGCGGTCGTCGACATCTTCCGCTCGGGCTCCTGCAGGTCCATGATCCGCGCGCCGACCTCGGGGATGCGGAACTCGGGCACGACCAGCGTCTCGCCGAAGCGATCGTTGAAGCGGCGGGCGACCTCCCGCATCAGCTCGACGTGCTGGCGCTGGTCGTCGCCGACCGGTACCTCGGTGGCCCGGTAGGCGAGCACGTCGGCGGCCATCAGCACCGGGTAGAAGAAGAGCGCCGCCGAGACCAGCTCACGCTGGCGCGCCGACTTGTCCTTGAACTGGTGCATCCGGTTGAGGTCGCCGTGCGAGGTAACGGCTGAGAGCAGCCAGGTCAGCTCGGCGTGCTCGCGGACGTCGGACTGGCGGAAGAGGATGCAACGGTCGGGGTCGAGCCCGGCCGCGAGCAGGATCGCCGTCGTGTCGTAGAGGCGCTCGCGCAGCTCGGCCGGGTCGTAGGCGACCGAGATCGCGTGCAGGTCGACGATGCAGAAGATCGCCGGGTCGCCGCGCTCCTGTCCGTCGACGTACTGGCGGATCGCGCCGATGTAGTTGCCGAGGTGCTTGCGGCCGGTCGGCTGGATGCCGGAGAAGATGATCGGCTTCGCCATCGGTCGCGCAGCCTACGCGGCCGTGGCGGCGCGGGTCGCCGCGTCGCGCCGCGGTCGGTTTTCTATTCCCAGCGCCGCGACGACTCCCCCCGCGATCATCAGCAGCCCGGCGATCGCGATGCCGAGGTGGAAGGCGGCAGTCGAGGCGTCCGGCTCGCTCGCGGTCAGCGGGTTGCTGCCGGGGTCGCCGCCGACCGCGGCGCCGAACTTGGCCGAGATGACCACCCCGAGCACGGCAATCGCCAGCAACCCGGCGATGCGGGAGACGCCGTTGTTGACCCCGGAGGCGATGCCGACCTGGCGCTCCTCAACCGAGTCGAGCACGGTCGCGGTCAACGGCGCCACGGTCGCCGCCAGGCCCAGACTGAAGACGAGGACGCCGGGCAGCACGTCGGGCAGGTAGTCGGCGCCGGCGTCGATCCGCAGCATCAGCAGCAGCCCCAGGCCCCCGACAATCGGCCCGACGCTCATCGGCAGGCGTGGCCCGAGCGAAGAGGCGAGGCGACCGAAACGCGGCGACAGCAGGAAGAGGATCACCGAGATCGGAGTCGTCGCCAGCCCGGCCTCGAGCGGCGAGTAGCCGCTCACCTGCTGCAGGAACAGGGTGAGGAAGAAGAGGCCGCCGATCAGGCCGGCGTAGGCGCTCAACGTGGTCAGGTTGGCGACCCAGAAGTTGCGGATCCGAAACAGACCGAGGTCGAGCATCGGCTGACGGGCGCGGGCCTCGCGAAGCAGGAAGAGGGCGAAGCAGGCGACGCCGAAGGCGAGCGACAGCCAGACCGCGGGGTCGCCCCAGCCGAGGTTCGGCGCTTCGATCAGGGCGAAGACGGGGCCGCCGAAGCCGGCGGCGGAGAGCAGGATCCCGGGCCAGTCGACGCCGCGGAACGCCTCCGGGTCGCGGCTCTCCGCCACCACGCGCAGCGTCAGCGCGACGGTGGCGGCGATCAGTGGGATGTTCACCCAGAAAATCGCGCGCCAGGAGAGCAACTCGATCAGCGCCCCGCCCCCGGCCGGCCCGAAGACGGTGGCGATGCCGGTCCAGGCGGTCCAGATCCCGACCGCGCGGCCTCGCGCCTCGCCCTCGAAGGTCGCCGCGACGATCGCCAGCGAGCCGGGCACCAGCAGCGCGCCGGCGATCCCCTGCAGCGCCCGCGCACCGACCAAAAACTCATCGCTGGGCGCCACGGCGCAAAGCGCCGAGGTGAGGCCGAAGGCGAGCAGCCCCGCGACGAACACCCGCCGCCGCCCCAGCCGATCGCCCAGCGAGCCGCCGACCAGGAGGAGGGAGACCAGGGTCAGCATGTAGGCCTCGACCACCCACTGCTGCCCGGCGAGGCCGGCGTCGAGGTCGTCGGCGACAGCCGGCAGGGCGACGTTGACGACGGTCGAGTCGAGGAAGACGACCGTCGAGCCGAGGATCGTCGCGACCAGCGTCAAACGCTGCTGGCGGGTCACGAGCGGCAGTCTCGCATGGACCTCTCGCCTCACCTCGTCCGTACCCGTGGTGAATGCCCACCCGAGGAGGAGAGATGACGAAGAGGGAGCTGTTGGTCGCCACGTTGCTCGCACTGGTCGCGCTCGCCGCTGCCGCCGACACGGCCGCGGCCAAGGGGGTCGGCTCGATCCCGGCGCCGGGCGGGGTCGTCGTCCCCGGCGGCGAACACCGCTACGTCGCAATCTCGCCCGGTCCACCGGACGCCCTGACGATGGTCGCCCAGGTCGAGCGCCACGACGGTCGGCTGACCCGCTGGTGGCACCTGCGCGGCAGCTTCTTCGTGCCGGCAGTGGCTTTCGACGGCACGGCCGGAGGGCTCTCCGCCGACGGCGGGACCCTCGTCCTCCCCCGCCTGACGCGGCAATTTCCGCCGCGAACGTCGAGCTTCGCGGTGCTCGACACGGAGCGCCTGCAGCGCAGGCGGGAGTGGTTCAGAGCGCGCCGTCGCGCTCCGAGCCCGGCGGTCACCCACATATCGCTGCGGGGTGACTTCAGCTTCGACGCGCTCTCTCCGGACGGCTCGATCCTCTACCTGATCCAGCGCTTCCCGGAGAACAACGGCCCTGAGTATCTGACTGACTACGCGGTCCGCGCCTACGACGTCGACGATCGTCGGCTGCTCCCCAAGCCGATCGTCGATCCCGACGAGCCGCAGGAGGAGATGGCCGGTCTGCCGCTGAGCCGGGCGAGCAGCCCCGACGGTCGCTGGGCCTACACGCTCTACGACGGCAGCGACGACGAGCCGTTCATCCACGCACTCGACACGGTCGACCGCACGGCCGTCTGCATCGACCTCCCGCAGCTTGCGAAGGTGAAGCAGCGGCACCACTATCTGCTTCACCTCCAGGTCCGCGGCGGAGGGCGCGAGCTGGTGGTTCTAAAGCACCGGCTCGGCCCCCCTGCCGCCCGCGCGCTGCTGACCGTGGACACCGAGAGCTTCGAGGTCGCCAAACCGGACGTCGAGGCAGCCGGCGTGGGAAGCGCCGTGCCGTGGCCCGCAATCAGCATCGCGGCGGCGCTCTTCCTCGTCGTCCTCGCGGGCGCGACCCGGGGAAGGCGCCGAGGGGGCGCGCCCGCATGAGGCATCGCCATCTCCTCACCGCCTTGCTCGCCGGGATCGTCGCCGGAGTCGTCCTGATCGGCGCGGCCCAATCGCTCCCCGGTGCGGGGGCGCGCCAGGTCGCTGAGGCGCCGTCGGTCCCCTCGGTCTTCTCGCAGCAGGTTCGCACCCCGGGCAGCCGAGTCGGCGTCGTCGGCCGCTCGGCCGAAGGGCGGCCGATCGTCCTCCGCCAGTACGGGATCTCCACCATCGAGGGCGAGGTCCTCGCGTTCGGCTGCATCCACGGCGACGAGTGCGGTGGCCGCATCCTGCGGCCCCTCACCCAGATCACCTCCTACTGCCCGGACCCCCATTCCGACATCTATGTAGTGCCGAACCTCAACCCCGACGGCTTCGCGCTGGAGACCCGCCTCAACGGGCGCGGCGTCGACCTCAACCGCAACTTCGCCGCTGGCTGGGAGCCGATCGGCGAACGGGGCGACCCCGAACATTCCGGCCTCCGCCCCTTCTCCGAGCCCGAGACGCGGCTTGCGGCGCGAATCGTCCGCCGCCTGCGGCCCGAGGTGACGATCTGGTTCCACCAGCACCACGCTCCACGCCCGCTCGTCCGTGCCTGGGGCCGCAGCGTGCCGGACGCGCGCCGCTACGCCCGCCTCGCCGGCGTGCCCTTCCGCCGAATGCCGTGGCCGACGGGCACGGCGCCGCATTGGCAGAACCGGCAGCTCGCGCGCGGCAGCTCGTTCGTGGTCGAGCTGCCGCGCGGCCCGCTGGCGGAGGCGCGCGAGGTCTCGCTGGAGCGGGCGCTGGTCCGCATCGGGCGCTCGGTCGCGAGGGTCGGCGAAGATTGAGATGTGCGTGGGAGGAAATCGGGCTTGGTTGAGCGGGACCGCAAGCTCGTGCGCGAAGCCCAAGCCGGGTCGCGTGAGGCGCTCACCGCGCTCTACGACGCCCACTGGCCGCGCGCCCACCGCGCGGCCTATCTGGTCGTCCACGACAGCGCCGCGGCGGAGGACGTCGCCCAGGAGGCCTTCCTCGCCGCGGTCGACGCGCTCGACCGCTTCGACCGGCGCCGACCCTTCGGCCCGTGGTTGCACCGGATCGTCGTCAACCGGGCGATCGACTGGTCACGTCGCGAGGCGCTTCGCCGTGGGGCAGAAGAGCCCGACGATGTGCCCGCCCCACCCCCCGACGAGCAGATTGGAGATGAGGCGATGAGTGCGCTCGCGCAGCTTCCCGCCGAGCAGCGCGCGGTCGTCGTGCTCCGCTACCTCCTCGACTACACGCCGGGCGAGATCGCGCGGATGCTGAAGGTGCCGCGCGGCACGGTCAACTCGCGCCTGCGCCGCGCCCTCGACCGGCTCGGCGCCCTGCTGGAAGCGGAGGCGGCGCGATGAACGAGCAGCGGCTGCGAGACCTGCTTCGCGAGACGCCCGTCCCAGGCGCGGAGGACGCCGAGCGCCACGGCCGTGCGATGCTCGAAAGCGCCTTCGCCGACCGACAGCCCGATCGCCGTCGCCCGGCTCCTCGTCGGCTGGCGCTGGCGCTGGCCGGCGCGACCCTTTTGCTCGCCGTGATCCTCTCGCCCGCCGGCGCCGCGGTCCGCGACTGGATCGACGACGCCCTTACCGTCGGCGTCCGCGACGCCGAGCCGGCGCTGACCGAGATCCCGGGCGGCGGCCGGCTGCTCGTCACCTCTCCTCAAGGCGCCTGGGCGGTCCAGGCGGACGGCTCGCGCCGTCTGCTCGGCGCCTACGAGGAGGCGACGTGGTCGCCGCGCGGCCTCTTCGCGGTGGCCGCCTCGGGCCGGACGCTGAGCGCCATCGAGCCCGACGGCACGGTCCGCTGGTCGATCTCGGCGACCGCCTCCGTGGCCGACCCACGCTGGTCCCCGTCCGGGTTCCGGATCGCCTATCGAGCCGGCCGAACGCTGCGCGTCGTAGGCGGGGACGGCAGCGGCGACCGACCGCTCGCCCGAGGCATCGCGGCCGTGGCGGCGGCGTGGGTACCCGGCGGCCCTCACGTGCTCGCCTACGCCGATGCGGACGGCGAGGTCGTCGTCCGCAACGCCGACACGGGCGAGATCCTCGGCTCAACCGAGGCGAGCGCGGCCGCCCGCGCCGTGACCTGGGCACCGGACGGTTCCAGCCTGCTCGTCGCGACGCGGGACGCCCTCCTGGTCCACGACGTCGGCACCAGCAAGCTCGTCGGCCGCCTCGCGCTCGGCGCGCCCCGTCGCCTGCCCCTCCCCCCCGCGAGCACCGTCGCCGGCGCCTCGTTCTCACCCGGCGGGGAGACGATCGCGGCGCTTCTCAGCCGGCCGGGCGACGGCGCTCGTCCGGCTCGCAGCGAGCTGGTGCTGATCGACCCGGCGGGCGGCGGGACCCGCGGCCTCTTCAGGGCCCCCGGCCCCCTCGCGGGCTTCGCCTGGTCCCCGAACAGCGAGCGCCTGCTGCTGCCCTGGCCGGCTGCCGACCAGTGGCTCTTCATCCCGGCCGACGGACGCGGTCGCGTGCGGGCGATCGGCGGCATCTCTGCCGAGTTCAGCCCCGGCATGGAGCCCGACATGGCCGTGTTCCCGCGCCTGGAGGGCTGGTGCTGTCCCTAGCCGAGGTCTCGCAGCTGCTGGGCCGGCGTGAAGAAGTTGCGGTAGGCCAGCGTCGTGGCGAGGAGGGCGGCAATTGCGACGCTGCCAAGCAGCGCGTAGAGGAGGATTAGCTGCAGCCGCACGGCGTCGACCGGTTCGGCGCCGGCAAGCAGCATGCCAACCATCGTGCCCGGGAAGAAGATGAGGCCGGTCGTCTTGGTCGAGTCGACCAGCGCGATCGTGCCCGAGCGCAGGGCGCGGCGGACGATCGGCGCCGCCGCCTCGCGCGCCGTCGCACCGAGCGCCAGCGTGGCCTCGATCTGCGCTCGGGAGTCGGCCACCTCGTCGCCGAGCCGGTTGAGACCGACCGCGGCGGCCGTCATCGCGTTGCCGATCACCATGCCCCCGACCGGCACGAGGTAGCGAGCCTCCGGCTCGAAGATGCCGAGCGCGACGACGAGCCCGAGCGTCGTCGCGCCTGCGACGGTCAGAGCGACCAGCAGCGGGAGGAAGGCGCCGGGCACGCGGTCGGCGCGGCGGCGGGCGGTGAGCGCGCCGAACACGACCATGACGGTGAGCAGCGCCAGCACCAGCCAGATCGTGTCGGCCTCGAAGATCGCCTCGATCGCGAAGCCGATCGCGGTCAGCTGGACGAAGGAGCGGACGGTCGCCACGAGGATGTCGCCCTCCAGCTCGGCACGCTGCCAGCGCGAGATCGCCGCCGCGAGCGCGACGAGGGTCAGCGCCGCCGCGACCTGCCCGAGCGAGACGTCGATCGAGGTCATCGCGAATCCTTCCGGTGCGAGTTATGTGCGTATAGCGAGCAGAAGTCGCACCGGAAGCTCATCGGGCGACCTCCTCGACCGAGCCGCCCGCGACGACCCGGCCGGCGTCGAGGCGCAGGGCCCGCTCGGCCAGTCGTCGCGCCTGCGCGGGGTCGTGGGTGACGACGAGGAGCGAGATCTCGAGCTCACCGCGCAGCCGCAGCAGCGTCGCCTCGACCTCGTCGCGGGCCGCGTGGTCGAGCGCCGAGGTGGGCTCGTCGAGCAGCAGCACGCTGGGGCGCTGGGCGAGCGCTCGCGCCAGCATCGCCCGCTGCTGCTCCCCGACCGAGAGGCGGCCGACGTCGCGCACCGCGAAATCGCCGCCCAGACCGGCCAGGCCGAGGCAGCGCTCCGCTTCCAACTCCTCGCCTGCGAGACGGGCGGCATAGCGAAGGTTGTCCTCGACGGTTCCCTCGAGCAACGCCGGCAGCTGTGGGACGAGGGCGACCTCGCGCCGCAGCGCCAGCGGCTCGTAGTCCCGAAGCGGCCGGCCGCGGTAGGCGATCTCACCGCGCTCGGGGTCGCTTAGCCGGTTGAGCAACCTCAGCAGCGTCGACTTGCCGCTCCCGGACGGTCCGACGATCGCCGTAGCGCCGGCGCCCAGCTCGGCGCTGACCGAGTCCAGCACGCGACGGCCGTCGCGGCTGTAGCTGACGTCGCGGAGCGCGAAGAGCACGCGGCCATCATTCCGCAGCGGCGCAAGATGCCTCCCGGCCGCTCGCTTGGCGGATTGGGAGCGGTGCGGGGCTGCGAGAATCCGGGTAGGTGACCCCCGATGGCTAGAGCGATTTGGAGCGGGACGATCAGCTTCGGCCTGCTGAACGTGCCCGTGAAGCTGTACAGCGCGGTGGCGCGGCGCGGCATCTCCCTGCGCGAGCTGCGCGAGTCCGACGGCGCCCGCATCCGCCACCGCCGCGTCGCCGAAGGGACCCACGAGGAGGTCCCCTACGAGAGCATCGTCAAGGCCTACGAGATCGCGCCCGACCGCTACGTGCCGCTGACCAAAGACGAGATGGCGGCGATCGCGCCGGAGAAGACGCGAGCGATCGAGGTCCAGGACTTCGTCGACCTCGAGGAGATCGACCCGATCTATTTCGACAGCCCTTACTACCTGGGGCCGGCCGAGGGCGCCGAGAAAGCGTATTCGCTGCTGGCCCAAGCGATGGAAGAGTCCGGCAAGGTCGCGGTCGCCCGCTTCGTCTTCCGCAACAAGGAGCACCTGGCGGCGCTGCGGCCCGGCGGCGGCGTGCTGACCTTGACCACGATGCGCTTCGCCGACGAGGTCGTGCCGCCCTCCGAACTCGACGACGTCCTGCCCTCCGAGCAGCCGAAGATCGGCAAACGCGAGGTCGAGATGGCCGAGCAGCTGATCGAGTCGCTCACCCGCGACTTCGACCCCGGCCAGTACCGCGACGAGTACCGCGAGCAGCTGCTCTCGCTGATCGAACGCAAAGCCGAAGGCGAGGACGTGCTGAGCGCGCCGGCGGCCGAGGAGCCGGAGCCGACCGCGGCCCCCGACCTGATGGCGGCGCTGGAGCAGAGCATCGCCGCCGTGCAGGGCAAGCGCGACGGCAAGGCCGCGAAACCGGCCAAAGCCAAGAAAACGGCCAAAGCGCCGAAAAAAGCGCCCGCGAAGTCGAAATCGCGAGCCAAGGCGAAGTCCTCGAAATAAAGCGTGGCCTCCGGGCAGCGGGTCGAGGTCGACGGCCGTGAGCTGAAGCTCACCAACCTCGACAAGGTGCTCTACCCCAAGGCCGGCTTCAGCAAGGGGGAGATGGTCGACTACTACGCCAAGGTGGCGCCGACCCTCGTCCCTCACCTGCAGCGCCGCCCGCTGACCCTGCGCCGCTTCCCCGAAGGGGTCGACGACACCGACGCCGCCTTCTTCGAGAAGCGCTGCCCCAAGCACCGGCCCGACTGGGTCGCCACGGCGCCGGTCGAGGTGGAAAAGGACACGATCGACTTCTGCCTCTGCGAAGACCGGGCGACGCTGGTCTGGATGGCGCAGCTGGCGGCGATCGAGCTGCACCCCTCGCTCTCGCTGGCGGAGGACATCGACCGTCCCACCGTGCTCGCCTTCGACCTCGATCCCGGCGCGCCGGCCGACGTGCTCGACTGCTGCCGGGTGGGGCTGCGGCTGCGCGAGCTGTTCGGCCACTTCGGCGTCGAGTGCTTCCCGAAGACCTCGGGCTCCAAGGGTCTCCAGGTCTACGTGCCGCTCAACAACAAGGTCACCTACGAGGAGACCAAACCGCTGGCGCGGGCGATCGCCCAGCTGCTCGAGAAGCAGACGCCGGACCAGGTCGTCTCCAAGATGAAGAAGGTCGACCGCAAGGGCAAGGTCTTCGTCGACTGGTCCCAGAACCACTCGCGCAAAACGACGATCGCCGTCTACTCGCTGCGCGCCCGCGAGCGCCCGACTGTCTCCACCCCGGTCAGCTGGGAGGAGATCGAAGGGGCGCTGGAGCGCGACGACCGCGAGTGCCTCGTCTTCGAAGCCGCCGACGTGCTGGAGCGGATCGAGCGCCACGGCGACCTCTTCGCGCCGGTCCTGGCGTTGGAACAGGAACTGCCGGAGCTGTAACGGGGCGCTACTCCAACGTCCAGCGGCGTCCGGCCACGACCCAACGGGCGAAGACGGGATCAACCAGCTGAAGCACCGCCGCGCGGCCGGTCCCGGCGCGCGAAAGCAGCCCCTGCTCCACCAGGCGCTTGGCCGCTTCGTGCGCTGAAGAGCCGGCGGGCAATCCGAAGATCTCCCGTGCCGCCTTTCCGGTCAGGCTCTGGACCCCGGCCGCTACCGCGTCGACGACGCCGGCCTCCACCGTGGAGAGGGAGTCCCAGGTGGCCTCGAAGTCGCCCTGGAGGTAGCTCCACGCCTCTTCGTATGCGCTGAACCAGGCTTCCTCGCCCGCTTCGGCGCCTTCGTCGGTATGCCGCCAGAGCAGGTGAGCGAAGAGCATCGCCCTCTGCGGATGACCGTCGACGAGGTCGAGCAGCCATCCCAGCGCCTCACCGGTCTCTCGCCCGCTCGCGCGGAACCGGTCGTGGATGTAGTCGGCCAGCGCTTCACGAGGCAGCCGGGTCAGCTCGAGCGGCGCGGCCTGACCGTAGAAGGGGCGCTTGCGGTCCGCGAAGAGGGCGCGCATCATGCCCGGGTTCGAGCCGGAGAAGACGTAGGTCACTCCCTGGCCGTGGTGCTGGATCACGCTGCGGATGAGCGCATCCAGGTCCATCTTGAGGACCACCTGGAACTCGTCGAAGGCGACGAGCATCGGCTTGCCCGTCCTTTCGCGAAGTCGAAACGGCAGGTCGAGCGCGTCGAGCAGGGCTCGCTCGCCGGCTTCTCCGGCCCCGAGCGTCACCGAGGCCCCGCCGAGCGGGCCTTGGAGCCCGACGGACCCGCCGCGCTTGCGCAGGGCGTCGAGCGCCGAACGGATCGGCCCCGCCGGGAGCGCCTCGTACGCGCGCTGGATCTGAGCCGCCATCTGACCGGCCGTGCGCGCGCCGTACAGGTCGACCAGGACCGCGCCGGCGCCGTCCGCCCGAGCGTTGACGATCGCCCGCTGCAGGAGGCTGGTCTTGCCATAGTCGCGGGGGCTGGATAGTCGCGAGTTGACCGTGTCGCGAAGCCGTTCCGAGAGCAGCAGGAGCTCGTCCTCCCGATCGACCAGCGCCTGAGGCTCGAGCGGGCGGTCGAAGACGAATGGATTCTCTTTTATACGGCTGTCCCGTGCCATACGGTACGGAAAACCGTATCAGATCACACGGAACACCGTATGGCTAGCCTGGCTGTCGGACGACCGGTCGCCGGGTCGCCTTGACCTCGTCGAGGCGGCGGACTGGGGTCGTGTAGGGGGCGCTCTTGGCGACCTCCGGATCCCGCTCGGCCTCGGCGAGGATCCGCTCGATCGCCGCGGCGAAGGCGTCGAGGCTCTCCTTGGTCTCGGTCTCCGTTGGCTCGACCATCAGCGCCTCGTCGACGAGCAGCGGGAAATAGACGGTCGGCGGGTGGAAGCCGAAGTCGAGCAGGCGCTTGGCGAGGTCGAGGGTGGCGACGCCGAGCTCACGCTTCATCGGCTTGCCGGAGAGGACGAACTCGTGCATGCAGTGGTGGTCGAAGGCAACCGGCAGGTGCTTGCCGGCGCGGCCCTCCCCCAGGCGCGCCTTCAGGTAGTTGGCGTTGAGGACCGCCGTCTCCGATGCCTCGGCGAGGCCGTCGCCGCCGAGGCTGAGGATGTAGGCGTAGGAGCGGACGAAGACGCCGAAGTTGCCCTGGAAGCCGCGCAGGCGACCGATCGACTTGGGCCGATCGGTGTCGAGGTCGAAGAAGGGGCCGCCGCCGTTGTCGCCCGCCCGGCGCACCACCTGCGGGCAGGGCAGGTACGGCTCCATTCGCTCCGAGACGGCGATCGGACCGGCGCCCGGGCCGCCGCCGCCGTGCGGCTGGCTGAACGACTTGTGCAGGTTGACGTGGACGATGTCGAAGCCCATGTCTCCCGGCCGCGTCTGGCCCATCACCGCGTTGAGGTTGGCGCCGTCGTAGTAGAGCGTCCCCCCCGCCTCGTGGATCAGCGCCGCCATCTCGGCGATGTTCTCGTCGAACAGACCGAGCGTGTTGGGGTTGGTCAGCATCAGGCAGGCGACCTCGTCGTTGACCTTGGCGCGCAGGTCGTCCATGTCGACGCCGCCCCGCTCGTTCGTCGCCACCTTGACGCTCTCGTAGCCGGCCATCGTCACCGAGGCGGGGTTGGTCCCATGTGAGGTGTCCGGGGCCAGTACCTTGGTCCGCTCTTCGCCGCGGTCGGCGTGGAAGGCGCGGGTCAGCAGCAGGCCGGCGAGCTCCCCGTGCGATCCCGCCGAGGGCTGGAGGCTGACGTGCGGCAGGCCGCAGATCTCGGCCAACGACTCCTGCAGCAGCCACATCAGCTCCAGGGCGCCCTGAGCGCGGCTGGGGTCCTGGGCCGGGTGCAGCCGGGCGTGCCCGGGCAGCGCCGCGACCCGCTCGTTGAGCCGCGGGTTGTGCTTCATCGTGCAGGAGCCGAGCGGGTAGAAGCCGCTGTCGAGGTCGAAGTTGCGCCGCGAGAGGCGGTTGTAGTGGCGGACGATCTCCGGCTCGGACACCTCGGGCAGGCGCGGCGGCTCGGAGCGCAGCAGCTTCACCGGGATCAGCTCCTCGAGCGGCGGCTCGGGGACGCCGGCGTCCGGCAGCACGGCGGCACGGCGGCCGGGCTTGGACTTCTCGAAGATCGTCGTCGCCGCTTCGGCCTGCATGGGGGTCTGCTTAAGGGCCATCAGCTCACCTCCTGCTCCTGTGGCGACTTACCGCTCACATAGATCGGTAAGTCACCACGCTCGATGGCCACCGCGGCGCCGAGCGCCTCGGCCAACGCGTCGATCTGCTCGGTGGTGCGGCGCTCGGTGATCGCGACCAGCAGGCCGTCCTCGTACTCCGGGTAATCGCGCCCCAGCGGGTAGCCGGCGGCGATCCCCTGCTCCGCGCAGCGCTCGAGCACGCGGTCGACAGGCGCCTCCAGGCGCAGAGCGATCTCCCGCGCGACCGGCGCCTCGTGGAGAAGCTCCACCCCCTCGACCCCGGCCAGCCGCTGGCGGGCGTAGGCGGTGCGGCGGACCAGCAGCTCGCCCAGCTCGTGGAAGCCCTGCCGCCCCAGCCAGGCCAGGTGGATCGTCGCGGCGAGGGCGTTCAGCGCCTGCGCCGTGCAGATGTTGTGAGTCGCCTTCTCGCGGCGGATGTGCTGCTCGCGCGTCTGCAGCGCAAGCACGAAGCCGCGACGCCCGTCGACGTCCTCCGTCTCACCGGCGATCCGCCCCGGCAGCTTGCGAATCAACGCCTCAGTCCCGCAGAAGAAGCCAAACGAGGGGCCGCCGAAATCGAGGCGGTTGCCAAGCGGTTGCCCCTCGCCGAGGGCGATGTCGGCGCCGCACTCGCCTGGCGGCCGCAGGACTCCGAGCGTCATCGGGTCACAGGCGACGACGAGCAGCGCCCCGTGCTGCTTGGCGGCGGCGCCGAGCGCCTCGACGTCCTCGACGGCGCCGAGGAAGTTGGGGCTCTGCAGGAAGACGGCGGCGGTGTCGTCGTCGACCGCTGCGGCGAGAGCCGCCGAGTCGGTCGTCCCGTCCTCGAGCCCGACCTCGACCACCTCGGCACCGAAGCCGGCCGAGTAGGTCGCCAGCGTGGCGCGGCTGTGCGGGTGCAGTCCGCGCGAGGCGACGAAGCGGCGGCGGCCGGTCGCCCCGATCGCCAGGTAGCCAGCCGAGGCGACCGACGACGGCCCCTCGTAGAGGCCGGCCGTCGACACCGGCAGGCCGGTCAGCTCCGACATCATCGTCTGGAACTCGAACATCGCCTGCAGCCCGCCCTGGGAGATCTCCGGCTGGTAGGGCGTGTAGGGGGTGAGGAACTCCGAGCGCTGGGTGATCGCGTCGACTATCGCCGGCACGTAGTGGTCGTACATCCCGGCACCGAGGAAGCAGACCTCCCGCTCGGCGTCGGCGTTGCGCTCGGCAAGCGCCGCCAGCCTCTCGTAGACCTCGGCCTCGCTCTTCCCGGCCGGCAGGTCGAGCGGCCGGTTGAGCCGCAGCTCGTTCGGGACCTGCTCGAACAGCTCGGCGGTCGACTCGACGCCGACCGCGGCGAGCATCTCGGCCCGGTCTTCGGGGGTCGCTGAGGTGTAGCGGCTCACCCAGAGAAGGCTACGCCAGCCCGGCGCCGCGAATTCTCAGTCGGAATCGAGGATTTTGCGGTATTCGGCGGCGCTGAGGAGGGTCTCGGTCTCCCCCGGATCGCTGAGCCGCACCTTGACCAGCCAGCCCTCGCCGTAGGGATCCTCGTTGATCCGCTCCGGCGCATCCGCCAGCGCGGCGTTGACCTCGACCACCTCGCCGGAGAGCGGCGCGATCACGTCGGAGACCGCCTTGACCGACTCGACCTCGGCGTAGGCGGCGTCCTTGCTGACCGTCGCGCCGACCTCGGGCGGGTCGTAGAAGACGACCTCGCCGAGATTGTCCTGGGCATACCAGGTGATCCCGAAGGTGGCCGTCTCGCCGTCGACCCGGACCCAGTCGTGCTCGGGGTGGTAGCGCAGGTCATCGGGGTAGCTGGCCTCGGCCACGTCATCGCTCCTTCGCGTAGAGGGGCTTGGAAGCTACTCGGGCGGCGCGCCGTTTGCCGCGAACGTCGATCTCGATCTCCGTTCCGTGCTCGGCTAGATCGTGGCGCAGGTAGGCCATGCCGATCCCGACCTCGAGCGACGGCGAGAAGCTGCCGCTGGTGACGACGCCGACCTGCTCGTCGCCGAGCATCGCCGGGTTGCCCTGCCTGGGAATGCCCTGGCCCTCGATCCGGAAGGGGGCGAGCCGCTCGGCGGTCCCCTCGGCGCGGGCTCGCGCGACCGCCTCAGCGCCGACGAATCCGGTCTCCTCCTTGCAGCACCAGCCGAGGTCCGCTTCGATCGGGTTGCGCTCCGGCGTCAGGTCGTTGCCGTGCAGCGGGAAGCAGACCTCCAGCCGCAGCGTGTCGCGGGCGCCGAGCCCGCACGCGACGGCGCCCGCGTCGAGCAGCTCGCTCCAGACGGCGGTTGCGACGCCGGGGTCGATCAGCAGCTCGACACCGTCCTCGCCGCTGTAGCCGGTGCCGCAGGCGAGCGCCGGTCGGCTGCCGATCCGCATCGCGGCTACCCGCATCCGCAGCGGCAGCTCGACCCCGAGCGCGCCGGCGACGATCCGCCGCGCGTGCGGTCCCTGTACGGCGAGCATCGCGTAGCGGTCGGCGACGTCGCGCACGGTGACGTCGAAATTGCGGCTCCAGCGGCCGAGCCAGCGCAGGTCCGCCTCGTGGTTGGCCGCGTTCGTGACGATCAGGTAGCGATCGCCACCGAGCCGGTAGGTGAAGAGGTCGTCGAGCACGCCGCCGTCCTCGGCGCAGAGGCAGGAGTACTGGGCGCCGCCGATCTCCATCGCAGAAACGTCATTGGAGAGCACCCGCTGCAGGAACGCCAACGCCCCCGGCCCCTCCACCTCCACCTCGCCCATGTGCGAGACGTCGAACATCCCCGCAAACGTCCGCACCGCCGCATGCTCCTCCCGAATCCCCTCATAGGACACCGCCATCTCCCAACCCGCGAACGGGACCAGCTTGGCGCCGAGCTCCACATGCTTCTCATAAAGCGGCGTCTTCAGAGGCGTCACGGGCGCGCAAGGCTATTGCGTCGAGCCCACGCGAGAGGGGTCCGGTGTCCCTCCTCCGAAGGCTCAGGGGACCACGTCCGCGCCCTCGGTACGGATCAGCTGCGCAACGGTCTTCGGAGGAGGGACACCGGACCCTCTCCCCTCGCGCTATTCCTTCAAAAATCCGGGGACGTCGATGTCGTCGTCTCCCACCCGCAGTTTGCGAATTTCGGTGTCCTCCGCCGAGATCCGCGGACGGCTCTCGTAGCGGCGCCGCACCCGCTGCGGCGAGCGGGCGAGCAGCTCGAAGCCTTCGAAGCCGGTCGCGATCACGGTGACGCGGACTTCGTCGCGCATCGACTGGTCGACGACCGAGCCGAAGATGATGTTGGCGTTCTCGTCGGCTTCGGCCTGGACGAGCTGGGCCGCCTCGTTGACCTCGAAGAGGCCGAGGTCCTCCGGACCGGTGATGTTCAGCAGCATCCCGGTGGCGCCCTTGATCGACTCCTCGATCAGCGGTGAGGTGACAGCCGCCTTGGCGGCGTCGACGGCACGCGCCTCGCCGGAGGCGGAGCCGACCCCCATCAGGGCCGAGCCGGCGTCGCGCATGATCGTCCGCACGTCGGCGAAGTCGAGGTTGATCAGGCCGGGGATCGTGATCAGGTCGGTGATGCCCTGGACGCCCTGGCGCAGGATGTCGTCGGCCTGACGGAACGCCTCCAGCACGCTGGTGCGCCGCTCGACTGCCTGCAGCAGCTTCTCGTTCGGGACGATGATCAGGGTGTCGACGTTGTTGCGCAGTTTCTCGATGCCCTCGAGCGCCTGCTGCATCCGCCGTTTGCCCTCGAACTCGAACGGTTTCGTGACCGCTCCAACCGTCAGGGCGCCGATCTCTTCCTTGGCGATTTCGGCGATCACAGGGGCCGAGCCGGTGCCCGTGCCGCCGCCCTCGCCGGCGGTGACGAAGACCATGTCGGCGCCCTTCAGTGCCTCCTTGATCTCGTCGCGGCTCTCCGCCGCGGCGCCCGCCCCAACCTCAGGGTTGCCGCCGGCGCCGAGGCCGCGGGTCAGCTCCTGGCCAATCGAAAGCTTGATGTCGGCGTCGCAGGCCTGCAGCGCTTGCGCGTCGGTATTGACGGCTACGAACTCGACGCCGCGGATGCCGGCGTCGACCATGCGACTAACCGCGTTGGTACCGCCGCCGCCTGCTCCGACGACCTTGATCACGGCCAGGTAAGTGGATTCCATCTCCCGATTTCTCCAGCTCGCCGCCCTCTGGAAGGGTGGCGTTTGAGTTGAGCCTCTTTTCCGTCCGAGGCTTCAGCAAGGCTTCAGGGTTGGAGGCCTGCGCCGAAGCACGGAAATTGCGCTCAACGTAGGGCATTCCGGGCGGTCTGTCAAACGGCCGGGACGCATCCTGCAAGCAGGGACTCTCTAGCGATGGTCGAGGGTTTGCCCATTCTAAGGCTTTGGTTGAGGGTTCAGGGCAACGGCGGAAGCGTATGCCCAGAGCCACCTACGGCCGGGTGCCTCGGCGCGTGCAGGTCTACATAATCGAGCGCGGTGACCTCGGGATCGGCAAGGACCGCGGTCGCGGCTTTCCACTTGAGATCGAGTTGCCGGGTATCCCCGAAGCGAAGTTCGATGCCGGCGCGGAGCTCGACGTCCACCCCGCTGTCGCCGTAGTAGCTGCGCTCTATATATGGACGCAAGGCCGGTGGCGCGGCGCCCAGCACGAGCGCCTGTTCGAGCATCTCCCCGCCCAGCTCGCCCTTTTGCGGCGGCTCGGAGATCGGCAGGCGGGGCAACTGCATCCCCTCGGGGAGCGTCAGCCAGGCGAGAATCGCGCCGTCCGGACCGACCGCGACCGCATCGGACCCTTCGCCGATCGTCGCCGTCGCTTTCGGCAGGACGACCCGCGGCGCGGCCGTCGAATCGCGCAGGGCGAACTGGAAGAAGAGCGCCGCCACGACGGCAGCGGCCACTAGCGAGAGCCCGACCCGGCCCTGAATCCAACCGCTCCCGCGAGCGCTGGAGCTCCGCTTCAGAGATCCCAGCCGGCCGGCCATCTCACCTCCCCAAGCACTTGGACCTCGGGCTCGAGCGCGATGCCGAAACGCTCGTGGACGCGCCGCCTTCCCTCGGCCATCAGGGCGAGGACGTCGGCGGTGGTCGCCCCGTCGGCGTTCTCGACGAAGTTCGCGTGCTTCGGCGAAAAACGGGCGCCGCCGACCTCCAGTCCGCGGCAGCCAGCCTCCTCGAGCAGCTGACCGGCGGTACGGCCTTCCGCGCGCTCGTCGCCGGGGTTCTTGAAGGTCGAGCCGAAGGTCTTGATCCCCGAGGGCTGTGCCTCGTGACGCCGCTCGCGCATCGATGCCATCCGCGCCTTGACGACGTCCGGCTCTTCGGCGCTCAGTGCGAACGAAGCGCTCGCCACCACCTCGTGGTCGCGGAGATTGGAACGGCGGTAGGCGAAGCCGAGCTGCTCGGGCCGGCGGCGCTCGCATCCGTCCGGGCTGATGATCTCAACCCAGTCGAGGGCGCGGGCAAGCTCGCCGCCGTAGGCGTTGGCGTTCATCCTGACCGCGCCGCCCACCGTGCCTGGAATGTTGACGCCGAACTCGATTCCGGCCAGGCCCCAGCCAGCTGCTTTTGCCGCCACCGAAGGGAGCCGTGCGCCGCCGCCGCAGCGCAGGCCCTCCCCGTCACGCTCGATCCTCGCCAACTCGCCGGCGAGCTTCAGCACGAGCCCGCGGAAGCCGGCGTCGGCGACCAGCAGGTTCGAGCCGGAGCCAATCACTCCGATCGCGAGGCCCTCGGCCGCGGCCCAGGCGAGCAGCCTTTCCAACGCCTCGGCGCTCTCGGGACGCGCGAACCAATCGGCGGCGCCGCCGGTGCGGACCGTCGTCAGCCGCGCCAGCGGAAAGTCGCGCTCCACACCGCTCGGCTTATCGGTCATCGGCAGCTCCGTCCTCGACCATCGCCTCGCCCACCCTGTGGACGTCGCCAGCGCCAACCGTGACCAAGACGTCGCCGGGCTGCAGTCTTGGCTCCAGAGCCTGCCTCGCCGATTCGAGGCTGGGCGCCCAGACAACACGGCCTCCGTTGCTGCGATCGGCGACCGCGCGTGCCACATCGATGCCGCTGACGCCGGCGAGCTCGCCGACCGGCTCCTCCCGCGCGGCGTAGATGTCGAGTACCGCGACCTCGTCGGCAAGCGCCAGCGCCGAGCCGAACTGCTCGGCGAAGGCCTTGGTCCGCGAGTAGAGGTGCGGCTGGAAGGCGACGAACAGGCGGCGCGGTCGCAGCTGACGAAGGGTGGTGAGCGCCGCCCGCACCTCGGTCGGGTGGTGGGCGTAGTCGTCGTAGACGCGGGCGCCGTTGCACTCGCCCTTCAGCTCGAGCCTGCGACGGACACCTGGGAAGTCAGCCAGCTGCGCCGCCGCCTCTGCGCAGTCGAGCCCGGTCAGCTCGATCGCGGCCAGGGCGGCGCGGGCGTTGAGCACATTGTGGGCGCCGGGCAGCGCGAGCTCGAGATCGGTCGGACCCGGCGAGGTTGCATCGAACACCGCAACCGCGCGTGCCTTCGCGGCGAACTCATCGAAGGCACTGCGCAGCTCGGCCAGCGAGCCCCAGCGCGAGTGATGGTCCATCTCGACGTTGGTGACGATGGCGATCTCCGGATCGAGGTGCAGGAAGCTGCCGTCGCTCTCGTCCGCCTCGGCGACGACCCAGTCGCCGTCGCCCCAGCCTGCGTTGGCCGCCTCCCCCGCCGGCCCCACCCCCGGCACCTCGCCGCCGACGAAGAAGGCGGGATCGGCGCCGATCCCGCGTAGCGCCCAGACAATCATCGCCGTCGTCGTCGTCTTTCCGTGCGTGCCGGCCACCGCGATCAGCCGCTTCTCGGCACAAACCTGGGCGAGGAGCTCGCCGCGGTGCAGGACCGGCATCCCCTCGCCGACCGCAAGTTTCCACTCCGGATTGTCGGGGTCGATCGCCGTCGACCGCACGGCCTCGAAGTCGCCCTCTGGGAGGTTGGCGGCGTCGTGACCGACGACGGGGTCGAGGCCGGCTCGGCGCAGCCGCTCCATATATGAGGAGTCGGCGCGGTCGCTGCCGCTCACCCTGGCGCCGAGCCGGTGGCAGACCAGCGCCAGGCCGCTCATCCCGGCGCCGCCGATCCCGATGAAGTGAAGGCGGCGCCCGCGCCAGGTGCGGCTCACGCCGGCCCGCCCCCTTTTTGGCGCGCACCCTTCCGGTGCGTTTTATGTGGGCATAGCGAGCATAAGTCGCACCGGAAGCTCATTGGATCGCCTTCAAGACCAGATCGGCGATGCGGCGCGCCGCGTCGGGCTTGGCGAGCGCCGCCGAGGCTGCGGCCATCGCACCCAACCGCGTCGGGTCGTCGAACAGCGCCTTGACCTCGACCGCGAGCCGGTCGGCCTCGAGCTCGTCGTCGCGGATCACCACGGCGGCTCCGGCCTCGGCCATCCAGACCGCGTTCGTCGCCTGGTGACCGGCGGAGGCGTGCGGGTAAGGCACCAGGATCGCCGGGCGGCCGGTAGCGGTCAGCTCGAAGATCGAGCCGCCGGAGCGGCCGACGACGAGGTCGCAGGCCGCCAGGCAGTCGCCCAGGCCGGGCTCGTAGGGGAGCAGCGTGTAGCGGTCCTTATATGGAGCAGCTACGAGACGATGGCGCAGGGAGGCGAAGTCGCGCCGCCCGCTGACGTGGACGACCGCAAAGTCCCTCCCCTCCTGCTCGGCGAAAGCCGCAAGAGCGCACTCGTTGATCGAGCGGGCGCCCTGGCTGCCGCCCATCACCAGCACGCAGCGCTCGCCCGGCTCGATCCCGAAGCGTCCCCGCGCCGCGCCGCGGTCGGCTTCGAGCACGGCCGCGGGCACCGGTCGCCCCGTCACGACATAGCGCGAGCCGTCCCGCCCGGCAATCGGGAAGGCGAGGCAGACGGTCTTCGCCCGGCCGGCGAGCAGGCGGTTTGCCAACCCCAGGTGGCTGTCGGCCTCGGTGAGGACGAGCGGCGTGCGAGTGAGTACCGCCCCAAGGCCGGCCGGGCCGGCGACGAAGCCTCCGCCGCCGAGCACGACGTCGGCGCCGCGGCGTCGGATAGCCCGTGCCGCCGTCGTCGTCGCGCCGAGCGCCTCCAGCCCCGCCCGCGCTGCGCGCAACGGGTTGCGGCGGTCGATCCCCCGCACCCGCACGAAGTCGATCTCATAACCGGCGGCCGGGACCAGGTCGGCCTCGATCCGCTCGCGGGTGCCGAGGAAGGAGACCTCGGCGCCGCTAGCCCGAAGCTCGTCGGCGACCGCCATGGCGGGCACGACGTGGCCGGCCGTTCCCCCGGCCGCCACCACCACTCTGCCGGCTCCTGCCCGGTGCACCACTCGCTTTGCTCCTTCTTTCACGGGCAGGCGAACGCCCACCCTCGACGACGCGCAGTTTGCCAGCGCTCGCGGTCCCTCCCCGGGCGACGTTGAGGATCAGGCCGACGGCGAACAGGGTCGTCAGCAGGCTGCTGTTGCCGTAGGAGACGAACGGCAGCGGTACGCCGGTCAGCGGCGCCAGGCCCATCACGGCGAAGAGGTTGATCGTCGCCTGGACCAGCACCAGCGAGGTAAGGCCGGCGGCGAGCAGCTTGCCGTAGCGATCGCGCGCTTTGCGGGCGACCTGCAACCCGCCGTATCCGAACAGGCCGAAGAGTCCGATAACGCCGAGGATCCCGACCAGGCCGAGCTCCTCGCCGATCACCGCCGAGATCATGTCGGTGTGGGCCTCGGGGAGGTAAAAGGCCTTCTGGACGCCGTTGCCGATGCCGACCCCGAAAAGCCCGCCGGAGCCGAGCGCGATCTTCGCCTGGGCAGCCTGGAAGCCGGCGCCCGACGCGTCGGCGCCGGGATCGAGGAAGGCGGTCAGCCGTGCCATCCGGTAGGGCTCGATGACCGTCATCAGCAGGCCGAAGCAGGCCAGCGCGCCGCCGACGATCGCCAGGTCGCGCAGCTTGGCGCCGGCGGCGACCAGCGTCGCGGCAACCGCGAAGGCGACCACCAGGGTCGTGCCGAGGTCGGGCTCGGCGACGATCAGCAGCGCAGCGACGCCGGTGACGAGGAAGATCGGCATCAACCCTTGGAGCGAGCCGACCCGCTTTGGCTTGCTGGCGAGGAGGTCGGCGGCGTAGAGGATCAGCGCGACCTTGGCCAGCTCCGAGGGCTGGATCTGCAGAAAGCCGGAGCCGATCCAACGGGTCGAGCCGTTGACCGTCGTGCCGACCGCGAGCACCGCGAGCAGCAGGAAGAAGGAGAGCCCCAGAATGGCGGGCGTGAGGCGGCGGACCGCGACCAGGCCGTGGCGAGCGACGACGTGCATGACGAGCAGGCCGCAGATCCCGAAGAGCACGGTTCGCTTCAGGTAGAAGGCGCTGTCGGAGAGCCCGCCGTCGCTCAGCACGCGCGTCGTCGAGCTGGCCGAGAAGACCATCACCGCGCCGAACGCCAGCAGGCAGAGGGTGGCGGTGAGGAGCAGGTTGTACTCGGGTGGCAGGGGCCGCGTGCGCCGCTTCTTCTTCATCGCAGGGCCGCCACAATCTCGCGGAAGCGCTCTCCGCGCCGTTCGTAGTTCTCGAAGGAGTCGAAGGAGGCGCAGGCGGGCGAGAGCAGGACGACCTCGCCGGGGCTGGCCGCGTCCGCGGCGCGGCGGACGGCATCCCCCAGGTCGGCGCAGCGACGCAGCGGCACGCCGGCGTCCACCACCGCTGCGAGCTCGGTGGCGAGGCGGTCGGCGGATACGCCGATCAAGTAGCAGGCGACGCATCGCTCGCCGACCGGGTCGACCAGCGGCGCGAACGGCTCGTCCTTCTCGCTGCCGCCGAGGATCGCGTGCACACCGCCCGGGAAGGCGCGCAGGCCGACGCTCGCGGCGGCGACGTTGGTCGCCTTGGAGTCGTTGACGAAGCGGACCCCGCCGATCTCCTCGACCAGCTCGAGCCGGTGCGGAACGCCGGGGAAGCTACGCAGGCCCTCCCGTACGGCGTCGCGGTCGAGCCCCATCGAGAGCGCGGCGCTTGCCGCCGCCATCGAGTTGGCGACGTTGTGGTCGCCGAACAGCCCCAGCTCCTCGACCTCGATCAACGGCTCGCCGGTGTAGAAGATCGTGCCCTCCGACACGGAGACCTCGCAGTCGGGCGCGGCGTCGCGGCAGAAGGCGAGGCGGCGGCCGCAGCCGCCGAGGTCGGTGCCGGCGAGAGCCGGCTCGTCGGCGTTGTAGATGGCGACGTCGTCGTTGCCCTGGTTGGCGAAGACGCGCAGCTTGGCCGCCAGGTAGTCGTCGAGGTCGCGGTGCCGGTCGAGGTGGTCGGGGGCGAGGTTGAGAATGACCGCGCACTCGGGCGCGAACGCCTCGCTGTCCTCGAGCTGGAAGCTCGATGCCTCACAAACGACGGTCGCCTCCCCGGCGATCGACCCGGCGAGCGAGGAGAGCGGCGTGCCGACGTTGCCGGCCACCGCGACCGGCTCGCCGGCGGTCCGGTAGAGATGCCCGAGCAGCTCCACGGTCGTCGTCTTGCCGTTGGTGCCGGTCACGGCGACGAACCGGTTGGGAATCGCCCGCCAGGCCAGCTCCAGCTCCCCGATCACGTCGATCCCGCGCTCGCGCGCCGCCGCGATCACCGCCGCCTCCCGGGGAACACCCGGGCTCTTGACAACGGTGCGGGTGCCATCGAGGAGGGCCAATCCATCCGTATCCAGGAAGACTTCGACGCCCTCGGCTCGCAACCCTGCTGCCATCTCGGGATGACCCGAATCGACCCCCCGCACGTCCTCCCCGCAGGCGGCCAACATCCGCGCCGCCGCGCACCCCGACCGTGCCAGGCCGACGACCAGGAACGGCCCGCGCGGCAGCGGTGGGCGAGGCTTGCGGGGCGGCGGCGACATCCGAGTAGCTTCGCGACCGCGACGGTCGGACCTGGAGCTGCGCAAGACGGGCACCGTTATCAGATTTATCTGATAACGTCGCTGCATGGCACGTTTGAGCGCGACCGAGGTGGCCCGGGAATTTTCCGCTGTCGTCAACCGGATCGGGGCCGGCGAGGAGATCGAGGTTGTGCGCAACGGCGTGCCGGTCGTGCAGATGCGACCGGTAAACCCCGGACACATGGTCTCCGCAGCGAGGTGGCGAGGGCTGATGGATTCCGCGCCTTCACCTGACGAGGACTTTGCGGGCGATGTTGAAACTGGACGGAAGGCCATTGACCCGCCCAGTGGCGAATGGCCGTCCTGATAGACACCTCGATCTTGGTCAACGCTGAGCGGCGGGGACAATCGCTGGACCGCGCGATCGGCGACGAGGACCGCGCAATCAGCGTCGTCACGGCCAGCGAGCTCCTGCATGGGGTCCACCGCGCCCGGACGGGTGCGGGCCGGGCTCGCCGCTCCGCATTCGTCGAGCACGTGATCTCCATGATCGAGCCATTGCCGATCACGACCGCCGTTGCCCGAGCGCACGCGGAAATCTGGGCGGGGCTCGAGAACGACGGCAACTTGATTGGAGCCCACGACCTCTGGATCGCCGCCACGGCTCTGAGTCATGGCATGGACGTCGCGACGGCAAACCCGCGGGACTTCGAGCGAGTGCCCGGCCTCAACGTCGTGCCTGTCTGAGAGTCGCCGCGCGCCGCCTGCCGTCCGCGCTCAGCGCCCGATCGACTGCTGGTACAGCGTGAAGCCGATGCCCGAGCAGACGGCGGCGATGATCCAGAAGCGGAGCATGATCTTCGTCTCCGACCAGGCCATCATCTCGAAGTGGTGGTGCAGCGGCGCCATCAGCAGGACGCGGCGGCGGAAGGTTTTGAAAGCGAAGACCTGGAGCAGGACCGAGAGGGCCTCGATCACGAAGATGCCGCCGATGATGATCAGCAGCACCTCAGTCTGGGTCATCACCGCGAGAGCGCCGATCGCGCCGCCTAGCCCGAGCGAGCCGGTGTCCCCCATGAAGATCGAGGCCGGGAAGGCGTTGAACCAGAGGAAGCCGACGCAGGCGCCGACCAGGCAGGCGGAGAGCAACGCCAGGTTCTGCTGCTCGTTTGAGACGAAGGCAATCGCGGTGTAGGCGAGCAGGACGATTGCGCAGGAGCCGGCGGCGAGCCCGTCGAGCCCGTCGGTCAGGTTGACGCCGTTCGAGGTGCCGGCGATGACCAGGAAGACGAGGACGAAGTAGAGGACCGGGCCAAGGTCGAGGCTGGCGTCGCCGATCCGGAAGTAGAGGGTCGGCTCGAGGCCGACCTCGTGGCGCGCCACCCACCACAGCGCCAGTGCCAGCAGGAGCTGAAAGAGCAGCTTCCAGCGCGCCGAGAGGCCGAGCGAGCGGCGCTTGACGATCTTCGTGAAGTCGTCGGCGAAGCCGAGCCCGGCGCAGCCGAGCGCGACGCCGAAGACCGCGAGGCTCTGCGCGTCGCGTTCGGAGAGCACCAGATATGGCACGCAGATCGCGAGGAAGACGATCAGGCCGCCCATCGTCGGCGTGCCGGCCTTGGCGTGATGCTCCTGCGGCCCGTCCTCGCGGATGTGCTGGCCGAACTCCTTGACCCGCAGGTACTCGATGAACTTGGGGCCGAGGAAGATGCAGATCAGCATCGCCGCCATGCCGGCGATCAGAACCTCGCCCATGCTTAAGCGCGGCCTCCTCGGCTCCCGTGGGGGCCAGAGGAATCAGATTGCGACTGGCCCCCACTCCCGCGTCCGGGGGCCGCTTGTCGGCCAATCAGCGCTTCAAGCGATTCAGCCACCGCCTCCAGCCCGGCCGAGCGCGAGCCCTTGACCAGGACGGCGTCGCCTGGCTCGAGCTGCGCGGCGAGCAGCTCCGCCGCCTCGGCCGGCGTCGCGACCAGCTCGTCGGGCTCGTAGTCACGGGCCGGCTCGCCGACCCCGACGACCAGGTCGATGCCGTGCTCGCGGGCGTGGGCACCGACCTCGCCGTGGTAGCCGGGAGCGCCGTCGCCGAGCTCCGCCATCTCCCCGAGCACGGCGACACGGCGGCCGGCGTCGAGGGTCGCGAGGTGGTCGAGCGCGGCGCGCGTCGAGACCGGGTTGGCGTTGTAGCAGTCGTTCACGAGGACGATCCCGTCGCCCAGCTCGAGGCGCTCGCCCCGGAAACGGGAGAAGCCAATGTTCGCAGCGTGGTCGGCCATTTCCGCGAGCGGCGCTTCGAGCGCGACGCCGATCGCGATCGCCGCCAGCGCGTTGGTCAGGTTGTGACGCTCGGCGAAGGGCAGGTGGAAGCGCTGGCGGCCGAGCGGCGTCGCGACCAGCGCCTCCGTGACCCCGTCCTCGACCCGGGCCTCGACCACCTCGATCTCGCCGCCGGGGCCGAAGCGGAGCAGCCGCGGCGCTCGCGCCAGATGGGACTCGAGCGGGCCGGCGTCAACCGGTGCGACGGCGACCCCGTCGCTCGGCAGCGCGTCGAGCACCTCCGCCTTGGCGGCGGCGATCGCCTCGACCGAGCCGAGCAGCTCCACGTGGACGGGGCCGACATTGGTGATCGCCGCGACTTCCGGCTCGGCGATCGACGCCAGCTCGGCTATCTGGCCCGGTCCCCGCATCGCCATCTCCAGCACCAGCAGGTCGGTCTCGGCCGGCGCCTCGAGCACGGTCAGGGGCAGGCCGATCTCGGTGTTGAGGTTCTCGCGATTGGCATGAACCGCCCCCGGGAGGAGGGCGCGGGCGATGTCCTTGACCGAGGTCTTGCCGACCGAGCCGGTGATGCCGACGGTCCGCGCCCCCAGAGCACGGCGCCACTCGCGGGCCAGCGCCTGGAGGGCGGCGAGGGGGTCGTCGACGGCGAAGACCCAGCCGCCGCCAGCAGCGCGTTCGCCCTTTGTCTGGCTATCCGCGACAAACGGCGAACGCGCGGTCTCGCGGTCGACCACCGCGCCCCAGGCGCCGGTCTCCAGCGCCGCCGCGGCAAAGGCGCCGCCGTCGACCCGCTCGCCGCGCAGGCCGAAGAAGAGGTCGCCCTCCCCTGCGTCGCGCGAGTCGATCGTCGCCCGCCGCGCCGGTTCCTGGCGCCCCCGCGCGACGATCTCTGCGCCGGTGGCCGCGGCGATCTGCTCGGCGACGAGCCTCATCGCACCTTCGCGAGCCTGCGCAGCTCCTCCCGGGCGACCTCACGATCGTCGAAGGGAACCTTGCGGCCGCCCTCGAATTCCTGGCCCTGCTCGTGCCCCTTGCCGGCGATCACGACCGTGTCACCGGCGCCGGCCTGGGCCAGCGCCCGGGCAATCGCCGCGCGGCGATCGGGCTCCACCTCCACATCGCCGCGATCCTCGATCCCGTCGAGGATCTGTTCGATGATCGCCGCAGGCGACTCGGAGCGCGGGTTGTCAGAGGTGACGACCGCCAGGTCCGACAGCTCGGCGGCGGCGCGCCCCATGTGCGGGCGCTTGCCGGCGTCCCGGTCGCCGCCGGCGCCGAAGACAGCCAGCAGGCGGCCCTCGGTCAGGCGTCGCGCCGCCCGCAGGACGTTCTCGAGCGAGTCCGGCGTGTGCGCGTAGTCGACCAACACCGTGAAGGGCTGCCCCTCGTCAACCGGCTCGAAGCGGCCGGGGGGCGGTGCCGCTGCGGTCAGCCCGGCGGCCGCGACGTCTGAGTCGACCCCGAGCGCGCGCGCCGCCGCAAAGGCCGCGAGCGCATTGGCAACGTTGAAGTGGCCCGGCAGGCGCGTCCGGACCGGGATCTCGCCGTCGCGCTCGACGATCGTGAAGCTGGAGCCGCCGGCGTCGAAGGAGACGTCGCGGGCGACGAAGTCGGCATCCCATCCCTCGACCGAGAAGCGCAGGCAGTCGAATTCGCTGGCCAGTCGATGGCCATACTCGTCGTCGACGTTGACCGCCGAGATCCGCGGACCGGCGTCGAACAGCCGCCGCTTCGCCTGGAAGTAGTCGCCCATGTCGGCGTGGAAGTCGAGGTGGTCCTGGCTGAGGTTGGTGAACAGGGCGACCTCGAAGTGGATCGAGTCAGCGCGGTGCAGCGCCAGGGCGTGCGAGGAGACCTCCATGACGCAGGCGCGATCGCCTCCGTCGAGCATGCGACGAAAGGTCGCCTGCAGGTCGATCGCCTCCGGGGTCGTCCGCTCGGCGGCCACTTCGGCGCCGGCGACCACCTGCTTCACCGTCCCCAGAAGCCCGCTTCGGATGCCCGCCGCCTCGAGGATCTCGCGAATCAGGAAGGCGGTCGTCGTCTTGCCATTGGTACCGGTCACCCCGACCACGCGCAGCTTCGCGGTCGGGTCCCCCCAGAACCGCGCCGCCAGCGGCGCCATCGCCGCCCGCGCGTCGGCGACCAGGACCTGCGGCACCCCGAGGTCCAGCTCTCGCTCGACGACGAGCGCCACCGCCCCCGCCTCGACCGCCGCGGCGGCGAAATCGTGTCCGTCGGCGCGGCTGCCGCGGATGCAGAAGAAGAGTGAGCCGGCCCGTACGCCGCGGTTGTCGTAGACGAGGTCGGCGATCTCGGCAGAGCCATCGCCGAGGAGCCGTGCGCCGGCGACCGCCTCCGTGAGCTGGTCCAACCTCACGTTCTCGATTCTATGTGGGCGGTCCGCCCTATTCGGGCGCGACGCCGAGGTGAGGCAGCGCGAACTCGGCGATCTCGCCGAAGGCCGGGGCCGCGACCGTGCCCCCGTAGATTTCGCCCTGCGGCTGGTCGACCACCACGGCGACCAGCAGGCGCGGGTTCTCGGCCGGTGCGAAGCCGATGAACGAGGCGACGTATTTGGTGTCCGAGTAGGTGCCGTTTTCGGCCACCTCGGCGGTGCCGGTCTTGCCGGCCAGGGTGTAGCCCGGGACGCTGACCTCCGAGGCGGTGCCGCCGGGGGCGAGCACGCCCTCGAGCATCGTCCGCACCTCGGCTGCGACGTCGGGACCGATCACCCGCTTGCCCCTCTCACGCTCCACCGGCTCGCCGTCGATCGAGTCGATCAGCCGGGGGGCGCGGAGCAGACCGCCGTTGGCGATCGCGGCGTAGGCGGCCATCATCTGCATCGGGGTCACCGAGAGGCCCTGGCCGAGCGGCAGGTTCCCCATCGTCGAGCCGGAGTACTCCTCCAGCTGCGGCACGAGGCCCTGCTCCTCGCCGGGGAAGCGCACCCCGGTCGGCCGGCCGAAGCCGAAGCGCTCGATCCAGCGGCTGAAGCGTTCGCTGCCGAGGCCCAATCCGATCGTTACCGCGCCGACGTTCGAGGAGTGAGCGAGGATTTCGGCGACCGAGAGCGTTTCGGTGCCGCGAGCGTGCGACTCCTCGATCGTGCGGTCGGCGACTTCGATGGTCGGCGGCAGGGTGAAGGCGGTCGTGGGCGTCACCTTCTTGTCCTCGAGCGCCGCGGCGACGGTGAACGCCTTGAACGTCGAGCCGGGCTCGTAGGTGAAGCCGGTCGCCCGGTTGAGCAGGTCTTCGCTCTCGGCCTCGGAGAGATCGCCGGGGTCGACCGGCGGCCAGTTGGCCATCGCCAACACGTCCGAATCGCCGGGGTCCATGACAATTGCGGTGGCGCCTTTCGGCGCGAACGTTTCCCCCACCGCGGCCAGCGCCGCCTCGGCCTCTTTTTGGATCGCCGGGTCGATCGTGAGGCGCAGATCCTCGCCGTCGCTCGCCTCGGCGACGGTCTCCATCCTGATCGGCTCGCCGAGCGCGTCCTTGACGATCCGGCGCTCGCCGTCGGCGCCGGCGAGCACCTCTTCCTCACCCACCTCAAGGCCCGTCAGCCCTTCGTCTTCGGCGCCGACCACGCCCAACACCTGTGCGGCCAGCTCGCCCTGCGGGTAGGTTCGCCTGCTGTCGGGAAGCTGGCCGATCCCAGGCAGCTCGAGCCGTTCCACCCGCGCCGCTGTTGGTAGATCGACCTTCTTGGCGACGTAGGAGAAGCCGGACTCTGAGGTAAGGCTGCCGAGCAGATCGTCGCGGTCGGTCTCGAGCGCCCGGGCGAGCCGCTCGGCCGTGCCAACCGGGTCCTTGACCTGGTATGGCGTCGCGTAGATCGTCGCCGCGTCTTCGGAGATGGCGAGCGGATTGCCGTAGCGGTCCAGCAGCGAACCGCGCAGGCCCGGTACTTCGATCGTCTCGGTCTGCTGGTAGGCCGCTTCGGAAGCGAGCTGCGGACCGCGAACGCCCTGCAGCCATACCGCCCGGACCGAGACGACGAGAAAGCAGAGGAGGAATCCGGCGAAGAGGAGGCCGATCCGCCGCTCGATCGTCCGCACTCGTGCAGTCCCCTAGTAGCCGGTCCCGGCAGCCGCCAGGCGCTGCGCGGCGGTGACGGCGTCATCGCCCGAGGCAGTCACGTAGCCGACGTCCTCGATTGCGACGGAGCTGAGGCCGATTGCGATGGCATCGTGGCGCACCCGCGCGACGGCGGACTTCTGGGCGTCGACCCCGGCCAGCAACGAGTTCTCACGATCGAGCGCCTGGATGTTCTGGTCGACCTGACCCGCGGTCGCCGCGAGGCTGAGCGTGACCACGTTGAGGGCGACGATGCCGGCAAGCAGCAGTCCGAGCAGGCCGATCCAGGCTCGTCCATGGGTAAGCCGGACGATCAGGCCGGAGTCGGGGAGCTTTCGGACCGCGGTCGCCGTGCCGACGGCGATCGGGATCAGCTGGCCGCCGCGGCGAGGGGGCGCCTTGGGCGCCGGCTTGCGGCGAGCAGGCGCCCTACGGGCGGGCTTCGGGGCCGGGGCGACGCGGAGCGCAGCGCGTTTGCGGGGCGGTGCCTTGCGGGCTGGCGCCGCCTTGCGTGCCGTGGCGGCTGCCGCCATCAGTCCCCGCCTCCGGCGACGGCGTTCTCGGCGACCTTGACCGCGGCGCGCAGGTGAGCCGACTTCGAGCGCGGGTTGGCGGCGACCTCGTCTGGCCCGGGGGCGACGGCGCGACGGGTGAGCAGCTCGGCCTCCGGGACCCGGCCGCAGGCGCAGACCGGCAGCTCAGGCGGGCAGACGCAGCCCTTGGCGCGCGCCGCCAGGAAGCGCTTGACGCGTCGGTCCTCGAGCGAGTGGAAGGAGATCGCGGCGAGCCGGCCGCTCACCGGCAGCATCGACCAGGCGGTCGGCAGGGCGTCCTCGAGCGAGTCGAGCTCGCCGTTGACCGCGATCCTGATCGCCTGGAAGGTCCGCTTGGCGGGATGACCGCCACCGAAGCGAGCCGACGCGGGCATTCCCGCCTTGATCGCCGCGACCAGCTCAGAGGTGGTGGCGAGCGGGCGCCTGCGGGCGATCTCGCGGGCGATGCCGCCGGCGTAGCGCTCCTCGCCGAAGCGCTTCAAGACCTGCGCGATACGCGACTCGGGCCACTCGTTGACGACGTCCGCCGCGGTCAGCTGCTGGCGGGTGTCCATCCGCATGTCGAGCGGGGCGTCGTAGGAGTAGGAGAACCCCCGCTCCATCGCGTCGACCTGCATCGAGGACATCCCCAGATCCATGTAGACCATGTCTGGGGTAAGGCCTTCGCCGTCCAATGCCCGCAGACCTGCCGCGAAGTCGGTGCCGAGGAACCTGGTTCGGCACGGCGCGGCGGCGGCGAACTCGGCGTAGCGGTCCTCGGCGGCGGGATCGCGGTCGATGCAGACAAGCGTCCCCTCAGGCCCGAGCTCGGCCGCGATCCGCTCGGCGTGGCCGCCACCGCCGAAGGTGCAGTCGACAGCGGTCTGGCCGCGACGGGGCGCCAGCAGCTCGGTCAGCTCGGCCGCCATCACGGGCTGGTGCTCCCGGGTCATCAGGACAAGGGTTGCGCGCTCGGGGGACGGGCTCGCGGGCATCGCGGCCGGTGCCTGCCTTGGAAGCGCTGAGGCAGCGGCCCGCATCTCACGCCACCGCCCCACTGCCGGCCAGCCCCTCGGCGATCTCCGGCGCGGAGGCGTCGAGCTCTTCCTCCTGCTTTGCCCAGGCGTCGGCATTCCAGATCTCCAGGTACTCCCCCGCTCCGATCACCACGCACGGGCCCTCCAGGCCGGCGTGCTCGATCAGCGGCCTGGGGACGCGGATGCGCCCAGCCGAGTCGAGCTTCTCGTCGAAGGAGCCGCCGTGGAAGCGGCGGCGCAGGCGGCGGGCGTCGCCGCCGAAGGGGCTGTGCGGGGCCAGGAAGCGGTCCGAGAGCTGCTCGAACTCCTCGGTCGTGTGCACCCAGACGCAGGGGTCGAAGCCCTTGGAGAGAACGATGCCGTCAGCAAGGGCAGCACGGAACCGGGAGGGAACCGTGAGGCGGTCCTTGGCGTCGAGGCTGTGCTCGTAGAGACCCCGAAATGCCATCCCGGCGCGGTTCCTTTCTGGCCTGAAGAGAGTTAGGACCGGAGTGATGAGGTGGGAGGAGCCTCACCACCCCGGTCCTGGGCTTCAACTCGAGCGGCACAATAACCCACTTCCTCCCACTTTGCAACACAAGTCTGAAATTCCAACCCATTGCAAGCCCGGTTGCGGGAAGGCCTGGCGACTTTTCCCCGCTATGCGGTGATAACTCGCCAGGCCAGCCCTAGAAGCCGGCGAGCAGGAGATCCGCGTTGGCGATCAGCGCCGCGGCGATCATCAGCAGCACCGAGGGAACGAGCACGAGCGCGACGACCAGCTGGATCTTCGGCGCCGCCCTGGCGGCATGGTCCTCGATCGCGCGGCGCTGGTCGCGCCGTAAAGAGCTTGCCTGGCGGCGCAGCTGATCGGCCAACGGCGAGCCGAGCCGGTGCGAGCGCTCGACTGCCGCGCACAGCGCCGCGACCTCAGCGCTCCCGGTGCGCGCGCGGAGGGCGCCTAGCGCCGAGGCGAGGGATCGCCCGCACTCCACTTCAGCGCCAAGGACACGGAGCTCGGCGGCCAGGGGGCCGGAGCCGGACCGGCCCACCTCGACGAGGCCCGCGGCGGAGCTGCGGCCGGCCGCCGCGGCCACCGCGAGCAGATCGGCGGCATTCGGCAGCGCCGCGACAAGTCGGCGCCTGCGCCTGCGCCGCCGCCGCTCGAGCACCGCGTCGGGGAACCAGAAACCGCCGAGGGGCAGGCCGATGGCGACCAGCAGCGCGAGCCGCCCGGGGGCGGCCGGAGCGGCGAGCCAAGCCGTCGCGACGCCCACGAGCGCGGCCGCGATCTTGCCGGCGAGCAGCGCCGGCGCCGGCAGCTTCGGCGCGAGCGCGAGGCGCACAAGGCGCTCGTCGAGGCCCGTCTCCGCCGCAGCCAACGCTTCCTTGGCCGCGACGAGAGCGAACAGAGCGGCCACGGCGGCCAGGAGCGCGAGCGGGGTCAATCGACCGCCTTCGCGAGGCGACGGATCGCGACGAACCCGGCGACCTGCAACACAGCCGCGAAGAGCAGGAGCACCGTCGATGACGGATCCGCGAGCAGATGGGCGACGAATCCGGGCTGCAGCAGCTCGGCGAAAAGGGCGCCGCCGGTCGGCATCGCGACCACCAGCAGTCCGGTGAACCGTGCCTGCGCCGTGGCCGAGCGGGCGTCCTCGGCGACCCGGTCGCGCTCCGCCGCGCCGGCGGCGAAGCGACGCAGGAGGCCGGCCAAATCGCCGCCCGCCAGGCGCTGGCTGAGCAGTGCCGCCGCGAATGCGTCCACCCGGGTGGAGCGCATCCGACCTCGCCAGCCCTCGACCGCATCGCTGGTTGGCGCGCCGAGACCGAGCTCGGCGGCGAGCCGGCTCAGCTCAACCGCCGCCGGGCCCTGGAGCGAAGTTGCCGCCGCGCCGAGAGCAGCCCGTAGCGAGCGCCCCGCGGTCAAGGAGTCGGCGATCGCGATCGAGACGTCGGGCAGCGCCAGCTCGACACGACGGCGGTAACGGCGTCTGCGGTTCGAAACCGCCGTCGTCGCGAGAGCCGGACCGGCAAGGGCCAGCGGCACTGCCACGGCGGTCCCACCGAGCAGCCAGCCGCCCAGCATGGCGGCGGCCATCCCTACCAGGGCAAGGCGACGTCGCTCCACGGTGGACGGCAGGTACCCCTCCGCCCCGGCGCGCCGCAGCGGCTCGAGCGCCAGGCGCAGCCAGCGCGCCGCGGCCGGGGTCGCGAGCAGCGCCTCGCGAGCAGCGAGAGCCGCCAGCCCTCCTGCGCAAGCTCCGAGCAGGGTGAAGAGGAGGGCGCTATCGGTCACGTCCGACCTCGGCGACCTCGCGAACCTGACGCCGGCCGTCGGCGGATCGCCTCAGGTGCACGACCAGATCGACGCCGCGACGGACCTGATCGGCAATCGCCTCGTGCGGCAGCCCGGACCCCGCCATCAGGGCCAGCGTCTCCAGTCGAGCCAGGGCGTCGCGAGGCGAGTTGGCGTGGACCGTCGAGAGCGCGCCGTCGTGGCCGGTGTTGAGCGCCGTCAAGAGATCCAGCGCCTCGGCGCCGCGAACCTCGCCGATCACGATCCGATCGGGACGCATCCGCAGCGCGTTCCGGAGCAGCTCCCGCACCGTCACCTCCCCCCTTCCCTCGACGCCGGCCGGCCGGCTCTCGAGCCGCACCACGTGCGGTCGCTGCAGCCGCAGCTCGGCCGCGTCCTCGATCGTCACTACGCGCTCGTCCTCCCCTATGTAGCTCGACAGCGCGTTGAGCAGCGTCGTCTTGCCCGAGCCGGTGCCGCCGCTGATAAGGACGCTGCGCCGTGCCGCAACGGCCTCCTCGAGCAGCGCCCGCTGCGGCTCGCTCAAGGTGCCCAGCTCAACGAGCTCTTCTGGGCCGGGACGGCGAGCCCCGAAGCGGCGGATCGAGAGGGCCGGCCCGTCCACGGCGAGGGGCGGGATGACGACGTTGACGCGCGAGCCGTCGGGGAGGCGCGCATCTGCCATCGGGCTGAGCTCGTCGACGCGGCGGCCGAGCGGTGCCAGGACCCGCTCGATCGTGTTGCGCAGCTCGTCCTCGCCGGCGAACGCGACCGCCGCCCGCTCGAGTCGCCCGCCACGCTCGACGTAGACCGCATCGGGCCCGTTCACCATCACCTCCTCGACGGTCGGATCGGCGAGCAGGTCCTCCAGCGGACCGAGGCCGACGGTGTCGCGCAGCACCCTCGTCGCCAGCGCCTCGCGATCGTCGCGCGCCAGCAGCGCCGCTTCCTCGTCCACCAGGGCGCGCACCTCGCCGGCGAGGTCGGTCGAGTGCGACATGCCCGTGGCCGCGGCGGCGCGGCGGCGCTCGATCAGTCGCTCGCGCAGCACGGCCGCGACCTCCTCCAGGTGGCGCTGCCTCATACCCATCCCTCATCCAGCCGGCAGGACGGTGACCTTGCGCGCGAAGCTCTCGGCGGCAATCAGCCGCAGCGCCTGCCGCCGCGTCAGGCCGAGCGTCGCCGCGGCGAGGCCACCCGGCCCTTCGGGCCCGCGCCTCACCGCCAGCAACGGCACCGAAGTCGCGGCAAGATAGGTGCGGCCCGGATCGGGTCCCGTCGGTTCGGTCGTGACGACAACATCGACCTTGGCGACAGCGCCGCCGGCCTTCGCGGCAAGCAGGGCACCGCTGCCGCTGACCGAGATCTCGACCGGGCGGCGATCGTCGGGCAGCTTGTCCGACGGCTCCTTCGCGCCGCGGCCGCTGTCGAGCTGGAAGGCGAGCAGGTAAGAGCCGGCCAAGAGCCGCTGCTTCGGGACGAGACCGAGGGCCTGCAGAGGTGTCGCCAGAGCGCCAGCCGGGATGAACCGCTCCGGCACCCGTCGGATCGAGAGCGCCGCGTCCGCCTCGCGCGCCCCGATCCGCACCCCCGGTCGAAGGTCGGCGGCCAGGACCACGACGGGGCGCAACGGCCCGTAGCCTCGCGCGACGCTGCTCCCGTAACCGTCTGCGATTGCGGCGGCGCCACCCGCGGCGAGCACGGCAAGCATGAGGAAGACGAGCGAGCGGCGGCGCCGGCTCATCCGCTCGACTCGATCCGCCCGTCCGCCAGGGGCAGGACCAACGTGGCGTCGGATCCGTTCTCCGAGCGGCGGAGCGAGAAGTGCCCGCCGCAGCGAGCCGCGACGCGGCGAACGATGCTCAATCCGTGACCGCGACGACGCCGTCCGCTGAGGCGCGCGACCAGCTCGGCCGGCGTCTCGCGGCGCCCCGCTGGGCGCGACGCCCGGCCCGAGTCGCTCACCGAGACCCACAGGAGCCCGCGCTCGCGCGACGCCCTGACGACCACGATCGGGCCGCCATGCTCGATTGCGTTGACGATCAGGTTGTCGAGCGCCTGCGCCAGGTCGAAGCTGTCCGCCGCGACGAGCGCTTCGTCAGCCTGCCGGCACAGCTCCAACGAGCCTCCGGCCAGGCTGGCGCGCGACTTCCAGCGGCCGACCGCCGCGGCGAGCAACGGTCGGACCCTGACGACCTCGCGGCGCGCCGGCGAGCCGCCGCCGTTGATCTCACGGTCCAAACGTTCGAGCGCCTGGCTCGCAAGCTCGGCCGAGCCACCGACGATGTTCGAGGCGCCGGCGGCATCGGCGGCAAGGACCAGCGACTGAAGCGGGCGCCGCAACTCGTGCAGAGCCTCGTTCAGCGCGCCGCGCCGGCGCCCGGCCCGCCAGCCGCGCGCGGTCACGGCAAGCGCGATCGAGGCAACGATCGGCCAGCCGACGAGGATCTCCGCCACCCCGCTCATCCGTCGACGAGTCGGTAGCCGACCCCCCAGCAGTTGACCACGTAGCGCCGTCCCTCGGGATCGAGCTTGCGTCGCAGTCGACTGGCGTGCGAATCCAGCGTCCGGGTCTTGGTCGGCGCCCGCAGCCCCCAAACTTCGCGCAGCAGCTCACGCTTCGAGAAGACGCGGTGCGGATCGGAGGCGAGGAGCCGCAGCAGCGCGAACTCCTTGCTGGAGAGCTTCACCTCGCGGCGCCCCAGCCAAGCCTGGCGACGCTCCGGATCGACCAGCAGCTCGCCGACCCGCAGCGGCCCCTCTCGGTGCTCGGTGCGGCGCCGCAGCACCGCGCCGATGCGCGCCCGCAGCTCCGGAAGGTGGACCGGCTTGACCAGATAGTCGTCGGCGCCGAATTCGAGTCCGCGTACTCTGTCCTCCGGGGCGCCGCGGCCGCTGAGGACGATGACCGGGAGGCGCGGATCGAACCGCGAGACGATCCCGTCCGCCTCGCGAATCTCCCGCAACACGTCGAGACCTGACGCGTCCGGCAGCGTCAGGTCGAGAAGCAGCAGGTCCGGCTGCTTGAAGCGGCACAGCCGCAACGCATCCGAAGCGCTGGGCGCTGGCAGGACACCGAAGCGATCGGCCGCCAGGTGATCGCAGAGAAGCTCCAGAGTGATCGCGTCGTCCTCGCAGACGATGACCCTCGCCGTCTCACGCCGCTGGGGAAGCATGGCCCCTAAAGGACGGGCGGGCCAAAACTCTCCCCCCTCGGCAGCTCGAGGACCGCGGCGCTGCCGCACAGTCCGGCGAACCGGCGGGGCGGCACGGCAGGAACGACGAGCAGCGGCTGGCCGGCGAGGTCGAGGAAGACCAGGTCGAGGCGAAACCGCATGCCGAAGGTGTGGACGTGCGAGCAGCGGGGAATCAGCAGGCCCACGCCGGCCTCGGCTCGGTCGAGGCCGGCCAGCCCGATCAGGCGCGATACGGCGCCGCGAGCCACCGGCACCTCCCGGCCGAGGACCCGCTCGACCGGGAGGCGGGCCAGCCGCGACGCGAGCTGCGGGCTCTCCATGCCGGAGAAAGCGCTGGGGTCGCCGATCTCTCCCCCGCGCCCAAGCAGGCGCAAAACCTCGTTCAGCGCTGGCGGCCAAAGGCGCCGGGCTACGATGACAGGCATCATCCACGACCTGCTTTGCCTGGGCTGGCGAGGCGGACTGGCTTCAACTCAATGAACAAGAAGACGACCCGCAGAGGGAATTACGAGTCGGGCTCCGACTACGTGCTCGAGTACGGCGAGCTCCGCTTTGCCTTCAACGAGGAGGACTTCGGCCAGCGGGTCGAGCAGGCCGCGGTCAAACTGGGCTTCGTCCAGCAGGGCCTCAGCCGCGAGGAGCTCGACGACCTGCTCGATCTCGCCGTCAACGGTGAGATCGCCGAGCCCAGCTCCAGCCTCGGCGAACACATCAACGAAAACTGGGAGGAGCTGGTGGGGCCGGCCAACCGCAGCCTCGTCCACTGGCTGCGCCGCCTCGTCTTCCGCGGCGCCTGGCTCGACCAGCGCGTCAAGGAGGGCGAGCTAGACGTCGTCTTCGACGATCAGACCCAGACCTTCGGCTACGTCCAGCCGGAGCGCAGCAACGAGCTGATCGAGCTCTCGCGCGAGCCCTCCTGGCGCCGCATCGCCTACCGACGCTGAGCCGGCCTGGCCGGCGCATATCTGCGTCCTCGGTCGGCCGCCTTCGGGTCACGCACATCTTGTGCGCTCCCCTCGGCAGCCTCCCTGCGTCCTTGATCTGCTTGGTCGGACCGACTCAGGACTTCTCGACCGCGGCAACCACGGTCAGCGAGCCCGCCCCGCTCGCATCACGGCCAGCTTCGAAGAGGCGCTTGGCCTCGTCACCGTCGCCGTAGCTCTCGACGAAGCGGCTGAGCGAATCGATTAGGACGAAGACACTCTCCCCCTCGCCGGCGCGGCGGGCCGCCTGCGCAAGCGCGTCGTCGGCGTGGCGAGCCTGGCCCGCGGCGACGATCTCCGCCTGGGGCGCCTCGCGCCGCCAGTCGGCCAGCTCCTCGGGGCTGGGGTCGATCAGAAGGGCGATCGGGTCGGCACCGTCGGAGGCATCAGCCAGCTCGGCCGCGAGCCCGCGCAGCAGGACCGTGCAGCCCTCGCGGCTCTCGGCGTAGACGATCGCCTGACGGCCGGAGGCGGCGGGCAAGAGCAGGTCTTGAACGCGCAAGCCCTTGCGGCCGCGGCGGCCCCAGCGGCGGCGTCGTTTGCGTTTCGGGCGACCGGCTGGCGGCGGCGTCGTCGCGGCGGCGGTCGTCGCCGGAGCGATCTGCGGCTCAGGCTTCCGCTCGGCCTCCGGCTCGGCGTCAGGCTGACGCTCGCGGCGACGCGGCTCGCGCCCATCCCGCGGTTTGCGTTCGCCGCCCTCACGCGGTTTGCGATCGCGCCGCTGCCGTCTCGGCCGCTCGCCCCCACCTCGGGACCGGCCGCTGTCGCCTTTTGGCTTCGACTCGCCAACCGCTCCATCGCCGCTGAGCCGCTCGACCAGCTCCGCGCGCGGCAGCATTCGGTACCGCTCGATGCCTACCTCAGCCGCAAGCGCGTGCAGCTCGGCGAGGTGCTTCGACTCCAGTTCGGTCTTCGTCATCGCAGCGGCAGGCTATTTCAATCGACGGCCGAAGGCCCTCAACCGGCGGCCGCGAGGCGCTTCTGCGTCAGCTCGTTCAGCCATTCGCCGAACTCCGGCCGCCCCTGCCAGTCGGAGCGGAACTTCTCGCTGCCCGACTCGGTCAGCGGGTGGTTAAGCATCTGGCGCAGCACCTTTGCCGGGATCGTCGCGATCTCGCAGCCGAGCCGCGCCGCCGTGACGACGTGCTCGGGATTGCGGATCGAGGCGGCGATGATCTCGGAGGTCATGCCCCCGGCCCGCAGCGAGTCGGCAATCTCTTCGACCACGGTGGTCGAGTCGACCGAGATGTCGTCGAGGCGGCCCATGAAGCAGGAGACGTAGGTTGCGCCGGCCGACGCGGACATCAGCGCCTGGGTCGGCGAGAAGACAAGCGTCATGTTGACCGGAATACCTTCCCCGGTAAGCGTGCTCGTCACCTCCAGGCCGTGCTCGTTGAAGGGCACCTTGACGACGATGTGCTCGTGCAGCTCACGCAGCGCGCGGCCCTCGTCCAGCATGCCCTGGACGTCCTGCGAAACGACCTCGGCGGAAGTCGGGCCGCCGACCAGCTCGCAGATCCGCTTGATGCTGTCCCCAGGGTCGCCCTCGGCCTTGGCGAGCAGCGACGGGTTCGTGGTGGCGCCGGCGAGGACGCCCCAGGCGGCGATCTCCTCGACCTCGGCGACGTTGCCGGTATCGATGAAAAGTCTCATGAGCCCAGACTACCCGGCTGCGCGGCGCAGCCGACATTTACCACTCCCCAGCGGGGTCAAAGTCGGATGCGCTCGGCGGCCGGGTCCACCCCCGCCGCCGCGGCCGCCGCCGGCCACGCCTCGGCCTCGCGCTTGATCCGCCGCCGCGACCAGCCCAGCTCCCGTCCCATCGCCTCCGCGACCGGACGGACCGCCGCGGCGTCGCGCAGCTGCGGCGCAGCCAGGATTCCCAGTCGCGTGCGGCGCAGCAGCACGTCGGCGACGCTGCGCGCCTGCTCGAGCCGCGCCGCGACTGCCGCCTCCGCCAGCAGGTCGGGGCGCCCCGCGACGATCGGCCGCGCCAGCTTCGCGTCCTTCCAGGCCAGGTCGAGGACGGCGCGGGTCGCGTGCCCGTAGCGGAAGGCGAGCTGGGCCACCGACTCCGCTCCGACGCCGTCGGGCCCCTCGAGGTCGTCCGGCCGGGCCTCCATGCCGAGCGGGATCTCAGCGGTGTGGGACGGCGCCTCGCGGGCCTCGCGATCGACCAGCCGGTCGACGGTCTGCTTCGCCATCCGCCGCCAGGTCGTCAGCTTGCCGCCGGTGATCGTCAGCATCCCGGAGGAGGTCTCGTATAGCTCCGCTTTGCGTGAGATGTCGACCGACTTCTTCGGATCCCCGGTCGAGATCAGCGGCCGCACGCCGGCGTAGGCGCCGACCAGGTCCGAGGCGCCGAGCGAGGTTCCCCAGAAGTCGTTGATCGCGTTCAGCAGGTACTCGACTTCCTCGGAGCCCGGCCGCGGGTTGTCGATGTCGCCGTCGAAGTCGTTATCGGTCGTGCCGACCAGCGTCCGCCCGTACCAGGGCAGAGCGAAGATCGACCGCCCCTCCCCGGCCGGTACCACGCAGGCGGCGCGGCCGGTCGAGAGGCTGTCGCGGTCGATCAACAGGTGAGTGCCGCGACTCGGCGCGATCCGCGGCACGTCCTCCTCCTCGACCACCTCGGTGCGGATCCGGTCCGCCCAGACGCCGGTCGCGTTGACGACGTGCTCGGCCTCGACCTCGAAGCGCTCGCCCGACTCCACCTCGACGAAGGCCGCCCCCCTGGCCCGCCCGCGCGAGTCGGTCAGCAGCTCGGTCACCTCGGCGCCGTTGAGGCTGACCGCGCCGAAGCGGTGGGCCTCGCCGAGCACCGTCAGGACGAGGCGCACGTCGTCGGTCTGGCAGTCGTAGAAGAGATAGGCGGCCGAGGGGTCGCGCGGCTCGAGCGACGGCACCAGGTCGAGCAGCTCGTCGCGGTCGATCGTGCGGTGACGATCGGGCGACCAGTAGAAGTCCTCGTCGCCCTCCTTGGAGGAGCGCATCTCGCGCCGGCCGCGACCGACCCGCGTCGTTGCCATCACGTCGTACATGTTCAGGCCGACGCCGATGCGCCGGTCGCGGCGCTCCTCGCCGAAGTACGGGACGAGGAACGGGGTCGGGTAGACGAGGTGCGGCGCCAGCTGCACCATCAGCTGGCGCTCCAGCAGCGCCTCGCGGACCAGGCCAAGGTCGAAGTTCTGCAGGTAGCGGAGGCCGCCGTGGACCATCTTCGAGGAGCGGCTGGAGGTACCGGACGCGTAGTCGTCGCGCTCCAGCAGCGCCACCGAGTAGCCGCGCGAGGCGGCGTCGAGGGCGACGCCGGCGCCGGTGATGCCGCCGCCGATCACGACGACCTCGAAGCGCTGGCCGGCGATTGCCTCGATGGCGGCGGCGCGGGAGAGCATCAGTCGAGGAAGAAGGTCGTCTGCTCCACCGGCGGGCGCTGCGGCGGCGGCTTTTCCTGGCGCGGCCGGCCCAGGTGCAGGAGCCCGACGAAGCGCTCCTGCGGCGGCAGGCCCACGGCGTCTCTCCCCGCCTCGCCGCGCAGGAGCTTCGGCGTGCGCCAGTAGCCGGCGTAGCCGCGCCCGTGGGCGGCGAGCAGGACGATGTAGGAGGCGACGGCGGTCGCGTGCAGGTCCTCCTCGTCCTGGACCGCGTCGCCGCCGAGCGCGCAGGAGACGACGATCAGGGTCGGGGCGCGGTCGAGCTTCGCGGCGCCCTCGGGCCCGGCCACCTCCTTCATACGGGTGAGCGCCCGCGGCCCGACCACCCGGAAGCGCCAGGGGGCGGTCAGGTTGTGGTTCGGCGCCCAGCGGGCCAGCTCCAGCAGCTCCTCGATCTCACCCCGGCCGAGCGGCTCGGGGCCGAAGGCCTTGTGGGTGCGGCGCGTGCGGATCGCCGTCTCTAGCTCCATGCGAGGAACATAACCCGCCGTCTGCAACGCAAGTCCTACGTCTCTTTCACAGAAGCCCAAATCTTCTGTGAATTAAGTGAAAAACCGCTTGAAATGGCGCTTTTCGCCGCTAGGTTCGCCAGCAGCGGAGGGTGAAGCCGCCGGGTGGCGGCTCCCGCCTGACACGCGTGGGGTTCAGGGTAACACCTGGATAGGGTTCGAGTCCCTCGTCCTCCGCTGGAGCATCATAAGATCCGGAGACTGAGCTGAGGTGCAATTTGTCACGCGGCCTGCGGAGTAGTTACCCGCCTTTGCGGCTCGGTCTTCGTACCTCACGCACAGCGAATCGCCTAGCCGGCTTGGTAGTCTGAAACTGCTTGTCATGCAGGTGCCGTCACTGACGGCGTCACCCAGATCCGGCCCGCTTCTGCGGGCCGTTTCGCTGTCCAGGGCCACTTTCGCCCAGATCGGCCCGCTACCAGCCGAAGCGACGTCCGAGCAGGAGCGCTCCGCCCAGCGCGAGGCCGCCGGTGCCGAGCCCGATCCCGATCGGGGGCAAGGGCTCCGGGGGGTCCGGCGGGCTCGCCTCGAACGGGGGTGCGGCTGGAGCGGTGGCCGTCGGTCCTTCCGGCACAACGCCCTCCGAGCCGGGGCCCGGCACGGTCGGGAAGGGCGCCGCGCCGCCCGGGCTGCCCGCGGTTGGAGGCACACCGGGGACCGATTCGAAGCTGCCCGGCGGAACGGTTCCTTCCGGTGAGGATTCCGGGAAGCCGGGCAACGGCTCCGCCTCGGCCAACGGAGGCGGGGTCACCGTGCCCGGCGAAACGCTGGACTCGTCCTCTTCGTTCGGCTCGAGCAAGCGAGCCGGCGGCGTGTCGATCGGGAATGCCTCGCCCGCCACCGCAGCGAGGACCTGAGCCGTGACCCAGACCGCCGTCTGATCGCTGTCGGAGGAGTAGGTGTAGTGACCGTCCCTGGCGCGGCGCTCGCGCAGGTAGTCGAGTGCGCTGTCGCCCCCCTCGCGAATCGTCGACGGATCGGCGCCGACCGCGAGCATGCCCTGCACCGCCCACGCCGTCGACATCGCGTTGACGGCGCCGTTGCCGCCCGTCACGAAGCCGCCGTTGGCTCGCTGATGACGGCGCAGGTACTCGAGGCCGTCCACCGCCGGCTTGGTATGGGGAATCGCCTGCAGCACCGCGCCGGTGCCGTCGGCGGTGCTCGGCGGCTGCGGCAGGTCCCCCCAGCCGCCGTCGGGATTCTGCACTTTGGCCAACCAGGCGCTCGTGTGGTCGAGGCTGCCCGTCGCGCCCGCCGCCCGTAAGGCGATGACGGCAAAGGCCGTGGTGCCGGGCCAGCCCACGTAGGAGCCGTTGGTCGCCCGCCGGTTGAGCAGGCCGCGGACCAGATCGTGCCCACCGAACGAGCGCGGGTCGGCCCCGGCGCCATCGAGGGCGATGATGGTCCGCGCGAAGTCGCCGGCGCTGTCGAGGTCCTCGACGTTGGCGCGCAGGAAGTCGATCGGGCTGCGCCCCTCCCTCTGCACGTCGAACGGGCTCCTGTTCGCGGCCTCGAGGCCCAGCATCACCCAGGCGGTCGTCGTGACGCTCGACTCGTCACCGACCGAGGGACCCCAACCGCCGTCGCTGTTCTGCCGCTCGAGCAACCAGCCGACCGTCTTGCCGGTGTCGGCGGCGCTCGCCGTCGAGGGCATTCCGCCGGCCGCGATCAGCGCCAGGACCGTGGCCGCTGCGAGGGCAGGAGCCCGCCACTGGAAGCGCTGCCGGAAGCGAACCAGCATCCTCACCATCGCCGGCCCGGCGATCAGGGCGATCACGACGTTGCCGATCGCATGGGCGAGGTCGAAGGGAACCGCGCGCGACTCGAGCGCCAAGAACCGCTCCAGCGAAAGCTCGCCTCCGTAGGTCGCCATCAGGGAGAAGTTCAGCAGAGCGCCGTACGCAATGCCAGCCAGCCCGCAGGCCGCGGCCAGAGTGAAGCGTCCCGCGTTGCGGAATCCGAGCGCCAGCAAGGCGCCGAAGACGCCGCACATCCCCCACCCCGCCATCTGCCACGGCGTCCACGGGCCCTGCCCGAGCCAGAAGTTGGAGACGAGCCCGGCGAAGGCGCCGACGGCGAAGCCGGGGGCCGGGCCGAGCGCGTAGCCGGCGAAGATCGCGATGTCGGTCGTCGCGACGACGTTGGGGATCGCGGCGAGCGCCAGCCGACCGGCGACCGCGAGTGCGGCGAGGGCGCCGACCAGGGCGACGATCTGCGAGGTCGGGCGGCTGCGCTCGTACCAGACGAAGCCTCCGAGCAGGACGGCGGCGAGGATCAGGAAGCTGGCGACCTGCCAGCTCATGCCGAGCGGCCTTCGGCGAGCGCGACGGCGCCCTGCTCGGGGGTGACGACCCCCGGCCGGTCGAGGATGCGGGCCACCTCGGTGGCGAAGTACCAACCCCCCGAGAGGATCTCCGCGGCGGGTCCGTCGGCGATCACGACGCCGTCGCCGAGCAGGACCACCCGCTCAGCGAAAGCGGCGGCGAACTCGACGTCGTGGGTGGCGACGACGACGCCGGCGCCGCGCCCGGCGAGGCGTTCGACCAGCTCGGTCAGGTCCTGCTTGCGTGCCCGGTCCATGCCGCGAGTCGGCTCGTCGAGCGCGACCAGGCCGGGGAGCGCGTCGCCTTCCGTCCGCCCGGCGAGCGCGATCGCGAGCGCCAGCCGCTGCCGCTCGCCTCCGGAGAGGTCGCGCGGGTCGGCGTCGACCGCGCCTCGCAGGCCGACGCCTTCAAGCGCCGCCAGTCCCTCCTCCCCCGGCAGCTCGTCGCCGACCCGCTCGCGGACCAGGTAGTCGCCCGGGTTCTGGGTCAGCAGCGCCACCCCGCCCGGCACGCCGATCTTGCCGCGCGCCGGCTCGACCAGGCCCGCAAGCGCGCGCAGCATCGTGCTCTTGCCGGCGCCGTTGCGGCCCATCAAGGCGACCCGCTCACCCCGGTCGACCCGCAGGCTGATTCCTCGCAGGACGTCCCGCCGCTCCTCGCCGTCGCCGAGCTCGACCCAGACGTCCCGGAGGTCCAGCGCCGTCATTCGCTGCCTCCTTCGAGGGTGCGGCGAGCCTCGCGGACGCCGGTCGGGAGCGGCTCGATCCCGGCGAGCGAGAACATCCGGGCTGCGGGGGTCTCAAGGGCGGGATCGGCGTCCCGCGCCCAGACGAGGAAGTCGCGCGGGGCGCCGTCGAAGGCGATTGCGCCGCCCTCCATCGCGATGACTCGGTCGGCGGCAGGGAGGCAGCGCTCGAGCCGGTGCTCGGCGAGCAGGACGGTGACCCCCCACTCCTCGTTGAGGCGGCGCAGCAGCCAGATCAGCTCGTCGCCCGCGACGGGGTCGAGCTGGGAGGTCGGCTCGTCGAGCAGGATCAGCTTGGGACGGGTGACCAGGGCGGCGGCAAGCGCGACCCGCTGCAGCTCGCCACCCGAGAGCGTGTCGACGGTGCGCTCGAGCAGTTGCGGGATCGCGAGGGCCAGGGCGACCTCCTCGACGGCGCGGGCGCGGGAGGCGGGCGGCGCGCCGCGCAGCTCCAGCGGCAGGGCGATCTCGGCCGAGACGGTGGTCGAGACGACCTGCGTCTCGGGGTCCTGGGCGACGTAGCCGACCGCCGCGGCCAGCTCGGCGGGGCCGGTGGCGATCGCGTCGATGCCGGCTACCCGGACGCTGCCTTCGATCTCACCACCGTGGAAATGCGGGACCAGCCCGCAGGCGGCCCGCAGCAGGGTCGACTTGCCCGATGCCGAGCGGCCGGCGAGCAGTGCGAACTCGCCCGGGGCGAGGCTGAGCGAGACGTCGCGGAGGACGCCTACTCCGTTTGGGTGCGATACACGCTCAAAGGGAGTGGACGTGGCCGGATAGCAGTAGGTCAGCCCCTCGATCGAGAGGACAGGCGCGGTGCGGGTGGCGAGCTCAGCCACGGCGCCTCCATGGCACCAGACCCGCGAGGACCGCGGCAGCTGAGACCGCGAGCGTGGCGGCGCCGACCCCCACCTCCACGGTCGGGTAGGCGCTGAACTCGTCGGCGCCCAGCAGCTTGCCGGTGACGCCGACGAAGAGCAGCAGCATGCCGGCCGTGTAGAAGCGACGGTCGAATCTGGAGCGCTGGGCACATCGACCACACTCTGGTGGGGTCGATCGACCCACCGTCTGCCGAGGTGGCGGCGCCAGCCCGTACCCACGCAACTCCAGAGTGGCCGCGACGTCCACCGCCCGGTCGAGCGAGCCGGCGAGGAGGCGACGCGCCATCGCGGCCCGGCCGAGCGGCGCCGCGGCCGGGCCCCGCAGCCGCGTCGCGTCGCGCAGTCGCCCGGCGTCCGCGGTGGCGACCGGGACGAGGCGCGAGGCGAGCGTCGCGGTCAGCGCCGAGCGCCCGGCATAGGGCCGTAGCGCCCGCAGCACGCGGTCGGGGTCGACGCAGGCCGAGTAGACGGCGAATGCGAGCATCGCGACGGCGGCGCGGAGGCCGATCACAGCGCCCGCGGCAATCGCCTCGGCGGTGACGTCGACCCGCCCCAACAGCGGCCACTCGCCGAGCCGCGCCAGCACCGTCTCGCCGCGATCGACGACCAGCGCGTTGACGGCGACGATCAGGAGGCCGAGCGTCAACCCCATCCGCAGCGCGACCCTCAACGCGCCCCCTGCCCCGGCGAGCGAGCCGCCGAGGTAGACGCCGGCGCCGACCGCCAGCAGGACCAGCGGGCTCGAATACCTGACGGAGATCGCGACCGGGGCGCCGAGGTAGGCGACGGCAGCGCCCGGGGATGCCGCCTGCAGCGGTCCGGGGCGCGGCCGGTAGGCGAATGGCGACCTCATCGCGGCAGCGGTAGCGGCGTCTCCTCGGCGCCTTCGATGGCGACAGCGTAGCGGTTGCGCAGGGCCCGGGCGTCGAGGAGACGGGACGCGGCCACCGCGCCCGCGGCGCTCGCTCCGGTCACCACCCACACCGGCGGCCCCTCGGCGCGGCGCGTCGCGGCTACGAGGCCAGCGTCCGGACCAAAGGTGCGGGCCACCTCACCGCCTTCGTCGAGGCCGATCAGCACGGGGCCGCGAGGCGTCTCGACGAGCTCCGCGAACACGCCGCTGCTCTGCGGGCCCTTCTCGATCTGAGCGGCGGCCGGGTCCTGCCGCAGCCGCCACCAAGGGCCGGCGAGCACCCGGATCGCCTCCTCCGCCGGCCGCTTCACGAGCCTTGCCCCCGCCGAGCGGAGCCGGTCCCGCACGAAGGAGCAGGAGGGCCTGTCGAAGAAGCATTCGAGCAGCGTCGGGGCCGGCTCGCCCTCGTAGCCCTCCCGGAACGGCTGCGGCCAGGAGCCGACGACGGCCGGCACCCGCAGCGCCGCCGACCAGTCCCGGTAGTCCCACCAGATCGTCTCGCCGCCGCGCAGCTCGTAGTCGGCGCCGCCGACCGTCGCCTCGACGCCGTTGACGTAGTAGAGCCAGTCCCAGGCGCGGCCGTCGCCGCGGTCGGCGGCCAGCCCGTCGATCGCCTCGACGAAGTCACCGCTGTAGCGGGTCTCGATCTCGGCGTTGCGGTCGAGCAGCCGCATCACCGTGTCGGATTCGTCGATCTCCTCGGTGACCGGCGCCAGCACCTGCTCGCGGCCGTAGTCGCGGCTGACGACGAGCGACGCCTCGCCGACGTCCTCGCCGCGGCCGAGCCCGCAGCCGGCGACCGCGAGCGCCGCCGTCAGCAGCGCGATCGCGACCGCCGTGCCGCGGCTCGGGGTCATGGGATCAGCCCCGCGGGCATTTCCCTCCGACGCAGACCGCGTCGCGGTTGGACGGGATGTCCTCGCCGTTGCGCGCGATCAGCCGTCGCGGCCCCCGCAGGACGACGGTCGTCGTGCCGTCCTTGCCGGTCGGCTCGCCGGCGCCGGTGACGCTGACGCCTGCCGCCGGCTTGCGCTTGCCCTTGGCGTCGTAGGCGAAGACCTTGACGCCGAACGGCTTGCCGGCCTGGGCGTTGCGGGGCGCCTGCAGGAACAGCTCGTCCGGATAGGGGAAGGGGACCAGCGCCCACAGCACCTCGTCGCCCGTCTTCACCTTGACCGATTCGCCGCCCAGTTCGGAGGCGACGTGGTCGAGCTTGATCAGCCAGGACAGCTTCTTGGTCGCTTCGCTGCCGCCGACCCCGCAGATCCCGAGGCCGAAGTCGAAGGCGTCGGTGACGAGCAGCGGCCGCAGCGATGCGGTCGACTTGGAGGCGGTGAACAGCGCGCTCAGCGCGTTGCCCGCCTTGACAGCCACGTTCTCGCCGCTGCCGCCGGTGCCGGGGCCGAAGCAGTCGGCCTTTGGGCTGGCCTTGACCGAGACGGGGCTGGCGCCGGCCGGCTTTTCGGCGAGCACCTTGCCGCCGTTGCCGACGACGCGCAGGTCGACGAGCGGCCCCTTGGCCACAGCCGCCGCGGCGGTCGAGCAGAGAGCGATGAGAGCCAGCGCGCACAGGGCCGCCAGCCTGGATGGAACGAGTCTTGGCATTTAAGCCACCCTTTCCTCGAGGGTTGTCATGGCTGGCCGGGGACAGGTCTCCTGGCTTCCGGGATAGTCGGCCGCACCTTCCCGGGGACTCTGTGTCCTCCCCAGTGGCTGGCGCATCGCGCCCGCGGCTTCCTTGGCCCGGTCACAGTGGCGGGACCGCGCCGGTTTCGCACCGGACTTCCCTTGACCACCGACCGTATGTGGCGGCGAGTCTATCTGTCAGGGGAGGACGGCAGTTCGCCTAAAGAGGTAACGCCCAGTAAAGGTCGGTGAGGACGTTGGCACGCGGCCCACAGCGGAATTTCGCGTCCTGCCCGAACTCAGGTGCACGATCGTTTTCTCGCTCCGGTACCAGTCGATCTTTAGGAACAGCTCGTGCGACCCCGGTGCCACCTCACAGGTCAGGGACTCCCCGGCGCGTATCGATCCAAAGGCCGCATCATCGACAACTACCTCGTATGACCGCAGGCCATCAGTCAATCCACTTGATTGACGTTCTATTTCAATAGTTCCCATCCGGCATCCCCATTCTTCCATGGCCCCAACACGCAGCTATATGGGGGTTCGGTACGAGGCGCTGCTCAACCACGCCAGCCCCGCCCTATTGCTCTGCGTAGCCCGGACGTCCGTCCAAGCGGCTTTGGCTCCCCCGCGGGCTCCCCATAGGTTCTCCGCTTCTGGGAATCGACGTGTTTATGGGAGGCGAGGATGAGGCAGGGGATCTGGCGGCAGTCGCCCGCGATGGTGGTCGCGGCGGTGGCCTTGTTCGTCGCGTTGGGTGGGACCGTTTATGCGGCGAAGCAGGCGAAGCTGAACGGCAAGGCGATCCGGGCGAAGTCGCTGCCGGGCAATCGGCTGAAGCCGCGGTCGGTGCCGGCGAACCGGCTGAAGCCGGGCGCGCTGAAGAGCGCGGCGCTGTCGGGGCCGCTGACGGGAGCCGACATCCTCGAGCTGACGCTGGGCCAGGTGCCGAGCGCCAGCCACGCCGATGCGGCCGACTTCGCCCGCAGCGCCGGCGACGCGGAGACCGCGGTCAACGCGATCCATGCCGTCAACGCCCAGACCGTGAACGGCTACGGCGCCGGCTGCAAGCCCGGCACCCGCCTCTTCGCCGGCGCCTGCTGGCAGGCCTCCCCCAGCCCCGCGGCGGTGTCCGCTCCCGTAGCGGCGAGCGAATGCGCGACCCAGGGTGGCATGCTGCCGGACGCGTTGCACCTCGCGGCCTTCGCGAAACAGCCGGGGGTGAATCTGCATGAAGGGGATGAGTGGTCGGAGGACGTGACCAATGTTTCCGGGCTGCAGGTGTACGGCGTAGTGACGGTCTCCGCTGCAGGAGGGCTCAACTCCGCCCTCTCCACCACCACCCACCGCTACCGCTGCGTCATCCCCCTCCTCTCCTAAACGCCGCGACCGCCCGCGAATGCGGCGCTTTATGCTGAGTGCGGATGAGCCGGCGCCGCGCAGGGACCCTCGTTGCACTCGCTTGCACGGCCGCGGCTCTCGCCGCGCCGAGCGGCGCTGCCGGCTCCGCCCGGCTGCAGCCGGCCAGGGCCGCGGCGCCGGGTGAAGTCGAGCGGACGCTGCGCTACTGGACGCCGGCGCGGATGCGCAGTGCCGAGCCGCTCGACGCCTCGCGCCGTACCCTCGCGGACCCCTTCGCCCGCGCCAGCTTTGGACCGGTCGTGGCGCCGACGACGCCGCCCTTCACCGTCAACGGCCGCCTCTTCGTGCGGCAGGGACGCGGCAAAGGGTTCTGCTCGGCGACCGCGATTAACAGCCCGACCCGTCGCCTCGTCCTCACCGCCGCGCACTGCGTCAACTCGGGGCCGCGCGGCTTCGGCGCGGAGGGCGTCTGGTCGCAGTTCGTCGAGTTCGTCCCCTCCTACACCAACGGCACGGCGCCGTTCGGCGCCTTCGTCGCGCGCCGCAACGCCGTCTTCGCGCCGCGCCAGTGGGTGCGCTTCGGCAACCCCAACTTCGACGTCGGCGCGATCCTCACCGAGCCGAACGCGGAAGGGACGAACGTCGCCGACGCGGTCGGCGGTGGCGCCACCATCCTCACCGACGCCAGCCGCCGTCAGGAATTCCAGACCTTCGGCTATCCCGGCAAATCGACCGTGATGCAGGGCTGCGACTCACCCTACGTCGGCGACGACAGCTTCACCTACCGCATCCCCGGCCCGCCGACGATCGCGATCCGCTGCCACTGGGCGCCCGGCGCCAGCGGCGGCGGCTGGCTGGTCGGCAACGCGACCCAGATCAACGGCGTCACCAGCTACGGCAAACGCCGCGACCAGGTCCACACCTTCAGCCCCTACTTCAGCAAGCGCAACGTCGGCCGCCTCGTCGCCGGCCTATGAGTGCTCGGCGCCGCTGGAACCTCCGCGTCGAGAGCTCCGAGGATGCCCTTGTCCGGAGCGCGAGCGAGGTGGCCGATCGAACCCGGTTCCCCATACCGCGCTCCGGCTGGGAGCGCTTCCTCGAGGTCCTCGACCGGCCACCGCGCATCCCCAACGGACTGCGCACCCTTTACTCGAAGCCCGACGCCTTCGAGTAGGCGATGAGCTACTCGTGACCGCTCAGGTCCCGAGCTGCTCGCGGTAGAAGCGGTAGTCGCGCCGCTCCGGGCGCAGGTTTGAGGCGAGCGCCAGATGGTGGCGAGCCCGCTCGGTCTGACCGGTCTTTGCCAGCGCCCGGCCGAGGCAGAAGTGGGCGTAGTCGTTGACCTGGTGGTTGTCGACGACGGCCTCGAACTCGGCGGCGGCTGCCTCGAAGCGGCCCGAGCGGAAGTAGGCGCGACCCAGCGCCTCGCGCACCGAGGACTTCTCTGGCGCCCGCCGCGCGGCCGCCTCCAGCGGCCCGGTCGCCTGCTCGAAGTCGGCCTCCTCGAGCAGCTCGATGCCACGCCGGTAGAGGGCGAAGGTGGAGTCTCGATCCGGCGTAGAAGCCATTCGTCGAAGTGTAGGCGGCCCGCCCGGTCGGCCCGACGCGCGGCCGAGCGGGCCGGCCGGCTCAGCCCGCCTTGCTGATCGAGAGCATCGGCAGGACGGATGGTGCGGTGGACATCCTCATCGTTTCTCACCCCCTTTGCGTCGTGCGCTCGACTGCCAGCCGTCAAGCGAATGGTTATTAGTCGACTGAGTGTTCGAGAGTAGCGAAATGTTTTGTCTGCACCAAGTCTTCTCGATCACTACAGTGAAGTGGTCCGAAACGTTTAGATCGCTCTACGAAAGGACCGCAAGACGTGGCGAAGCGCAAAGCGAAGGTCAAAAAGGGCACGGAAATCCTCGATCCCCGGCTGTCGAAGGCGTTGGCAAACACCGTCCGGGTCGAAATCCTCGCTGTGCTCAGCCACCGGCGGATCAGCCCGGTCGGCTACGTGCGTGAGTTCGGCGGCAAGCTGCCCAGCGTCGCGTACCACTTCAAGGTGCTCGAGGCCTACGAATGCATCGAACTGGCCGAGACGGTTAAACGCCGCGGCGCGCTCGAGCACGTCTACCGTTGCACCAAAAGGCCGCTGCTCGGGGACGGCGACTGGAAGCTGCTGCCGCTGGCGGTGCGCGGCGGGATCAGCGGCGCGATCCTGCAGACGCTGATCGAGCGCAGCAGTCGCGCGATCGAAGAGGGCACCTTCGACGCCCGCGAGGACCGTCACTTCACCTGGACGCCGCTCCAGGTCGACGAGCGCGGCTGGCGCGAAATGACGCGGCTGCTGGCCTCCACCCTCGCCAGGCTGGAGAAGATCGAATCGAAATCGCACGCGCGGCTCGCCAGCGGCAAAGGCGAGGCGATCTCGGCGACGGTCGCGCTGGCCGGATTCGAATCCCCCAGCGACAACCCGAGCTAGGCGCGGGCGGTGGCGAGCGCCGCGGCTGTCGTGTCAGCGGTCCCGCGCCGCGGCGATCGTCTGCCGCAGCGTCTCGCGCGCGTCGAACATGGGCTGCCAATCGAGCGCTTCCCGAGCCCGCGCCGCGGACATCAGGACCGGCCGCCGCACCGCCTCTATCCAAGCCACCTCGGCGGGGATGAGCGGCAGGCGGGCGACCAGCTCGGCGGTCGCGCGGACCGCGACCCGCGGCAGCGGCAGCGAGTGCCAGCCGAGCTCCGTCGCCAGGTCGGAGACCGTCAGCTCGCCGGGACCGGCCAGGTTGTAGGCGCCAGGCGCGCCTGCGCCCAGCACCCCCGCGCAGAGAGCCGACGCGACGTCGTCGTGGTGGACGAGCTGGAAGGGAACACCGGGGTCGGGCAGGACGGGTCGCGCCCAGGACAGGCGACGCACCGGCCCAGGCAGGCGACGCTCGATCACCAACAGCGGCACCGTCTCGACCAGTGCCGGCGCCCGCGGCCCGGCGACGATGCAGGGGCGGAATACGTAGGCGTCGGTCCGCGAACCGGCAAGCGATGCCGTCAGCAGTTCCTCGACCTCGGCCTTGTGAGCGGAGTAAGGGTGGCGGTCGGTGCCACGCACCGGCACCTCCTCGGTCAGCAAGGCGGGCGCGTCGGGATGGAAGCCATAAGCGGCGACCGACGACGTGTAGACCAGGCGCTTCGCCCCTGCGGCGGCCGTCGCCTCGAAGACGTTGCGGGAGCCGTTCAGGTTGATCTCGCGGCTGGCGGCGCTGCCGGCGACGATCACGAAGGCGAGGTGGGCGACGACGTCGGCGCCCTCGACCAACGCCTCGACCGAGTCGCGATCGAGGATGTCCCCTTGGCGGTACTCGACCTTGGTCCATCCCTCCGCCGCCGGGTCGAAAGGTCGCCGCGCCATGCCGACCACCCGCTCGACATCCGGCAGCCGCTCCAAGGCGCTGACGAACGGCTTGCCGATCTCGCCGGTTGGGCCGGTCACGGCGACGGTCAGCATCGACGCATGAAAGCACGCGCAGGTCGAGGCGGTCAGAGTCGGCGGACAAAGGGTCGCGGCGTTTGTTTACCGCTTGTTACGTCGCCCCCCTGGAAAACCTCGAATTTGCGACAACCGAGCGGTTGCACAATTTGAACAACAGGGAACGCCGCCGCATCTTTGAGTCCGGGACAGGCCGACGTCGACGGGGGAGCTGAGTGGATCCGCATCTGAAGAAAGTATTCGCGCAGGCCGTGCGCGCCGAAATCCTCGAGCGACTCGGCAAGCGTCCTTCGACCGCCCGCGACTTGGCCGACGCGACCGGTGAACCGCTCAGCAATATGACCTACCACGTCATCGTGCTCCACGAGGCGGGTTGCATCCAACCGGTGAAGGGCGATTCCCACAAGGACCCGGCTGACCGCGTATACGAGGTCGCCTCCCTGGCTGCCTCGCCTCCCCGGCTGCCGCTCTCAGACGCGACCCGTGACAGGGCGATCTCCTCGGTCCTGCGCCGCATCGTCGATCATGGACGCGCTGCCCTGGCCGCCGGCACTCTGGGCAGCGACGGGGCCCGACTTAGCTGCGACTCGGCCCCTCTCGACGAGCAGGGCCGGCGCGAGGCGCAGGCAATCCTCGACGACGCCGCGACGCGGCTGGCGGCGACGCGATCGGCCGCCGCCAAACGGCTCCGCGAGGACCGTGTCAAGGGGGTGCGGACGACGATTGCGCTCGCCGCCTTCGAGTCGCCCCCCGAGCAGAAGCCTTCTCGCCGCTAGTCCCTGCAAACGACGAAAGTCGTTTGCAGGAGCGCTCTGTCTGCGCTTGACAGGCATGCCAACGTTTGCTCAGGACTTTTCCCGTACCTGGTTAGCATCGTCCAGGGACCGCTGATATAGTCCGCCAAAATTGAATAGTCGATAGCAGCGCGACTACTACTCGCGCACCAGTACCTTAATCGGCAAAAGGGTCGGCCTTGTACGCCGAAGATCCGGGTTCGAGCCCCGGCTGGTGCATCGGTTACCCGGGAGGAGCCGTCGCTATGCCAAATATCTTCGACTATTTTGATGACACGGGGGGAAGCGGGGAGGAAGGCCTTTGGGCCCTCCGGGCTCCGTTCAGGTCTCGCGACGGCTACGACGTCCTGCTCGTGCCGCGCGTACCAGACTGGCGCGGGGACACCCAGTCCCGCCAGGCGCTGGAGCGACTCGAGGGCGAGCCGTGGGTCGACGCGATCGACGCCTCGAACGAGAAGTCAATCTGGATGCGGCTGACCAACGACTGGATCGAGCAGCGCGGCACGCATCTCGAGAACGGCGGCGACGGACCCGGCGCCAACGCCGACATCAACGGGGGCCGTCGCTTCGCGCTGAACTTCTGGGACGCCAACTCGACCAAGGCGCTGCACATCGGCCACCTGCGCAACCTGGCGCTCGGCCACGCGCTCGGCTCGGCGTTGACCGAGGGCGGCGGCGAGGTCGAGCGGCGCTCGATCATCTGCGACATCGGTCGCAGCATGGGCGAGGCGATGGCGGGCGTGCTGCGCAGCGGTCGCAGTCTCGAGGACGGCAACGGGCAGAAGAGCGACCACTTCGTCGGCTACTGCTACGCCGACTACGTCAAGAGCGGCAGCGGCAACGGCGGTGCGCTCGGCGGCCTCAGCCAGGACCACCCCGCCGACTCGCTGACCCGCGAGGTCAACGTGCACAACGACAGCGCCGACGAGCTGCTGCTGCGCGTCCTCGGCGGCGACCAGAAGGCGCTCGAGCTGTGGTCGCAGACGCGCGCCTGGGTGATCTCAGGCCAGCGCAAGACGCTCGCCCGGCTCGGCATCTCCTTCGAGCGCGTCTTCTTCGAGTCCGACTTCCTGCCGGAGGTCAACGAACTGGCCGAGCTCGGGCTCGACGAGGGGACGCTGGAGCGCCGCGTCGACGGCACGATCGTCTACATGACCGGCCGCGAGGAGCTGGAGGAGATGCCGCTGGTCCGCGCCGACGGCGTCCCGACCCAGCACATGCGGGCGCTCGCCTACTGGATGGCGGCGCCGGGCCTCGACGGGGACGACCTCACCTCGGTCCAGGTCTGCGGCCAGGAGTGGTACGCGCACGTGACATGTCGACGGCAGCTCATGGCTGAGCTCGTCCACGCCGGCCCCGAGGGCAACGGCTTCCACCCCTACCACGACATCTTCCACGGCATGGTCGCCAAAGAACAGCAGGCGATCAAATCGTCGAAGAAAGACGCGCTGCTGATCGACCACCTGGTCGAGTGGATCGACGAGCACGTCGAGGGCGACCCGGAGCTGGCCGAGGTGAAGCGACGCCACCCGGCGCCCGAACACGTCGCCGCCCAGATCGCCCTCGGCTACTTCCTGCTGCACCCGGCGACCAAGAAGGTCAACTTCGAACCGGAGCGGCTTCTCGTCGACGGCAAGAGCCTCGGCTGGGACATGGCGCGGGCGCGCACCCGGGTGGGCAGCGGCGCCGACGCCAACGGCGATCGCGCCCAGGACCCTGACTACCGCTTCGCCGTCGTCCACTCGGAGATGTATCGCCGCCACCTCTACCTCGTGTCGCGGCGGCTCAACGTGATTCCGCTGGCGCGCTACGCGTCCCACCTGGCGCGCTGGCACCTCGACCGCGACAGGGGCCCGCACGTGGGACGGGTCATGGACACGGTGCTCGACGAAAGCGCGCGGGGGCTCGGCCTCGCGGAGGAGGCGAGATGAGAACCCTGCTGGTCGACAACCACGACTCCTACACCTACAACGTCTTCCACCTGCTGGCCGGCGAGGCCGGTGAGGAGCCGATCGTCGTCGACAATGACGCGGTCTCCTGGCGGGCGCTGGAACGCTGGGACTTCGACGCGATCGTCCTCTCCCCCGGCCCCGGCACGCCGCAGCGCTGGCACGACTTCTGCGTCTGCAACGACATCCTCCGCTACAGCGAGATCCCGGTGCTCGGCATCTGCCTCGGCCACCAGGGACTCGGCCACCTGCTCAAGGGCAAGGTCAGCAGCGCACCGGAAGCGATGCACGGCCGGCTCAGCACGATCCATCACCAGGGCACCGGGCTCTTCGAGGGCATTCCGCAGGGCTTTCCTGTCGTCCGCTACCACTCGCTGGCGATCACCGACATGGGCCCGGACGGCAACGTCACCGCCTGGACCGACGACGGGATCGTGATGGGGATCGAACACCGGCGCCGCCCGCTGTGGGGCGTCCAGTTCCACCCCGAGTCGATCGCCACCGAGCACGGCGCCGCCCTGGTCCGCAACTTCTACTCGCTGGCGCGCAAGCTGAAAAGCCCGCGCTGGCGCGGCGCGCGGCGGCCGAAACCGGTCGTCCGCGAGACCCAGGAGAAGCGCCGGGCCGACAACGACGTGCGGCTCCTTACCCGCACGATCGAGGGCGAACCGTCGAGCGAGCACCTCTTCGAGCGCCTCTTCGGCGAGCGTGAGTACGCCTTCTGGCTCGACAGCGCCGACGCGCCCACCTGGCTCGCCCAGCGCTCCTACCTCGGCACCAGCGCCGGCCGCGACCGCTGCGTGCTCGAGTACGACATCGAGGCCGCGACCATCTACAGCCACCGCGCCGAGTCGACCACGACCGAGCGCGGGACGGTCTTCGAGGTCCTCGACCGCGAACTTGCGAAGCACGAGATCGAGCCGCCGCTCGACCTGCCCCCGGGCCTGGTCGGCGGCTTCGTCGGCTACCTCGGCTATGAGCTGAAGGCCGATTGCGGCTCGCCCAACGTGCACCGCTCAGACGTCCCCGACGCAGTGATGATGCTCGCCAACCGCCTCGTCGTTATTGACCACGGGGGTCACCGGACCCACCTGGTCGTGCTCTGCCGAGGCGACGAGGCGGAGGCCGAGCAATGGTTGGACGAGGCGGAGGGGGTCGTGCGAGAGCTTCTCGCCGACCCCCCTCCCCCCTTCTCGTTCGACGCATCCGACATTGACCACACTCCAGGGGGGTCAAACTCCGATACGGCGAGCGAGCGCCTCGACCACGTCAGCTTTCGCGTCGGGCGCGGCCGCGAGCAGTACCTCGCCGACATCGCCCGCTGCCAGGTCGAAATGGCGGCCGGCGAGTCCTACGAGGTCTGCCTCACCGATCAGATCGAGACCGACGCCACCCCCGACTCGTGGCAGCTCTACCGCCACCTGCGCCACAGCAACCCGGCGCCGTTCGCCGCCTACCTGAAGCTGGGCGAGGTCGCGGTGGTCAGCTCCTCGCCGGAGCGCTTCCTCTCGGTCGACCGCGACCGCACCGTTCAGGCGCGGCCGATCAAGGGCACCACGAAACGCTCACCCGACCCGGCTGAGGACGCGGCGCTGAAAGCCGAGCTGACCGACGATGAAAAGACCTACGCCGAGCACCTGATGATCGTCGACCTGCTGCGCAACGACCTCGGCCGTGTCTGCGAGGTCGGCAGCGTCGAGGTCCCGCACCTGATGGTGGTCGAGGACTACGCGACGGTCCACCAGCTGATCTCGACCGTGGAGGGGACGCTGGCGGCGGACCGCAGCGCGGTCGAGTGCGCCCGCGCCTGCTTCCCCGGCGGCTCGATGACCGGCGCCCCGAAGGAGCGCACGATGGAGATCATCGACGACATCGAGGACCAGGCCCGCGGCGTCTACTCGGGGGCGATCGGCTACTTCGGCGCCGACGGCTGCATGGACCTCAGCATCGTGATCCGCACGATCGTGATGCGGCCGGGACGGACGACGATCGGCGCCGGCGGCGCGATCGTCATGCAGTCCGACCCCGAGGAGGAGTTCGACGAGATCCTACTCAAGGCGAGGGCGCCGATGGCGGCGATCGCCCGCGTGGCGACCGGCAGTGAGGAGCCGGGCGCCTGGTCGGTCGAGCTCGAACCTTCGTCAGTGGAGACCGCGGGAGCGGCATGACCGAGGTGGCGGCGCCGCCGCGCGTGCGCGCGGCCACGAGCGATGATGTCGCCGGCGTCGCCGACGGCATCGAGCGCCTGCTGGTCGAGCTTGGCGGCGGTCGTCCGAACCGCGCCGAGCTGGAGGCGGCGGCGCGCGAGCTGGTCGAGGACCCGCGCCTCGGCGCGCTCCTCGTCGCCGAGTCCGACGATGGCCGCATCGTCGGCGTCTGCGCGACGAGCTGGCAGCACGCGGTCCACGTCCCGGGGCGCTACGGCACCCTGCAGGACCTCTGGGTCGACCCGGAGTGGCGCAGCCGGGCGGTCGGCCGGGCGCTGCTCGAGGCGCTCTTCGAGCACGTCCGCGAGGAAGGGCTGCCGCGGATCGAGGTCGGCCTGCCCCAGGACAGCTTTGCCGCGATCGAGGCGACCCGCTCCTTCTACCTCGCCAACGGCTTCAAGCCGCTCGGACCGCGGATGAGGTGGCTTCCCGACGACGGCGGCACCGACGATGAGTGAGTTGCTGATCGTCGAGCAGCGCCGCGGCCACGACGACGGCGCTCACTGGATCGTCGAAGGCGGTCGCAGACGACCGGGCATGGACGATTACCGGCGCATCGACGAGGTTCGCAGCGGCCTCGTCTGCCACGCCGCCGTCCGCGCCGAGCGCGCCGCCGCTTCGGGCGATGAGGTCGAGCAGGTGCTCGCCGAGCTGCACGACCCCGACTACCTGGAGGCGCTCGCAAAGGTGGTCTCCACCGAGCCGGTCGTCCTGCCGGACCTGGCCGCCCCCGGACTGCCGCCCGACATCCCGGTCAACGCCGCGCTCGTCGCCGCGGCCCGCGAGGGCGTGCGGACGGCGATCGGCGCGGCGCGGCGGCTCGCCGACGGTGCCCCGTTCACCTACGCCCTTTGCCGCCCGCCCGGCCACCACGCCGGCCCGTGCTGGTGCGCCGGCTACTGCTACCTGAACACCGCCGCGGCGGCGGCCTGGACGCTCTGCGAGACCGGCGCCGGGCCGGTCGGAATTCTCGACCTCGACCTGCACTACCCGAACGGCACCGCGGCGATCGTCGCCTCGATGCCCGACGCCCGGCTGCACTCGCTGCATGCCTGGCCGGTCACCAACGTTGCAGCCCAGACCGTGAATCCGAGCAGCGAGCGCGAACACGTGGTCGAGTTCGACGGCTCGCCTGAGCCGGACGAATACCTGGAGGCGGTCGAGGCCTCGCTGGCGATGCTCGGCTCGACCTCGGCGGCGCTCGTCGTCTCGCTCGGCTACGACACCGTCAAGGGCGACCCCCACGGCAACTGGGACTTCGCGCCGGCGATCTTCGCCCGGATCGGCCGCCTGCTCGCCCGCACCGGACTGCCGGTCTGCGTCGTCCAAGAGGGCGGCTACGCGCTCTCGACCCTTGCTGGTTGCAGCTACGCCTTCGCCGCCGGCCTGCTCGACGCACAGCCGACCGAGAACCCGGTCTCCGGGAGGGTTCGCGCGTGATGAGCTTCCGGTGCGAGTTCTGCTCGGTATGCGCACATAAGTCGCACCGGAAGGAGGGGCTGTGAGCGAGAACGGGCTCGAGCCCTACCGCCGTCGCCTCGACCGGCTCGACGACGAGATCGCCCGCCTGCTCGGCGAGCGCTTCCAGGTCTGCCGTGAGATCGCCCTCTACAAGCACGCCGAGGACATCCCGATGATGCAGCCCGACCGGGTCGCCGAGGTGCGGGCGCGCTACCTGGCCCGCGGCGCCGAGGTCGACCTGCCGGACGAGTTCGTCGCCGACCTGTTCGACCTGCTGATCGCGGCGACGTGCAAAGAGGAGGACGAGCTGATGGAGCAGGCGAGGTCCGAATGAGCGCGCAGCTGCCGCCAGGACCGCGCATGCCGAGCGCCCTGCAGGCGATCGGCTGGGCGAAGCGGCCCTTCCCGTTGATGCAGCGCTGCCGCAAGCGCTACGGCGACATCTTCACGATGCGGATCCTCCACTCGGGGACGTGGGTCTTCATCTGCGATCCCGACGACGTCAAACGGGTCTTCACCGCACCGGCCGCGAGCATGGCGGTGGCGCTGCAGAACCCGCTGCTGCTGCCGGTGCTCGGCCCGCGCTCGGTGATGCTGCTGAACGAGCCCGACCACATGCAGCGGCGCCGGATGATGCTGCCGCCCTTCCACCGCGAGCGTGCCGACGGCGACATCGAGATGATGGTGGAGGTATGCCGCGCCGCGGTGCGGAGCTGGCCGGCCAACGAGCCCTTCGAGCTGTGGCCACGCATGCAGGCGATCACGCAGGAGGTGATCGTGCGCACCGTCTTCGGCTTCGAGGACGGGCCGCACCTGGACCCGATCCGCCGCGCGCTGACGGGGCTGACCGAAGCGCTCAACGATCCCAAGCGCCTCAGCCGCATGGCGGCGCTGGGGGCGCGCTGGATCGCCCGCAGCCGCGGCTTCCGCGAGGCGATGGAGCCGGTCGAGCGGGCGGTTATGGGCGAGATCGAACGGCGCCGGCACGAAGGCGACGATGGCCGCAAGGACATCGTCTCGCTCTTGATCGACGCCCGCTACGAGGACGGCTCGCCGCTCTCCGACAAGGACCTGCGCGACGAAATGCTGACCCTGTTGACCGACGGGCCGACCTCCTCGTCGCTGGCTTGGGCCTTCGAGCGGCTGCTCCGCCACCCCGACAAGCTGGCGCGGCTGCGCGAGGAGGTCGACGCCGGCGAGAGCACCGCTTACCTCGACGCGGTGGTGCAGGAGACGCTGCGGCTCTGCCCGCCGGTGCCGGTCGTCGCCCGCAAGCTGCTGGAGCCGATGGAACTGGGCGGCTACGTGCTGCCGGCGGGGACCACCGTGGCACCCTGCGTCTACCTCATCCACCGCGACGAGAAGGTCTATCCGCAGCCGCGCAGCTTCATCCCTGAGCGCTTCCTGGAGAAACCACCCGGCACCTACACCTGGATCCCGTTCGGCGGCGGAGTGCGGCGCTGCCTGGCGGCCAGCTACGCCGAAATCGAGATGAAGCGCGTCCTTCGCACCGTGCTCACCGAGGTCGATCTCTCCCCGGTCGAGGGCGGCTCTGAGCGCGTCACGCGGAGCGCGATTTCCTTCAGTCCCGACAAACGAGCGCGCGTGATCGCCGAGCCGCGGACGCGCGTGGAGGAGCAATGGCAGAGGAAACCGATCTACTCATAGTCGGCGCCGGCGCCAAGGCCGCTGGGATAGCGGCCAAGGTCCACGCGATCAACACCCTCGGGCTCGGCCCGATCTCGGTGCGGATCGTCGAGGGGACCGAGGTCGCCGCCTCGTGGAAGGGGCGCAACGGGATGACCTCCGGCGAGGAGCCGCTCGCGGTCACGCCGATCAAGGACATCGGCTTCCCGTACCAGAGCTGGCGCGAGTTCGGCGAGGCGGGCGAAGCGATCGACGAGCAGGCGATGGCCTTCACCTGGCAGCGCTACATGGTCTCGATCCGGCGCTACGCCCGTTGGATCGACGCCGGCGCGCCGTCGGTGCGCCACCGCGACTACGGCGAGTACCTGACCTGGGTCCTGTCGCGGGCGACCGAGGGGATCGACCACGTCGAGGGGACGGTCACCGAGGTCTCACTCGACGAGGCGGGCGAGCGCTGGGTGGCGGACGTCGCCGGGAGCTCGGGCTCCTCCCGTTACTCCGCCGGCGCGCTCGTCCTGACCGGTCCGGGCGTGCACCGGGCCTTCCCCCACGAGCCGGAGATCGCCGGCCGCGTCTTCCACTGCGACAGCAAGCGCAGCGAGTTCGCGACGCTGCCAAGCGAGGAAGCCTGCGACGTGGCGGTCGTCGGCGGCGGCGAGAGCGCGCTCAGCTGCGTGATGTTCCTGCGCGGCTTCCGCCCCAAGGCGCGCTACACGATCTACACGCCGATGCTGCCGCTGAGCCGCGGCGAGAGCTTTCTCGAGAACCGCGTCTTCTCCAACCCCGACGAGATCGAATGGGAGTCGCTCGACGTCCAGACGCGGCGCGACTTCGTCAAGCACAGCGATCGCGGCGTCTTCGACCCGCCGAGCTTGGCGGCGATCGCCTACGACGATCGGGTCCGGTTACAGAAGGGACGGGTCGGCGACGTCGGGGCGGCGGCTGGCGGAGAGCGGGTCCGGATCGATTTCGAAGCGGCGGAAGGTCCGACCTCCGCAGAGCACGACTACGTCGTCAACTGCACCGGCTTCGATCTGCTCGCGCAGCTGCGCAACCTCTTCGGGGACGAGGTGCGGGAGAGGATCGAGGAGCGGGTCGGCAAGCTTTGGGACGCGCCGGCCGGCACCGAAGTCCCGATCGGCCGCAACCTCGAGCTGCAGGGCATGGAGCCCCGGCTGCAGATCCCGGGCCTCGCCGGGCTGAGCCAGGGTCCCGGCTTCGCCAACCTGGGAGCGCTGGGCCTGCTCTCCAACCGCGTCCTGCAGCCGTTTAGCGTTCCCAACTTCCCTGCATTGGCGGATAAACAACAGATTGCTTGACTTACCCTGAGCTTTTGAATAGGGTCGCTTCGCCGTGTGGGAGAGGCACAAATCGGTCGGGGGGCGGGAACGGGCAGCGGGCGCCCGAGTCGGCCTCTCGCTCGTTCTCCTCGTGCTCGCAGCTCTCTTCGTCGTCGCCTGCGGTGGTGGCGATGACGACGGTGGCAGCGAAGCCAGCCTGACGGGCAGCGGCTATCCGAACGGCGACCTCGCCAACACGCGCGCCGTCAGCGGGCAGATCAAGACGACCAACGTGAAGCAGCTGGAAGTTGCCTGGACCTCGCCCTTCGAAGGCGAAGGCGCCTTCGGCAGCTTCGCCTCCACCCCGGTCATGGACAAAGGCGTCGTCTACATCCAAGACCTCGGCTCCAACGTCCAGGCGATCGACCAGGAGAGCGGCGAGGTGCTGTGGACGAGAGCCTACGAAGAGGCGAACTTTGGGCCGAACGGTGTCGCCGTCGCCGACGGGCGCGTTTACGGGGCAACCGGCACGGCCGCCTTCGCGCTCGACCAGAAAACCGGTAAAGAGCTGTGGTCGGTGCCGTTGACCAGGAACGCACAGGAGGGCATCAACCTCGCGCCGGGCACCTACAAAGGGGTCGTCTACGTCTCCACCACCCCGGTCAACGCCGGCTCCCTCTACGAAGGGGGCGCGGTCGGGATCCTCTGGGCGCTCGACGGCAAAACCGGCAAAAAACTGTGGAGCTGGGACACGGTGCCGAAGAGCCTCTGGGGCGACCCGAAAACGAACTCCGGTGGCGGGCTCTGGTACACGCCCGCCTTCGACGACAAGGGATTCATGTACTTCGGGGTCGGCAACCCGGCGCCGTTTCCGGGGACGGGCAAATTCCCCTACGGCGAGAGCCGTCCCGGCCCCAACCTCTACACCAACTCAGTCGTCAAGCTGAACGCCAAGACGGGCAAGATGGAGTGGTACTACCAGTTCAACCCGCACGACATCTACGACTGGGACCTGCAGGGCCCGCCGATGCTGGTCGAGTCGAAAGGTCGAGAACTGGTCGTCGTCCCCGGCAAGGTGGGCTACGTCGTCGCGGTCGACGCCAAGAACGGCAAGCTGGTCTGGAAGCGGGCGGTCGGGACCCACAACGGCCACGACAACGACAACCTCTACGCGATGCGCGGCGAATACGACCGGATCAAAAAAGGGACGGTCTACCCCGGCATCCTCGGTGGTGTGATCGCACCCGGCGCGACCGACGGCAGCAGCGTCTTCGTGCCGGTCGTGAACTCACCCGCCGAAGCTATCTCCGGCTCTGAAACCGGCGAAAGCGGCACCGTCGCACCGAGCGGCGAAATCGTCGCCCTCGACGTCGCCACCGGCCAGATCGAGTGGAAACACAAATTCGCCACCGCGCCGGCTTACGGAGCGACGACCGTCGTCAACGACCTCGTCTTCGTCACCACCGCGGACGGCAAAGTCCACGGCTTCGACACCTCCTCCGGCCGCCTCGCCTGGCAGGAATCCCTGCCGGCCGGCACCAACGCCGGCGTGATGGCCGACGGCAACACCCTCGTCGCCGGCGCCGGCCTCGCCACCGCCGAAGGCCAGGCGCCGGAACTGGTGGCCTACAGCTTGGGCGAGTAGGGCTCGACGGGCGCCGCCGTGCCCGATCAGGCCGTCGGTTCCGGTCCGTTTGAGCAGCGACCGACCGCGTACTCTGGCGCGCAGACCGTCCGGGCCCGCCACTTTTCGCTGAACTCGTCCACGAACGCCTGGAACGCTTCCTGTTCCTCGGCCTTGCTCCCGGCGCCCGCGACGATCCGCGCTTGTATCCGCGGGACGAGGATCTGCAATTCGACCCGTTCGTAGACGTCGCGGGGCGTGAGGCGCGACTTCCGCAGGAACTGGTGGAATTCGGCATCGTCCGCGAAGTTTTCCCTCTTTATGCGTTCGCGTTCGCGCACGACCTGCGCGTGGGTGGCGACGATGCCCATTTCCGCGGCCTGACCATTCAGCCACACCGCTTCGATCAAGCCACCGAGCGAGACGTGCGCGAGACGCGCGTAGCCGCGCTCACCAGGGCGCGGCACGGGCCGGTCCCCTTGCACCGCGACCAACACCACCGCGTGGTGAAGCTCGGCCCGAGTGATCGTCCCCACCCGATGCGGCACGTCGGAAACACGCGCGATCGTGTTGGGCACGAGGTCCTCCGGCGGCGGCGGGGACGCGGAGCCGGCCGAAGCGCAGAGCGTCGCTAGGCCACCAGCACAGAGCGCAGTCGCAAGGACCGTTCGCGTTCCGGAGCCGTACCTCATGGACTCACTCTAGCCTCGATGGCTCCTCGCGCGGGCCGGGAGACCCGTCTGAAGCCAGGCATGAAAAAGCCCCGCCGGGCGGGGCTTGTCCAGTACCGCTACGGGGATTCGAACCCCGGTTTCCGGACTGAGAATCCGGCGTCCTAGTCCCCTAGACGATAGCGGCGTGAGAGCGGCATTCTAGCGGGAGCCGGCGGTCGTTGGGACTCGTCGGCTCCCGTCAAGGCGGATGCGCCCGGCGAGCCGGCGTCAGCCCCGGTAGACGTCCTGGAGAATGGCGAGTGCCGCCTGCGGCTCGAGCAGCGGGCGAACCTCGATCTCCGAGTACGGCGTGAACGGGTGCTCGGAGATCAGGCGGGTGAGCTCCTCGGCATCGTCGGTGTCGATCGTGCCAAAGCCGCCGCCGCCGACGAAGAACTGGACGCCGCTGACCCGGTCGCCATGACTCTGCATCCAATCCGCCATCCCCTGGAGCATCGCGGGGAGCTGGTCGGGTGGCGGGGTCTCTTTGGGCCGATAGATGATCGCGAAGCGCATCTCAGCACCTCCAAAGGTCGAAAAAACCGATCCATCGGACCATGGCGCGGGACGCGGCTTCCGTCAAGTCGCGCCGACCCGCCCGGGCGAAGCGCCCGCAAGCGCTAGATTCCCGTGTCCCGCGGCTGTGGCGGAACTGGTAGACGCGCACGGTTCAGGTCCGTGTGGGGGAGACCCCGTGGAGGTTCGACTCCTCTCAGCCGCATCTCTCTCGACCGGTGTAGGGGCCGGCTCGGCGACTTTGGGTCAGTTCGATGACCCCATAGGGTCATCAAGGCAGCCGAAGTTCAGGCCGACTGGGCGGCGACGTCGCCCTCCCCCGCCCGCGCCGCCGTGGCGGCGATCTCCTCGACGAACTCGGGCCAGAGGGCGCGGGGCAGATCGTGTCCCATCCCCTCGAAAATGCGCAGGCGGGAGTCGCGGATGGCGCGCGCCGTGGCGCGGCCCGCCGCCGGCCGGATCAGCGGGTCGCTGGCACCGTGCAGGACCGTCGCCGGCAGGCGCAGCTTTTCGAGCTCGATGGTGCGGTCGCCCGACGCGGTGATCGCGCGCAGCTGGCGGGCGATGCCGGCCCGGCTGTGGGAGCGGTCGTAGGAGCGGCCGGCCAGCTTGCGGAAGCGCTCCTCGTCCATCGGATAGCGGGGCGAGCCGATGATCTTGAAGACCCGCACCGAGTGCTCGATCGCCGCCTCACGGCCCTTGCCCGGCCTGGCAAAGAGCGTGCCCAGGGCCTTGTAGGCGGGCATGCCGACCCAACGGTTGCCGGTCGTCGACATCATCGAGACCAGGGAGCGCACCCGCTCGGGGCGTTGGATCGCGATCGTCTGGGCGACCATGCCGCCCATCGAGGCGCCGACCAGGTGCGCCGACTCGATCCCGAGGTGGTCCATCAGCCCCAGCGTGTCATCGGCCATGTCGCTCAGCAGGTAGGCGGCGGTGCCGCGCCGCCCCAGAAGCATGTCGGCGCGACTCGGGACGCCCGCACCGTCGATCTTGGTCGAGCGGCCGATGTCGCGGTTGTCGAAGCGGACGACGCGGAAGCCGCAGTCCGCGAGCATCGCGCAGAAGTCGTCGTCCCAGGCCAGCATCTGCGTCGCCAGGCCCATGATCAGCAGCAGCGGCTCGGCCGCCGGGTCGCCGACCTCCTGGTAGCAGAGCTCGATCCCGTTGGCCGGCGCCAGGCGTTCGTCGCTCATCCGTGCCATCGAATGATGGTACCCACGGGTAGGTTGCTTCGAATGCGCACCGCGATCGTCTCCGACCTCCACCTCGCTCACGCCCATGGCGAGGACCTGCTGCGCGACGCTGGCATCCGCCGCGTGCTGCTGGACGAGATCGCCGACGCCGACCGCCTCGTCCTGCTCGGCGACGTGCTCGAGCTGCGCGAACTGCCCCTGCCGGCCGTCCTGGAGGCGGTTCGTCCCTTCTTCGAGGATCTAGGGGAGGCGATGGCGGGCCGCGAGGTCGTCTTCGTTCCCGGCAACCACGACCACCGCCTCGCCGAGCCCTTGCTGGAGCGCAACGCCCTCGCCGGCCAACCGCTCGAGCTGGAGCAGCACGACGAGCCGGGAGGTGAGGTGGCACCTCGCATCGCGGCCTGGCTGGGGAGTGCGCGATCCCGGATCGCCTATCCGGGGATCTTTCTGCGCGACGACGTCTACGCGACCCATGGCCACTACATGGACTGCCACTGGCGCCTGCCGCGGATCGAGTGCGTCGCGGCGGCGAGCGCGATGCGAGCCTTCGGGCCGGTGCCCGCGGCCGCGCGCCCGGGCGACTACGAGCGGGTCCTGAGGCCGATCTACGCCTTCAACTTCTCCCTCGCCCAGTCAGGCGCCGCCCGCCGCGCGTCGCGACCGTCGGAGCGAGCCTGGCGTGCCCTCGCCGCGCGCGACCGCGCCGGCGGTCGCCTGCGCCGCACCGCATTGCGCGCCGCCGTGGGAGCGGGCGTGCCGGGCGCCATTTGGGGCGTCAACCGGCTGCTGCGAGCCGAGTTCGTTTCGGACCTCTCCCCCGCCTCGATCACCCGGAGCGGAATCGCAGCCGCAACCGAGCTGGTGCGGCGGCTGGAGCTGGACGCAGCGCACGTCCTCACCGGCCACACCCACCGTGCCGGCCCCGGAGGAGACGACGCGGAGTGGGAGCTGCCCGACGGCGGGCGCCTGCACAACACGGGCAGCTGGGTCTTCGCCTCCGCCTTCCACCGACCGGGCACGCCACCCAGCCCCTACTGGCCGGGCACCGTCACCTGGCTCGAGGACGACGCGCCGCCGCGCAGGAGCCAGCTACTGCTGGGGCGCAGCCGCGACGAGCTGCGCGGGATCACGCGGCGACTGGCGTCGGTGCCCTAGCTTCCGGTGCGACTTTTGCTCGTATAGCGCACAAAACTCGCACCGGAAGGGCTGCGAATCACTCGCGCAGCCACTCGGCGACGATCCGCCCGATCTCCTCGCCCGCGTCCTCCTGCAGGAAGTGGCCGGCGCCCTCGATCGGCCGAGGCGCCGGGAAGTTGAGCCGCTCCGATACTCGTTCGCCCACCGAGAAGGGCAGCACCGGGTCCGAATCGGCCCACAGGACCAAGGTCGGCCGCTCGTCCTCGCGTAGCGCGTCGGCGACCCGCCGCCCCTCCGCCGCGCCAGGAGCATCAGGCTCGGTCGGCATGATCAGCGGGAAGGCGCGCGTGCCCGCCTTCGACTCCGGCGTCGGGTAGGGCGCCTCGTAGGCGGCGGTCACCTGATCGCCGGGATCCTTGGCGCAGCCACCCCGCACGAGGAAGCCGACCGGCACGTCGGGGTTGTTGCGGACGAAGTCGCGGAATCTGAGCCACGTCTCGCTCATCTGCTGCTGGCCGGTGAAGGGGCCGGTCTCCATGATCACCAAGCGACTGAAGCGATCAGGGTGCTCGACCGCCAGCCGCAGCCCGATCGGGCCGCCCCAGTCGTGGCAGACGGCCGTCGCGTCGCGCACGTCGAGCCGCTCCAAGAGCGTCGCCATCATCTCGACGTGGCGGTCGTACGTGTACCAGTCGAGCTGGGTCGGCTTGTCGGAGCGGCCGAAGCCGGCGTAGTCGGGGGCGATGCAGCGGAAGCCCGCGTCGCGCACCGGCGGGATGACCTTGCGCCACAGGAATGACCAGGTCGGCTCGCCGTGGAAGAAGACGACCGGCTTGCCCTCCCCCTCGTCGAGGTAGGCGATCCGCAACCCGTCGATCTCCTCGTAGCGTGACTCGAAGGGAAAGTCAGGCAGCCCCTGCAGCCGCTCCTCGGGAGTTCTGACGAAGTCGACGCTCATTGGCTGGCGAGCCAGCCTAGCGCCAATCGGGACGTTGACGCACTTGACCACCCACAGTGGGTGGTCAACCGCGTCAAGGCCCCGCGTCAGGCGATCCGTCGCTCGAACGTCTTCTCCAGCCGCTTCTCGTCCTCCTCGCCGGCGACCGTCTTGTCGAGCCGCACCAACGCTTCGCGCCCATCGAGCCGGACCGTCGCCACCTGGTTGTCGAAGTAGGGGCCCTCTAGGCGGCGCCAGCGGATGCCGGGGTCCGGGGCGCCCGTCAGCTTCGCCAGCCCGCGCGCGAGGAGCTCGGCCCCGCGCGTGAAGCCGAACCTGACGACGCGCCGCTCTTTGTCGTCCAGCGGGTTGCGGTAGGGCGAGCAGACCGCCTGCACGACGTGGCTCTTCATCCCAACGTCCTTGCGGAAGGCGACGTCGAAGAGGTAGGCGTGGTGGACGTCGCCGGAGAGGATCACGATCGACGCCGGCGGCTTGCCGCGCTCTCCCGACCCCACCTCCTCGAGCAGCTTTCTCATCCGGTGAAAGGACGTCTCGAAGGCTGCCCAGTGGTCGAAGTCGAGCGCCCGCCGCAACTTCTCGCTCGCCTTCGCGGCGAGGCCGCCGCAGGCGCCGTCGCAGAGGCGCTCGTTCCATGCCTCCAGGTGGTGGAAGGCGGGTGAGAGCAGGTACGGCACGGTGGTGCTGATCAGCAGGTGGTCGAAGTCGCCGTTGGTGTGGTCGACGATCCAGTCCCAGACTTCGTCGTCGAACATCGAGCGCCGCTCGCGGGTCAGCACCCGCGCTGCGCGCGAGTCCATGAAGATCGCCCGCACGCCGTCGATGTCGCGGCAGAAGCTCCAGCGCGTGCCCGAGGCGGTCGCTTCGATGCTGCGCGCCCACTCGCGCAGCTCCTCGGTCGCGTCGGGGTTGCCGCGCACCTTGGCGTAGATCTCGTTCTCGTCGTCGAGATCGCGCGGCGAGAGGTTGCCGATGTGCTGGTAGATCCAGTAGGTCATGATCCCGCCGACGGCGCGCTCGTGCCACCAGTCCTTCTTTTCCATCTCGTCGTGCCAGCCGCGGGAGATGTTCCAGTCGTCGCTCATGTCGTGGTCGTCCCAGACCATCGAGGTGGAGACGGTCGAGAAGAGCCACCGAATCAGCGGGTTCTGCCAGGACTCCTGGTAGAGCCAGGTGTACTCCTCGAAGTCGATCACCTCCTCGCCGGGCGGCTGGCTGGTGTCGCGTTTGGCGCGGATCCGCTCGCGCGTCGCCGGCGAGCCCTCGTCGACGTAGACCTGGTCGCCGAGCAGGAAGAGCAGCTCCGGCCAGTTACCGCGGTCGTCGCGGATCATCTGCTTGGCGAGCACGTAGAGCGCGTCGAGCTCGTGCCCATCTTCGTGCTCGTCTTTTGACTTCGTGTAGGGCTCTTCGTGTGGGACCGCGACGCGGCAGGAGCCGAAGCAGATGTCGACCGCCTTGCCGGGCGTGAAGGTGCGGATCGCGCTCGGTGGCAGGTCGTGGTCGGCCAGCGGCCAGCGGCGCTCGCCGTCGAGGGCGACCTCGTACTCGTAGAAGCCGCCGGGCTCGAGCCCCTCGATCCGCACCAGCGCGTAGTGATGTCCGGCGACGCCGAAGGTCGGCTCGCGGCGGCCCAGGATCTCGACCTCACAGGGGCCGTCGGTCTCCACCCAGACGGTCGCCTCGGTTTCCGAGACGTAGCGCAGCAGCGGACCTAGGACTAGCTCTGGCATGACCGACCCATTCTCCTGCGGCTCCCCTTACCCGCGCTCACCCACAAGACGCTCCAACCGATCGAGGAACAGTATCTGGGCGTCGAGGATGCGCCGCCGCGCCTCGTCGAGGCGAAACCACTCCGCCCGGTCGACCTCCGGGAACGCCTGCCGCCTGCCGGAACGCGGCGGCCACTCCATCTCGAACGTGTTGCTGCGCAGGGTCGCCGGATCGAAGTCGGCCTCGGCGGCCCACGCCCGGACGACCTTGCCGCCCTTCTGCTTCACCTCGCCGAGGTCGAGCATCGAGTCGGGGTCGAGCGCGGGAAGCGTCCCGAGCTCCTCCTCCACCTCGCGCAGCGCACAGACCCGCGCCTCCTCCCCCTCGTCGTATTCGCCCTTGGGGACCGACCAGGCGCCGAGGTCCTTCTTCGCCCAGAAGGGGCCGCCGGGGTGGACGAGGAGCACCTCGGGCTCGCCCCCGGCGAGCCGGTAGAGGAGGATCCCAGCGCTGGTCCGAGCACTCACTCGAAACGACCATACTGAAGGGGTGGCTACCGAACAGATCGCTGTTCTGCGCGCACCGCTCGCCGCTGGCGTCCCGCCTTCGGCGGTGGCCGTCTACGCCCGCTGGTGGCAGCTTGAGACCTACCTCCGTGAGGTCGTCTACACCGAGCTGCGGGCTGAGCTCGGCACGCGTTGGACGGAGCGAATCGATCCTGGCGTCCTGTCTCGGGCCGAACGGGATCAGGTCAACGCGTACATGGCATCGGCCGACGCCGACGAGATCCTCGCCTACGCCGACGTCGGCGTGCTCTTCGAGCTGATCGAAGAGAACTGGCGGCTCTTCGAGCCTATTCTGCTGCCGCGACCCCGGTGGGTCGGGTTGACCGACGTGCTCAAGGCGATCAGGCATCGAAGCGCGCACTGCCGCAGGCCGCACGCCGACGACCTGGCGCGGCTCGAGCAAGCCCTTCGCGACCTCGAACCGGGCGCGCGGGAGTTCTACCGCTCCTACAACCACGTCTCGCACCGCATCGGCGACCGGGGAGGTGCGCTCGTCGAAGGATGGGTCGACCGCCACCACCCGGACGCGGCGCGATTGCTCGACCACTGCGACATCAACTACGGCATCACCTTCCAGCTCGGCTTGACCATCCGGCCCTCGGCGTCGGGCCGGAGCTCGTCCAACTCAATCGCGGGGACCCCCGGTTTCATTTGGGAGGCGACGTGGATCCTCGCGGGCGACACGGCCGTGCGTCCGGCCGCGCTCTGGAAATCGCTCGACACGGGCGTCCGCGAGCTGCTCCTGCATCTCCTGATGGACGACTCAAGCGTCACGGCGACGTTCGCGGCGGTAGACGGCGAGCGGGAGATCGCAGACGCGATCGGCCGCATCTTCGACGCGATCGTGGTGACGAGCAGGCGCCCGCAGCCGAGCGACCCGATGGTGCCCGCCGACGCCGACGAGTGGAACGCCCGCAATCTTCAGGTCTCCGCCTCCTTGCCGTCGAAGGCCCAGTTCAACAGCACCCTCGCCATGTTCGACCCAACCGACCCCGCCGCCTTCACGATCTTCTCCGCTGACTGACCGCCCGACCCGGCGCGGCCACCTCGCGTGCCGATTGCGGGTCAGCGAGAGAATCGCCTTGACTGGACGTATTTCGAACCGGATTGAGGCGCTGGCGGCGGCTACTCGTCATCCTCCCGCACCCCGAAGCCAATTGGTCGCTTCGATTGCGACGGCGGAGCCATCAGCTGGCGAAGGGCGCTGAAGATCTGCTCCAGTTGCTCGTCGTGCTCGCCAATTCCTCGCTCGATCTGCTCCAGCCTCTTCTCGATCGCTGCGTAGGAGTTTGCGACCCGGCGTAGCTCGACGAACGTCCGCATGATCTCAATGTTCACGGCGATGGCCGTCTTGCTTCGCAACACGGAGGAGAGCATCGCGACGCCCTGCTCAGTGAAGACGTAGGGGGCATAGCGACGGCCACCGCGTCCAGCGTTTGAGGTCGCAATCTGCGACCTCAAAGCCGCCGCCTCGTCCTTGCGAAGCTGGAACATGAAGTCATCCGGGAAGCGGTCGAGGTTCCGCTTCACTTGCTCGATCAGCCGCTTGGTCTCCACGCGATAGAGATCGGCGAGGTCTTCATCGAGCATCACCTGGCGCTCGCGGATCAAATAGATGCGCCTCTCGATTGCAGGCGCCGAAGCGACCTGCGGTTCCGTCCTCTCCGCTGCCGAGCCGGCCATACCGGCATGATGACAAACATGGCGGAACTTATTGTCAGAGATCGGGGAGACAGGATTTGAACCTGCGACCGCTCGGCCCCCAGCCGAGTGCGCTACCAGACTGCGCCACTCCCCGTGGGTGCTCCGCATTCTGACGGATTCGGCAAACTGTTTCGAGAAGGCGGCGAATACGCCTTCCCCGCGGCGGTAGCTCAATGGTAGAGCCCTAGCCTTCCAAGCTAGTGATGCGAGTTCAATTCTCGTCCGCCGCTTCTCCGCTACAGCCGCGCCGCTGCGATGCCGATGCGGGATCCGATGCGCAGCACCTCCCAGCCTGGGCGTTTCCTCCTCTCGGTTGCAGTCGTCGCGGCAGCGATCGCCGCCGCCGGCTGCGGCGGCTCGACTGAGAGCGGCGAGACCGGGGGCGGTTCGGCGAACGATGCGCCGTTGGTCGACTGGCCGGTCTTCGGCCGCGTGCCGGAGCGCACTCATTACCTCCCCACTGACCGCCGCTCCCTTGATCCGCCGCTGCGCGAAGCCTGGTCGATCAACACCCACGGCCTGATCGAGTTCCCGCCCGCCGTCGCCAACGGCGTCGCCTACGTCGTCAACAAGTACGGCAACCTGGCCGCCGTCGGACTGAATGACCACAAGGTCCTCTGGCGGCGCACGCGCGACCCGCGCGACAAAGGCAAGCCGACCGACGTCACCGCACCGGTCTACTACGAAGGCCATGTCTACGTCGCCTTCCTGGACGGCGAGCTGGTCGCCCTCGACGCCGCCACCGGCAGGGTGGCGTGGAAGCGCGACCTGCGCTCGCACCTCGAATCGTCCCCGATCGCCGTCGACGGAACGCTCTACATCGGCACCGACGAGACGGACGTCGTCGCGCTGCGCGCCGGCGACGGGACGATCCAGTGGCGTTTCAATTCGCCCGGCGCGATCAAAGCCAGCCCCAGCCACCACGACGGGCGCGTCTACGTCGCCGACTACGAGAGCGCCATGTTCTGCCTCGACGCGAGGACCGGCAAGCTGCTCTGGCGGACCAACACGAGCAAGGTGCGGCCCTTCGGTCGCGGCGGCTTCTACTCCTCCCCGGCGATCGCCTTCGGCCGCGTCTACGCCGCCCGCGACGACAGCACCGTCTACGCCTTCGACCAGGACACGGGCAAGGTCGACTGGTTCTTCCGCACCGGCGACTACATCTACGGCTCGCCGGCCGTCGCCGAGGTACCCGGCACGCCACCGACCGTCTACATCGGCTCCTACGACGAGCGCCTCTACGCGATCGACGCGCGCAGCGGCAAAGAGCGCTGGCATTTCGAGGTCGGCGGGCCCGTTCCCGGAACGGCCACCGTGATCGGCCACACCGTCTACACCTCGAGCTTCAAGACGCGGGAGGCGATCGGCATTGACGTGCGCACCCACCGCAAGACCTTCGAGCTGCGCGAGGCCGGCTACACGCCGGCGGTCTCCGACGGTCGCCGCATCTACCTGATCGGCTACTTCGAGCTGATCGGCCTCGAGCCGAAGCACTGATCCCGATCAATCGGCGGCTCTGTGCGCAATGTCACGCCCGGGACGCGTTGCTCCGGCTTATTACTGGGTATCCGCCCGGCAACGGCAAGGAGGCAACATGAGTTCCCGCTCCGCCCTACCGCCCGGTCCCGCCGCCCCCCAGGCAGTCCAGTTCCTGGGCTTCTGGATGAGGCCGCTCGCCTACCTGGAGCGTTGCCGCCAGCGCTACGGCAAGCGCTTCACGATTCGCCTCCCCTTCACGCCGCCGTTCGTGATGATCGCCGACCCCGAGCAGGTCAAGGAAATCTTCACCGCGCCGCCCGACGTCCTGCAGCCGGGCGTCGGCGCACGGGTCCTCGAACCGGTGGTCGGTGTCAACTCGGTCATCTTGCTCGACGAGCCGGCGCACATGGAGCAGCGCAAATTGATGCTGCCGGCCTTCCACGGTGAGCGGATGGAGCGGCTCACCGGCCTGATGCACGAGGTCGCCGCCGCCGAGATCGCCGAGCTGCCTCGCGGCACCCCGGTTCCTCTCCATCCGCATATGCAGGAGCTGACGCTGAAGATCATCCTGCGCGCGGTCTTCGGGCTCGACCCCGGCGCGCGCTTCGACAGGCTGCGCCAGCGCCTCCAGGAAATGCTCGCCTTCGGCGACAAACCGATCAGCCTGGCGCCGCCGAAGCCCGACAGCCTGACCGCCAGGATTCTCGAACGGGTAGGCCCCTTCGCCGAATTCGTGCGCATTCAAGAAGACGTCGACGAGATCCTCTTCGCGTTGATCGCCGAGCGCCGTGAGGCCGGCGAGGACCGCGACGACGTGCTCTCGATGCTCCTCGCCGCGCGCCACGAGGACGGCTCGCCGATGAGCGAGCAGGAGATCCGCGACGAGCTGCTCACCCTGCTCGTCGCCGGCCACGAGACGACCGCGACCTCGCTCGCCTGGGCCTTCGAGCGAATGCTGCGTGAGCCGCGGGTGCTCGACCGACTGGTCAACGAGGTCGCCGGCGAGGACGACGCCTACCTGACCGCGACCATCCAGGAGACGCTCCGGGCGCGGCCCGTCCTGCCGAACGTGGCGCCGCGCTACGTCGCAAAGCCGATCGAGGTAGGCGGCTGGACCTACCCGACCGGCTGCAGCCTCGTCGCCAACGGCTACCTGATCCACCACGACCCCGAGATCTATCCCGACCCCTACGCCTTCCGGCCCGAGCGCTTCCTCGACGAGCAGCCCGGCACGTACACCTGGATCCCATTCGGCGGCGGCCGCCGCCGCTGCCTCGGCGCCAGCTTCGCGCTGCTCGAGATGAAGGTCGTGATGCGCGAGCTGCTGGGCGCCTGCACCGTGAGCGCTGCCGGGGATGGCGGCGTCGAGATGGCGCGACGGCGCAACATCACGGTACGGCCGCTCGACGGGGCGCGGGCCGTGCTGGCCGACCGGGCGCCTGTCGCAACGGCCGCCTAGCCCCCGCGCCGGGCGGCCGCCAGCGTCGATGCGATCAGCGAGCGGGTCTCGGCCGGATCGATCACGTCGTCGAGCTCGAACAGGCTCGCGGCGTTGAGCGCCCGCGCGTTGCGCTCGGCGGCGGCGGTCAGGTCCCGCACCCGCTGCTCGCGCTCGGCCTCGTCGGCGATCGCCTCCAGCTCCTTGCGCAGCGCCAGCCGCACCGCCCCCTCCAGCCCCATCGGACCGAGGTGGGCGCTCGGCCAGGCGACGGTGAGCAGCGGCTCGTGCAGGCTGCCGCCGGTCATCGCCTGGGCGCCAAGCCCGTAGCCACGGCGCAGGATCACCGCGACCAGCGGCACGCTGAGGCCCGCGCCGGCGTTGAGGAGCTCGCCGGCATGGCGGACGAGCCCGGTGCGCTCAGCGTCGACGCCGACCATGAACCCGGGCGTGTCGACCAGCGAGACGACCGGCAGGCCGAAGGCGTCGCAGAGACGCAGGAAGCGGGCCGCCTTCTCGGAGGCATCGCTGGTGATGGCGCCGGCCATGTGCCGCGTGTCGTTGGCGATCACCCCCAGCGGCCGGCCGTCGATTCGCGCCAGGGCAATCGTCATCTCCGGCGCGAAGCGCTCGCGTAGGAAGGTCACCGAGCCCTCGTCGGCAAGCGTCTCGACGATCGGCGCGACCGGGTAGGCGCGGCGCTCCCGCTCGGGCACCAGATCGCGCAGGCGGGCCTGATCCGGTGCGGTGCCAGCCGGCGTGGCGCCCTGGAAGTAGCCGAGCAGCCGCTTGGTAACCGCGACCGCCTCCCCCTCGTCGGCGACCGCGACGTCGACGACGCCGTTGCGGACCTGCACGTCCAGCGGGCCGACCTCGTCGGGATCGACCTTGCCGAGCCCACCCCCCTCGATCATCGCCGGGCCGCCCATCCCCAGCGAGACGTTCTCGGTGGCGACGATCAGGTCCGAGCAGCGGGCGATCACGGCGTTGCCGGCGAAGCAGCGGCCGGCTACGACGGCGATTCGCGGGACGACCCCCGCGAGCCGCGCCCAGAGCGCGAAGGCGCGCGTGTCGAGCGCCGAGACGACGGGGTAGTCGGTGTCGCCAGGCCGGCCACCGCCGCCCTCGGCGAAGAAGACGGTGGGCAGTCGCATTCGCTCGATCAGCTCGAAGAGCCGGTCCTTCTTGCGATGGCCGAGGGCGCCCTGCGTTCCAGCCAGCACCGTGTAGTCGTAGGAGAGCACCGCGCAGGCGGCGCGCTCGTCGCCGAACAGCTCGCCGTTGACCCGCGCCGTGCCGGCTATGAGGCCGTCAGCCGGCGTGCGGGCGATCAAATCCTCCAACCCGCGCCGCCCTCGCTGCGCGGCGATCGCGTAGCGCCCGTACTCGACGAAGCTGCCCGGGTCGACGAGGTCGGCGACGTTCTCGCGCGCCGTGCGCCCGCCCGCCTCGTGGCGGCGCGCCACTGCGTCGGGCCGCGCGCTGTCCTCGGTCAGCGTGCGACGCTCGCGCAGCTCCCGCAGGTCGTCGCGCTCGCCGTGGTCGCTCGGCTCCTGGTCAGGCAAGCGGGGGACCCGGGATTCGAACCCGGATTCACGGTTTTGGAGACCGTGCGCATAGCCATTAACTCAGTCCCCCGAGGGAGGGCAATGCTAGAGCCGATGCGGGCGGAGGGACTTGAACCCCCACGGGCCGAAGCCCACCAGGACCTAAACCTGGCGCGTATGCCAATTCCGCCACGCCCGCCGGAACGCCTATGATCGCACCGTGGCGGTAGGAGAGGTGACGCCGGGATACGAGCTCTGGCACCCGAATCGGGAAAAGCCGGCAGTGGTCACGACCAAGTTCGTGATCGTCCTGCTGATGCTGGCAACCGCAGGGGTCGCCGCGCTGATCGCGATCGGCGGCTGGTCGCTGCTCAGCGGCGGCGGCGGAATGGGACTCGTCTGCCTGATCTTCGCCGCCCTCTACGTGCTCTTCGCCTACCGCACGGCGCGCTGGAGCCGAGGTGCGCTGCCGGTCGCAGCCGCCCTCTCGATGATCCTGGCGATCTTCTGCGCGGTCGGCGCCGCGAGCTGGTTCGCGCGCGACAAGGACAATTTCGAGGAGGCGCTGCTGCCGGTCGGCTTGATCGGCACCCTCGTCGTCATCCTCCTCATCCTCCAGATCGTCCTGATCGCCGCAGCCTTTTACGGCTTCAGCCAGAACTGGCACGTCGAGGAAGAGCGCCCGATCGGCTCCGGTGAGGACTACGGCGCCGGCGCCCCACCGGAGAAGGGCGCTCCGCAGCCAGCCTGATACCCGGGTCGCACCCGTGGTGTCGATGCCGGAGGTGGGACTCGAACCCACAATCCCTTTCGGGCGATTGATTTTGAATCAATTGCGTATTCCAATTCCGCCACTCCGGCCCAAACTCAACGATAGTCGCGTTTAGACTCCGCCCGCCGGATGAGGATCCACCACCTGAACTGCGGGTCTTTCTGCCCTCACGGGGCGCGCCTGGTCAACGGGGAGGGCGGCCTGCTCGAGCGGGCGCTGATCGTCTGCCACTGCCTGCTGATCGAGGCGGGCGCCGGCCTGGTGCTCGTCGACACGGGTCTGGGACTCGAGGACGCGCGCAACCCGCGCCAGCTCGGTCGCGTCTTTGGGGCATTGATGAAACCGCGACCGACCGAGGAGACGACCGCGGTGCGCCAGGTCGAAGCGCTCGGCTTCGAGCCCGGCGACGTGCGCCACATCGTCACCACCCACCTCGACCTCGACCACGCCGGCGGCCTACCGGACTTCCCGGCCGCCGAGGTGCACCTGCTCGGCACCGAGTTGAAAGCCGCCGAAACACCGGTACCGAGCGACCGCATGCGCTACATAGGCGGCGCCCACTGGCGGCACAAGCCGCGCTGGGTCCCCCACACCGGCAGCGGGGGCGATCAGTGGTTCGGCTTCGAGAGCGTGCGAATCCTGCCCGACGTCGACGCCGAGATCCTGCTCGTGCCGCTCGCCGGGCACTCGCGCGGCCACACCGGCGTCGCGGTGCGGACCGACGCTGGCTGGTTGTTGCACTGCGGCGACGCCTATTTCCACGGCGGCGAGGTGGCGATACCACCCAGCTGCCCGCCGATGCTGCGTCTCTTCCAGAACCTGACGGCGGTGGACAACAAGGTCCGCAAGGCGAACCAGGAGCGCCTGCGCGAGCTGAACCGCGCTCACGGCGATGAGGTCAAGCTGTTCTGCGCGCATGACCCGCGTGAGCTGGACCTGCTGCGGGCAGCCGAGGCCGCGGCGGCGACGGCCGGGTGAGCTCGACCAGCGCCGAGAAGCTCTGGGACCCTCCCGCCGAGCTGGTCGAGCGGGCGCGGATGACCGAGTACCTGCGGTGGCTGGAGAGGGACCGCGGCCTGCGCTTCGACGACTACCACGAGCTGTGGCGCTGGTCGGTCGACGAGCTGGAGGACTTCTGGGACTCGATCTGGGACTTCTTCGGCGTACAGGCAGACGGCGAGCGCGGCGCCGTCCTCAGCAGCCGTGAGATGCCGGGGGCGCAGTGGTTTCCCGGCACCGCCCTCAACTACGCCGAGCACGTCTTCGCCGGCAAGGTGGCCAGCGACACGGCGATCCTCCACGCCTCCGAGCTGCGCGAGCTCGGCGAGCTGAGCTGGGGTGAGCTGCGCTCCCAGGTGGCGGCGCTCGCCGCCGGCCTGCAGGCGCTCGGCGTCGAGCGCGGCGACCGCGTCGTCGCTTACCTGCCCAACGTGCCGGAGGCGGTCGTCGCCTTCCTGGCGACGGCGAGCATCGGCGCCACCTGGTCGAGCTGCTCGCCCGACTTCGGCGCCGGCAGCGTCGTCGACCGCTTCGCGCAGATCGAGCCCAAGGTGCTCTTCGCGGTCGACGGCTACCGCTACGGCGGCAAGGACTTCGACCGCCGCGACGTCGTCGCGCAGCTGCAGGAGGCGATGCCGAGCCTGGAGCGCACGGTCGTTGTGCCCTACCTCGTGCCTGACCCCGACCTCTCCCCCCTGCGCGACGCGACGCGCTGGGACGAGCTACTCGCCTCGGGCGAGGGCACCGGGCTGCGCTTCGAGCGCGTCCCCTTCGACCACCCGCTCTGGGTCCTCTACTCGTCGGGGACGACCGGGCTGCCGAAGGCGATCGTCCAGGGCCAGGGCGGCATCCTGCTCGAGCACCTGAAGAAGCTCCACCTCCACGTCGACGCCCACCCCGGCGACCGGCTCTTCTGGTTCACCACGACCGGCTGGATGATGTGGAACTTCCTCGTCTCGGGCCTGCTGACTCGCGCCGCGATCGTCCTCTACGACGGCAGCCCCGGTCACCCCGACATGGGGGTCCTCTGGGACCTCGCCGACCGCGCCGGCGTGACGATGTTCGGCACCAGCGCCTCCTACATCGCCGCCTGCATGAAGGCCGGTGTCGAGCCCGGCGAGGGGCGCGACCTCGGCGGGCTGAAGGCGGTCGGCTCGACCGGCTCGCCGCTCTCGCCGGAGGGCTTCGACTGGGTCTACGAGCACCTCGGCTCCGACACCTGGCTCTTCTCGACCAGCGGCGGCACCGACCTCTGCACCGCCTTCGTCGGAGGCACGCCGCTGCTGCCGGTCTACCGCGGCGAGCTCCAAGCGCGGGCGCTGGGCGCGGCGGTCGAGGCCTGGGACGGGGAGGGCAACGCGGTGCTCGACGAGGTCGGCGAGCTCGTCGTCACCGAGCCGATGCCCTCGATGCCGATCCGCTTCTGGGGAGACCCGGACGGCAGCCGCTACCGCGCCAGCTACTTCGAGCACTACCCGGGTGTCTGGCGCCACGGCGACTGGATCGAGATCACCTCGCGCGGCACCGCGATCATCTACGGCCGCTCCGACTCGACGATCAACCGCTCCGGGGTCCGCATGGGCACGAGCGAGATCTACCGCGCCGTGCTCGGCATCGAGGCGATCCTCGACGCGCTCGTCGTCGACGTGCCGCGCCCCGGGACCGAGGGCTGGATGCCGCTTTTCGTAGTCCTCCGCGAGGGAGCCGAGCTGAACGACGCTCTCCGCAAGGAGATCGCCACCCGCGTCCGCACTCAATGCTCCCCGCGCCACGTCCCCGACGAGGTGTTCCAGATAACCGCGGTGCCGCGCACCCTGAGCGGCAAGGCTCTCGAGGTGCCGGTGAAGCGCATCCTGATGGGAACCCCTGCGGAGCAGGCGGCGAGCCGCGAATCGCTCGCCAACCCCGCCGCCCTCGACTACTTCGTCGAGCTCGCCGCCTCGCTCGACCAGGGCCTATCCCGGTAGGGGTGGAACGTCTTGTACTTTTTCCGAGCCGCCGATCTCGGACGGCCACACCCGGTCTTCGGAAAAAGTTAAGTGGAACCCCTACCGGGATAGCTCCCTATGCAGGCGTCACCGGATTTCGCCGCTCGGCGAAGTCGCGACGCTTGGTCACCGCCGCCGCAAAGCGCCGGATCAGCTCGGCCCGCAGATCCTCGGGCTCAACCACAGCGTCGACCACCAGCTCCGAGGCAAGGTGCAGGATGTCGATGTCGGCCGCGTACTCCTCGCGCTTGGCGGCGACGAAGGCCTCGCGCTCTGCCTCGTCCTCGATCGCCTGGATCTGGTTGTAGAAGACGGCGTTGACGGCGGCCTGCGGGCCCATCACCGCGATCGAGGCGCTCGGCAGCGCGATGCAGGCGTCCGGCTCGAAGGCCGGTCCGGCCATCGCGTAGAGGCCGGCGCCGTAGGCCTTGCGGACGATCACCGAGAGCTTCGGAACCGTCGCTTCGGAGACGGCACTGATCATCTTGGCGCCGTGGCGGATGATCCCCTGCCGCTCGACCGCCGTGCCGATCATGAAGCCGGGGACGTCGGCGAGGAAGAGCAGCGGAACGTTGAAGGCGTTGCAGGTCTGGATGAAGCGGGCCGCCTTGTCGGCCGAGTCGACGAAGAGGACGCCGCCCTTCTGCTTCGGCTGGTTGGCGACGATGCCGACGGCACGGCCGTCGAGCCGACCGTAGCCGACGATCAGCTCTTTCGCCCACCGTTTATGGACCTCCAGGAAGCTCTCGGCGTCGAGCAGCGCGTCGAGCACCCCGCGCATGTCAAAGGGCTGGTTCTCATCGGCAGGAATCAGGTCGGCAATCGCCGCATCGGAGGCGGGCCCCGCCGGGACCGCGGCGGGTGGCTCCTGGCGCCAGTTGCCCGGCATGAATCCCAGGTACCGCTTGGCGAGATCGATCGCCTCCTCGTCGCTCTTGGTCAGGAAGTGACCGCAACCCGATACGCCCGTGTGCATCTTGGCGCCGCCCATCTCCTCCAGGGTCACGGTCTCGCCGATCACCATCTCGGCCATCCGCGGCGACCCGAGGTACATCGAGGCGTTGCCCTCGCGCATGATCACCACGTCGCAGAAGGCCGGGATGTAGGCACCGCCGGCGGCACTCGGCCCGAACAAGAGGCAGACCTGCGGAACCTGCCCGGAGAGCCGCACCTCGTTGTGGAAGATGCGGCCGGCGCCACGGCGGCCGGGGAACATCTGCACCTGATCGGTGATGCGCGCCCCGGCCGAGTCGACCAGGTAGATCATCGGAACCTGCAGGGAGAGCGCGCGCTCCTGGATGCGGAGGATCTTCTCGACCGTCTTCGGGCCCCAGGACCCGGCCTTGACGGTCGGGTCGTTCGCCATCAGGGCGACGCGACGCCCCCCGATCGCCGCCAGCCCGGTCACCACTCCGTCGGCGCCGAGCCCGTCCTGGTCCCAGTTGGCCAGCAGCGCTTCCTCGGCGAAGGAGCCCTGGTCGACGAGGCGGGCGACCCGCTCGCGCACCGGCAGCTTCCCCTGCTCGGCGGTCTTCTCGTGGTGGCGCTGCGGGCCGCCGGTCAGGGCAGCGTCGAGCGCAGGTCGGATATCCGTCACGGCGGCTGAGCCTAGCCGGACGCGGCGCCGAGCCGGCGGCCCATCTCTTCGAGCAGGGCCTGCAGGCCGCTGAACGGCCGCACCATCACGGTCATCTCGGCAATCCGGTCGTCCCCGCCGAAGCGGAGGATGTCGGCACCGTTCAGCTCCTTGTCGCCGACCCGCGCCTCGAAGACTAGCACCGCCGTATCGCCGCTCTCGACCTGGTCGACGTAGCGGAAGTCCTCGAACACCTGGGCGACGTTCTGGAGGAGGACGCCAAGCGCCTCGAGCCCCTCGTAGGGCTCGTAGACCGCGGGGCTGTGGAAGACGACGTCGGGAGCGAACAGCTCCTCACCCTGCGAGAAGTCCTTCGCTTCGGCCGCTTGCCTGAAGGCGTCGCTCTTCATCGCTTGAGCCTACTCCGCCCCGGCCCACTCGACCGGCCCGGCCCGCAACACGTGGGCGCCGAGCGGCCGGCCCAACACCTCCTGCGCCCCCCGCGAGGCCTCGATCAGTCGCGCCAAGTCGATCCCCGTCTCGATCCCCATCTCGTGCAGCATCGATACGACGTCCTCGGTCGAGACGTTGCCGGTCGAGCCGGGCGGCACCGGGCAGCCGCCGAGCTCGCCGAAGCTCGACTCGAAGGAGTCGATGCCCTGCTCGAGCGCGGCGAGCACGTTGGCCAGCCCCTGGCCGCGGGTGTTGTGGAAGTGGGCCGTCAGCTCGACGTTGGCGAGCTGATCGCGTGCGGCGGCAAAGAACTCGTGGACCTGTCGCGGGTTCGCCATCCCCGTCGTGTCGCCGAAGCCGATCTCCTCGCAGCCGGCGGCGGCGAGGCGCTCGGCGATCTCGAAGACGCGGTCAGGCGAAACCTCGCCCTCGTAAGGACAGCCGAAGGAGACGGAGATGACGCCCTCGCAGCGCAGCCCACTCTGGCGCGCCGTTGCCAGGGTTCGCTCCAGGCCGTCCAGCGAGTCCTCGATCGTGCGGTTGACGTTCTTGCGGTTGTGGGTCTCCGAGGCGGAGACGAAGACGTTGATCTCGTCGAAGCGGTCGCGCAGGTCGAGCGCCCGCTCCAGCCCCCGCTCGTTCGGGATCAGGACCGAGAAGGCAACGCCGTCGCGGCGCTGCACGCCACCCAGCACCTCCTCGGCGTCGGCGAGCTGCGGGATGACGTCGGCGCGCACGAAGGAGGTCACCTCGATCCGCTCCAGGCCACTCGCCGAGAGCATGTCGATCAGCCGCACCTTCTCGGCGGTGGCGATCGTCTCCGGCTCGTTCTGGAAGCCGTCGCGCGGCCCCACCTCGCGGATCCGCACCCTGCCGGGGAAGGAGCTCATGCGGCCAGCTTAGGAGGTGGCGGTTCGCTTCAGCCGATTGACGACTGCCAGAAGCGTCAGCCGGACGTACCCAGATTCGTAGCGGACCTGCCTGTGGGTGAAGTGCAGCGGCGTGATGCCGGAGGTCAGATGGACCTGGTCCCGCTGCCGGTCCCTCGCCTGCTGTGCGGGCGTCCGGTGATAGCGCAGCCCATCGGTCTCGACGACGAGACCTAGGTCGGGCCAATAGAAATCCACCCTGAAGCCGTTCAGCTGCTGCTGGGTAAGGGGCACAGGAAGCCCCACCTCGCCGACAAGCCGCAGGAAAAGCCGCTCCAGCTCCGAGTCGGTAAGGCGGAAGTCATCTCGACCGAGCACGCGGCGCAGCGAGCCGACACCGCGTTTGCCTGGGTGCGATTCGAGCGCGTCGTAGAGGGCTTCCGGATCGATCAAGCCGAGTCGGTCGACCTCGTTGATGGCCCTCTCCACCTCAAGATCTCCAAGGCGGAAGCGACATCGATCAGCGTCCGGACGACCGACGTCACCTGGATTCCCTCCTTACGCACAACTTCGGCCGGCGTGAGGTTGAAACGCCGGTAGACGAGCACCCCCTCCCAGCCCTGAACCAAGCGGCCGCCGACCGACACCTCGATCGCTCTGCGCCGCTCCCGCTCAAAGCCCCAAAGCGCCGCGGCGCTTCCGTAGCTCAGAGCCGCGTCCCGGCCGCAACCGAGCACCGCGGCCATCCAGCGGCCCTGCCGACTGACCTGCGGACGGCCGACTGAGTAAACGCCACGCCCAACACGGTGCAGGCGCCCTCTGGCGAGCCGGTGCTGAATCGCCTGCGCGCTGAGCCCGAGGTCGAGCAGCTGACGCCGCGCCACCACCCCGTGCTGGCCTGCGGCGAGCCTCCATACCTCACCGAACTTTGGCTGCTTCGATGACCCCATAGGGTCATAAAGGCAGCCAAAGCCCGGACTCGCCCCCCCGGTCGCCGGTCGCGCTAACCCAGCTGGTTTACGTCGATGACGCGGCGCTCGTGGGTGCCGACGCCGATCGTGCGGTCACCTTCGAGCACTTCGACCTCGAAGCGCAGCTTGCGGCCCTCGACCACCTCACGCAGAGTGGAGCGGACGCGGCAGGCGGCGCCCTCGCCGGCCGCGGCGACGTGCTTGACGCAGACTTCGAAGCCGACGGTCGCCCGGCCCTCGGAGAGGTTCTCGTAGGCGAGGATCGAGGCGCAGCGCTCCATCATCGCGATCATCCCGGGCGTCGACAGGACGCTGGCCCCGATCGTGCCGCCGACGTCGGTGACAAGCGCCCCTTCGACCGTGAACTCGTCGCTGCGCTCGATCCCGGGCTCGAGCGCCATCAGACCATGCCGAGGCCGCCGCTGACGCCGATCGTCTCGCCGGTCACGTAGGTGGCGTCGTCGGAGGCGAGGAACGCGGCCGCGGCGGCCACCTCGTCGGGCTGGCCAAGCCGCTTTATCTGCGTCGCCTCCCTCATCGTCTCGATCACCTTCTCGCCGATCTCACCGAACTCCGTGGCGCCCATCAGCAGCGGCGTCTCGATCGGGCCCGGCGCGATCGAGTTGGCGGTGATCCCGTAGCGGGCGTTCTCGCGCGCGATCGCCTTCATGAAGGCGACGATCCCGCCCTTGGCAGCCGAGTAGACAGCCGAGCCCTTCGAGCCGACCCGCCCTGCCTCCGAAGAGATGCTGACGATCCGCCCATAGTTGGCTTGCTGCATCGCCGGCAGCGCCGCGTGCGTGCAGTTGAGGACGCCGCCGAGGTTGACCGCGAGCACCCGCTGCCACTGCTCGGGGCTCGTGTAGGTGAAGAAGCCGAACTCGTCCAGGCCGGCGTTGTTGACGAGGACGTCCAGGCTGCCGACCGCCTCGACCGCGGCCCTGGCCGCCTCGAGGTCGGTGACGTCGAGCTCGACCGCGTGGCCGCTGATCTCGCCGGCGATGCGCTCGGCGCCGTCGGTGTCGATGTCGCCGACCCATACCTCGGCACCCTCGGCGGCCAAGCGAGCGGCGATCGCGGCGCCGATCCCGCTCGCGCCACCGGTCACCAGCGCCTTGCGTCCCTCCAGCCTCATCGATACGCCAATCTCATGCTTCACTCCCTCGCGAAGAATCAGGCTGTGACGCTTCGGTCGCTCCGCATTCGGGTGAGCATAGACTGGCCGGCGCCATGGCGGCCAAGGAACCGATCCCCATCGTCGGCGGCACCGGCGCGCTCGGCGCGGGCCTGGCGCTGCGCTGGGCCAAGGCCGGCCACCCCGTGACGATCGGCTCGCGCTCGGCCGAGCGAGCAGAGGAAGCGGCCGCGCGGATCCGCGAGGCTGTTCCGGGCGCGGAGGTCGAGGGGCTCCAGAACGAGGACGCGGCGCAGCGCGGCCCGATCGTCTTCCTCACCGTCCCCTTCCGCGCCCAGTCTGAGAACCTCAACAACCTGCGCGGCGCTCTGCAGCCGGGTCAGATCCTGGTCGATTGCACCGTCCCGCTCGCCGCCGCGGTGAGCGGCAAAGCGACCCGCTCGCTCGGCGTTTGGCAGGGATCGGCTGCTCAGCAGGCTCAGGAGATGGTTCCTGACGGGGTAACCGTGATCTCGGCCCTGCATACGGTCGCCGCCCCGGTCCTCTCCGACCTGGACGCCGAGCCGGGCGAGGACGTGCTGGTCTGCGGCGACCGCAAGGCCGACAAGGCGCGCGTCGCCCGCCTGATCGAGGCGATCCCGGGACTGCGCGCGGTCAACGCCGGCGCCTTGGAGACGGCGCGAATCGTCGAGCAGCTGACCCCGCTGCTGATCTCGGTCAACACCCGTTACAAGGTCCACGCCGGGATCCGCTTGACCGGCTTGCCGGACGCCGATCACTGGGCGTGAGGAGGGAGGCGTGAGGACGGTCCTCCTCGCGGGCGGCACGGGCGGGGCCAAACTGGCCGCCGGCCTGCAGGAGGAGATCGGCTCGGACCTGTCGGTGATCGTCAACACCGGCGACGACCTCGAGATCCTCGGCGTCCACGTCTCCCCCGATCCCGACCTGGTCACCTACTGGCTGAGCGGCGAAATCGACGCCGAGCGCGGCTGGGGGATCCGCGACGACAGCTTCGTCGTCTTCGAGCGGCTCACCCGGCTGGGAGCGCCGGCCTGGTTCGGGCTGTCGGACCGGGACCTCGCCGCCTGCCTCTACCGGCGCGAGTTCCTCGCCGACGGTGGGCGACAGACCGATGCGCAGGCCCAGATCTCCAGCGCGCTCGGAGTCGAGGCGCGGGTGCTGCCGATGTGCGAGGCGCCGGTGCGAACCAAGGTCCTCACCGACGCCGGCCGCCGCGACCTCCAGGAGTACCTGGTCCTCGACCGCGGCGAGCCGGAGGTGCGCGGCGTCGAGCTCGACGGGATCGCCGAGGCGGAGCCGAGCCCGGAGGCGCTCGCCGCGATCGCCGCGGCCGAGGCGATCGTGATCGGCCCCTCGAACCCGGTAATCAGCATCGGGCCGATCCTCGCCCTCCCCGGCATGCGCGAGGCGATCGCCGCGGCCGAGGCGCCGGTAGTGGCGGTCAGTCCCTACGTCGCCGGCAAGGTCGTCAAAGGCCCGACCGAGCGCTTCATGGCGGCGCTCGGACGCCCCTCCACCGCCGCCGGGGTCGCCTCGCTCTATACCGGCCTGATCGATGCCATGGTCGTCGACGTGGACGACCCCGATCCGCCGCCCGCCGAGATTCCGACGCAGAAGGCGCCGACCCTGATGGACAGCGCCGCCGCCCGCGCCCGCCTGGCCCGGATCGTGCTCGAATACGCCGCCGAGCTGGAGCGCGACGGATGAAGGCGACGGCGGTGGTGCCGGTGAAGCGCTTCGCCGAGGCGAAGCAGCGGCTCGCGCCCGGGCTCGACGAGGCGCGCCGCCAGGCACTGGCGGCCGCGATGCTCGCCGACGTCCTGGAGGCGATCGGCGCGGCTCGAGCGGTCGAGCGCACCATCCTCGTCAGCGGAGACCCGCTCGCCCAGGAGATCGCCGCGGAAGCGGCGGCACCTATCGACGTCGTCCCTGACCCCGCTGACGAGGGACACAACCTCGCAGCCCAAGCCGGAATCGCGCGCGCCGAAGCGGAGGGCGCCTCCTGCGTCGTCCTCCTGCCGGGCGACTGCCCGTTGCTCGCCCCTCGCGAGCTCGACCGTCTGCTCACGGGCATCCCAAGCAGCTACGTCGCGATCGTCCCCGACCGCCACGGCACCGGCACCAACGCGCTCGTCCTTTCGCCCCCTGGCGCAATCGAGCCGGCCTTCGGCGAGGGCAGCCGCGAGCGTCACGTCGCCGCCGCGCGCACCGCCGCCATCCCCTTCGAGGTGGAGGACGTGCCGTCGCTGGCGCTCGACCTCGACACGCCCGGGGACGTGGTCGCGCTCACTCGAGAGATCGAGGCGAACCCCGCGCGGGCGAAGCGGACGGCGAAGGCACTCGGATTGTGAGCGACGCTGTGCTGTGCCTTATCCCGAAATGACTGGGCAAAGGAACAGCGGAGCGAAAGGCGGGATTCGGGTCGTGCCGGTCCCGGGCCTGCCGGAGTTCGAGCAGGGCACCTCGATTGGCGTCGAAGTCGCCGCCAGCGCCGATCTCGCCGACGGCGACGTCGTCGTCGTCTCGCAAAAGGTCGTGTCCAAGGCGGAGGGGCGCGTGCGCCGGCTCTCCTCCGTGGTGCCCGGCGCCGAGGCGCTGCGCCTCGCCGCGGCCCTCGACAAGGAGCCGGCCCTGGTGCAGCTGATCCTCGATGAGAGCCGCGAGGTGCTGCGCACCGAGCGGGGCGTGCTCATCGCCGAGACGAGGCATGGCTTCGTCTGCGCCAACGCCGGCATCGACAGCTCGAACCTGCCGGACGCGGGCACGGTCGCGCTGCTGCCCGAGGAGCCCGACGCCTCGGCGCGGCGGATCCGCGCCGAGATCGAGGCGTCGAGCCGACGGCGCGTGGCCGTCGTCGTCGCCGACAGCTTCGGCCGCGCCTGGCGACTGGGTCAGAGCGAGGTCGCGATCGGCTGCGCCGGCTTGGTGCCCCTCGACGACTGGCGCGGGCGCGAGGACGCCGAGGGCCGCGCGCTCGAAGCGACCCAGATCGCCGTCGCCGACGAGGCGGCCGCCGCGGCCGATCTCGTCCGCGACAAGGCCAGCCGCACGCCGGTGGCGATCGTCCGCGGCCTAGACCGCTTCGTCACCGACGCAGACGGCCCCGGGGCCGCGGCGCTGCGCCGCCCGCGGGACGAGGACCTCTTCCGCTGAGGCGTCCCGCGCCGGACGCTCAGTCTTTGCGCAAGGCGTCGCGAACCTTGTCGGCGACGCGCTCGACTCCGTCCTTGGCGCGACCGGTGGCCTGGTCGAGCTTGCCCTCGCGCTTCATCTGATCGTCGCCGGTCAGGTCTCCAGCAGCCTCCTTGACGCGGCCTTTCGCGTCGTCCTTGTTGCGGATCTCGTCGCTCATCTCAGCTCCTTTTTCGCTGTGCGTTGCGGTGTTCGGCCTTCCCGCTACCCGCGAAGGTGTGCAGCGATGCGCGTAGCCGGCCGGCGCGCTAGTAGATCTCGAGGATCTCGTAGAGCGTCGTCCGCTGCGCTGGCTCGCGCCCGGCGGCGCGCGCTGCCTCGACCAGCTGCTCGGGCTCGAGCCGCACGCCATGCTGCGAGCCGGCCATCCGCGAGATGTTCTCCTCCATCAGGGTGCCCCCGAGGTCGTTGACCCCCCAGCGGAGCGCCTCCGTCGCCGCCTCCAGCCCCATCTTGACCCAGCTCGCCTGCAGGTTGGGGATCGTCTTGCCGAGCGCCAGCCGAAAGGCCGCGGTGTGCTTGAGGTTCTCGGCGGCGGAGATCTCCTCCACCCCGTGCGTGCGCCCAAGCAGGGTGTTGAACGGAATGAAGCTGAGCGGCACGAACTCGGTGATGCCACCAGTTCGCTCCTGCAGGGCACGGACGACGCGCATGTGGCGAGCCAGCTCGCGAGGCTCCTCGATGTGGCCGAACATCACCGTCGAGGTCGAGCGCAGCCCGGCGCGGTGAGACGCTTCGATGATCTCCACCCAGCGCTCGACCGGCAGCTTGTTGGGTGAGATCCGCTGGCGGACGCCGTCGTCGAGCACCTCAGCCGCAGTACCTGGGGTCGAGCCGAGCCCGCACTCGAGCAGGTAGGCGAAGACGTCGTCCGGCCCGTTGCCCGAGCGCTCGCACATGTAATGGACCTCCATCGGCGAGTAGGCGTGCAGGTGGAGCTGTGGCGCCTCGCGCTTGGCGAGCCGCAGCCAGCGCCCGTACTCCTCGAGCGTCAGGTCGGGATGGATGCCGCCCTGCATGCAGATCTCCGTGGCGCCGAAGTCGACCGCCTCCTGCACCCGGGCCGCGAAGTCGTCCTCAGAGACCTCATAGGCATCGGGCGAGCGCCGCCCCTGGCCGAAGCCGCAGAAGGCGCAGCCGACCACGCAAATGTTGGTGAAGTTGATGTTGCGGTTGACGACGAAGGTGACGCGGTCGCCGGCCAGCTCCTCTCGCAGCTCGTCGGCCGCCACCCGCATCTCCTCGATCGCCGCCGGCCGCGTCTCGGCGAAGAGCGCCGTCAGCTCGTCCTCACTCAGCTCCTCCCCCTCCCGCCCCTTGGCGATGGCGGTCGAGACCAGCTTCGGATCCAAATGCTCTTCCCTCCTACGTCCCGAGCCCCGTCGAGGGATGAAGCTCCAGTACTTCAGCTTGATGACGTCGAGCACCCCCTGCTCCATCCACTTGCCGTCCATGTACTGCGGGTAGACGCACAACCGCTCGGTCAGCGCATAGCCCCTCGGCGCCAGCTCCTTTCGCACCTGATGCGGGCTGGGGAACGGCTCCTCCGGCGAGATGTGATCCCCGTTCGCCGACAGCCCCCCAAGATCGGTAGCCCCAGCTTCCACCAGCTCTGGCCACCAGTCGCTCAGGTTCGGAGGCACTTGCACCCCCACCTCAGGCATCAACTCTCGACTCTTCGCGATCAACCGCTTGATGTCCTGAATCGACACGGGCGTCGCCCACGGGGGGAGGGCGGGTGGGGAGGGCGGGCCCCCCTCCGCCGAAGACCGTTGCGCAGCTGATCGAGCTGCAAGGGCGCCGGCGTGGTTTCTTGAGCCTTCGTCGGAGGGGGGCCCGCCCTCCTGCCAGCGGTTGCGGGCGGCCTGGTCGGCGATATCCGCGACCTCGGCCCCGTAATAGCGAGGGTGGGGGACGAAGTTCTGGAGGATCACCTCTTGGAGATGGCCGTAGCGATTGTGCAAAGAAGCAAGCGCTTCCAGAGAAGCGACTTGCTCCTCGGCCGTCTCGCCGATGCCGACGAGGATTCCGGAGGTGAAGGGGATCTTGAGCCGGCCGGCTGCCTTGATGGTGGCGAGGCGTCGTGCGGGATGCTTCGTGGGGGAGCCGGCGTGGACGGTGTCCATGAGGCGCTCGGAGATCGACTCGAGCATGAGGCCCTGGGAAGCGGTGACCTCGCGGAGGCGGCTCAGGTCGCGTTCGTCAAGGACGCCGAGATTCGTGTGTGGCAGCAGCCCTCGCTCCATCGCCCGTTCGCACGCCCAGACCGCGTAAGAGGTGAAGTCGTCGTGGCCCCACTCCGCCAGCCGCGCCGCCACCTCGGGGTTGACCTCGGGCCGCTCGCCGGTCAGGACGAGCAGCTCCTTGGCGTTGCGCCGCACCGCCTCGTCGAGGCGCCGCTCTACCTCCTCGGGCGGATGAATGTGGGCGCGATGCGTCGCGAACGCGCAGTACTTGCAGTAGCACTGGCAGGTGCGCGAGAGGGAGAGCGTGTAATTGCGCGAGAAGGTGACGCGACGCACGGGGCCAAGCTACTGCAAGCGGCCGGCGCACCCCGAAACGAAACCGACCGCCCGGAGGCGGTCGGTTTCCAAGCGAGGCGTGAGCCGAACTGGCTAGCCGGCCGTGGACGGCTTGGCGGTCGTCGCTGCGGTCGCGGCCGTCTTACGCACCTCGTCGGGCTGGCCGCGGACCGGCTCCGGCGACTCGGTCGGGGGCAGGCCACCCGGCTCGATCACGAAGCGGAAGACGCCTGCGGCAAGCAGGGAGCCGACAATCGGGCCGAGCACGTACGGCCAGACCGAGCCCCACTCGTTGGCGACCAGGGCGGGACCGAACCAGCGAGCGGGGTTGAAGGAGCCGCCGGTCAGCGGGGCCCCGACCATGACGAGGAAGCCAAGCGTCGTACCGATCGCCAGCGGCGCCCACTCCTTGAAGCTCTTGCGGGAGAAGACGGCGGCGAGGATGACCAGCACAAGGCAGAACGTGCCGATGCCCTCGACGATGAATCCCTGGAAGTTGCCGCCGAGCAAGCCGCTGACCTCCGCGGCGGCGTAGTTCGTGGCCCGGCCCTCGTCGACCAGCAGGCCCTTGGCCAGAAGCGCCCCGAGCACGCCGCCGGAAAGCTGCGCGAGAAGGTAGATCAGCGCGTCGACCGGCGCGATCCGCCGGATCGCCGCGGCGGCGAGCGTCACGGCCGGGTTGAAGTGGCCGCCGCTGACCACGCCGAACATGACGATCAGCCCGAAGAGCAGGAAGGCGTGGACGAGGCCGACCACCGCGAAGTCAGAGCCAAACTGCGCCTGGTTGCCCGTCGCCACGAATAGTACGACCACGCTGACGACGAAGAACACCAGCAAGAAGGTGCCGATCAACTCAGCGAGATATGCCGCGATTCCTCGTTCCTGCACTGGTAACGCCTCCTATCCCGTATGCCCAAAACTCGGTCGAGCGGCAGTCTAACCGGATCGTCCGAACGAATAGGCTGCGCTCCGCATGAGACGTGCTGCTGCGCTGCTGGCGGCCGTCCTGCTGGCGGCCGCTTGCTACGGCTGCGGCGGCGACGGCGCTGAACCGGGCGCGCCGAAAGGCGTGTCGCTCGTGCTCGACTTCGTCCCCAACGCCGTCCACTCGGGGATCTACGCGGCAGAGCGGCGCGGCTGGTACCGCGACGCCGGCATCGAGCTGGCGATCCGCCAGCCGGGCGACTCGAGCGACGCCCCGAAGCTGCTCGAGGCCGGACGCGCCGACTTCGCGATCCTCGACATCCACGACCTCGGGATCGCGCGAGAGCGGGGCCTCGATCTGATCGGCGTGATGCCGGTCGTGCGGCGCCCGCTCGCGGCGGTGATCGCCCGCGCCGACGGCGACGTCCGCCGGCCCCGCGACCTCGAGGGCCGCACGGTCGGCGTGACCGGCCTACCCTCCGACGAAGCGGTGGTCGACTCCGAGGTGAGCGCCGACGGTGGCGACCCCGCGCTCGTCCGCCGCGTCACGATCGGCTTCAACGCGGTCGCCTCGCTCGCCGCGGGCCGGGTCGACGCGACGACCGGGTTCTGGAACGCCGAGGCCGTCGCGCTGCGCGAGCAGGGAGTGCCGGTCCGGGTCTTCGAGCTCGACCGCTACGGCGCCCCGCCCTACCCCGAGCTGGTCCTCGCCACCTCCCGCCAAACGCTCGAGCGCGACCCCGAGCTGATCGACGCGATGACCGAGGCGACGCGGCGCGGCTATCGGCTCGCCACCGACCACCCAGAGGCGGCGCTTGACGATCTGCTCGCCTCGGTCCCCTCGCTCGACCGCGCCGAACAGCAAGCCCAGCTGCAAGCGCTCGGCCCCGACCTTGCGCCCGCTCCCTTCGATCCGGCAGTGCTACGGCAATGGGCCGCCTGGGACGTCGAACACGGGCTTCTCCAGAACCGGCTTGAGGTGAACCGAACCTTTCTCCTACGCTGACGAGGTGAGTCCGGTGTCCCTCCGACGGAGGCTCGAGGGACCACACTCGGGCCCTTGCTAAACGATCAGCTGCGCGACGGTCTCCGTCGGAGGGACACCGGACTCACTCCCCCAGCAATCGCTCGGCAAGCGCCGGCAGCTCCCGCGCCAAACGAGACCGCGGCACCACCAGATCGACCCCCGCCGCCTCGGCGGTCCGCCGCGTCTCCACGTTCACATGCGAGTAGTAGCCGAGGACCGGTATGCCCAAGCCGACCAGCGCTTCAGGGTTCTCGGTGTCGAGATCGGCGACGACTAGGTCGACCCCGTCCCAGCCGCTCTCCTGCAGCGACGGCGCCAGCGTCACCTCATGGCCGGCGGCACTGAGCATCGCCTCCACCTTGCTGCCCAGCATCAGGTCCGGGGCGACGGCGACTACGCGGGCCATGGCGACTAGAGCGCGCGGCGCTTGCGAAGCTCTTCGCGGACGCTCTCCGGCCGGCCCCACATCTGGACGCTCTCCGAGCGTCCCTCGCGCACCTCGCGCACCTGCATCTCGCCCTCCACGCCTTCGCGCTCCAGCTTGGCGAGCACTCCCTTGACGCTCTCCGGCGCCGCGGCGTGGCCGAAGCTCTTGGCGACGAGCAACCGCCAGTCCCAGTCGGCCTTCGAATAGGGCTGGGCGTTGACCTGGCTGAGGGTCACCGCCGTGTCGACGTACTGACTCTCGTCGGCAATCCGCAGGTCGACCTCGAGGTCGGTCCAGTCCGCCGGCAAAGAGTCGACGACCTGCTGGAAATCATCCGCGAGCCCCACGATGTGGAGCCTACCGAGGGAGGTCGGGTGCCCCTCCGACGCAGGCTCAAGGGACCACGCTCGAGCCCTTGCGGAACGATCAGCTGCGCGACGGTCTTCGGAGGAGGGGCACTCGACCTCCTACCCAGCGGGGGGCTTCAAATCCGGCCCCGGAATCGGGGTGCCGTGCGGGTCGTGGCTCGGCTCGCCCAGCTTCGCGGCGATCAGCAGCTCGAGGTCCTCGGAGATGTAGTGCTCGAGCACCTCGGCCTCGGCGTGGACGCGGTCGTCGGGCATCCCCAGCGCCTCGGAGAGGTAGGCCTCGATCAGCCGATGGTGGCGGATCACCTCGAGCGCCACCTTCTCGCCGGCCGGGGTGAGGACGACGCCCTTGTAGGGAGTGTGCTCGACCAGGCCGATCTCGTCGAGGCGCTTCAGCATCGAGGTCGCGGTGGCCGGCGTCACGCCGAGCCGCTGCGCCACCTCGCCATTGAGGACGGGGCCCTCCCGCTGCCCGGCGAGCGCGTAGATCGCCTTCGCATAGTCCTCAATCGCCTCGGTGTTCGCCGCGCGCCGCGGTCGCTCGCTCCCGGCCGCCATCGCTACACCGAGACCAGCAGCCCGGTCGCGTACATGGCGAGGATGCCCACGAGGACGCCGGCGACCGAGAGCGGGTTGAGGACGCGTCCCTCGCCGTCGGCCATCGAAGGCGTCAGCTGGACGATCACCCGCGCGATCGCCCCTACGCCGACGCCGAAGAGCAGCGCCGCGAGACTCGGGTCGAACGCTGCCGCCCCCAGCCAGGCGCCGACGATCGCCGGCGCGCCGGCGATCAGGCCGAGGGTTGCGAGCCGGCCGATGCTCACCGCGGCCTCGCGCTCGTCGCGCAGCGGCGCGACGATCGCCAGCCCCTCGGTCGTGTTGTGGATCGCGAAGCCGACGACGAGGAAGGCACCGAGCGCCAGCGCGCCGCTGGCGTAGGCGGAGCCGATCGCCAACCCCTCGCCGAGGTTGTGGAGCCCGATCCCGATCGCGACCAGCAGGCCGAAGTAGAAGCCGCCGAGCGCCGCGGCGCCGCCCTCGGTCGTCGACGGCTGGGCCGCCTCGCGACGACCCGCAAGCCAGGCGTCCACACCGGCCAGCACCAGGTAGGCCGCCAGCGCCCCGACGAAGACGAGGCCGCTGCCCCCGAAGGCGCTCGGCGCCTCGCCGGCGATCTCCAGCCCCTCCAGGCCGGCGTCGATCGCCAGGAAGGTGAGCAGGCCGACGGTAAAGGCGATCAGCGCCGCGATCCAACGCCGGTCGATGCGGCGTACGAAAGGCAGCCAGAGCATGCCGAGGCTGACCGGGATCACGCCGACGTAGATGCCGAGCAGCGCCATCAGGCCGAAGAAGCTGAGGTCGGCGTCCGGAGTCTCGGCGGCGACGGGGATCTCGGCTGCGACCGTGCCTCCGGCGGACGTCAGGACGAAGATCTCGTACGCCTCCCCCTCGATCCAGGGATAGGTGATGCCCAACGTCGTCGAGCCGAGCCGCCCGATCTCGGCGCCGTCGCTGGTCGTGAACGGCGCGTAGGCATCGTTCACGGCGACCTGCGCCACTTCGACGGGGTCGGGCCCGTCGTTGCGAAGGGTCAGCTCGATCTCGCCCGGGTGAAGCACGGTGCGCTCGACCGCGACCTCCTCGACCGGCGGCCCGCTGCGCTCGCCGAGCCCTGGGCCGCCGAGCAGCGCGAAGGCCCCGATCGCAGTGGCGATAAGGGCCAGCGGCACCAGCCCGAGCGCCCAGGCCGGCAGCCTGCCGCCGCCCGGCGCCCGCTCCGCCCGCGCCGCCGCCTCCATCAGGCCGGACCCCCTTCGGCGCCCCATGGCAGCTTGCAGTAGGCCGCCGCGGCCGCGGCCGGCGTCATCGAGGCGGGATCGCCAACCCGGAAGAACCCGGTCCAGCCCAGCTCGGCGAACTCGCTGACGTGGGCGTGGAACATGTAGTCACCGTCGAAGGGGAACTTCAGCTCGAGGATGCCGCGCTGCCCCTGGCCCTGGATGACCGTATCGGTCAGCTCGCTGGGCTCCAGAGACGTCCCGGTCGGGTAGTGCTGGAAGAAGTTGGCGTGGACGTGGAAGGAGTTGATCGGGTCGAACTCGAGCACGTTGACGAGATAGATCCGGACCAGCTCGTCGCGGCGCACCTGGATCGGCTCGTTTACGTAGTGGAAGCCGACCGTGTTGACCGCGTAGATCTCGTTGGAGCGGTCGAAGTTGGTGTCGAAGCCGTTCATCACCATCACCATCTCGTCGGCTTCGGGCCGGCCCTTCTTCGGGTCGACGACGAAGGCGCCGTAGAGCCCGCGCGAGATGTGCGAGGCGAGCGGGGCCACGTGGCAGTGGTAGAGGTGGAGGCCGAACGGCTCCGCCTCGAACTCGTAGGTAAAGGCTTCGCCCGGTTCGATCTGGCCGGCGCCTATCCGCTCGCCGATCCCCGGCACGCCGTCCATCAGCGCCGGGTGGATGCCGTGGAAGTGCATCGTGTGGGGATGCGCTGATCCGTTGACGAAGCGGATCCGCAGGCGCTCGCCCTCGCGGGCGCGAAGCGTCGGCCCCGGCACGCGGCCGTTGTAGGTCCAGGCTTCGTACTTGACGCCCGGCGCGACTTCGATCTCCTTGTCCTGGGCGACGATCTCCCACTCGCGCAGCACCCGGCCACTGGCCATGCGGCGGGTCTTGCCGTAGTCGAAGTCGCGCAGCAGCTCGGTCGGGTGGAAGCCGTTGCGACGATGATCGACGTTGCGGCCCGGCGCGAAGCTGGCGTGCACGAATCCCTCGTGCCCCGGGTGGACGCCGTTGGCGGAGTCGGCGGAGGCGGCCCGAGCCGGCGCCTCGACGCCCCCACGGGAAAGCAGGCTGTGCAGTCCGGCGGCGGCTGGAACCGTCGCCGCGGCACCCAACAGCTTGCGTCGGCTCAAGGTGCGATCGCTCATCGCCCGTGATTTTGACACATCTAAAAGCGGATTTAGATGTGTCTAACTCACCGTCTTGGCCGTCGGGCGCCGCGCGCTCGCCGAACCGGCGGGCACGAGGCGGGCCGGCCAGCCATGATGAAGCGATGGCCGCTCTCGCGCATTCGGCGGTTGTGCGCCCGGTCGAGCCGGACGACTATCAGCGCTGGGACCGCTTCGTCCGCTCGCACCCGGAGGCGACCGTCTACCACCTCAGCGCCTGGGCTCGGATCCTCGCCGGGGCCTACCGGTTCAAGCCACGCTACCTCGTCGTGGAGGACGAGAGCGGCAACCTGCGCGGAGTGCTGCCGCTGCTCTCCCGACGTGGCCTGATTACGGGCCTACGGATGCGCTCGCTGCCGGCGGTCGAGATCGGCGGCCCCCTCGGGGCCGACGAGGCAGCCGAGCGAGCGCTCATCGAGGCGGCCCAGTCAGAAGCACACCGGCTGCGCTGCCCGCTCACGATCGATTCCACCAGGTCGCTCCCGGCCGGCCAGCTCGGCCACTTCTTGAATCAGGTTCCCCGGCCCCCTTGCTGGATAGCCGAGGTGCCGCCGGCCGACTCCTACGACGCTTGGCTGGGTGACCGCTCGAGCAACCTGCGCCGCGGCGTCAAGCGGGCGCGCTCCCGCGGCGTCGCGGTTCGCGTCGCCGAATCCGAGGAGGACCTTCGACGCTTCTACCGGGTCTACCTGACGACGATGCGCAAGCACCGCTCCCTTCCCCGGTCGCTGCAGCAGCTGTCGCTCGCCCGCGACCTCTTGGGCGACGTCTTCAGGCTCTTCCTGGCCGAGAGCGACGGCAGAGTGGTCGCGGGCGGCGTCTTCCATGAGTTCGCCGGCACACTTGAGCTGCTCTACAACGGCAGTGATGACAGCGCGCTCGACCTGCGCCCCAACCACGCGCTCTACGCAGAGGCGGTCCGCTGGGCCGCCGATCGCAACCTCAGCCGCTTCGACCATGGCTACGCCTGGCCCGGTTCGAGCCTGGCGCGCTTCAAGCAGCAATGGGGCGGCGAGCAGGCGCCCCGCTACCGCTACTCGAGCGCCGGGGCCGCGGCGGGCGGCGGTCCGGGCGGCAGTCCGGGGCGGAGCCGCGCGCGGGCCGCGATTGAGCGGGCCTGGGGCAGCACCCCGCTGGCCCTGACCCGCGCGGCCGCCACCATCGCCTATCGCCGCCTCTAGGACACGCTCTCGTAGAGGTGGATCGCCACTCCCCGCGGCCGTCCCCGCCACGATCCACGCTGCCATGTCCTGGCCAGACGGAACCTCTCGGTCGCGATGACCGCTTCGTGCTCGAGGGGATTTCGGTAGACGATTCGAACGTGGCGGGGGTTCGCTTCGATCGACGCCACGATCTTCTCCATCACCCGGGCAAAGATCTCGCCGGTGAAGGGGTTGTTGAAGAAGAAGATGGTCACGTCGTCAGGCAGCTCGAACTCGATGGCGTCGGCCGTGTGGAGCTCGATGTCGTTGCACTTGAGGCGCTCGCGGTTGCGCTCGACGTTGTCACGGGCGATCTCGTCCAGCTCCGGCGCCAGCTCGACGCCGATGACGCGCCGCGGTCCGTACCTCGCCGCCTGCAGCACCACGCGCCCCATGCCGGAGCCGAAGTCGAGGAACACGTCCTCCGGACCGATCTCGCCTCGGTGGAGGATCCGCGGCAGCGCGCGCCACTCCGCCGGCTCGTACCTCCAGCGATCTCGTCCTGCAACGCCGAGCTCGTCGAGCTCGACCCGCCCGGCCGTGCGCACGTCGAGTCGGCGCTCGAAAACCAAGCTGGCGACCCGGGCGCGAAGCGCGTTCCTCAACCGGTGCAGGTCCAATGCGCGACGGGACTCTAAACGCAGCGGCCCTAGAATCGTTTGAGTGACCGCTACGCGCGCGCTCGAGTTGGACGCCCAGTACAGGCAGCTGCGCGAGGAGTGCGGCCTGATCGACCGCTCCGGTCGCGGCAAGCTGCTTGTCGGCGGGTCCGATGCGGCGGAGTTCCTGCAGGGTCAGCTGACCAACGACGTCGAAGGACTCGTGCCCGGGCAGGGCTGCTACGCGGCTCTGCTCGATCGCAAGGCCAACATCCAGGCCGACATGCGGGTCCTGCGCCTTGCCGACAACCGCATCTGGCTCGACACCGAGTCGGTCGCCCGCGAGCGCGTCCGCCGCCACCTCGACATGTACAAGGTCGGTCGCGAGGTCGAGGTGAGCGACGTCAGCGACGAGCGGGCAATCCTCTCGTTGGTCGGTCCGCGCAGCGTCGAGATCGTCGGCAGCGCGGCGCTTGCGGAGCACGCGGTTGAAGAGATGCGGATCCAAGGGGTCGCGTGCCTGCTGGTCGGCACGGCCGAAGGGCTCGACCTCATCGTGGGAGCGCCGGAACAGCCGGGAGACCTCGCGGACGAAGTTTCCCGCCTACGCGACATGCTGCTCGACGCCGGCGCGGTCGAAGCAGGCGACGAGGCGGCGGAGATCCTGCGCATCGAGCAGGGCCGGCCGCGCTTCGGCGTCGAGATCACGAGCGGGACGATGCCCGCCGAGGCGGGGATCGTCGAGCGCGCCGTGAGCTTCGAGAAGGGCTGCTACATCGGCCAGGAGCCGGTCGCCCGGCTCCACTACAAGGGTCGCCCCAACCGACACCTGAGGGGCCTGCGGCTAAGTGCCCGCGCCGAGACCGGTGCGGCGCTGCGGCTTGGCGACAAGGAGGTCGGGCGGCTTGGCGGCGTCGCCGTTTCCCCCGCCAACGGCACGATCGCGCTGGGCATCGTTCGACGCGAGGCAGAGCCCGGCGCGGAGCTCGCCGTAGGCGAAGACGGTGTTAAGGCAACTGTCGTCGACCTGCCGTTCGGCTAGATTCCGGCCCATGGGTCGCACGCTGGGGGGGTTGATCGCGGTGGCCGCGCTGGCCTTCGCCGGTTGCGGGACCGAGGAGCACGCGAACGAACCGCGTCCGCAGCCGCCGACGCGGGTCAGCGTCACGATCAGTGATGACGAGGTGACGGTGGAACCGGGCAGGATCGCGATCGGGCCGGAACCGAGCCAGCAGATTCCTCAGAATGTTGACGTCGAGCAGCCCACGGTTGACAGCGACGTGCCGCTCGACGTCGTCCTGGTCGCCGCCAACCTGACCGACGTCGACTCTCAGCTCGAGGTCCGCGGTCCGAAAGGCGAAGCGTCTTCGGGTCCACTGATCGCCAACGGCACCGTCGATCTCAAAACCAATCTGCCGACCGGCGTCTACATGGTCAGCGCGGCGGACGTCCCCGCCGCCAAGCCGGCGAAGCTGGTCGTCGGCCCGTACCGCTCCTCCTCCGAGAACGACCTCCTCCTTCCCTAGGCCGCACAGTCTTCGCATCTCGGCGTCCTCGGTCGGGCGGATCGGGTCACGCACGAGTGTGCGCTCCCCTCACCGCCCTTCCCTGCGTCCACCGACCTGCTCGACTTTGCGGCCTAGGGGCGGACTTATCTCGTCTGAGTCGTTCGTCACCATCGGCGAGTGACCGTCGTTCTCGCCATAGCCGTCCTTCTGCTGGCCGCCGGGCTCGTCTACGCCATCGTCTCGCGGCCGCGGCCCGAGCCGGTGGAGGCCCCGGACCTCGGCCCGGCCATACAGGAGGCGACCTCCAAGGCGGTCGCCGACTTGCAGCGGATGAACGACGAGTCCCGCAAGCTCGACGCCAAGACCGCCGAGGCGGCGCTCGACAAACGCCAGGCCGAGATCAAGGCGCTAGCCGAGCGGATCGCCAAGGGCCAGGAGAAAATCGAGGCCGAGGTGCGGCGCCGCGGAGAGACGGATCTGCAGACCCGCACCCTGCTCGAACAGATGGGCCAGACCGTCGGCAACCTCAATTCCGAGACGGCGGGCTTGAAGAAGGCACTGCGCCAGCCGCAGACCCGTGGCCAGTGGGGCGAGCTGCAGTTGCGCCGCTGCATCGAGATTGCCGGGATGACCGAGCACGTCGACTTCGAGCTTCAGCAGACGCTGCGCACCGATGACGGGCGCCTGCGCCCCGACGCTCTCTTCCGCCTACCCGAGGAACGGAGCTTCGTCGCCGATTCCAAGGTCCCGCTCGACGCATTCCTCGATGCCCAGGAGGCCGAGGTGGACTCCGAGCGGCGAGTTCACCTCGAGCGCCACGCACGTCAGGCTCGCGAGCACGTGCGCGCGCTCAGCTCGAAGGACTACCAGGGCCAGTTCAGGCCCGGAGAGATGCCAGATCTGGTGATCTGCTTCATCCCCAACGAGCCGGCCCTGCACGCAGCGTTCGGCGCCGATCCCGAACTCTTCGAATACGCACTGCAACGCAACGTGCTGCTGGTCAGCCCCACCTCGCTGATCGGCCTGCTGCGCACTATGGAGCTCGGCTGGCGGCAGGAGCGGATGGTCGCCGAGGCTGCGGAGATCGCCGAGGCTGCCGGGACCCTGCACGCTCGATTCTCGAAGTTCCTCAGCGACTTCGACACGGTCGGCAAGCGGCTCGACTCGGCGACCAAGTCCTACAACTCCGCCGTCGGCTCGATGGAGGGCAGGCTGCTGCCGCAGCTGCGCAAGGTCGAGGGCCTCGGGGTTGCCCCGGGCAAGGAGATCGAGCCGCCCGAACCGCTCGAGATCACCGTGCGTGAGATCACCGCGCCCGAGCTGCAAGACGCGGTCTAGCGACCCCAGGCCGTCCGACCAAGCAGGCCAAGGACGCACTGAGCGCCGCGTGCTCTGCACGTAAGCGAGGGAGGACGCAGGCATGCGCCGCGTCGGACGGTCTTGGGGCTAGGATTCGCGCTCGCCCGTTCCCGACTCACGGAGGACCTGTTTTGGCCGTCGACACCAGCGCAGTAGCGAAGTTGGACGTGGAGCCCGGCACGCTGCCGGAGACGATGGCCGCCTGGGTGATCCGCCAGGAGCGCGAGGGGGAACCAACCGACGCCTTTCAACTGGAGGAGATCGAGGTTCCCGAGCCCGGTCCGTTCGAGGTCGTCGTCCGGGTGATGGCGGCCGGTGTCAACTTCAACAACGTCTGGGCGGCGCTGGGCGAGCCCGTCTCGGTCTTCGGCTACGGCGACCACCCCGAGTACGGCCATCACATCGGCGGCTCGGACGCCTCGGGCGTCGTCTGGAAGGTCGGCGAGGGCGTCACCCGCTGGAAGCCCGGCGACGAGGTCGTCGTCCACTGCAACCAGGCCTCCTACGAGGACGTCGAGGTGCACGGGCTCGACCCGCTCGCCGCTCCAAGTCAGCGGATCTGGGGCTATGAGACGACCTGGGGCTCCTTTGCCCAGTTCACGAAAGTCCAGGCTCAGCAGCTCCTCCCCCGCCCCCAGAACCTCTCCTGGGTCGACTCCTCCTCCTACGGCCTCACCTACTTCACCGCCTACCGGATGCTGATCGACCAGTGCAAGCTGCAGCCCGGCCACAACGTGCTTATCTGGGGCGCCGCCGGCGGGCTCGGCGTCTTCGCGGTACAGCTCTGCAAGGCGGCCGGCGCCAACGCGGTCGGCGTCGTCTCCTCCGACGAGAAGGGCGAGCTGGTCAAGCAGCTCGGCGCCGTCGACTACATCAACCGCAACGAATTCGGCGAGATGATGCGGACCGACGACAACCTGGCCGACAAGGCGCTCGACAAGGAGCGCTTCAAGGCTTCGCGCGGCTTCGCCAAGCGGATCAAAGAGATCCTCGGCGACGCGCCCGACATCGTCTTCGAGCACGTCGGCCGGGCGACCTTCCCGACCTCGGTCTTCGTCGTCAAGCCGTTCGGCAAAGTCGTGATCTGCGGCGCCACCTCCGGTTATCAGCTCGACTTCGACGTCCGCTACCTGTGGATGCGGCAGAAGCAGATCATCGGCTCGCACTTCGCGAACGCCTACGAGTGCATGCGCGCCAACCAGCTGATGGCGGAGGGCAAAGTGCGACCGGTCATCTGGAAGACGATGGGCTTCGAGGGCGTCGCCGAGGCGCACCAGCTCCTCCACGAGAACAAGCACCTCGGCAAGATCTCGATCCTGGTCGGGGCCGAGGCGGAGACCGACGGGCAGAACGTGGACGGCCCCGGCGCGATCCGGGCGGAGGTGGGGGCATGATGGAGGTCTGCACGCTCGACTGGCACGTCGCGCCCTTCAGGGCCGATCGCTGGCTCGACCTCTGGGAGCCGGCGGCGATGCGGATGCCCGCCTACGGCGCTAAGAGCTGGTCCCTGACGCGCTCGATCGAGGATCCGCTCGCCTTCCGCCAAACCTCGGTCTGGGAGAGCCGCTCGGACTTCGAGCGCTACTGGTACTCCGACGAAATCGAGAAGGCGCGCGCGGCGGTCATCGACCTCCACGACATCCCACTGTTGCCCAAGTGGCACACGTTGATCGCCAGCGAATCGCTCGTCGTCGCGGCCGAGTAGCCCACCGTGACCTTAGAAGCCCTTCGCCCAGGCGATGAGTGCTTCCACCTGCACCTCCTCCAACCCTAAATGCGAGGCGGTAGGGATCAGCAGCGTCGGCTCCGCGCGCTCTCTGGCCCACTCGTAGCAATGCTCGTCGAAGCTGTCGTCGACCCAAGCTAAGGCGCGGCCCTCCGCGTATCTGCCAAGCGGCTCGAGCTTCCAGTCGGCGGAGCCGAAGCGCGCGGCGCCGTCGAAGCCGAGCTGCGGCAGCTCGGGCAGATCGAGCAGCCGGGGCAAGTGCTGGTTGGCTTTGCCTTCCCAGCCGCTCGCCCAAACGAGGTCGTAGACCTCGCTCAGTCGCCGCAGCCGCTCACCGGCGACCAACGAGATGCAATGGACCATCCCATCGATCAGCTCGAAGCGCGCACTCTCATCCTCGGGCGGCTCGTCGAATCCGAACAGGGAGACGACCCCGTCGATATCGACCGCCAGTACCGGCCTACTCATCCGCGCTCGAGCGGCGCCATCGTCAGCCCGGCTGCCCTCAGCTGCTCCCAGTAGTGCTCTGCCGGCTCGCGCGGGCCCGCCCAGACGACCGCCTGGCCACTTCCGTGGATTTGCTCGGCGATCTCGTGACCGCGAGCGACGCTGACCCCCGGGATCACCCGGGCGAGGGTCGCGGCCACGTGGTCGAAGGTGTTGTGGTTGTCGTTGCGCACGATCACCCGCCACCCACCGCCCAGTCCCGCCTCCGGCCCGCTGGAGCGTGGCTTCTCGACGGTCGTCGTCACCGTTTTGCATTATGCGCGACTAGAAGGGGCTGGGAACGCGGAGGACGACATCGTCAACGCTTCCCATCGCGCCCTGGGCGTTGCCGACCGCGCCGATCGAGAAGCCCGAGCCGCGGCCCTGCAGCTCGCCGGCAGCCGGGTCGAGCACGTCGGCCACCTGGCGGCCGCCGACGAAGGCGAGGATCCGGCACTTGCCCTTGTCTGGCCCGCTGGTCACGTTGACGGCGCGCAGGCGCAGCTCGTTGGGCTCGTCGGTTCCCCTGACCGAGGTGAGCCGCCGCTCGATGTGCAGGTACTCGACCCGGCCGTCGCTGGCGATCTTGCGCACCTGCGCCTTGCGCTGCAGCGGGAAGACCGCGAGCTGATAGCCGGCGCCCTGCTCGCCGGTTCGCAGGTTGACCGCCAGGAAGGCACGCCGCTTCACCGCTTTCGGGGTCGAGCTGAAAAGGCGCTCGGTGGCAGCGATCTCGAGATCGCGACCGACCACCGGCGTGCGGTAGGCGCACTCGCTCGTCGCTTTGCCGATCGTGATTCGGAAGGCCTGGTCGGAGCCGCCGCGGCCGCAGCGCGCGCCCGAGAGCTTGCCGATCTGGCCGCGCTTCGCGTCGCTGTTCATGTCGTTGCGGTAGAGCCCGATCATGGCCGCGCCGGCTCCGGAGACCAGGGTCGCCAGGGCCACGAAGACGACCGCGAGGGCGGTTGCTGCGCGAGCTGCCATGTCCGGAGCCTAAACACGGCCGCGGGCGAAAAGAGCGCAACAGCAAATATCATCCGTTCCATGCCAGATCACCGCCTGCCCGAGCGCGACCGCCCCTGGGTGATGCGCACCTACGCGGGCCACTCCGACGCCCGCCGCTCCAACGAGCTCTACCGCCGCAACCTGGCGAAGGGCCAGACCGGCCTCTCGGTCGCCTTCGACCTCCCCACCCAGACCGGCTACGACCCCGACCACCTGCTCGCTCGCGGCGAGGTCGGCAAGGTCGGCGTCTCGGTCGCCCACAAGGGCGACATGCACCAGCTCTTCGACGCGATCCCCCTCGACGAGATGAACACGTCGATGACGATCAACGCGACGGCGGCCTGGCTGCTCGGCCTTTACGTGACCGTCGCTGAGGAGAACGGGGTCGAGCGGGCAAAGCTGAAGGGCACGACCCAGAACGACATCATCAAGGAGTACCTCTCACGCGGTACCTACGCCTTTCCGCCCGAGCCCTCGATGCGGCTGATCGCCGACATGGTCGCCTTCACGGTCAACGAGGTGCCGAGCTGGAACCCGACCAATATCTGCAGCTACCACCTGCAGGAGGCCGGAGCGACGCCCGTCCAGGAGATCGCCTACGCGCTCTCGACCGGAATCGCGGTGCTCGACGAGGTGCAGGCGCGCGGCCAGGTCGCCGCGGCAGACTTCCCCAAGGTCTTCGGCCGCATCTCCTTCTTCGTCAACGCCGGCATCCGGCTGGTCGAGGAGATCGCCAAGCTGCGGGCGATGGGCCGGCTCTGGAACCAGATCGGCCGCGAGCGCTACGGCGTCACCGACGAGAAGATGCTGCGCTTCCGCTACGGCGTCCAGGTCAACAGCCTCGGCCTGACCGAGGCGCAGCCCGAGAACAACATCCAGCGGATCGTGCTCGAGGCCCTCGCGGTGACGCTGAGCCGCGACGCGCGCGCCCGGGCGATCCAGCTGCCGGCCTGGAACGAGGCGATGGGTCTGCCCCGTCCCTGGGACCAGCAGTGGAGCCTGCGCATCCAGCAGGTGCTCGCCAACGAGACCGACCTGCTCGAGTACCCCGACATCTTCGAGGGCTCGAAAGTGATGGACGGCCTGGTGGAGGAGCTGACCGAGGGCGCCCGCGCCGAGATGACCGTCGTCGAGGAGCACGGCGGCGCCGTCGCCGCCGTCCCCTACATGAAGGCTCGCCTGGTCGAGTCCCACCGCGAGCGGGTGGCGCGGATCGAGAGCGGCGAGCAAAAGGTGATCGGTCAGAACAGCTTTACCGAGACCGAGGACTCGCCCCTGACGGCCGGCGCCGACGGCGGCATCCTCACGCCCGACCCCGAGGTCGAGCGCGAGCGGATCGCGGCGCTCGAGGAGTGGCGTGGCGAGCGCGACGAGGCCGCTGTCGAGGCGGCGCTGCAGGAGCTCGGTCGGGTCGCCGCCGAGGAGAGCGCCAACGTCATGCCGGCGACGATCGCGGCCGCCAAAGCGGGCGCAACGACTGGCGAGTGGGCACAGGTCCTGCGCGAGGCCTTCGGCGCCTATCGCGCGCCGACCGGTGTCGACGGCGCCGCGCCCCCCGGCGACCGCGACGAGCTGACCGAGATCCGCCGCCGCGTCGACGAGGTCTCCGAGCGAATCGGGCACCGGCTCAAGATCCTGGTCGGCAAGCCCGGCCTCGACGGCCACTCCAACGGCGCCGAGCAGGTGGCCCTGCGGGCGCGCGACGCCGGCATGGAGGTCATCTACCAAGGCATCCGCCTGACGCCCGAGGAGATCGCCGAGTCGGCGCTTCAGGAGGACGTCGACGTGGTCGGCCTCTCGATCCTCTCCGGCTCGCACCTCGAGCTGATCCCCGAGGTGGTGCGACGGCTGCGCGACGAGGGTCTCGACGTGCCGGTCGTCGTTGGCGGGATCATCCCGGTCGCCGACGCGGCCCGGCTGCGCGAGGACGGCGTCGCCGGCGTCTACACGCCGAAGGACTTCGACGTGAACCGGATCATGGCCGAGATCGCCGCCCTGGTCGACGAGCGGGCCACGGCAGGCGCCGCCGCCTAGCGGCGAACGCCCGACAGCGCCACAATGGTCCGATGAGCGAGCTGAATGGCGACCGCTCGGCCTGGCTGCGTTGCTATCGCTGCTGGTCGGAAAACCTCGAGATCCAGATCCACTACGACGCGATCCGTCGAGTCGATCCGCAGACCGGCGCCCTGGCCGAAGGAATCGACGAGGTGCAGGAATCGGTCGTCCAGTGCCTGGACTGCATGCACGACCAGCCCCACCTCACCTTCCAAGATGACCGCGTCGTCCCGATCGAGGACCGCTGGGAGCGGATGGTCGCCGGCACGCCGTGGGTTGCCTCCTGCACCGTGACCGTGGACCAGGAGCGGGTCGAAAGCTGCTCCGGCCCTGAAGCCGCCGAGCTGCTCGCCTACGGCGCCTTCGGCGAGGCGGGCGTCCGCGAGTTCTTCGCCCACGTCCGCTTCCACAAGCACGCCGAAGACCGCATCGTCGTCCACATGCTGGTCGAGCTATACGCGCGCTCTGCAGAGGAGGCGACCGAGGTCCTCGAAGCTGCCGCCCACGGGCCACTGGAGATCACCTCCCTGGCCGAGGAGTCGCGACCGCCGGCGCACGCCTCCGACGAGGCGCACTAGACGAACTGGAGCGGTTCTCAGAAGAAACTTCGAATATTCGTCGAGACGGCTCCATGATTTGGCTTCGCAATGCGCATTGCGGACTCAAGAACTGTCCGGTTCATTGACGATGTGTTGGGCGCAATGGAGAATTCGCAACTTCCGGTTTATTTTTCGACCCACGCTTCGTTAAGTCTTTTGCCTGCCAACCGACTCGAAGCCGAAGATCGAGTGTTTCGGGTACCTGCCAGTGAGCGGGCGTCCGTCATCAGGGACAGGCGTGTCCTCCCTAGCCAAAGCGCCGCCACCTTCTAGCCGACCATGGAGAGCTCCACCGCCACCCACAGCCCCGGCGCCGCCATCGAGGCGAGCGAGGCAGAGCGACCCGCCTCCGCCGGCGAGCAGCGGGGGCGAGCCCGACGCCGGGGCGCGGTCCTGGGCCGCATGCTTTTCGCGGCAGACTCGATTGCCGCCTGCGGGGCGGCGGCGCTGGCCGTCGTTTCCCTTGAGCAGGTCAGCTGGCAGGGCCTCGCCTTCGTCGCCTCCACGACCCTCCTCTGGCCGTTCGCCGCCTTCAGCATCGGCCTCTACCGCAGCGACCAGCTCGCCACTTGGGCCTCGGCGGTCACCGAGGTCCCGCGCGGCTTCGTCGCGGTCCTGCTGATCACCTGGCCGCTCTACGGCGTCGCCAACGTCCTTCCCCTGCAAAACGAAGTCGCGCTCACCTTCCTCACGGTGGCCGGCGTCGCCGTCCTGACCGGGGTCGCCCGCACCGTGGCGCGGGCCGGACTGCACCGGGCTCCCGACCTGCGGCAGAGGACGCTGATCCTTGGCTCGGGCCTGGTCGCCGGCCAGGTCGTCAACAAGCTGCAGAACAACGAGCAGTTCGGCCTCGAACCGGTCGGCATCATCGACGACGACGTCCACGACGTCGGCACGCCGGACCTGCCCTGGCTGGGGCGCTTCGATGACCTGGCGGACGTGATCGACGCCCAGCAGATCGACCGGGTGATCATCGCCTTCTCCCGGGCCAGCCACGAGCAGCTGTTGCAGTCGATCAGGGCCTGCCGCGACGCCGGAGTCTCGGTTGACGTCGTCCCGCGCCTGTTCGAGTTCCTCGACGGCGTGCGAGCGCTCGACCAGGTGGGGGGCCTGCCGCTGCTCTCGATCGGCGCCCCGGTGCTCAGCTCCGCCTCGATCGCCGCGAAGCGAGTCCTCGACGTGGCGGGCTCCGCCTTCCTGATCGCTTTCTTCTCGCCGGTGATGCTGGCGATCGCGGTCGCGATCAAGCTCGAGTCGCGGGGTCCGATCTTCTTCCGGCAGCGCCGCGCGGGCCGCAACAACAGCAGCTTCGAACTGATCAAGTTCCGTTCGATGTACATCGACGCCGAGCAGCGCAAGGCGGAGATGGCGGAACTGAACGAAGCCGGAGACGGAGTGATGTTCAAGATCCGCAAGGACCCGCGCGTGACCCGCGTCGGCCACTTCCTGCGGCGCTCCTCGCTGGACGAGCTGCCGCAGCTCTTCAACGTGCTGAAGGGCGAGATGAGCCTGGTCGGCCCACGACCGCTGATCTTCCCCGAGACGGCCGCGCTCGAGGAAGGCTGGCACCTGCGGCGGCTCGAGCTCCGGCCGGGTCTGACCGGGCCCTGGCAGGTCTACGGCCGCTCGCAGAGTCCCTTCCAGGAGATGGTCCGCTTCGACTACCAGTACGTGGCGGGATGGTCACTCGCCCGCGACATCGAGATCCTGCTGGCGACGCTGCCGGCCGTCATGTCGGGCCGCGGCGCCTACTGAGCGCCGAGCAGCGCGTCGCGAACCGCGTCGGCGAGCTCGCCCACCGCTTGGCCGACGAGCGGCTCGGCGGCGCGTTCGGGCGCCCGGGAAAGCGCCGTGGCGATCTCTTCTCCGGGCAGGACGGCAACGACCTCACCGCGCTCGGCCAGCGCCAGGGCCAGTTCCATCTGGTGATCGTCGACATGCTCGCCCAGCGCCCGCTGGCGCGGCACCACGATCGGAACGTGACCCCAGCGCCGGGCGGCGAGGATGCTCCCCACGCCAGCATGGGTGATAACGCGGTCGGCCGCCTGGAGGTGCTCTTGCATCTCCCTGAACGACATGAAGTCGACCGCTCGCCTCACTCCGCTCGGAGGACGACCGCAGCCGTACTGCACGACCACCTCCGCTGGATCGGGGAGGCGCTCGAGACCGGCGAGCATGCGGTCGAACGGTTGACCGTGCGTTCCCACGGTGGCGAAGATCACAGAACGCTTCCCACGTAGCGGGCCCGCCGCCGGCCGCTCGTGCTCGGCCACTGAACGAAGAAGCGGTCGGCGAGCGGATAGACCAGGCGCCCCGAAAGTGAGAGGCCGTCGATCCGCGTGAGGCTCTCCACGTACACGGTTCGCACGCCGCACAGCTTGGCGACGACGAAGAAGGGCACCGCCACCCCGGCTCCCGTCGAGAGGACGACAGCCGGTCGGCTGGCCCTCAACAGCTTGAAGGCAAGCACCAGGTTGCGCAGGAGGCGGCTGAGGCTGCGGTTGGTCGGACCGTGGGCGATCACCACCTCCTCGCCGCTCAGCAGCTGACCGACCTCGGGTCCGTCGAGCGTGACCCATACCCGCTCGAGACCGTCCCAGGACGGGCGCAGGGCGAGCATCTGCTGCAGGTGCCCGCCGGGGGAGCAGACGAGCATCACGCGGAGCCGCTTCGCGGCCACGTCGCTTTCACCTGCCTGCAATGCGATCTGCGAACCGCCTGGACGTTCGTACGAGATCGCTGGAGTCGCCTGTCGTTGACCGCCATCCGTTGCCGATTGCTCCGTACCCAGGCCCCCGACCCCCTCCACGCGAGCTATGCCCTCCATTCCCACTCACCTCGAGCAACGCTTCCTCCGCCCAGCACCGCTGGTGTTGACGTCTCTGCTTCTGGCCTTGCTGCTCTCATCGGTCGTCGCGAGCGGCGCACACGCCGGTCCGCTGAAGCTCGCGGTCCAAAGCCTAGAGACCGGCGGCAAAGGCTCGCAGGCCGCCGCCGGCAGGGTCGGGTTGGCGATCTCCGGCGCCCGCAGCGCCCGCAGCGTCGCGCTCTACGTCAACGGCCGCTTCCGCCAGCGCGATCGCTCGTGGCCATGGAGATTTGGACGGGACGGGCAGCTGAAGCTGCCGACCGGCCGCCACCAGATCGCGGTCAAGGCGCGGGTGCGGCGCAAGTTCCAGGTGCGGCGCCGGTCGATTTTGGTCGCGCTCCGTAAGAGCCGGAACCGTGACCGACAGTCGAACCGTACCGAGCCGAGCGTCGGTCCCGCGAAGCCGATCGTCGCCCCCGAGCCCGCCCCGGCGGCGACCTCCCCGCTCTGGCGCGGCGACTACGAGACCGGGGACCTGTCGCAGTGGGAACTCGTGCAGCGGGTGGGATCGGACCGCATCTCGATCACCAGTGATCCGGTGCGTCAGGGCAACTACGCAGCGCGCTACGAAGTGCGTCCCGGCGACAACATCGGCGACACTTCCACGAGGGCGGAGGTCGGCACCTGGCTGGAAGAGCGCGAGGGAGAGGAGCGCTACTACCGCTGGTATACCTACTTCACCCCTTCGTTCCCCACCAACTATCCGGACGAGTTCGTCACCTTCACCCAGTGGCGGGCCGACGACGAGAGCGCCAGCTACGGGTCGTTCATGGTGTGGGGCGACCGGATCGAGCTGCGGAGAGACGGCACGCGTTGGTCGGCGCCGCTCACCACCGGCGTCTGGCATAAGTTCGTGTACCACGTGAAGTGGTCGCCTGATCCGAACGTCGGATTCATAGAGCTTTGGTACGACGACCAGCTGGTGATGCCGAGGGTGCACGTTCAGACGATGGGCGGGTCGCCCGGCAACGCGGTCGGCAACTACGTCAAGCAGGGCCTCTACAAAAGCGATGAGATCCCGACGAGCGTCCTCTATCACGACGGCTTCGTCTCCGGCAGCAGCTTCGCCGAGGTCAACGAAGCCCCGTAGGCGGCGCCGGCGGGGCGCGGGGTTCAGCGACGGAACGCGTCCACTGCCCGCTTCGCCGTCGCCAGCGAAGCGCCCACGAGGGGCGTAGAGCCGAGCGCGCGGTGTCGGGCGCGAAGCCAAACCCGGCGCGGGCTGTCGCCACGGTAGACGCCGACGCGCGGCCAGAGCAACGGCAGCGGCGGCGTCGGAGCGACCGGCGCGATCGCCGCGACGGCATAGCCCGCGCGCCGGGCCGCTCGCGCGACCCGATCGTCAACGGCGCCGTAGGGATAGGCGAGGGACAGGCAGTCCGCTCCCAGTCGTTTTTCGCACTCGCACCTGGAGTCTCTTAGCTCGCGATCCAGCTCCTCGTCGGCCAGGCTCGGCAGGCGCGGATGGCTGCAGGTATGCGAGCCCACCTCCCAACCGTTCTCCAGCAGCGTGCCGAGTTGCTCCCAGCTCATGCAAGCGAGCTCCGCCTCGTGGGGACCGCCAACCCAGTGCTCGAGACCGGCCCATGCCATCGGCTCGGATCGGTCCGGAAAGTCCGTCGGGACGAAGACCGTGCCCGGCACGCCGAGCGCGTCCAACACCGGGGCCGCGCGGTGGTAGACCGACGCTGCGGCATCGTCGAAGGTGACGACCAGAGTTCGGGGCGAAGGCGGCGCGGTGAGCGCGTCGGTGAACGTGGCGCCCCGGTAGCCGCGAGCGAGAAGGGCCTCGATCTGGCCGCTCAGGTCCCAGCTGGCGACGGCGGTTTGCTCCGGCCAGGTATCGCTGATCGCGTGGTAGCAGAGGACGAGCAGCTGCGGATTCACGCCCTCCGCCCCCCTCCCCGTCGCGCCAGGCGCCGAACGCCCCGCAGGCGCTCCCCCGCGTCCGAGAGCAGGAACTGCCGCACCAGCGGATGCAGCTTGAGCCTGAACCGGCCTGGGCGATCGCGGTTGTCGACATTGACGCGCGGAATGAAGAGCGGCCCCCCCTCGGCCTGCGGACCCTGCGGCAGGCTGAAGGCGAAGCGGTAGCCGGCCGCGCCGGCGGCCGCGGCCACGCGCTCGTCCCACTCGCCGAACGGATAGGCGAGCATGTCGCAGGCGCCGAGGCGCCGCTCGAGCTCTGCCTTGGACTGGCCGAGCTCGACGCCGAGTTGCTCGTCGTCGAGCTCGCGGAGATGGGGATGGGTAAGCGTATGGCTCCCGAACTCGGCCCCCTGCTCGACCATCTCGTCGACCTGCGACCAGCGGAGTGAGCGCAGCCGGTCCGGGTGCCTGGCGTAGAGCTCGGCCACCTCCGGCCAGCGGAAGCCGGCGCCCTCGTCCACGTGGCGCGGCAGGAGGAACACCAACGGCTTGAAGCCGTACTCGCGCATCAGCGGCATGGCGACGTCGTGGTTGTCCCTGTAGCCGTCGTCGAAGGTCAGGAAGGCGGTGCGCCCGGGCAGCCGCTCGCCGGCCGCCAGCCGCCGCAGGTCGGCAATCCCTCCCGAGCGGTACCGGCGCCGCCGCAGCCCGGCGAGCTGGCGCTCGAAGGCGTCCGGCGCAAGGGCGAGGAACTCGGCCCCCGCGGAGGCGATCGAGTGGTAGCAGAGGAACACCGCTTCGCCCGAGCGGTTCGCGAAGGCATTGCTCATCGCGCCAGAAGGTCTTCGTATAGGCGGTCGAGCGTTCCGTACACGTCCGTCGCGGCAAGCCTCCTGATCCGCTCGACCGCGCCCTCAGCCAGGGCTCGGCGCCTGTCCGCGTCGGCCGCGAGGCCGGCCAGCGCCTGCGCGAGTTCGGCGGGGTCGCCGGGCGTCACCAGAACTGCGTCGCAACCGTCGGCGAGGATCTCGGCCATGCCCCCGACCGCGCTGGCGACCACCGGCAGCCGCTGGGCCATCGCTTCCAGCAGAGCGATCGGCATTCCCTCGGAGAGCGAGGGGATCATGAAAATGTCGGCCTCCCAAAACGCCTCGTCGCGTGCGGGCGTCTCGAGCCAGCCGCGCCAATCGACCCGTCGGTCGAGGGAAATCTGCGGTTCGGGCCCGGGTCCGGCGAGGACGACCCTGAGCTCGGGGCAACGCTCCAGCGCCGCGGGAAGCGCCGCCAGCACGACGCTCCCCCCCTTGGCCGGGTTGGCGAACCCGCCGAGGAAGAGCGCGGTAACGTCGTCGCGAGGCGGTCGCGGTCCCCGCGAGGAGATCGGCGGCGGCGGGTTGGGCACGACGAGGATGTCCTTGCCAATCACCCCCCGCAGCGCCTCGGCGCTGCTCTTCGAAACGCACAGGACGCGGTCGGCGGCAGAAAGCGCGGTACCCAGAACCACGCGGCGCACTGGACCGAGGCGCTGCAAGAAGGCTGCGATGTCGCCCGGGCCTGCATGGATCTGGAGGATCACCGGACGGCGCATCGTCTTGGCGGCCGCGATGACCGCGGCCTTCCGATACATGCTGCCGCGCGCCGCCATGTGCACGTGGACGAGACGGGGTCCCGACCCGGCGCACCATCGCACCAGCGAGCCAAGGGCTCGGATGAACAATGCCAGTCGCGGCAGCGGCCGCGAGCCGCTATAGGTGGGAATCACGTCGAAGGAGTAGCGCCGCGCCAGCGGCGAGCTCAGCAGGGTCCCGAGCGCCGCCGGCATCCCGCCGGGACCGCTCGGATCTGGCCCGAGTTGGGCGACCCTGACCGTCATCGCAGCCCGCTCAGCCGCGCAACCCGCTGCTGTAGGCTGTGCCTCCGCTCATCGTCTCGGCGTGATCTTCCTCGAAGAGTTCTGTTCGCCATTGCATTGATGTTTGCGCCGACCGCCCGAAACTACACTCGGCTTGGCATTCTGCCGATAGCCCATCCGATGCCGGCCCGAGCATACAAATGAGCCAACCGCCACGGCTGCCGCCGACCCATTCACCCCAGCCAGCAGGCGCAGACCCACTGGGCCGAAGTCAGTTCCAGTACCCGGCCGCACCTTCCAATCCGCGACAGGGGGCGGGGGCGACGATGCGCGCCTTCCTGCGCGTCGTCCGCAGACAGCTTCCGATCGTCGCTGTGTGCGCGCTGCTGGTCCCGGCCGCGGCGCTCGTCTGGTCGCTGCAGCAGGATGAGGAGTACCGGGCCACCGCATCGCTTCTGTTCCGCGAAGCGGCGATCGGGGAATCGTTCCCCGGCTCGTCGCTCCTCTCCGGTTCCGCCGACCCGACCCGGGCGGCCCAAACCAACGTCAACCTGGTCTCGCTCAACATCGTCGCGGAGCGCACGGCGAAAAGGCTCGACACGCCCGGGGTAACCGGGGGCTTGGTCGCCACGGCGGTCGACGTCGCCCTCAAGGGAGAATCCGAAGTCGCGAACGTCAACGCGACGGTCTCGGACCCGGAGCTGGCGGCGCAGATCGCGAACGCGTTCGCGACGGAGTACATTGCCTTCCGCCGCGAGGCGGATCGCAGCAGAGTGCTGGCGGCGGAGGCTCAGGTCGAGCGTCGCCTCGAAACCCTCACGCCGGCCGAGCGCAGCAGCGGCGAAGGGATCGAACTCGAGCGCCAGGCCGAGCAGCTGGCGGTTCTCGCAACCCTGCAGACCGGAGACGCCGAACTGGTTCAGCGCGCGACGCCCAACTCGACCCCAGTCTCCCCCAAGCCGGTTCGCAACACGAGCCTCGGCTTGATCGTCGGTCTGCTGCTCGGCCTCGCGCTCGCCTTCCTGATCGACCAGTTCGACACCCGGATGAAGGACGAGGACGAAGTGGAAGCCGCCTACGGCCTGCCCATCCTGGCACGGATCGCGCACAGCGAGAAAGAGGCCTCGCCCGGCGATGCGAGCTCGATCGGCTTGGAAACGCCCCTCGGGGAGTCGTTCCGGATGCTGCACGCCAACCTTCGATACTTCAACGTCGGCAGACAGCTCGACTCCTTGCTGGTCACCTCCACCACGCCGCGCGAGGGCAAGACGACCGTCTCCTGGGGCCTCGCCGTGACCGAGGCGCGCAGCGGCAAGTCCGTCCTGTTGATCGAGAGCGATCTCCGCCAGCCGACGCTCTTCCGAGAGGGGGAGGACGACCGCTCCAGCTCGGGGCTCAGCGTCGTGCTCGCCGGAATCGAGTCGCTCGACGACGCGATGACCGAGGTTCCCGCCGCGCCTGGCTCCCCAGCGAAGGTTCACGTGCTCCCGGCCGGCCCGCTACCCCCGAACTCCGCCGAGCTACTCGAGTCGGAGGCGATGACGCAGCTGCTCGAGGAGGCGCAATCGCGCTTCGACCTCGTGCTCATCGACACGCCGCCGACGCTCGTGGCGGACGCGATCCCCCTGATGCCCCAGGTGAGCGGCGTCCTGGTCGTCGCGCGTCTCGGCGTCAGCAGGTTCGACGCGGCGGAGACCCTGCGCGACCTGCTCTCCCACATCGGCGTCTCGCCCCTAGGCGTCGTGCTCAACGACACCTCCCCGCGTCGCGATGGCTACTACATGTCGTATGCCCGGCACGGCAGGGCCTCGCTATAGGGTGGCCGGATTCCGCTCTCCGCGGGCTCCCGACGCATTAATCCTCGGTGCGGCAGCGGGATTCGGGCTGCTCGCGGCCGTGGCCCTGCTGAAAGTCGCGGCGCTGCCGGTCGTCGGCGCGGTCGCCGTGCTCGCCCTCACCGCCGCCCTCGGCATCGAGGCGCTGATCGTGCTGAGCCTGCTGGGGGCCTGCGGGCTGCTTCCCTTCGTCAACCCGAACGACTTCGTCGCTGCCGACGTCAAGGTATACGCCTTCCTCTTCCTCCTCGCCTTCGGCGGGATGCTGATCGCCTGGGCGAGCCGGGAACTGGCTGGCAGGGAGAACTGGCCGCTCCCGGTGAACTCGCTGTCGATTGGCCTTGTCGCATGCCTCGCCTACGTCCTGCTGACCGCGATGTCGTCTCAGCCGACCGAGGTTCCGGCGCTCACGACCCCGTTCTTCATCCTTCCTCTCTCCGGCCTGGCGACGATCCTGTGGTTGTCGCACGGAGAGGCCCTGCAGGGCCTGCGGCGGGTCGCCCCGCTGGCGATCGCGATCGTCGTCGCATGGGCCCTCGCATACGACGCCGGTGCGGCGGGTTGCGCCTCGTGTCAGGAATGGGTCGGGACGGAACTCTCGAAGACCGGCCTGCTGGGATCCGGCAGCCGGCTCTATACCTCGGGACAGAATTCCTTCCTCGCGCTCTTCCTGGTCAGCTTCGCGTACGCGCTGCTGCGCCCGAGCCGGACCGCCGTCGCGATCGCGGTCCTCGGGGGGGTCACGATCGCGCTGCAGGCGTCGCGCGCTCAGTACCTGGCGGTCCTGGCCGGGATGCTCGTGCTGCTGGCCTGGAGACTCGGGCAGCTTCCCTCGGGCGGGCGCCTCGCGCTCGTTGCCGTCTCCGTCCTCGTCATGGTGGCCGTGATCGAGTCGCCGGTCGGCGACCAGGCCGTCAGCGCGTACACGGACCTGCAGCGGGGCCGCGGCACCGGCGTCTACCGAATCCACCTGATCAACACGACCAAGGAGTACTGGACCACGTTCGGCCAGGGGTTCTCGCTTCGCACCCTCGAGCTGGGCTTCGACGTCGATCTCGGCTTGCCCAACACGCTGCTCGTTCTCGGCTACGCGGGCGGCGTGCTGCAGCTGTTCCTGCTCGCGGTCGGGATTTGGCGGGGACTGCGGGCGCGCACGGCGGTCGGCGCCGTGATCGCAGCAATGCTCGTGATGGTGCTCGTGGCCAGGCCCTCACTTCCCCTGCTCGAGTACGGCCACAGCGCCGCTATGTACGGGGCGATCCTCGGCTTCGCCGCCTCCCTCGGGCTGGCGCGGCGCGCCGGGTGGGGCCGGGGGGCGACGCACGCGTGAGCGGCCAGACGCGACCAGCGGCGGCGCTCAGCGCCATCGTCGTCACGCATGACAGCGCCCACGTCCTCCCTGCCTGGCTCGCGGCGCTCGACGCAGTGATCGATCGCGACCAGGTGGAGGTGTGCGTCGTGGACAGCGGATCGTCTGAGGAGCAGCTGGCGCTGATCGAAGCGCAGGCGGAGGGGAACGTGGACGTCGTCCTGCGCCTCGGAAACGTAGGCTTCGGCCGTGCCTGCAACGCTGGCGCGGACGCCACCGGCGGGTCGGTCGTGCTTTTCGCGAATCCAGACGTGCGCCTGCGCTCGCTTCCGCAGCGAGCCCTCGACGGCGGTCTTGGCGACTGCCTGCTCGGAGCCTTCGCGCTGGATCCCAGTCGGCCGCTCGGCTTCGAGCGGCTTCCCAGCTTCTCCGACGAGGCGCGGCGGCTCCTGCTCGGGCGATGGTTTCGGCCCTACCAGCGGTGCGCCGAGCATCCCGCCTGGGTCTCGGGCGCGGCGATGCTCATCGAGCGGGCGACCTTTCGCCAACTCACCGGCTTCTCCCCCGAGTTCTTCATGTACTTCGAGGACGCGGACCTCTGCGCGCGTCACAGGCGCGCCGGGGGCGCGCTGGCGCTCGACCGTGACTTCGTGGTCGAGCACGGTCATGGCGCCAGCGTCGGAGAGGAACTGCAGCGCTCCCTGGCGGGCCCGCTCGACGGCGTCAACAGGCTCAGCGCCCGTCGCTTCGCGCGGCGTCACGGCGGCGCCTGGCAGGCGCCGCTGCTCTACCTGCTCCTGCTGCTGAGCTACGCGCCGCGTCGTCTCGCCGCCGAGCTCGTTCGGGAGCGCCGCCCGCTCGCGGAGGCACTCGACTACGTCGCCTGCCTCCTCCGCCCCGGCCGGGCGTTGCGACGGTTGCAGGCGACGGACGACGTCGAGGCCGTCCGATGAGCTCAGAGCACGAGCTCGGCGGCGCCGTCCGGGCGCGGCTCGCCAGCGGCTTCCTGCTGATCCGGAACGCGCTGATCTTCATCGGGGCGCAGGGCGCGATCGCGGTGATGGGGCTGCTCGCGGTGCCGATCCTGGTGGATCGCCTCGGCACGGCCCGCTTCGGCGTGCTCGCACTCGCCTGGGCGGTTATCGGATACGCCAGCCTGCTCGATCTCGGCCTCGGTCGCGCGCTGACCAAGGTGACCGCGGACCGCCTTGGGGCCGGTCGCCCGCAGGAGATCCCGAAGCTCTTCTGGACCGCGGTGGCGATGCTCGCGACGATCGGCGTCCTCGTCGGAGGGATCGTGGTCGCCCTCTCGGGGACCCTTACCAACAACGTTCTCGGGATCCCCGACGGGCTCGTCGAGGAGGCGCAGATGACCTTCGTGCTGCTTGGCTGCACCGTCCCTTTCGTGCTGCTGAGCACGGCCCTCTCGGGCAATTTGGAAGCCCATCAGCGCTTCGACCTGACCAACGGCGTCGCGGTTCCTCTGTCGTTTCTCTCCTACTTCGGACCGGTGGCGATCGCGCTGTTCACGACGAACCTGGCGCTCGTGGTCTCCGCTGTCTGCCTGAGCCGCGTCAGCGCCACTGCGATCTACCTCTACCTGTGTACCCGAGTCGACCCGCTGCTCGTCGAGGAACGCCGCGCCGATCGGGCCGTCGTCGGCTCGTTGCTCGGCTATGGCGGCTGGGTGGCGCTCTCGTCCGTCGTGATCGGCGCGATGCTCACCATCGACCGGTTCTTGATCGGCACGGTCCTCACCGCTACCGCCGTGGCGTTCTACGCGACGCCCTACGAAGCGTCGAAGCAGATGCTGGTGATCGCCACGGCGTTCGCCAACGTTCTCTTCCCCGGCTTTGCAGCGAACGTGAAGCGGGATCGAATTCGGACGGAGGCGCTGTGCAGCCGTGGCGCGCGGGCGACCTTCGTGGGACTGTTCCCGCTTGCGCTGTTCACCTCCGTGCTGTCGTACGAGATTCTCGACGTCTGGATCAGCGAGAGCTTCGCCGAGCAGGGCGGCCCGGTGCTCCAGATCCTCGCGGCAGGAGCGCTCATCAACGGCCTTGGCTTCATCGCCTTCGCCCTCATCCAGAGCGTAAGACCGGACATCATTACTAAGATCGCGGCGGTGGAGTTGGTGTCCTACCTCGGCGCCTTGTGGCTTCTCCTCCAGGCCGACGGCATCGAGGGTGCCGCGCTCGCCTTCTCGATCCGCGCGCTCGCCGACACCGCCGTGCTATACGGCTTCGCCAGGCGCATGGACCTCGTCGGCACGCCGCTGCTCTTCGAGGTTGCCCGGCTGGCCGCCGCGGGCGTGCTCCTGCTGGCCCTGGGCGCACTGATCCCCGAGACGCCGCTGCGGATCGCGTACGTCGTCGTTGTCGTCGCGGCGTTCCTCCCGATTGCCTGGCGATACATCCTTTCCAACCAGGAGCGGGGACGCGTCCAGGAACGGCTGGGCCAGATGCGGAAGACCTCTCGCCCAAGATCTAAGCGCTCGGCGCCTGACGCGGTCTGACAGTGCGCTAGATGCGAATAGGGTTCATCAGCGAGTCCTTCGAAGGGGGAGGCGCCGAGCGGCAAGCGGCGCTCTGGATAAAGGCATGCGTAGATCGCGGCGACGAGGTGACCGCGATCACCTTACGCAAGGACGGTCATCCGCTGGAGTCCGCAGGCATTCGCCACGTCCACGTCCCCAAACAACGATCGACCGACTTCATCGCAGTCGGCCGCCAGCTGCGGCGTTTGGACCGCGAGGTCGACGCGATCGTCGCTTTCGAGCCCTTCCTGGCGCTTTGCTGCGCCTTCGCCAACCTGCGCCGGCCCTGGATGGTGGTCACCGGAAAGGTGCCGTACAAGCTGCGCGAAAATTCGCGGATACCGATAGCGGCGTTTCGGGTGGCATTCCACCGCGCCGCACTCGCGTCGGCGCCCAGCCGGGGTGTCGTCGAGTGCCACAAGCGCATGGGGCTTCGCAAACGCGGAGAGTGGCGCGTCATCCCCAACATCGCCGACGAAGCGGCGTTTGACCAGCCGTCCGGTGAGCGTGCCGGCGCCCTCTTCGTCGGCAGACTGGTGCCAGTCAAGAATCCGATGCTCGCGGCCGAAAGCGCCGCAGTGGCGGGCGTGCCGCTGACGCTGCTGGGCGAGGGAGCGCTCGATGCCGCGATCAAGCGCTGGGCGGCCGCGCGGAGCCCGGCGCCCGATGTCACGCTGCTGCCCTTCGAGCGCGACCCTTGGCCGATCTACGCACGTCACCGGGCGCTGGTGGTCACCTCGATCGTCGAGTCGTTCGGAAACGTCCTAGTCGAGAGCCTGGCGGCCGGCACGCCGGTCGTCTCGGTCGACTGTGACTTCGGGCCAAGGGAGGTCCTCGCGGGCGCTTCGTACAGCCGCCTCGTCGAGCCCTCGGTCGAGGCCGTGTCCGCAGCGCTCAGGTCGGTGGTCGAACAGCCGTACGGAGAGGCCGAGGAGCGCGAGTGCCTCGAGATAGCCGACCGCTACCGGCCGAGTCGAATCGCCCCACTCATCGCCGCCGCGCTGGACGCGATGCGCGCGAGCGGTTGACCCCCGCCCGGCCTTGCGGTCAGGCCCGGGACGCCACCTTCCCGAAGAGAGCCCGACTCCTGTTTTTCACCTTCTTCCAGAAGCTGAAGAAGGTCGGGCCAGGATCTCCCCAGTCGAAGAAGTAGTGCTTTTTCCTGTAGAGCAGGCTGGTCAGCAGCCTGCCGTAGTCGAGCTCGCCGGCACGACGGTAGTCCCTCACCGCGCGGGCGTCCTCGATTGGCCTCCAGAACCGTGCCCCGGCCCGGTACTCCGGCACCGGAGGCACCTGCCTGCCGGTGAGATAGTCATAGGTCATGACCGCCAGATCGAGCCCAGCCACCCTCACCAGCTCGTTGAGGGCAGTAAAGCGGTAGTTGCACTCGATCAGCTTGAGGTTGCCGTCCCGTGAATCGCGCTTGAATTCGACGTTGGCCAAGCCACGCAGGCCGATCTCGCCACAGAAGCGCAAGCCGACCTCCATGACCTCGGGATTTCGGTCGGTCACGAAGTAGGTCCCAAGCCCAAAGTGGATCGGATACTGGCGCACCTTTCGCAGGGTGAGCGCGCACAGGGGCTTGCCACGGCGGTCTATGTAGGCGTAGAGCTGATGGTGTCGATCGTCGCTGCCCCGCACGATCTCGGTGGCGACCATCTCGATCCCCAGCGCGTCGGTGCGACTTAGGATCTCGACGAACTGCGCGGGGTCGTCGGCAACGAACAGCTTCACCCTGAAGTGCCTCGAGAAGAGGTGAGAGTGCACCGGCTTCAGCGCGCAGGGGAAGCCGATCCTGGCGGCGACCGCGTCGGCGTCGGCGTCGGAGGCCGGCATCGTCGCCGGCGCCGGAATCCCGGCGGCAAGGGCGACTTCATGGGTCCGCTGCTTGTCGAGCAGGCCCAGCATCAAGTCGCCGTCGCCGTCGATCGGTATGTAGCCCATGGACTCCAGGGCCGGTCGGTGGCGCGCCACAAGCTCCAGCCCATCGTCTCCCACCGGGAGCACCACGGCGCCGCGAGGTCCGGTCTCGAGCCATTCGAGCCAGCGGTCCTGTATGTCCTCGTCGGAGCCAAGGTCCACGAACTGGGCGCAATGCCGCGAGGCGCGCACGAGGGAGAGTCGATCCGCGAGCGCGTAGACCCTCACTCCGTGTCGCGAGAGGCTGCGGGTTACCGACAGCGCACCGCCGACCCCGCCGAGGACGACCGCCGGCGGCTTGTCCTCGCGGCGCCCTGCTCGCAGCCTTTCCACGCCCTGTGCGGCTTCGCGTGGCCGCGCGCCGGTCGGCGTGTAGGCTCGATCGCCGATCTCTCGGCTCTTCCGGGTCAACCGGCGGGATACTAGCCTGGCGGTCGTCGCGCACCTGACGACTCGATCGCGCGATGCAAGCGGACATGCAGCCACGACAGCCAGAAGAGATCGAGCTCGTGCCGTTCTCCGACCTGGACAGCAGGTGGGCCCTCTGGTCAGACCTCGCGGCGCGCTCGGGGAACATCTTCGCCACGCCCGAGTGGGCGCGGGTGTGGTGGCGTCACTTCGGCGGCAGCAGCGAGGCCTCGCTCTTCGAATGCCGGGTTGACGATCGCCCCTTCGCGATCCTGCCGCTCCATGAGGAGAGGCGAGGACCGTTGCGCGTCCTGCGGTTGATCGGGCACGGCCCTGGCGACGTCCTCGGCCCGGTCTGCGATCCGGCCGACCGGGTCCTCGCCGGCCGGGCGCTGCGCGAGGCGCTCGACGCCGCAGACGGGCCTCGCCTGCTGCTTGCCGAGCGCCTCGCCGGCGAGGCGCTGCCGACTGCGCTCGGCGGCCGCGTCCTGCAACGCGATGCGAATCCGCGCCTCGACATAGAGGGACGGACCTGGGAGGAGTACGTATCGACGCGAAGCCGCAACGTTCGCGAAAAGCTGCGTCGCAGCGCCCGCAAGCTGGAGCGAGACCACCGCGTGACTTACAGGCTGTGTGAGAACCCCGCGGGGCTCGGGAACGACATGGAGATCCTGCTGCGGCTGCACGTCGACCGCTGGGGCGAACGGAGCAACTTCGCCAGGGATTCGAGCGTCGCTTTTCACCGCGAGCTCACCGCGGCCCTGCTGGAGCGCGGCTGGCTTCGACTTTGGACGATGGAGGTCGATCGCGAACCGGCCGCCGCCTGGTACGGATTCCGCTTCGAGGGAACCGAATCGTTCTACCAGTCGGGCCGCGACCGGCGCTTCGACCGCCACTCGGTTGGCTTCCTGATGCTGACCCGGACGATGCGGGCGGCTTTCGACGACGGGCTCGAGCGCTACGCCTTCCTGCGTGGCGACGAGCCCTACAAGGATCGCTTCGCAAGCGGTGACGAGGGTTTGCAGACCCAGGTCGTCACCCGGGGCGGCTTCGCGGCGGCCCTCGCGGGCGGAGGCTCTGTTGCCCTTCGCTGGCCGCCCCTGCGCCGTCGCATCACCGCGGCGATGCGACGTGGCGCTGGCTAGCCCGGTTCGCGTCGCGGCACGAGAACGAGCCGCTTGAACTCAGCGACGAGGACGCCGTCCTGGTTGAGAACCCGGGTGTGAACTTTGACGACGCCGCGGTCGGGCTTCGATTTCGATGGCTTGACGTCGAGAACCTCGGTCTCGCAGAAGAGGGTGTCCCCGTGGAAGACCGGGTTTGGGTGGCTCAGCTCTTCGGTCGCCAGGTTCGCGATTGCCTTGCCCGAGACATCCGAAACGGACATGCCGAGGGCGAGCGAGTAGACGAGCGGCCCAACGACGACGTTGCGGCCCTGCTGGGATTGCTGCGCGTAGACGTCGTTTATGTGCAGTGGGTGGTGGTTCATCGTAACCAGGCAGAAGAGGTGGTCATCCGCCTCGGTCACGGTCTTCGCGGGCCAATGCTTGTAGACCGCGCCGACCTCGAACTCCTCGAGATAGCGCCCGTAGCTGTGGGCGCCCGAGGCCTCGCGCTCGGCCTGATCGGTGGTCAACTCGTACCTCTGCTCGGTCATCGGTGCGTCTGTCTCCTCTCGGTTGCGGCGCGGGATGCTAGCCGGATGCGGGTCTCAGCGGCGCCGCGGCCCGAGCCTGCGGTAGGCGTCCCGAAGGCGGGGCCGCAGTCCGCTGCGATAAGCGCGACGGGCGAATCCGAGGGGAGTGTGCGAATAGGCTCGCAGCCCGACGTGCCGCCGCTCGCCGGTGGCGAACTTGCGCTTCCACTCGCTGTCGTCGCCGAGCAGCTCGTGAGCGTCTAGCCCAAGCTCGAAACAGCGTTCGACTATGGAGAGCCGCATCACCAGGCCCGGGGCGAGGCGCCGGAAGCTCTCGTCGAATCCGGTCTTGAGCAGGTAGAGCCGCCCGCGGTGGAGCAGGCAGAGGTCAAATGCCGCGGTCTGCCCGTCGAGGACGATACTGCTCAAACGCAGCTCGTCGCGAGCGTGGAACTCCCGCGCGATCGAGCCGTAGAAAGCGTGCGTCTCGGGCGTCGAGAGGATCGCCGTGCCCTGGGCGCCCTTCCAGCCGCTCGCCTCGACACGAAACCCGTCCTCCAGCTCGGTCTCGAGATCCGCAGGCGGCTCGACGATCGAGAGCTCGGCCTCGTGGTCGCGACCCATCTTGCGCCGGAAGCGCTCGAGTGGCGCCCCCCAGCGGCGCTTGCTCCGCTTGCGCCACTCCTCGAACTCGCCGCTCGTCTCGACGATCGGCGAGACCTGCCCTGCCTCGAAAGCAGCCCGCATCGGTGCCGCGTCGATGCGCAGCCGCTCGACCGAGGGGTCGCCGTCTGGGAGCGCGGTCAGGGTCAACTCGGCGGCACCGTCAGCGAGCACCGCCCCGATCAGCTGCTCACGGGCCTCGCCATCGCGCGCCAGCGGCCTGAAGACGGGCGAGTGCGTGTTCGCCATCGCGCCCAGCCGTCGACCGTCACGGACCAAGGGCATCGCCCCGACCAGCTCGCCGCCGCGGCGCGCAATGCAGATCGCCGGCTCCCGCCCCGCGCCGAACGCCTGCCACCAGGCCATGTACCAGCAGTGCAGGTCGAAGGGTCGGGCGTCCTCGGGCAGCAGCCGGTCCCAGTCCGGCGCCAGCGCCGCGAAGCCGTCTGGATCGGCAACCCACTCGATCGCCGTCCCCATCTCAGTGGGCTTTCTTCAGCCGCGCCCGTTCCTCCTGGCGTTCGACCACCTGGCCGATCAGCTTGCGCACGTTGGAGTCCCCCGTCGCCTTGATGTGGCCGGTCTCATAGGCCTTGCGGTAGCTCTTGATCGTCCCTCGCTCGGCCAGCTCGTTGAACTGGGGGCGGTCGATCTGGACCAAGATGCGCTCGTCCTGAGCGAGGTCCTTGCTGATCTTCGGTCCCGGCAGCTCGACCCTGTAGAGCTGCACGTCCCCCCTCCCCTTCAACTCGAGGCCGAAGACGAGCTTCAGTTTCTGCAGCGCGGGCACTTCGGCCTGGAACCGCGTGATTGCCGTCTCGATCAACGCCTTGGTGTCGCCTGCCATCGGTGCTCGATGCTAACCGAGCGCCGCATCCCCCTACGCTTTGCCCCGTGGGCGACTACGCGAGCTGGGATTTCCAGGAGGGCGATGAGATCCACGCCGGCCGCTCGGTGCTGAAGGCGCTCGGCGGCGGCAACCGCTACGAGGTCTGCCTCGTCTGGGACGACTCCCTCTACGCGCTCGGCGTCGCGAAGATCCTCCGCCCCGACCAGGCCGCTGACGAGAAGGCATTGCGAGACCTCGGGCGCGAGGCAGAGGTGCTGGCCGAGCTCGCCCACCCCTCGCTCGTGCGCGGCTTCGACGCAGTGCTCGACGGGCCGCATCCCCACGTGCTGATCGAGCACCTGGGGGGGCCGTCGCTGCGGCGGCTAATCAGGCGCGATGGCGCCATCCCGCTGGCGCAGCTGCTGCCGCTCGCCGCCAACGTCGCCGGGGCGCTCCAGTACATGGCCAACCGCGGCTACGTCCACCTCGACGTCAAGCCCGACAACATCGTCATGGGCGTGCCACCGCGGCTGATCGACCTCAGCATCGCCCGCACGGTCGAGCGGGCGGCGAGCACCAAGGGCCCGATCGGCACCGACCCCTACATGCCACCCGAGCAGTGCGTCGGGGAGTCGGAGGGCCAGCGGATCGGTCCGCCCGCCGACGCCTGGGGGCTCGGCGCGACGCTCTTCCACGCGGTGTCGGGCGAAAAGCCCTTCCCGCGCCGCGACGGCGACGAGGGACCCGAGCGCTTCCCGCAGCTGGTCGAGCCGCCTCGTCCGCTGCCCGCAGATGTCCCCGAGGAGCTGCGCCTGCTGATCGTCGAGCTCCTCGATCCCGACCCAGCGGCACGGCCGAGCAGCGGCGAAGTCGTCGAGCGATTGGAGCCGCTCCTGGCCGAGCTGCCGCGCAAGATCCGGCTGACGCGCAGCGGGCCGGTCGGAATCTAGATGAGTAGTTCCACGGCTCAGGCCACGTAGTCGACCAGCGTTCGCGAAGGGCGCCCGAGCTGGTGGTTGAGTGAGATTGCCGCAGCGAGCGCCAGGAGGCGGCTGGCGATGCGGGCCCGCAGGCCGCGAAGGGTGC
>DASUOH010000038.1:0-2246 GCA_036276735.1 Solirubrobacterales bacterium | reverse complement strand
TCAATACCGAGGCCGGAAGCGAAGTCCTGGCGTCGATCTTCGGCGGCCTTGGCAACGAGACGGACATCACCAAGTACGATTGCGACAAGCTCGCGAGGATGACCAAGGGACAGGAACTCCTGAACGTCTTCGGCGGCAAGTTCGAGGTCATTTCGGTGGGCCCGCTGAAACAGGTCGAGAAGACGGCATCGACATTCGCCTGCGCCGGTGACCTAGTCCTGAACAGCGGCGAAACCAAGACCGCGACGATCCGCGTCAAGCAGATGCCCAACGACGAGCTCTTCTACAGCGTCGAGTAGCCTCGGCCGGGCTCGCGCGCGGCTTCTTTCGGTGGCGGCGAAGGAACGCGCGCGGCAGAGTGCGTGACTCGTTCATGCGTGTGGCGTCATGCGGGCGTGGGAACGCCAGCGTACGGCGGTGTAGCTGACGCGTCAAGTTGTCCGGTCTATGTAGCACATGGATTGACCGCTTCTGTTGTGGTGGTTGGTGTGGTCAACGCGGCAGCGTTGTCCACACCCCTTGCGGCATCGAAGCGGGTCACGCCGCCAGGCCGTGGGGTTCATCCGCCTGGGGCGGCGGGAAGTCGGCGATGCGGTGCGGGCCCCAGAAGATCGCGACGGCGCTGTCGGGATACTCGTTGATGCGGACCGTCGCTCTGACGAAGTGCGGCCGGAGCGGCGAGGCGGGGATCTGCAAGCGTTGGCCGCGCCAGGCGACGGTGTTGTCGTTGGCGACCTGCCGGGTCTCGCGTCGGCAGAGGACGTCGCGGCATGCCTCCGGCGGACAGGCGACGAAGGCGGACCCCGGCTCGGCGGCGGCAACCGCGAAGCGGAGGTTGTGCGCCGGCAGGTAGGTCTCGGCGATGAAGCGGTTGGCGGCTTCGACCGAGGTGATGCCGGCGAGCGCCAGCTCGTTGACCAGCCGATCCTGCAAGGTGCGGAAGGCGCGCTCCGAGCGCCCGCGCGCCTCCGGGGCATAGGCCGGGATGTGCTCGATGCCGAGCTCGGCCAGCGCCCGCCCCACTTGGGTCGGCTGCTCCCGCGAGACCCTGCCGCCGGCGGCCGGAGTGTGGAAGTAGTGCCCGCCCCGGTCGGTGTAGAGCGAGCAGAACAGGCCCTTCCGCGCGATTGTCTCGGCGAGCCCGCGGAAGCTCGAGGCGGTGCCCTCCTCCGCGACCAGGAAGGCCGAATAGACCTCGCTCGTCGCGTCGTCGAGGGTGACGATCAGGTCGAGCGGCGGCTGCCCGGCGAGCCAGGCGTGCGTCGAGCCGTCCTGATGCAGCAGCATCCCCGGCATCGGCCGTCGCGGCCGCTTGCGCCGGTGGGCGCCCCGGCGCGGCGCCTTGCGCACCAGCCCGGACGCCTGCAACGCCAGCCGGGTCACGGTGTAGCCGAGCCGGTAGCCGTGGCCCTCGACGAGCTTCTCGTGGAAATGCTTGACCGTGAAGTCGCCGTACATCTCCGCGTAAAGCGCCTGCGCCCGCGCCAGCTCGCTCGCGTCGGCCCGCCGCGGCGACGGCTTGCCGATCCGCCGGTCGACAATCCCCGCCGCGCCCGCCTCCCGCCACCGGTCGCGCCAGCGCCGGAACGTCCGCTCCGACATCCCCAGCATCTCCCCGGCCTCCGCCTGCGTCAGCGCCCCGCGCTCGTGCCGATCCAGCAACTCCTCGAAACGCATGATCCGGATCTCCTCCAGAACCCGTGCCCGGCCCATCATCGCCTCCGCCGACCCATCGCGGCGATCTCAGCGGACCGGACACTTCACGCGCCACCTAAACCGGACACATCACACGCTACCTACACCCCCCGGCGCTGTCGTTGCCCGCGCCCCTGATCTGGTGTAATCTCGCGCCGTTTCAGCCGCTGCCCCGCGACGCGCATAACTTCTCGTGCGCGAAAATCTGACAGGACGAAAGTAATGGGACGAATTGTTCGGTTCGGTCCGGTCCCGGAACCTTCGCGCGGACAGTCCGGCGGCGCCCTCGAAGCCGCCGCCGGCGCCCCGGAGGCCGGACATCTTCCCCAGGGCGGCGACACCTACCTCGAGCGGGTCGCGAAATTCATCCCAGCCGAGGTCGTCGCCTTCTTCATCTTCGTCAACTCGATCCTCGGCGACTCCGCCGAGTCCGCCATCGGCCAGGAAACCGAGCCGGAGAAGCTCAAGGCCGCGCTGCAGAACGAGCTGATGGGCGGCTTCTCGGTCTGGACGGTGGCCTGGGCGGTGGTGATCGTCGGGACGGTGATGAT
>DASUOH010000037.1:0-106169 GCA_036276735.1 Solirubrobacterales bacterium | reverse complement strand
GCACCCTTCGCGGCCTGCGGGCCCGCATCGCCAGCCGCCTCCTGGCGCTCGCTGCGGCAATCTCACTCAACCACCAGCTCGGGCGCCCTTCGCGAACGCTGGTCGACTACGTGGCCTGAGCCGTGGAACTACTCATCTAGGGGTAGGGCGTCGGGAGCCCTCCCTCCGAATTGCTTTTTGGGGACATTCGTCGGGAGGACTCCCGACGCCCCTTCACGCGCCCGTCATGATCCCGCCATGAGCGAGGAGCGGTGGGCGGCCGTCGATGACTACGTCGCTAGCTTGCTTGCGCCTCACGACGAGGTGCTCGAAGCCGCGCTGAGGGCCAGTGCCGAGGCGGGGCTGCCGGAGATCCAGGTCTCGCCTCCGCAGGGGAAGCTGCTGCAGCTGCTCGTTCGGGCGACCGGGGCGCGGACGATTCTCGAGTTCGGGACGCTGGGCGGCTACAGCACGATTTGGCTCGCGCGGGGGCTGCCGGCCGACGGGCGGCTGACCACGTTAGAGGCCGATCCGGCCTACGCGGAGGTGGCGCGGCGGAATCTCGCTGCGGCCGGGCTCGACCACCTGGTCGACCTCCGGGCGGGTCCGGCACTCGACTCGCTGCCGCGGCTGGTCGACGAAGAAATCGGACCGCTCGACCTCACCTTCATCGACGCCGACAAGGCGAACACCCCCGCCTACTTCGAGTGGGCGCTGGAGCGGACTCGGCCAGGCGGGCTGATCGTCGCCGACAACGTCGTGCGGGACGGCGCCTTGGCCGATGCCCAGAACACGGATCCCAAAATCGAGGCGCAGCGGCGCCTGCACGAGATGATCGAGGCCGATCCGCGGGTCGAGGGAACGACGATCCAGACGGTCGGCGGCAAGGGCTACGACGGGTTCATGATCGCCCTGGTTACGAGCTGAAGGGGGAGAGATCTGCGACCCCAGCCCTTAAGGGGGCGTGCGTTTCAGCCGGCACGCGAAGAATCGTATGCGGCGCGAAAAGCTGGGCCGGGGCGACATCCTCACGCTGGTGGCCCCGCGCAATCGGAGAGGCGAGGATTCGAAAGGGAACCCGATGTACGTCGCGGAGGTGCGTGGAAACCTGTACTGCGCCATCGTCGCGCTCGACAACGGCGAACTGATCACCGTCTACGATCTGAGGAGATGATGAAAGCCGATTACGAGAGCCGAGCCGACACGATCCAGATCACGCTTGAGGATGGGGGCCCCCTGTCCGGCGGCAGCGACGTGATCGAAGGCGGGCGGGTGATCATCAGCTTTTGCGAGAACCGGCCTGCGCTGATCGACGTGATCGGGACGGACAACGGATTCGAGGATTCACTTCGTGTCGCCGCCGAGCGCAATCGACTCGACGCAGAAGCGCTGATCGCCATCTCGCGGGCCGCCCTCGCCGCCCCGGATCGGCCGGTCCGGCTGGACGTCGGCGCGCGGCTCGCCGCCTGAGCGCGAGAGGCCGTCGCCGCGGCGCGGCCCTTGCTATCTTTCCCGTTCGGCCCGATGGGCCGGTCGTGCCTGCTTGCCCGACTCCTGGGGCAGGCGGGAGTCCTGTATTCGAGACGAGACCGGAGCGATGAAGGTCAGAGCTTCCGTAAAGCCGATGTGCGAAAAGTGCAAGATCATCCGCCGCAACGGTGCCGTTTTGGTGATCTGTCAGAACCCGCGCCACAAGCAGCGCCAGGGCTAGGAGAGCGGGATGGCGCGCATCGCGGGAATCAACATTCCGGTCAACAAGCGGGTCGAGATCGGCCTCACCTACATCTTCGGCATCGGCCGCTCGACTGCCAACGACATCCTCACGGAGACCAAGGTCGACCCCAATACCAGCGTCAAGGACCTCACCGAGGACGAGGTCATGAAACTGCGCGAGGCGGTCGAGCGTCGCGAGGTCGAGGGCGATCTGCGCCGCGAGCGCTCCCAGGACGTCAAACGACTTATGGAGATCGGCGCCTACAGGGGTCTGCGGCATCGCCGCGGCCTGCCGGTTCGGGGCCAGCGGACGAAGACCAACGCGCGTGGCCGCAAGGGGCCGCGCCGGATGAGCGTCGCAGGCAAGCGCAAGGTATAGGGCGAGGATGGCCGCGAAAAAACCAGGCAAAGCGCGCACTCGCCGCCGCGTCAAAAAGAACATCTCCTACGGCCAGGCGCACATCAAGACCTCCTTCAACAACACGATCGTCACCCTGACCGACCGTCAGGGCAACGTGATCGCCTGGGAGTCGGCCGGCTCGACCGGTTTCAAAGGGTCCCGCAAGTCGACCCCCTTTGCCGCACAGGTGACCGCCGACGCGGCGGCCAAAAAGGGCATGGAACACGGGCTCGAAAAGGTCGAGGTCTTCGCCAAGGGCGCCGGCTCAGGCCGTGAGACGGCGATCCGCTCGCTGCAGGCTGCCGGCCTTGAAGTAACCACCGTCAAGGATGTCTCGCCGCAGGCCCACAATGGCTGCCGCCCCAAGAAGCGGAGGCGCGTGTAAGCGATGCCTCCCTCCACGGCAGCACCCCTCACCCGTCTGCAAACCGGCGCCATGCGGCGTCCTCGGTCGCTCGCGCACTTTGCAAGTGCGCCACGCTCCCTGCGTCCTTGCCTGGCTTGGTTTTCGCCGGCTGCGCGGCACTCCCGCGAAGGGAGGCATCGCTGATGGCCCGCGACACCGGCGCCCAGTGCAAGCAGTGCCGTCGCGAGGGGCAGAAGCTCTTTCTCAAGGGGGAGCGCTGCTTCACCGACAAATGCGGCGTCGAGCGTCGCTCCTACCCGCCCGGCGAGCACGGTCGCGGCCGCATGCGCCAGTCCGAGTACCGCGTGCAGCTGCGCGAGAAGCAGAAGACGCGCCGCTACTACCAGGTGCTCGAGAACCAGTTCCGCGCCTACTACGACAAGGCCTCGCGCCAGGAGGGCGTCACCGGCGAGAACCTGCTGCGACTGCTCGAGTCCCGCTTCGACAACGTCCTCGTCCGGCTCGGCTTCGCCGCCTCGCGCCGCCAGGCGCGGCAGCTGATCCGCCACGGCCATTGGATGATCAACGGCCGCCGGGTCGACGTGCCCTCCTACCAGGTGCGGCCCGAAGACGTGATCTCGATCAAGTCAGGCTCAGCCGCCACCGACACGATTCGCAAAGCGACCGAGCTTGTCTCGACCGTGCCCGCTTGGCTGCAGGCCGACCACGACTCGCTTACCGCCAAAATCCTCCGCTACCCCGAGCGCGCGGAGATCTCGGCGCCGGTCCAGGAGCAGCTCATCGTCGAGCTGTACTCCAAGTAGTCCGGCCTCAAATTCGGAAACACGCATACGCAAGGAACTCATGACGACTGACTTCCAGGTCCCCCGCATCACCGCAGACAAGGCCGACGATCGCCGCGGCACCTTCACCATCGAGCCGCTGGACAAGGGCTTCGGCTACACGTTCGGCAACGGCCTTCGCCGCGTGCTGCTCTCCTCGCTGGGCGGCGCCGCCGTCACCAGCGTTCGCATCGAGGGCGTCGCGCACGAGTTCTCGAGCGTGCCGGGCGTCAAAGAGGACGTCACCGACATCGTCCTCAACCTCAAGGAGCTCGTCGTGCGCATGCACACCGACGCCGACGAGGTCGAGGCGCCGCTGGTCGTCACCGGGCCGGGTGAGGTCAAGGCTAAGGACATCGATCTCCCTTCCGGTGTCGAGATCCTCAATCCCGACGCCCCGATCGCGACGCTCGAGAAAAAAACCAAACTCGAGGTCTACCTGACGATCGGCCGGGGCCGCGGCTACTCGCCGGCTGAAGAGAACAAGTCCGACGAGCACCCGATCGGCGTCATCCCGATCGACTCGATCTTCTCGCCGATCCGTCGCTGCTCCTACACGGTGGCCAGCGCGCGCGTCGGGCAGCGCACCGACTTCGACAAACTGACCCTCGAGTTGGAGACTGACGGCTCGATCGAGCCGGAGGCCGCCCTGCGCGAGGCGTCCGAGATCTTGATCAAGACGCTGGCGATCTTCACCGATCCCGACCGCGTCGAAGAGCTCACCGCCCGCGATGCGACGCCGGCCCTGCCCGCCGACGGGCTCGGCGGCGCGGTCAGCGACGGCGCGGGTGTAGCGGCGAGCAACGGCCTCGACGAGATCCTGATCGAGGAGCTCGAGCTCGGCGTCCGCTCCTACAACTGCCTGAAGCGGGCCGGCGTGCAGACGGTCGGCGACCTGGTGCGCAAGACCCGTACCGAGCTCAACGCGATCCCCAACTTCGGCTCGAAGTCGATCGAGGAAGTCATCGAGACGCTCGAATCGCGCGGCCTGAGCCTGGCCGCGGACTGAGGAAGCGCCGGGCTGAGGGAGCAAGGCCATGCGGCACCGCAAGAAGCGCAACAAGCTGAGCCGCGACGCGGCGCACCGCCAGTCGCTGCTCGCCAACCTCTCCAAGCAGCTGATCGAGCACGAGCGGATCGAAACCAGCCAGGCGAAGGCCAAGGCGGTGAAGCCCGAGGTCGAGCAGCTGATCACGCTGGCCAAGCGGGGCGGCCTGCACGCTCGCCGCCAGGCGCTGGCCAGCCTGCACAACGACAAGTTCATCGTGCACAAGCTGTTCGAGGAGGTCGCGCCGCGGTATGTGGAGCGGCCCGGGGGGTACACGCGGATCGTCAAGCTGGGGCCGCGGAAGTCGGACTCGACGGAGATGGTTTACCTGGAGCTGGTGTAGCGGGGAGGGGTTGTGTGCCCCTCCTCTCTCAACTTTTTTCGAAGTGACGTGGGAGGGCTGGCGCCCGAAGCGCGGCTCGAAAAAAGTACAAGCCGTTCGGAGGGGCACACAACCCCTCCTCTGAACCGTTCACAGGGTTCACTCGTAGGAGACCGACTCCAGGTATAGGCCGTGGGGCGGGGCCGTGTCCCCGGCTTCGGAGCGGGCGGCTCCTTTCAGGAGGGTGGTGAAGTCCTCGACGGTGAAGCGGGCGGAGGAGACGGCGAGCATCGTGCCTACCAGGGCACGGACCATGTTGCGCATGAAGGCGTCGGCGGTGATGCGGAAGGCGAGCAGTTCGCCCCCCGGGACCGGCTGGGCCTCCCAGGCGGCGGCGAGGACATCGCGCTCGAAGCGGACGTGGTCGGTCTGGGTCGGGGTGAAGGCGGTGAAGTCGTGGGTGCCGACGAGGGCGGCGGCGCAGGCGTCGAGGGCGTCGCGGTCGAGTCGGTGTGGCCACCACAGGGCGCGGCTCCGCTCAAAAGGGCTTGGCGAGCGGCGGGCGAGCATCCGATAGAGGTAGCTGCGTGAGCGGGCGTCGCGCCGTGCGTCGAAGCCGTCGGTCGCCGGCGCGGCCGCCGTCACCGCGATGTCCTCTGGCGAGAGCGCGTTGAGGCTGCGGGCCAGGTCCGGGGGCAGCTCCGCCTCGGTCTCGAAGCTCGCGACCTGCCCGAGCGCGTGCACGCCGCTGTCGGTGCGGCCCGCGACGGTCAGCTTCACCGGTTCGCGCAGGACGGTCTCCAGCGCCGCCTCCAGCTCCCCCTGCACGGTCCGCAGTCCCGGCTGGGTGGCCCAGCCGCGGAACTCCGTGCCGTCGTATTCGATGTCGAGGCGCACCGTGGTCACGGCGCGCAGTATGCAGCGCTCAGTCGCGGGCCAGCACGTCGGCTGGGCCGTCGATCCAGACCCGCACCCGGTCGCCGGGATGCCAGGCCGGGAAGCCGAGGCGACGGGCGCGGACGGTACGACCGGAGGGGAGGCGCAGCTCGATCATCTGGTCGTGCCCGTAGAAGTTGCGTGAGACGACGGTGGCGTCCTGGCTGCGCCGGTCGGGCGGCTCGACCGTGCCGACCGCCACCGACTCGGGACGGATCAGCACGTCGACCTCGCCACTCAGCCCGTTGCGGTTGGGGAGGCGTCCCAGCTCGCAGCTGACCGAGCCGTTCTCAGCCATGCCCGGCAGCACCTCGATCTCACCCAGGAAGCCGGCGACCCAGCGCGATGCCGGGCGCGAGTAGACCTCCTCCGGCGTCCCCACCTGCTCGACCCGCCCCTCGTTCATCACGGCGACGACGTCGGCGACGCTCAGCGCCTCCTCCTGGTCGTGGGTCACGAAGACGGAGGTGACTCCCTGGGCATCGAGGATCTCCCGTGCCTCGCGGCGGACCTTCTCGCGCAGGCCTGCGTCGAGGTTGGAGAACGGCTCGTCGAGCAGCACGGCGCGCGGCTTGGTGACGAGGGCGCGCGCCAAGGCGACGCGCTGCTGCTGGCCGCCCGATAGCTCGTGGGGATGGCGGGCGCCGAGACCACCGAGGCCGACCGTCTCCAGCATCGATTCGACCGTGCCCCGGTCGGGGCGGCGGCCGAGACCGTAGCCGACGTTGCCGGCGACGTCGAGGTGGGGGAAGAGCGCGTAGTCCTGGAAGACCATCCCGATCCTGCGCCGCTCGGGGGGCAGCGAGCGGCTTGGCGTCGAGACCGTCTGGCTGCCGATCTCGACGCTGCCCTCGTCGGGCGTCTCGAGCCCGGCGATCAGGCGCAGCGTCGTCGTCTTGCCGCAGCCGCTTGGCCCGAGCAGCGCGCAGGTCGCTCCCGGCTCGATCTCCAAATCGATGCCGGCGACCGCGGCGACCTCGCCGTAGGACTTGCGCAGTCCGCGCAGCCGCAGAGCGGTGCCGCGCCCCTGCTCCTCTATGTCGGAAGGGTGCGCCAAGAGCGGAGAACTTAAGATTAGGGCAACCTAACTCGATCTCCCCAGAAGGCAGGTAGATGAAGCAAACCCGACGCGCCTGGCGGCGCGCCTCAGCAGTTGCCGCACTCCTTGCCGCGCTCGCGTCAACCGGCTGCGGTTTCGACACCGAAAGCTCCGGCGGCGGCCCCGACGAGCCCGAGACGGAGGGCATCACCCTCTATTCGGGGCGGATCCCGGCCGCGATCGGCGGTGCCGTCGACCGCTACGAGGCCGATGCCGACCGCGACGTCCAGGTCCGCTACGCCGACACGGCGGATCTCGCCGCGACGCTGATCGAGGAGGGCGACGCCTCGCCCGCCGACGTCTTCTTCGCGCAGGAGCCGGGTGCGATCGGCGCCGCGGCCGACGAGGGCCTATTGGCACCGCTTCCCGCCGGCGTCCTGCGCATGGTTCCCGCCCGCTACCGCGACCCTGAGGGCCGCTGGGTCGGCGTCACCGGCCGCGCCCGCGTCGTCGCCTACAACCGAGAAGAGGTCGAGCCCACCCAGCTGCCGCGCTCGCCGTTCGGCTTCGCGGCGCCGCAGTGGCGAGGCCGGGTCGGCTGGTCGCCGGCCAGCTCGAGCATGCAGGAGTACGTGACGGCGCTGCGCGAGCGCTATGGGGACGACCGCACCCGCGAGTGGCTGGAGGGGATGGTCGCCAACGACGCCGGGGATTACCCGAACAACGTCGCGATCCGCGACGCGATCGCCGCCGGCGAGATCGACGCAGGGCTGATCAACCACTACTACGTCGCCCAGGCGATCGCAGCCGAGGGCGAGGGCTACCCGGTCGACGTCTACTTCCCGCCCGGCGGGCTCGGCTCGCTGATGCTGCTGACGAGCGTCGGCGTGCTGGAGGGCAGCGACCGCCGCTCCGAAGCGGTCGGGTTCGTCCGGTCGCTGCTCGAAGGGCCCAGCCAGGAGTTCTTCACGACGAGCTCCAAGGAGTATCCGCTGGCCCGCGGCGCGGAGCTGGACCCGTCGCTGACCGTGCCGCTCGGGTCGATCCCCACTACCGGGACCGACCTGGTCCACCTCGAGCAGCTGCAGGCGACGATCGAGCTGATGCAGGAAGCCGGGGCCCTCTAGTGGGCGGCCTCACGCGGTGACCGCGACCAGGCCGGCACCGGGCTGGCTGACCGCTGTCGGCCTACTGGTCGCCGCCGCCGCGGTCCTGCCCGCCGCCTACCTGTTCGTCGTCGTCGCAGGCGACCTCGGCGACGCGCTCGCCGAGGCGCTCACGTCGCGCGCCGCCGCGATTCTGGTGCGGACGCTGGGCTTGGCGGCGGCGGTCACGGCCACCGCGGTGGCGATCGCGCTGCCGATCGGCTGGCTGACCGTCCGCACCGACCTGCCCGGCCGCCGCGTCTGGGCGGCGCTCTGCACGCTGCCCCTGGTGATTCCGAGCTACGTCGGCGCCTACCTCTTCGTCGCGGCGCTCGGGCCCAACGGCATGCTGCAGGACGCGCTCGGGGTCGAGCGGCTGCCCTCGATCTACGGCTTCGGCGGCGCCTGGCTCGTCCTCAGCCTCTTCACCTATCCGCTCGTGCTTTTGCCGTTGCGGGGCGCGCTGCGCCGCATCGACCCCCAGCTCGAGGACGCGGCGCGGGCGATGGGGCGCGGCCCCCTCGCCGTCTTCCGAACCGTCGTCCTGCCGCAGCTCTGGCCGGTCCTAGCCGCGGGCGGGCTGCTTGTCGCGCTTTACGTCGTCAGCGACTTCGGCGCCGTGTCGCTGTTGCGCTTCGACTCCTTCACGCGCGAGATCTACGTCGCCTACCGGTCCAGCTTCGACCGCACCGCGGCGGCTAGCCTCGGCGCCGTCCTCGTCATCGTCATGTTCGGCTTGCTGCTCCTCAGCTCGCGGCTGCGCTCGGCCAACGTCGTCCACCGGCTCGGCCCCGGCACCCTGCGGCCCGCCCGCCCCTACCGGCTCGGCCGCTGGCGCTGGCCGGCCCTCGCCTTCTGTGCGGCGGTCGTTGCCGTTGCCTTCGTGCTGCCGGTCGCGGTGCTCCTCTACTGGGCCAGCGAGGGGATCTCGACCGGCTCGACGACCCTCTCGCGGGCGGCGGCCCTCGGTGGCAACTCCTTCCTCGTCTCGGCGGGCGCGGCGGCGCTGGGAGCGGTCGCGGCGCTCGCGGTCGCGGCGCTGGCGGCTCGCCATCCCAGCCGGCTCAGCGGGCTGGTCGAGCGGGCCTCGCACGCTGGCTACGCGCTGCCCGGCATCCTCGTCGCACTTGCGCTCGTCTTCTTCGCGACCCGCCTCGTGCCGCCGCTCTACCAGACGACCGCGCTGCTGGTCCTGGGCCTCACCATCCACTACCTGCCGCTGGGAATCGGACCGATCGCCGCCGCGCTGCTGCAGGTCTCACCGCGGGTCGAGGAGGCGGCGCGGGGGTTGGGCAGGAGCCGCGCCGACGTCTTCCGCACTGTGACGGCGCCGCTGGCCCGGGGCGGGGTCCTCGCCGGCGCGGCGCTGATCTTCCTCCACGCGATGAAGGAGCTGCCCGCGACCCTGATCCTGGCGCCGCTTGGCTTCGAGACGCTCGCCACCGACATCTGGACCCAGACCAGCTTCGGCTTCTACGAGGCGAGCGCGATCCCGGCCCTGCTCCTCCTCGCCGTCGCCGCCATCCCGGTCTACCTGCTGAGCGAGCGCGGCGCCGCGGTTCCATAGATCGTGCCCCGAGCCCTGTGGATCGCCGCCATCGCGGCGCTGGCGCTCGCCGCGCTCTCGCTGCTGCTTCCCTACCAGCCGGTCTATGACCCCTGGGGCTGGCTGGTCTGGGGGCGGGAGCTGACCCGGCTGGACCTGGTGACGGCCGAGGGGATGTCCTGGAAGCCGCTGCCGGTCCTGATCGACGCACCGCTCTCGCTGTTGGGCGACGCGGCGCCGAAGGGCTGGCTGTTCGTGGCGCGCAGCGGCTGGCTGCTGGCCCCGGTGCTGGCCGGTTGGCTGGCGGCACGGCTGGCGGGAGAGGAGGCGGGGCGCTGGCGCTTCGCCGCGGCGGCGCTGGCGGCAGGGTCGGTTGCCTTGACCGCCGACGCCTTCACGCCGGCGGCACGCCAGTTCAGCGGCGGACTCTCCGAGCCGCTGCTCGTCTCCCTGGTCCTGGGTGCCGTCACCGCCGCGCTCGCTCGCCGGTCGGCGCTGGCCCTGTGGCTCGGCTTCGGCGCCGCCCTTCTGCGTCCGGAGTGCTGGCCTTTTCTCGCCGTCGGGGCGGTGTGGCAGGCGCGCCGCGAGCCGCGCCTGCGCCTCCACGCCCTCGCCGTTGCGCTGCTGGTCCCGCTCGCCTGGTTCGTTCCCGACCTGCTCGGGGCCGGCGATCCGTTGGCCGGCTCCCGTACCGCACGCGGCGGGCCGATCGAGCCGCTCGACGCCTTCGCGGTGTTCGGGCGGGCGCTCGCGGCGCCGCTGGTGGCGGCATGGGTCGGCGTGGGGCTCTTCGTCGTGGCCCGCGGTCGGCGCCGCGAGCCTGACGGTGTCCTCACGGTCCTCCTGATTGGCGCAACCGCCTGGACCCTTCTCGTCGCGGCGATGGCCGTTGCCGGCTATGCAGGCTTGCCGCGCTTCCTCGCTCCGGCGACCGCCGCGGTGGCCGTCGTCGGCGCGGTCGGGATCGCCAGGGCGGGGGCGGCGCTCGCTGCCGGCAGGACGCAGCTCCTGGCAGGCGCCGCAAGCCTCGCTCTCGCCGCCGGCGTGGTCCAGCTGGGGGCCCGCGCCGCCGAAGTCCCCGCCGACCTGCGCGACGCCGACCGCCAGGCGATCCTCGTCGACGGCATGTTCGAGCTGGCCGACGAGGTGGGTGCCGAACGTCTGACCTTCTGCGGCGGCGAGGTCCGCCTGGCTAATCTCCTCACGCCTCCGACGGCCCTAGCCTGGCGCATGGACCGCGCCCTGTCCTCCGTTCGCGCAATCCCCCATCCCCGCTACGGAACGGCTCTCAGCACGCGCCCGCTTCCAGGGGGCAAGCTCATCGCACGACTTGGCCGCTGGAGGGTGACGCGGCTCTCTTGCTGACGCTTCTCGCGCGGGTGGCGTGGGGCGTGGAGTCCTCGCCCGCAGCTTGCGAAAACGAGGACCCCTGCCCCGCGACCGGACCCGCGCGCCCAGCGTCTGCGAGGGTCGTCGGCGTCTCCGGTGCCACCCGGTAGGGCTGCTCGGGCGGCTCGTCCCGCTCGTGGTAGACGCTGTCGGCGTTGACCGCCCAGATGTCGTGGCCGGTTCCGTCGCAGAGGTTCTCGACCGCGCGCATCGCCGTCAGCATCGAGTGATCGGAGTTGTTGTACCTGTGCAGGCCGTTGCGGCCGACCTGCTGGAAGTTGGAGAGGCCGTCCAGGCAGGCGCGGATCGTCGCCAGCCGCTCCGGGTAGGCGGCGTCGTAGATCGGATACGCCTTGGGGACGCGGACGACATGGCCGTCGGCCACCCGCTCGGCGGGCACGAGGCCGAGTCGGTCGATCTCCTCGCGGGCCAGCGCGACCAGGGCCGCGTCGTCGGCGGCCCAGAGATCATCGCCCTCGAAGCAGAAGTACTCGAGCCCGACGCAGGAGCGGCGCGGATCTGGCGTCATCCACGGGCTCCAGGCGCGGAAGTTCTGGATGCGCCCAACCTTCGCTGCCGGGTCGTGGACGTAGACCCAGTTGTCGGGGAAGGGCGGCTCGCCGTCGACGACCAGCGCCACGGTGAGGAAGTCGCGGTAACGCAGGCCGCGTGCCGCCACCCCGGCGTCGCGGGGCGCCGCGTCTCCGGCCATCCCTACTGCGGCCGGCAGCGGCAGCGAGGAGATCGCCGCGCCGACCTCGACCCGTTCGCCGCGCGCGACCACGGCGTCGAGTCGACCCGCCTCGAAATCGAGTCGTTCGACCGGGGCTCCGAGCCGCACCTCCCCGCCGGCCGCCTCGATCAGCCGCGCCATCTCCTCCCACATCTGGCCGGGTCCGAGGCGGGGATAGCGGAACTCCTCGATCAGGCTTTTCGGCCTCTCGCCGCGACCGCCCGGCAGGGCCTCGCGGGCCGCCTTCCAGAGCGAAAGGTCGGCGATCCGCTGCGCCGCCCACTCGGCGCGGAGCTCGTCGGTGGAGACACCCCAGACCTTTTCGGTGTACGTCTTGAAGAAGAGCTGGAAGAGGCGGCGGCCGAAACGGGCGGTCACCCAGTCCTCGAAGCTCTCGGCCGGGCCGCGGCGGCGCAGGCGGGCGGCGCCGTAGGAAGCGGCGCAGCGGAGCAGCTCGAGCGGGCCGACGCGGGCGAAAACGTCGGCGGCCCGCAGCGGGTACTGGACGAAGCGCCCCCGCCAGTAGATGCGCGAGAGGCGCGGGCGGACCAGCATCTCCGGGCCGAGTACCTCCTCCCAGAGCGCTTCGACCTCGGCGCTCTTGGTGAAGAAGCGGTGGCCGCCGAGGTCGAACCGGTAGCCGTCGGCGACCGCGGTCCGCGCGATCCCGCCGACCGTCCCGTCGGCCTCGAAGAGGATTACCCGCAGGCCGCGTCGCGCCAGCAGGTAGGCGGCCGTGAGGCCGGCCGGGCCGCCGCCAAGAACGGCAACTGGCGCCGCGTCGTCGAGGTGGGGTGGACGCTGCATTGGGCCGCGGGATGGTATTAGGTAACCCTAATATGCGCCTCGCGGTAGTGATTCCGGCTTCTGACGACCCGCCCACGCTCGGGCGCTGCCTCGCTGCGCTCAGGGCCGGCAAGCGCCGGCCCGACGAGCTGATCGTCCAGCGTGAGCCGGCCGGCGCGGGCCCGGCCGCGGCTCGCAACGCCGGCGCCCAGCGCGGGGCCGCCGACGTGCTGGTCTTCGTCGATTCCGATGTCGAAGTGCACGCCGATGCGCTCGCGCGGATTGAGGAGCGCTTCCGCCTCGAGCCGGATCTGTGCGGCGTTTTCGGCTCCTACGACGACGAGCCGGCGGCGAGCGGCCTGACCTCCCGTTTCCGCAACCTTCTCCATCATCACGTCCACGTCTCGGGGGCCGGTGAGGCCGATACGTTCTGGGCGGGCCTGGGCGCGGTGCGCCGCGGCGACTTCGAGGCGGTCGGGGGATTCGACGCCGAGACTTACCGCGAACCGAGCATCGAGGACATCGCGCTTGGCATGAAGCTGCGCGCCACGGGTGGGCGGCTGCGCCTCGACCCGGCAATCCGGGGACGCCACCTCAAGGCGTGGACGCCGCTCTCGATGGTGCGCACCGACCTCTGGCGGCGCGGCGTCCCGTGGACGCGCCTGCTGCTCGGCCAGCGCCACCGCAGCGGGGCGCTCAACCTCGGCATGAGGCATCGGGCGAGCGCGGTGGGGGCCCTGGCGCTGCTGGTGGGCTTGATCGGCCGGCGACCGCGGCTCGCTCTCGCGGCGCTGCTCTCGATGACGGCGCTAAACCGCGACTTCTACACGCTGCTCGCCCGCCGCGGTGGGCCGCGGCTGTTGATCGGAGGTGTGGCGCTTCACGTCCTCCATCTCCTGACCGCGGTCGCCTCGGTGCCGGTCGCGATCGTCCAGCACCTCGGCGAGCGCGGGCGGCCACGCGCGGGCGTGGCCACTAACCGATCCATATGAACGGAAAGTCGCCACACAGGACCTCGTCGCTCCGGCTCGGCATCGTCGGCTGCGGGCGCATCGTCGAGCGCGGCTACCTGCCGGCGCTGCGCGAGCTACCCGGGGTGACGCTGGTCGGGGTCGCCGACCCCGACCGCGCCAGGGCGCAGCTGCTCGCCCGCAGCGGAGGGACCCTGGCTTACAACTCCGCCACCCAGCTGATCACGGCGGGCAACCTCGACGCGGTCGTCGTCGCGACGCCGGCCGACCGCCATCTGGAGGTCGCGACCCAGGCCGCCGCCGCCGGCTTGCCGAGCCTGGTCGAGAAGCCTCCGGCCACCGACCTGGACGGTGCGCTCGGGCTCGCGGCACTCGCCCCGTCCCCGGCGATCGGCTTCAACCGTCGCTTCCTGCAGGGGCTCGAGCTGCGCCCCGTCCTGCCGCTGAGCGGGTGGCTGGAGCTGGAGCTGGAGATGCGCTTCCGCCGCGACGGCTGGAGCGCCCACGTCAGCCGCGACGAGGCGTTGCTCGACGCGGGCACGCACCTGATCGACCTGGCGATCTTCCTCGCGGGCTCCGAGCCGATCGCCGTTCGCGGCGCTGTCGTCGAGCCGGAGCGGGCCAGCCTGGAGCTCGAGCTGGGGCGGGGACGGGCGCGGATTCGCTGCGCGACCGACCGCCCCTACGCGGAGCGGGTCGAGGTTCGCGACAGGGCCGGGCAAGTGCTCGGCGCCTGTCGCACGAATCGCCTGCGGGCTCGGGTCGACCGGCTGCGGCGCGGCCCGGATCCGCTCGTGCGATCGCTGCGGCGCCAAATCGAGTGCTTTGCCTCCGCCCTCCTTCATCCAGCTGTTCCCTTGCCCGACATAGCGAGGCAAAGGAACAGCGGAGCGCTGGCAACCGCCGCCGACGGAATCGCGACGATGGCGGTCGTCGAAGCGGCGCGCAGCTCAGCGGCTCTCGGCGGGGCGGAGGTCACGGTGGCAGTGCCGGAAGGTGTCGCGTGATCGCGGTCGTGCAGTTCGACGCGGCGAGCGGATCGCTGCTGGAGCGGCTCGAGGGCGAGGGTCGGTTGCCCACCCTGCGGGCGCTGCGGCAGCGCGGGCGCGGCGTTCAGCTGGACACTCCGGCCGCCCATTTCCCCGCCAGCGCCTACCAGTGCCTCTACCGCGGTGTCGAGGTCGGCGACCACGGCCTCTTCTATCCCTTCCAGTGGGCGTCGTCGCGGCAGGCGATCCGCCTCGCCGCCGAGCTCGAAGCGCCGCCGCCGATCTGGCAGCGGCTGGCCCGCGCCGGGCGGGCGACGCTCGCGATCGATCCCTACGAGTGCCACCGCCCTGATGGGGCCGAGGGCGTGCTGGTCTGCGGCTGGGGGATGCGCGAGCGCGTCGTCTTGGAGCGCTGGTCGGTCCCCGACGGCGCCGACCGCGCCCTGCGCCGCCGCCACGGCAAGCCACCGAACGTCACCGAGATCTTCGGCGCCGAGCCGCTCTCCGAAGTCGATCGGCTGGGCAAGCGGCTGCTTGCGGCTCCCGCCCGCGTCGCGGACCTGGCGATCGAGCAGCTGCGAGAGCGGTCATTCGATCTTGTCTGGCTGACCTTCGCGGCTCCCCATCTGGGCGGGCACCGGATTTGGGGAACCTCGGCGCTCGCCGAGGTGTACGTCGAGGTCGACAGGCAGTTGGGGCGGGTGCTCGCGGAGTTGCCCGACGAGGCCGACGTGATCGCTTGTTCGGTGCTCGGCATGAACGTCAACACGAGCCGCGCGGACATGCTGCCGGGGATGCTGGCCGCGGTGCTGGGGGAGGATCGTCGCGATGGCGGCGCCGATTCGGACTCCGGCGCGATGTGGCGGTTGCGCGCCGCCCTCTCCGGTCGCCTGCGGGGCGCCGTCGCCGCGGCGATGCCCGACCGCCTCGCACTCGAGCTGACCGCGCGGATGGAGCTGCGCGGCGTCGACTGGTCGAACACCCGCGCCTTCGCCCACCCGGCTGACAACCAGGGCTACGTCCACCTCAATCTCAAGGGCCGCGAGCGCGACGGGGTTGTCGATCCAGGCGAGGCGGACGAGCTGCTCGAGATGATCGCCTCCGGCCTCGCCGACTTCCGTGACCCCGACGGCAAGCCGGCGGTGGCGGCGGTCGATCGGGTCGCGGGCGAGTGGGAGGGCAGCGCGGCCAATCGCCTTCCCGACCTCGTCGTCCGTTGGCGGCCGACCTCCGCGGTGTCGATCGAGGCGCTCCATTCGGACCGCTTCGGTGCCGTGCGTCGGCACGGCTACGGCAGCGGCCGCACCGGCAACCACACTGACGGCGACGCTTGGGCGATCCTGGCGCCGGGGGCGGGGCGGCTGCGCGATCCGGGACGGGCACCCAGGGTGACCGACATCACGGCGACGGTCGCGGCCCTTACCGGTGCCGATTCGACCGGGCTGGCCGGAGAGCCGCTGCTCGAACGGTGAGCTGGCGCTCAACGAGCGTCCCTGCGGCTATTGCGAGTTGGGCCGTCAGCACGAGCGTGCCGGGGATGAAGCCCGAAGCGAAGCCGGCACGCGCGAGATTGAGGTAGAAGCTGGGGGAGCCCAGGCTGCGGGATGAGTCGGTGGCGCGGAATCGGGCGGCGCCCTTGCCGTAGCGGTACTGCTGGCGTAGGAAGGAGCAGGCGCTGAGGTCGGGCCGGTGTACGACGACGGCGTCGGGAGTGAAGCTGGGCGCGGACCCACGAGCCGCTGCCTTAGCGGCCCAGTCGCGGTCCTCCCCGGCGGCGTCCGGGAACGACTCGTCGAAGGGCAGCTCGGCAAGGAGGCGGCGCGAGCAGGCGAGGTTGCAGGTGGCGGCGAAGCCGGGAGAGGACGACCCCGGCTCGGCGGCGACGCGTTGCAGGTAGTCGGCGATCGCCTGCCAGGCTCGGTCGGCCTGGCTGGCGTCCTCCGCCACGACCGTCCTACCCGCCGCGCACTCCGCTTCCCCGCTGAGCACGGTCCCGGCCAAGGCCTCCACCCATCCCACCTCCGCCTCGCAGTCGTCGTCGATGAAGCACACCACCTCACCGCTCGCCGCCGCAACACCCGCGTTCCGCGCGGCCGCCGGCCCCCGCCCGTCCATCCGCACCACCTTCGCCCCATGCTCCCGCGCTACGTCCGCTACCAGCTCAGCTTCTCTGAAGCCGTCGTCCACGACGACGATCTCCGCTCCTTGGCCACGAAGTGAGGCGAGGCATCTGCCCAGCTTCCCGGGCCGATCCTTGGTCGGAATAACCACGGAGACGCTCATCCCGCCAACCTAATCCGTATCTCCGGCGGGTGGCGCCGTAGGGGGAACCGCCCCTGAGGAAGCTTTAGCTACCGGAAGGGGCGGTGGGTCCCCTGCGGCGACAGGACCCGCCGGTCGCCGACCCTAGAATCGAAGATCCTCATGCTCGTCTTATTGACCAACGACGACGGCATCGCCGCCCCCGGCCTCCAGGCCGCCCGCCGCGCCCTCCGCCAGCTGGACGGCATCGAGGTAGGCGTAATCGCCCCCGACTCGAACCGCAGCGCGACGGCTCGCAGCATCACCACCCGCTCGCCGCTCGGCGTCGAGGAAGTCGAGTTCGAGGACGGCGACCGCGGCTTCGCCACCGACGGCACCCCGGTCGACTGCGTCCGCTTCGCCGATCTGGGCCTGCTCGGCGGCCGCCCCGACCTGATCGTCTCGGGCATCAACCACGGATCCAACCTCGGCGACGACATCACCTACTCCGGCACGGTCGCGGCCGCCTTCGAGGGGATCATCCTCGGGATCCCGGCCATCGCCGTCTCGCAGCAGTCGATGGCAGGTGGCATGGGTTACGTCAGCGGCCGCTTCGACTTCGGCCTGGCGGCGCCCCTGACGGCGCAGCTGGTGCGGCGCCTGATCGAGGAGCCGATGCCACCCGAGACGCTGGTCAACGTCAACCTGCCGGCGGGGGAGGCGACTGGCATTGAGGTAACGAAGCTCGGCAAACGCCTCTACAACGACGAGCTGAAGCTGGTCGACGAAGACACCGAGAGCGGCCGCCGGCGCTATGAGATCTACGGCTTCGAGCCGTCCTTCGAGGACGAGGAGGGGACCGACCTCTCCGCCGTGGCGCGCGGCCGCGTTTCGGTGACGCCGATCCACTTCGACCTCACCGATCACGGCGGCCTGGAGCGGCTCCGCGATTGGGGCTTCGAGGAGATGCTGGCGGCCTGCGCCCCCTCCTCGGTGTGAGAGCCGCCGAGGCCGAGCGCCGGGCTGGCGAGCTGCGTCGCGAGCTCGAGCACCACAACCACCGCTACTACGTCCTCGACGATCCGGAGATCGGCGACGACCGCTACGACGCGCTGCTCGACGAGCTGCGCGCGCTCGAGGCAGAGCATCCCGAGCTGCGCACCCCGGACTCGCCGACCCAGCGGGTCGGGGCCCCACCCCTGGAGCGCTTCCAGCAGGTGGAGCACGCCCAGCCGATGCTCTCGCTCGCCAACGCCCGCGACGAGGAGGAGCTGCGCGCCTGGGAGAAGCGCATCCGCAACCACCTGAAGCGGCTCGACATCAGCGCCTCGGAGTTCAGCTACACCACGGAGCCGAAGATCGACGGCCTGGCGATCGCCCTCACCTACGAGGACGGCGTGCTGGTGCGCGGCGCCACCCGGGGCGACGGGCGAATCGGCGAGGACGTGACCCGCAACCTGCGCACGATCGGGGCGATCCCGCTGCGAATCGAGGACGCGCCCGGACTGGTCGAAGTGCGCGGCGAGATCTACCTGCCGATCGCCGACTTCAAAGAGCTGAACGAGCGCCGCGCCGAGGCCGGCGAGAGCACCTTCGCCAACCCGCGCAACTCGGCGGCCGGCTCGCTCCGCCAGCTCGACCCGGCGGTGACTGCGCAGCGGCCGCTCTCGATCTGGTGCTACGCGCTCGGCGCCGCGCCGAACGTCGACCTCCCCACCCACAGCGCCGAGATCGAGTGGCTGGCGGAGCGCGGCTTCAAGGTCAACCCGGACACCGGGCACCACGAGGGGATCGAGTCGACGGTGAAGCGCTGCCACTGGTGGGAGGAGCGCCGCGAGGAGCTCGACTACGAGATCGACGGCGTCGTCGTCAAGGTCGACGAGCGAGCGATGTGGCGCGAGCTCGGCGTGGTCGGGCGCGAGCCGCGCTGGGCGATCGCCTGGAAGTTCGCGCCGACCACGGCGACCACGAAGCTGCGCAAGGTCGTCTGGAACGTCGGCCGGGTCGGCCACCTGGTGCCGTTCGCGATGCTCGAGCCGGTCCACGTCGGCGGCGTCACCGTCTCCACCGCGACGCTCCACAACGAGGAGGATTTGGCGCGCAAGGACGTGCGCGAGGGCGACGAGGTAGTCGTGATGCGCGCCGGGGACGTCATCCCGCAGGTCGTCTCGCCGCTCGTGCAGCGGCGCCCGAAGGGCACGCGCCGGGTCAAACCGCCCAAGAAGTGCCCCGCCTGCGGCACGCCGACGGTCAAGCCCGAGGACTCGGTCTTCACGGTGTGCCCGAATCGCACCGGTTGCCCGGGTCAGGCCTTCCAGCACGTCAAGCACTTCGTCAGCAAGGGCGCGATGGACATCGACGGCTTTGGCGAAGAGCTGGCGATGAACTTCCGCCGCGACGGGCTGATCGAGGACGTGGCCGACATCTACGAGCTGCGGGGGGAGGACCTCGTCGGCCGCAAGGTCGGCGGCAAGAACTTCAAAGAGAAATCGGCGCAAAACCTTCTCGCGGCAATCGAGGCCTCCCGCTCGCGGCCCTTCAAGCGCGTCCTCTACGCACTTGGCCTCCCCGGAGTCGGCTATGTGACCGCGGAGGCACTGGCCGACTACTTCGGCTCGATCGACGAGCTACATACCGCCGACCCCGAGCGGATCGAGGAGGTCGAGGGCGTCGGCCCGATCATGGCGGTCCAGATCGCCGAGTCGCTCGCCGACGAACGGACCTGGGCGCTGATCGAGAAGCTGCGGGGGAAGGGTCTGCGGCTGGAGGCGGACCCCTCGGAACGACGGGCGAGCGGTGGCCCGTTAGAGGGCATGACGCTGGTGCTGACCGGGACGCTGCCGGGGCTGACCCGCGACGAGGCGGCAGCCCTGGTCAAGTCGGCCGGGGGCAAGGTCACCAACTCCGTCTCGAAGAAAACCGACTACGTCGTCGCCGGCGAGAGCCCCGGCTCGAAGCTCGCCAAGGCAGAGCAGCTCGGCGTCGAGGTGCTCGACGAAGCGGGCCTGCGGGCGTTGCTCGGCTGACGCGAAGAAATACGCATTCCGCCACATTCCGCGCGCCACGCGTGCGTTCGAGCGTGGAAGGCTCGCCGCTTGTCGATGACGCAGATAGGACCGCTGACCGACTTGACTCAAAGCGTGGCCGCGGCCGTCGGCGCGGGCATGCTGCTTGGGGGCTTCGCGGCCGGCCTGATCGGCATCGTGCGGGCCTGGCCGCGCCGCCAGTTTGACCGCCGCGTCCTTGGAATCGGTTACCTGGGAGGCGCGGCGGCGACGCTTCTTGTCATCTTAGACATAATATTTCACCGTGCCGTCTAGAGACGAAATTCGACAAGTCCACATCGCGCTCGCGGTCTTGGTCGTGATCGTCCTCGTCGGTGGCTTCCTGGTCCGGGACGCGGGCGAAGCGGCGATGCAGCTGGTCGGCTTGGTTGGTCTCGTTGCCTGCTTCGGGACCGCAGTTGTCCTTCTCGAGCGACTGGAGCGTCGACAAAAGCGTTCCGGGCGCGATCAGTAGCTCGCCACCAGCGCCGCGATCCGATCCTGTTCGCGGTGGGCGAGGCCGAGGTCGTAGACGCTCGCCATCAGGATCGAGAAGATCATCACCCGGCCGCTGCGGTTGAAGCAGTAGCCCGAGAGGGCGCTGACCCCGGTCAGGGTGCCGGTCTTGGTCCGGCAGCGACCGTAGGCGGCGGTGCCCTCCATCCGGTCGGCGACGGTCCCCTCGAGGCCGGTCGACGGCAGCCCCTGGATGAACTCGTCGGCGACTTCGCCGCCGTGCATCGAGGCGAGCAGGCGGACGACGTCCCAGGGCCGCGCTCGGTTGGCGCGGGTGAGGCCCGAGCCGTCGACGGCCTGCACGCTGGTGCCGAGGCTGCGGGCGAAGCGCTCGACCACGGCCGCACCCGCCGCCGTCGTGCCGGCGCCGCCGAGCCGGGCGCCCAGCAGCTTTATCAGCGTCTCCGCGTAGAAGTTGTTCGAGGGCACGTTGGTCGCCTCGGCGAGGCGCTCGATCGTCGGCGAGCGCACGGCGGCGAGCAGGGTCGGGTCCGAGGGCGTCGGGCTCAGGGCGATGCCGGCGCGCAGGGCGATGCCGGCGCCCCGCAGTGAACGCGCCAGCGCCGCGGCCCCCGTCCTCGCCGGGTCGGAGGCGAAGCCGCTGGCACGCGCGTCGCGGTACCCCAGGTTGAAGGGAAGCCCCGAGAGCGGGCCGATGTAGGGGCTGGTGCCGTAGCCGGAGTCGGCGACGCCGCGCAGGCGGTCGAACACGGTGTCGTCGGCGTAGAGACGACCCGTAACGCGCTCGATGCCGGCGGCGCGAACCTGCGTCTTGAGGGCGAACAGGTTGGTGCCGAGACCACCGAGGTAGCGCCCGTAGAAAGCCGGAGAGCCGAGCGCCGGATCGCCGCCCCCCTGCAGGTAGAGGCTGCCATGCAGCACACCGTCCAGCCCGACCCAGCCGTCCGTGTAGAGGCGGGTCGGGATCCGGTGCTGCGGTCCTAGACGGGCGAGGGCCGTCGCGGTCGTGAACAGCTTCATGTTGGACGCCAGCGACCGCGGCCGGTTCGGCGCCCGGGTGCAGATCGTCCCCCGCCCCTCCTCGTACACCACCAACCCGCTCGCCGACCCACCCCCACGCACCAGCATCCCCCGCATCGCCTCGCATTTCGGGCTCGCCGCCTGCGCCGGCCCTGCCTCTCCAGTCAGGGCGGCCAAGCAGAGCAGTAGCGCCAGGAGCAGCGCAGCTCGTCTCACAGATCCTAGGAACACGAAGGAAGCTGAAGGTAGCGGCGATCGCGGCGGCGCCCCTCTTGCTCAAGGCGTCAGGCGAGCGCCGTGAGGGATGGGTGGGGATGTCCTCGAACGGGCGGATACTCAAAATGCAGCGCTAATTAGCGCTGCATTTGTCCGGGCGAGGACATCCCCGCCCATCCCCCGCCTTCCTCGCCGCAACCGCCGCACCTGGAATACTCGTGTTCTATGGGCAAAGTCGTCGACATCGAGGCGAAGTCCAGGCGCAAACGCGCCAAAGCGCGCAAACGCCCCTCCAAGACGGCCCTCGTCCTCGGCGGCGGCGGCTTTACCGGCGGCGTTTACGAGATCGGCGCCCTGCGCGCCCTCGACCTGCTCGCCGTCAACAGCACGGTCAACAACTTCGACATCTACGTCGGCACCAGCTCTGGCTCCTTCGTCGCGACGATGCTCGCCAACGGCGTAACGCCCGAGGAAATGATGCAGGTCATCAACGAGCGGGTCACCTCGGAGCTGGAGGACCTCGACCTCGACACGGTGCTGCGTCCCAACTACCTCGGCTTCCTGCAGAAGGCGGCCCTCTTGCCGGTGCGCTCGGCGGAGCTGCTGATGCGACTCGCTCGGATGGGCGACTTCTCGGCGATGGACATCGGCGTCGGCCTCGCCGAGAACCTCCCCAACGGCCTTTACTCGGGCGACGGCATCGCCGACTACATCGAGCGCCAGCTGAGCGAGACAAATCGCGTCAACGACTTCCGCCGGCTCGAGAAAGAGCTCTACCTGACCGCCACCGATCTCGACACCTGCGAGCGGCTCGTCTTCGGCGAGCCGGGGTGGGACGACGTGCCGATCTCCAAGGCCGTCCAGTGCTCGACGACCCTGCCGCTCGTCTACAAGCCGGTCGAGCTGAAAGGCCGCCAGCTGGTCGACGGCGGAATCCGCTCGACCACCAACGTCGACATCGCGGTCGAGAAGGGCGCCAAGTTCATCATCGTCGTCAACCCGCTCGTCCCCTACGTCAACGACTTCGAGAAAACGATCCCGACCGTCTTCGGCACCCGCGTCCGCCGCGTCGCCGACATGGGAATGCCGGCGATCGCCAACCAGGTCTTCCGCCTGATCGCCCACGCCAGGCTGCACCAGGCGGTCGAGCAGTGGCAGGAGAAATACCCGGGCGTCGACATCATCCTGATCGAGCCCGAGCCCAACGACGAGCTGATGTTCGGCACGCCGATCATGGACTACTCGCGGCGCCTGCAGATCGGCCGCCACGGCTTCGAGTCGGTGACCGCAACCCTCGCCAAGGACTACGACCGCTACAAGGAGATCGCCGAGCGGCACGGGCTGGAGATCTCCGCACGGCGCGTCCGCCGCGCGGTCGAGCGCGCCGCCGAGGAGGAGGAGGGCCACAACTCCACCTGGCGTCGCGTCCTCGAGCAGACCACCTCCGCACTGCTGCGCCAGAGCGGCGAGGCGTCTTAGCGGAGGGCCGCCGGCCGCTCAGCTGCAGAGGAACGGTGCTGAGCGCAGAGGAGAGGGCGCTTGGCTCCCGCGACGGTGCCTTCAGCCGGCGTAGAGCTTGTCGATCTCGGGCTCGTGACGCTCGGCGACGACGTTGCGCTTGACCTTCAGCGTCGGCGTAAGCTCGCCGCTCTCCTGCGAGAGGTCGCGCGGCAGGATGGCGATCTTCTTGACCTGCTCGACGCGGGCGAACTTCTCGTTGACCTTGGCCAAGTGGGCCTCGATCGTCTCGCGAACCTGCGGGTGGGCGGCAAGCTGCTCGGGATCTTCGGGCAAGCCGTTCTCTTTGGCGTAGGCCGCCGCTTCCTCGGGTTCGAGCGTGACCAGCGCCACCAGGTAGGGCCGGCGGTCGCCGACCACCACGCACTGGGAGACGAGCGGATGCTGCTTGATCTCGGCCTCGAGGTTGGCCGGGGTTATGTTCTTGCCGCCCGCGGTGATGATGATGTCCTTTTTGCGGCCGGTGATCTTTATGAAGCCGTCGGAATCGATCTCGCCGAGGTCGCCGGTGTGCAGCCATCCGTCGACGATCGTCTCGCGGGTGGCCTCCTCGTTCTTGTAGTAGCCCTGGAAGACGTTCGGCCCCTTGACGAGGATCTCGCTGTCGTCGGCGATCTTCACCTGACAGCCGGGGAACGGTTTGCCGATCGTGCCGATCTTGAAGTCGTCGGGGGTGGAGATCGTCGCCGCGGTCGAGGTCTCGGTCATGCCCCAGCCCTCGAGCACCAGCACGCCGGCCGCGTCGAAGAAGCGCAGGATGTCGGGATTGATCGGAGCCGCGCCGGACACCGCGAGGCGCAGGTTGCCGCCGAACAGGCCGCGGATTTTCGAGAGCACTTTCTTGTCGGCGAACTCGTACTGCTTGCGCAGCAGGAAGCCGGGCTCCCTGCCCGCTCGTTCGGTCTCGCGCATCTTGCCGCCGACCTTGATCGCCCAGTCGAAGATGGCTTTTTTGAGGCCGCCCTCTTTCTCCATCGCGCTGGTCGCGGTCGTGTAGATCTTCTCGAAGATGCGCGGCACCGAGGGGAAGTAGGTCGGTTTCAGCTCGGCGAGGTTGGGGACGATCTTCAGCGGGTCGCGCTCCCAGTAGGCGAGCGTCGCGCCGAGGTCGAAGCTGCCGAGCTGGATCAGCAACGCGAAAGAGTGGGCGAGCGGCAGGTAGAGGTAGCTGACGTCTTCGGGCTCGATGACGCTGGTCGTATTGACCATGTCGAGCATCGCCCGGTAATTGCCGTGCGAGATGACGCAGCCCTTCGGCGGTCCGGTGGTGCCCGACGTGTAGATGAAGGTGCAGACGTCGTCCTTGGTGACCGACGACCAGCGCTGCTCCCACTCGGCGGCGTCGCGGTCGGCGCCGCGGTCGGCGAGGTCCTCGGCGGAGATCGCATCGTCGCTGGAGCCGGTCATCCGGACGACCTGCTCGAGCAGCGGCAGCCGCTCGCGGACCTTGCGGATCTTCTCGATCTGTTCGTCGTCCTCGACCACGACCACCTTGGCGTCGGAGTTCTCCAGCACGTACTGGCACTCCTCGGGCGAGTTGGTCTGGTAGATCGGCACGACGACGGCGCCGATCGAGAGCGCCGCGAAGTCGAAGTAGGTCCACTCGGGCCGCGTGTTGCCCAGGATCGAGACCTTGTCGCCTTTCTGGACACCGAGGTCGATCAGGCCGAGGGCGAGGGAGCGAACCGTGTCTCGAACCTCGTCGAAGCTGCGCGAGACCCAGGCGCCGTCCTGCTTTAAGCGGATCGCCGCTGCGCTGCCGTACATCTCCGCGGCCCGCGGCAGCAGGTCCGCGAGCGTGTTCGAATGGGTGCCCCGCTCCTCCACGGCGCGGAGTCTAGTTAAAGCGCGCCGGCTGTCGAGCGACCGTTACGCGGCCCGGGTGCGCCGTCGCTCTTCGCGCGCGGTCAACTGGCGCAGCGAGGTGCGAAAGAGCGACTTGTCGATCCGTCCGTGGAAGATCGGAACGCCCATCTCAACGCATTTGCCGATCACCTCCTGCTGCTTCATCTGAAGTTCCTCGGCGAGCTCGGACGGAGTGAGGTGATTGGCCACAGCGGACCTCCCGGTAGTTGAAATCAGGTAGATCGATATTTACCCCGGCTCGCGGACGTGTCAACCGTTTCGGGGCCGCGTTGTCCGGACGATTACCGCAAAATGCCGCCAGCGCGATAATGCCGGCCGTGTCCGAGGCGGCCGCCACCCGAGCTCCCCGCCGCGGGCGGCTCTTGGTGGCCTTCGCCCTGGGCGTGGCGATCTTCGGGCTGGGCTTCGCTCTGGTCGAGATCTCGACCAAGGAGGCGGGGCGCGAGGTCGTCCTGGTCGACGGAATCTCGGCCGCGCAACGCACCTTCGCCGGCGTCCCCCAGGAAGGCGACAGGCTCGGCTCCGCCGACGCACCGGTCACCGTCCAGGTCTTCAACGATCTCCAGTGCGGCACCTGCGCCGAGGCCTTCGTCGGCACGATCCCGCCGCTGGTGGAGCGCTACGCACGACCTGGCGACGTGAAGCTCCTGATCCGCCACTACTCGTTCGCCCGCAACGAGCTGCAGCTGGGCTTCTTCGCGGCGGAGGCCGCCGCGAGGCAGAACTACGGCTGGCAGTACACCTACCTCTTCTTCCGCAACCAGGACGAGGCGGAGCGTTTCGGCGTCGAGGACCAGCTGCTCGAATCGATCGCCGCCTCGGTCGGCGAAATCGACCTCGACGAATGGCGCGAAGACCTAGAACGGGAGAGCGGCGAGGGAGGCGAGATCCGCACCCGGCTCGAGGGCTACGAGGAGCTGGGTGCGGGGCTCGGCATCCGCGCCGAGCCGGCGGCGATCGTCAGCGGCCCCCGCGGCACTCGCACCCTGCAGGAAACCCCGACGCTCGCCGAGATCGAACGGGCGATCGAGGCCGTGCGCTAAGGACGGGGCGGAGCGCCACCCGGCAAGACGACGCTCCGCCCCGGTCACTTCCTTCAGGCGGCTGCTGATATCGCATCACCGCTGAAGCTTTTACCGTTGCCCGGTCTCAAGTAGACGAGCTGGCCCTCCCGCAGCTCGAGCCGCTGCAGCTCCTTGCGGGTCAGCTGCGCCCAGACCTGGGTTCCGTCGCCGAGCAGCAGCTCGACGCGGATCTCGAACCCCAGGGCGACGATCCGCTGGACCAGCGCCTCCTCGGTCCGGTCGTCGGCGTCGATGACGATCTCGATGTCGTGCGGGCGCACGAAGTGCTCGCCGAGCCGGTTGACCTCGCCGACGAAGCTCATCACGAACTCGTTGGCCGGATGGTCGTAGAGGTCGTCGGCGCTGCCCGACTGCTCGACCCGCCCCTGATTCATGACCACCAGCTGCTCGGCGACGTCCATCGCCTCCTCCTGGTCGTGGGTGACGAAGATCGTCGTCACGTGCATCTCGTCGTGGAGGCGGCGCAGCCAGCTGCGCAGGTCCTTGCGCACCTTCGCGTCGAGCGCCCCGAACGGCTCGTCGAGCAGCAGCACCTTCGGCTCGACCGCGAGCGCCCGCGCCAGCGCCATCCGCTGCCGCTGGCCGCCCGAGAGCTGGGAGGGGTAGCGGTCGGCGAGCCCGTCCAGCTGCACCAGGCGCAGCAGCTCGTGGACGCGGGCCTCGATCTGCGGCTTGCTCCACCTGCGGATGCGCAGGCCAAAGCCGACGTTGCCGAAGACGGTCATGTGCTTGAAGGCGGCATAGTGCTGGAAGACGAAGCCGACGCCGCGCTGCTGCGGAGGCGCGGCGGTCGCGTCCTCGCCGTGGATCCGCACCTGGCCGGCATCCAGCGTCTCCAGCCCAGCGATCGCCCGCAGCAGCGTCGACTTGCCGCTGCCGCTAGGCCCGAGCAGCGCGGTGAGCGAGCCGTCGGGGACGTCTATCGAAACGTCCTCGAGAGCTTTGAAATCTCCGAATCGCTTGCAGGCTCCCTCGACCGAGATGGCCATCAGGCGCCCTCCTTTCTCTTGAAGAGGTTCATGAGCAGCAGGGTTGAGAGGGCGAGCAGGGCGAGCAGGATGGAGGCGCCGTAGGCGCCGGCGAAGTTGAATTGCTCGAACTGCTGGGAGACGAAGAGGGGCAGGGTTTCCGTCTGGCCTGAGATCTCGCCCGAGACGACCGAGACGGCGCCGAACTCGCCGAGCACGCGGGCCGTGGTGAGGACGACGCCGTAGCCGACCCCCCAGCGAATCGCCGGCAGGGTGACCCGCCAGAAGGTTTGCCAGGCGTCGGCGCCCAGGGTCGAGGCGGCCTGCTCCTGCTCGGTGCCGATCTCCTGCAGGACCGGCACCGTCTCGCGCACGACGAACGGCAGCGACACGAAGATGCTGGCGAGGACCATCCCCGGCCACGAGAAGAGGACCTTGAAGCCGTTTTCAGCCACGAAGGGGCCGAACCAGCCGTCGGTGCCGTAGAGCAGGAAGAGGGCGAGGCCGACGACGACGGGGGAGACCGCGAAGGGCAGGTTGATGATCGCGTCGACGAAGCGGTTGCCCCACCAGCGATGACGGACGAGCAGCAGTGCGCAGCCGACGCCGAAGACCGTGTTGAGCGGCACGGCGACGGCGACCATCAGCAGGGTCAGCTCCAGCGCGTGCAGGCCCTCGGGCGAGGTCACCGCTTCGAACGGCGCTGCCAACCCGTCCTCGAACGTCTTGTAGAAGATCATCGCGACGGGGGCGAGCAGGAGCGCTCCGAGGTAGCCGAGCGCCAGGGCGCGCAGCGACCAGCGGCTCTTGCGAGAGGCGCCGGCCATCAGGCGTCACCTCGCTCGTGGCGGTTGCCCCAGCGCTCGGCGAAGGAGACGCTGGCGAGCAGCAGCAGCGAGACGATGAGCAGGACGACGGAGACGGCGGAGGCGCCCGAGAGGTTGCCGTTTTCGATCTGGCCGCGGATGAAGACCGAGGAGACCTCGGTTTCGAACGGTCTGCTGCCCGAGATCAGGACCAGGGAACCGAACTCGCCGAGCGCCCGCGCGAAGGCAAGTGCGACGCCGGCGGTCAGGCCGGGCAGCAGGTTGGGGAAGACGATGCGCCGGAAGACGGTGAAGCCACCGGCGCCGAGCGAGGTTGCTGCCTCCTCCATCTCGCGGTCGAGCTCGATCAGGAGCGGCTGCACCGCCCGCACCACGAAGGGAAGGGTGACGAACAACAGCGCCGCGACGACCGCGATGCGGCTGAAGGCGATGTCGATCCCGACCGGGCTGTCGTTGCCGTAGAGGGTGAGCAGGGTGAGCCCGGCGACGATCGTCGGCAGCGCGAAGGGAAGGTCGATGACCGCGTTGAGGGCGGCCTTGCCGCGGAACTCGTCGCGGACCAGGACCCAGGCGATGATCGTGCCGAAGACCCCGTTGATCGCGACGACGATCAGCGAGCAGATCACGGTCAGCTTCAGCGCCGCGACCGCTTGCGGGCCCGTCACCGCATCCCAGAAGGGACTCCAGCCGCTGGCCAGCGACTCGTCGACCACGGTCGCCAGCGGCAGTAGCACCATCAGGCTCAGATAGAGCCCGATTAGGCCCCGGCCGAGGCCGGTGCCGCCCGAGGGGAGGCGGACGCCTGCCCTCGGGCGCGGGACGGTTGCGGTGCGAGCCTCCACGCGCTACTCCGCCGGGACCCCGAGGTCCTCGTTGATCTCGGCGATCTTGCCGCTTTCCTCGTCGAAGAACTCGTCGGTGACCTTCTCCCAGCCCCCGAACTCGTCGATGTCGAAGAGGTCCTGCGGGACGGGGAACTTCTGCTCGTCGAGCAGCGCCTGGTCGACCGGGCGATAGCCGTTGTCCGACCAGATCCGCTGTCCCTCCTCCGACCAGACGAAGTCGAGGAAGGCCTGGGCGGCCGGGGGCGCGTCTTTGGTGACGGCGATCGGCGTCTCGATCCGGATCGTCGCGGGCGGCACGACGTACTCGACGTCTTCCCCCTCCTCTTCGGCTTTGATTGCCTCGTTCTCGTAGGCGAGCAGGACGTCGCCCTCTCCCTGGGTGAAGGCGGCGAGCGCGTCGCGGGCGCTGCCCGGCTGCACGATCGTCTTCTCGAGCACGGTGCGGACCGCGTCGAGGGCCTGCTGCTCGGATTTGCCCTGGTGCAGCTGCGAGCCGTAGAGGGCCATGATGTTCCAGCGGGCGCCGCCCGAGCTGAGCGGGTTGGGCGTGATCACGTCGACGTCCTTCGTCAGCAGGTCGTCGAAGGACTTGATCCCCTCGGGGTTGCCCTCGCGGACCGCCAGCACGACGACCGACTCCTGGCCGATCCCCTTGAACTCGTTCTGGTCCCAGGTCGGGGCGACCAGCTCCGCTTCCTCGAGCGCGAGCATGTCGCCGCCCTGGGCGAAGTGAACGACGGAGGCGGGTTGGCCGGCTTCGACCGCGCGCCGTTGGTCGCCGGAGGCGCCGAAGGAACCGGAGAAGCTGACGCCCTCGCCGGCGGGGATCGCCTCGAAACCGGGCTGCAGGGAGTCGGTGTACACCGTCTCCGGGGTGGAGTACGCGACGATGTCGACCTTGCCGCCGGAGGCCCCGGTGGCGCTGTCGCTCCCGCCGCAGCCGGCGACAGCCATCGCGGCGATCGCCGCAAACATGAGTGCGAAGGAAGCAATGAGGCGGCTGCCGGGTCGCCGGGTGGATGGGGACGGGGTGAACATTGAGCGGGTTCCCTCCTTTTTTGACTGACTTAGTCCTAATTGAGCGCGGCAGAATAGCAGAAAGTTGATCGGGAAAGTGGGGTTTCGGAATATGGCCCGGGGCGAAGATCTTGGGTTCAAGCTCGGAGACGGCACTCAATCCATTGGTGATGGTCGGCGAGAGAGGGGTCGATCCCAGCGGCTTGACGCCGGAGAACGTCTCGCGATCCGAAACCGCCGCAAGTCGGTTCCTGGGCCGACTCTGGAGCTTGGTCGACTGGGTGATCCTCTCGAAGAAGGACGCGTCGCGATCTCCCGCGGCCGAGGACAGCCCTCGCTTTCACGCTCCCAACTAGCGAAGCCGGCGTTCGATTCCTGGGTGACCGCTAGGGAGCTATGGGTGAGGAGGCATCGGGGCGCCCGGATTTGAACCGGGGACCTCACCGACCCGAACGGTGCGCGCTACCAGGCTGCGCCACGCCCCGAGAGCGTCGATTATCTCAGAGACGCCGACCACGGGCGGGCGAGGTCTCCCGGTGCGACTTATGTTCGTGAGGCGGACATAAGTCGCACCGGGAGCACGGTGTGGGATGACCGGACACGGCTGGGATTGGCCGCGGCCTCCCCGGGTAGCAGCTGCCTGCACCGACCGACGAATGGAGGAAGGATGGAGGTCAGGACCACGTCGCCCAGCAAGGGGATCCTCGACAGCGCCAATCTCGAGGCGCGCGAAAGCGTTATCGAGCTGCTCCGCAAGGCCTACTGGATGGAGATGGAGACGGTGATGAGTTATCTCCAGGCCTCGGTCAACCTCGACGGGGTGCGGGCGATGGAGATCAAAGAGTCGCTCTCGGAGGACATCGAAGAGGAGCTCGGCCACGCGCACCGCTTCGCCGAGCGGATCAAGGAGCTCTACGGCGTCGTGCCGGGATCGGAAGACTTCCAGGCCGAGCAGAGCTTCCTGCAGCCTCCTGAGCATCAGACCGACATCGTCCACGTGATCCGCGGCGTGATCAAAGCCGAGACCGGCGCGATCGAGCACTACACGCGGATGATCGAGGAGACCGACGGCGTCGACCCGGTCACCCAGGACATGGCGACGGAGATTCTCGCCGACGAGCAGAAGCACCGGCGCCTCTTCGAGGGCTTCCTGCGCGAGTACGAGTTCGAGGGCATCGCCTGATCTGCGCCTCGATCGGGCGGCCAGTACCAAGGTTTGGCGGCATCCACGGCGGGGCAGGAGTACCGACGGCGGCCCGCGCGACGGGCCGAGGCGAACCGACGAGGAGCTGAAATGACCATCGCAGGCGGAATTCTCTTGATCGTGGTGGGGGCCATCCTCACCTTCGCGACCAACGTCCACGTGCAGGGGATCAGCCTCGACACCGTCGGCTTGATCCTGATGATTGCCGGCGCTGCCGGACTGGTTCTCTCGTTCTTCCAAGAGGCGATCTGGACCGAGCGCGCCCGCCGCCGCGACGCGGCTCTCGCCGAGGAAGAACGGCGGGCGGCGCCCCCCGCGCGGGGAGAAGTTCCGCCGCCGCGCTACTAAGCCGTGGAGGCGGGTAGCGGAACCGAAGTCCACCCACCACCCAGGAGGTAGTGATGGCCATGCAGCAAGAGGCCGGCAACATCACCGGTACGAAGGACAAGGACTACAACGTCATATGGTTCGTCGAGCAGTGCCTCAGCAACGTCCTGCGGCTCGAGACCTACATCGAAGACGCGGAGCGCGAGGGCGACAACGACCTCGCCGACTTCTTCCGCCGCGCTCAGGAGACGAGCCGAAAGGGTGCCGAGCAGGGCAAGGAGATGCTGCGCGGCCGGCTAGCCGGCTGAGCGGCGGATGGCGGCGATCGGCTACACGCTCGCCAGCGAGGAGCACGGCGCGCGTGAGCTGGTCGCACAGGCCGCTCGGGCGGAGGAGGTCGGGTTCTCCTTTGCGGTGATCTCCGACCACTTCCACCCGTGGGTCGACGCGCAGGGCAACAGCCCATTCGTCTGGGGAGTGCTCGGCGCGATCGCCGAGGCCACCGAGCGGATCCCGCTCGCGACCGGCGTCACCTGTCCGACGACGCGGATCCACCCCGCGATCGTCGCCCAGGCCGCCGCGACGGCGGCCGAACTTCTTCCGGGCCGCTTCTCACTCGGCGTCGGTAGCGGCGAGAACCTCAACGAGCACATCCTCGGCGATCGCTGGCCGCCGGTGGCCGATCGCCAGGAGCGGCTAGCGGAGGCGATCGAGGTGATCCGGCTGCTCTGGGAAGGCGGCCTGAAGAGCCACCGCGGCAAGCACTACAGGGTCGAGAACGCCCGCCTCTACAGCCTCCCCGACGAGCCGCCGCCGATCCTCGTCGCGATCGCCGGCGAGAAGTCAGCCGACCTTGCCGCCGAGCTCGGCGACGGCATCTTCGGCACCTCGCCCAAAGCGGAGACGATCGAGCGCTTTCGCAAGGGCGCCGGCGCGGACAAGCCGACCTACGGCCAACTCGACGTCTGCTGGGCCGAGAGCGAGGAGGAGGCGAAGCGGATAGCGCTCGAGAACTGGCCCAACGCGACGATGAGCGGATCGCACACCTTTGAGCTGCCGCTGCCCGCCCACTTCGAAGAGATCACCGAATGGGCCGGGGAGGACGACATCGCCGAGGGCATCGTGTGTGGGCCGGATCCGCAGCGGCACGTCGAAGCGATCGAGGAATACGTCGACGCCGGCTACGACCACGTCTACATCCACCAGGTGGGACCCCGCCAGGACGGCTTCTTCGACTTCTACGCCAGCGAGGTCCTGCCGAAGTTCGAGTAGTCGGGTGGCCGGGTAAGCGAGTGCCATGTACGCGATCCCAATGGTTGTCCTGGCGTGTCTCGCGGTGATCGCCGTGGCCTGGTCGCCGATCTTTGCCCTGATCATCGCGGTGCCCCTCTTCATCCTCTTCCTCGCCTTCGTCGGCATGCGGCCGCGCGCTGACGAGCGGATCGAGTCGCCGACCGGCTCGGCCAACAAATACGAGGACGAGACGCCGACCGGCGCCTGGGGCGAGGAACGCGCCTGACGCTCAGCTGAGGCCGGCGCGCAAGGTTCGCGCGTTGCGTAGCGCGAAGCCCTGCCAGTCATTGTTGAGGTAGACGAAGACCGGCCGCCGCGCCCGCCATGCCGCGACACGCCGCCGCCAGGTCTCCAGCTCGCGTTTGGAGTAGTTGCCGGCCCGCCCCCGCTCGCCGTAGTGGAGGCGCAGGTAGGCGATCGGCCCGACCGGGGAGGCCTCCGGGTGCGGTCGGCGCGCGTCGTGGCCGAGCGCCAGGCTGGCCCCGTGCTCCGTCAACAGCGCGTAAACGTCGGGCGCGAACCAGCTCGGGTGGCGGAGCTCGAAGCAGTGCAGGGCGGGCGGCAGCGCTCGCAGGGCGGTCGCGAGGATCTCGTCGTCGCGCCGGAAGTTAGGCGGCAGCTGCCAGAGGACCGGCCCCAGTTTGCCGGCTTCTCTCAACGGCTCGATCCGCTCCCAGAAGCGCTCGAGGCCCGCGCCGACATCCCTCAGCCTGCGGATGTGCGTCAGGTAGCGGCTCCCCTTGACCGCGAAGAGGAAGCCGTCGGGCACCTGCTCGGCCCAGTTGGCGGTCGTCTTCAGCTCGGGGAGTCGGTAGAAGGTCGCGTTCACCTCGACCGTGTCGAAGACCGACGCGTAATGGGCAAGCCAACGCGACTGCGGCGTCTTCGGCGGGTAGAAGTCCTCGCGCCAGTCGCGGTAGTTCCAGCCCGAGCAGCCGATCCTCGCTTCCTGCACGCCGCTTCTCTACCCGCGGTACGGGTTTGTCCGATTGGCCGGGGGTATACGAATGGCTCACGGCCGTCGAAGGAAGGGGTACCCATGGCACATCCGACCTACGAGGACGCCCGCAAGCTGGTCGAATGGCTGCCCCGGCACGGGGTCGTCTCCGTCTACTTAGGCTTCGACCCCGCCGACCGCGGCGGCGCCTGGCGAACCGAGCTGCGCAACGCGCTGGCGCAGATGCTGGAGGCGACGAACGGCGCCGACCACGAGCGCCGCGTCGCGCTGAAAGCGACGGCCGAGCGCGTGGCGCGACGGTTCGCCAACCACGACCGCAGCCTGCCCAGGGGCGAGGTCGGGTTTGTCGAGGTCTCGGCAGATGGCGGCGCCGAGCACTGGTGGACCCCGCACCAGGCACCCGAGGCCGACATCTGCGCCTGCTTCGCCGAGCGGGCGGTGGTCTCGCCGCTCCTCTACCTCTCCGAGCACGGCTGTCCGCGCGGCGTGGCCCTGCTCTCGGCCGAGCGGGTGCGCCTCTTCGAGTGGGCGCCGGGCCACCTCGAGGAAGTCGACAATCTGGAGCTGAGCGTCTACAGCGGCGACTGGCGCGAGCGCAAGGCGCAGCGCGTGTCAGACCCGGCGCGCGGCCAGGCGGTAAGTGCCTCGGGGCGCGATCGCTTCGACGAGCGCCTTGCGGGCAGCCGTGAGCGCTTCCTCGTCGAGTGCGGCCGGCTCGGTGCCCGACAGGGCGACCAGCGGCACTGGCAGCAGATCGACATCTTTGGTGTGGCCAACCTGGCGCGGAGCTTCCGTCAGGGCGCCTCGTCGGTCTCGGCGCTGCCGGTCGAGGTCGCCGGGGATGTCGACCTAATCTCGGTCGAGGACGAGGGTCAGCTCGAAGAGCGGATCGAGGAGGGCGCGCGGCGAGTTGCGCTCGAGCGCGACCGGGCGCTGATCGAACATGCCCTCGACGAGGCGCGCGGCGGTACGCGCGGCGCTGCCGGGCAGCAGGAAACGCTGGCCGCGCTCGAAGAAGGACGGGTCAGCCATCTGATCGTCGATGCCGCCCATACGGGGGCGGCGTGCTCGCGACCGGTGATGGCCGCGGAAGCGCCGCCCCAGAACGGCGTCGTGCAGTTGGAGCCGCTGGCGGGCCGAGCCCTGCTCAGCTCGGCGAAGATCAGCACCGTCGTCGACGGCGCCGCAGAGCTGCTCGCCGACGCCGGCGGGGTGGCGGCGCTGCTGCGTTATTGACGGGGTCCGCGCCGCGGGCGCTAGGGGATTGGGCTGCGGCCCCTGCTGGCGTCGAGCTCGACGGTCCAGAAGTCGCGCCCGGTCACCGGTAGCGAGACGTTGAGGACGGGGACCTCGCCGATCCGCCCTTCCGGCGAGCCGTCGTGCGCATGGCCGTGCAGGACGAGGTCTGGACCGTGCTCGAGGATCGGGGCGGCGAAGCGGTCGCTGCCCAGGAACGGCAGGATCTCGCGCGGCTCGCCCTCCAGGGTCGCCTCGACCGGCGAGTAATGGAGGAGGACGATCCGGATCGGGCAGGTTGCGATCTCGTGCAGGCCAGCGGCCAGAGCCTCGACTTCAGCCGTGGTCTCGGCGTAGACCGCCCGCAGCGACGGCTCGCCGAAGTCGGGCAGGTGGCGGGGGGCGAAGCCGCCGACGAATCCCTTGCAGCCCACCAGGCCGACCTCGATGCCGTCGAGCTCGACCACGGTCGACTCGCCGTCGAGGATCCGCACGCCGCCCTCGGATAGCCGCTCGCGAATCGCGCCCTGTTCGCCGGCGTGCCAATCGTGGTTGCCCAGCACGGCGAAGACCGGGACGTCGGTCGCCGCCGCCGCGGCGCAGACGATTTCAGCCTCCTCCAGGGTGCCGTGGCTGGTCAGGTCGCCGGCGACGAGGGCAATGTCGGCCTCGCCGTCCAGCTGTGCGAAGGCTTCGACGACCCGCTCGCGGTTCGCCTCGCGACAGTGGATGTCCCCGGCCGCAGCCACCCGCAGCTTGCGCGCGCCGTTTTGCGGCTCGCTCATCGGCATGCCGCTTCCCCTACCCGGTTTAGCCGCTTGTCTCGCGGGGCACCGGAAGTCCATGAAAGACGACCAGGACGTCAGCCCCACGGTTCGAGAAGAGGAAGAGGCGGCGGCTGCCGAAGCGCGCCGGATCGGCGGTCGCAGCGGCATGGAGGGGATGGATCCGGCTGAGCGCGCCTCGGCCGAGCACGGCGGTGGCGAGGCGGAGGGATTCGAGGAAGCCGAAGAGCTGCTCGAAGAGCAGGCTACGCACGGCGACCCGTCGGTCGATCCGCTCCGCGACGCGCCGGCGGCGGAGGCGGAGAAAGAAGTCGCGGTGCACGGCGAAGCCGACGAGGTCGATATCGATAACGAGGTCCGCGATGCTGAGGACGAGCCAGCGGGGTAAGCCGAGGTCGGCTTGAGCGGCAACGAGCTCGACGAGCTGCTGGCGACCTTGAAGAAGGCGGCGGCGGCGCTCGAAGCCGAGCGGATCCCGTTTCTGCTCGGCGGGGGCCTCGGCTGCTGGGCGCGCGGCGGGCCGCCGTCGAGCAAGGACATCGACCTGATGGTCAAGGCCGATGAGGCAGAGCGCGCCCTGGACGCCCTGGCGAGCGCCGGGATGCGGCCCGAGAAGCCGCCGGAGCAGTGGCTCTACAAGGCGTGGGACGGCGACGTGATGATCGACCTGATCTTCGAGCCGGCCGGCATTCGGGTAACCGACGCGGTGCTCGAACGGGGCGAGGAGCTGAACGCCGCCGGCATGCCGGTGCCGGTGATGGCGCTCGACGACATCCTCGCCACCAAGCTGATGGCGCTCGACGAGCACAACGCCGATTACGCCGACCTGCTGCCGATCGCGCGCGCCCTGCGCGAGCAGATCGACTGGGCGGGGGTCCGCGAGCGGACCTCCTCGAGCCCCTTTGCCGCCGCCTTCTTCACCCTCGCCGAGGGGCTCGAGATCAGTCCGCCCAGTTTTGCTCGCTCGGAGCCGGGGTAGGGGGCGCGGCATGGAGCGCGAGGCGGAGAACGAGCGGCGGGAGAGCGACGAGAAGCCACCAACCGGCTTTCCCGAGCCGCCCGGCAAGGACCCGGGCGACATCTCGAAAGACAAATCCCCCTACGCCTCGCTCAGCAACCCCGTCGGGGAGCCGGACCCGACCGAGTGGCCGGACCCCTACGACAAGCGGGAGGACCCGCGCGATCCAGACGACCCTGATGGAGCGCCGTTCGGGGAGGAGCCGCATGCGCCGACCGGTGCGATCAGCACCAGCGAACCGCACCCGTCCAAGGACCCCGAGGCCACCGACAGGTGGGAGGGGCCAAAGCGCGACAAGGTCGACGACTAGGGCGAAGTTTTCCCCTGCGACCGCCGGGGTACCATTCGGACGCTTCTCAGCCCATGACCGCGCTGACTGACAACGACGAGCGGCTGGCCTGGATCTTCGGCTCCTCGCGGAGCGGCAGCACTTGGCTGCTGAAAATGCTCTCCGAATTCGAGGACGTCGTCGGGGTGGACGACCCGCACCTCGGCCATCACCTCGGTGTCTGGCGGCCGATCCCGCTTGCCTGGGCGGCGGCGGAGGATCCGCCGCGGGAGCTGACGACGCTGCTCGACCTGAAGGCCGACGAGCCCGGTTACTTCTTTTCCGAGCAATACCGGGACAGCTGGTGGGAGCCGCTGCGCAACCTGATTGCCTCGCGCTTCGAGGCCCAGGCCGACGTCCTTCCGGAGGGCCGTCGGCCAAGCGCCTTCGTGGTCAAGGAGCCCGGCTCCCACGCGGCTCCGTTGCTCACCGAGCTCTTCCCCGGCTCGAAGGTGATCTTCCTGCTGCGCGACGGACGTGACGTGGTCGATTCCTGGCTGGACGGCTATCGGCGCGGCTCTTGGGCAATCCCCGGCGGCGCCTTCCCCGTCTCCGAGGAGGGCCGCATCCCCTTGATCCGCTGGCTCGCCGCCGTCTGGGTCGTCCGCAGCCGCGCCGTGCGGCAGGCCTATGAGAGTCGTCCTCACGGCGACCGGCTGCTGATCCGCTACGAGGCGCTGCGCGAGCGCACCGCCGAGACGCTGACGGACATCTGCGGCGTGCTTGGGATTGACGCCTCGAAAGCGGCCGAGGTCGCGGAGGAGCACAGCTTCGAGCGGATTCCGGCGACCGCCCGTGGGCCGCGCCGGATGATCAGGGCGGCGAAGCCGGGCTCCTGGCGCGAGAACCTCTCGCTCGCCGAGCAGGAGGCGCTGCACGAAGCGCTTGGCCCGGCGCTCGAGGAGTTCGGCTATGAGTCGGCTCCGCCCGCCGTAGCCGCAGTTTGAGTAATGGCGGGCGGCTGAGCAGGGTTTTTTCGCCATTTCGGCAGATCTTCGGGCCGTAGTGCGCCACCTTGGGTTACCGCCTACCGCAAAGCGGGTATGCCCTTGTTCAGATCGTTGCAAGCGAGTGAGAGAGGCGAGGAGGTATGTGATGGCGACTGCAAGCTCTTCAGCGATACCGCTGACCCTGCTCCGCCACACGAGAACCGTCCTCTCGCGCAAGACCGACCCGGCCGGCAAGGCCGTCTGGGTCGCCGAGGTCCCCGACATGCCCTGGTGCAGGGCGACCGGCTCCAGTCGAGTCGAGGCGTTGGATCGGGTCCGCGAGATGGGTAGGAGGAAGCGGGACGATGGATCGATCCGCCGCCGACTTCCTACCCGAGCGTCGCAGCCCGACGAGCCTACGCCGCGCCGCGAGCGGATGTCGTGGCTGCGACCTATGGACGGACGCGACGCAGACGGTCTTCGGCGAGGGGCGGCGGCAAGCTGACCTGATGCTGGTCGGTGAGCAGCCCGGCGACCAAGAGGATCGCCGTCTGGATCTGTCCCGAGGCCAACGGCCACATCCAGGCGACCGGGTACGACGAAGCCGGCCGTCGGCGCCCGGTTACCGCCTTTGCGGGCTGGGTAGGAGACTCTGAATGAAGCTAGCCGGTCCCGGCGACGAGCTCCATGGATGCGACTTGGAGCACACCCACTTCCATCACGAGGCTTTCTTCTACGGCGACGAGGACGAGTTCCTGGCCGGCGCCGTCCCCTTCCTGCGCGACGCCGCCCAGGAAGGAGAAGCGGCTCTGGTCGCCGTCTCGATGACGCGAGCGCGGGCGCTGCGGGCGGAGCTGAACGGGGAGGCCGACGCGGTGCGCTTCGTCGACATGGAGCGGCTCGGCCGCAACCCGGCGCGGATAATCCCGGCCTGGCAGGAGTTCGTCGACGAACACGGCGGCAGCGACCGCCCCGTTCGCGGCATCGGGGAACCGGTGTGGCCCGGTCGCGACTCCGACGAGCTCGACGAGTGCGCCCGCCACGAGGCCCTGCTCAACCACGCCTTCTGGGGTGGCCCCGCCTGGCGGCTGCTCTGCCCCTACGACAGCAGCGCGCTCGGCGACGAGGTGTTGGAGGCGGCTCGCGACAGCCACGCCGTCGTCTCGGGCAGCTGGACGAGCGGCGAGGAGCGCGAGACGGCGATCGACCCGCGCGCGATCTCGCCCTTCGCCGGGGTGCTGCCGCTGCAGCCGACTGAGGCCGGGAGGTTCGACTTCGATCAGACCCTGCTGCAGGAGGCGCGGGCGCTCGTCAAGGGCGCCGCGGGGCGCGCGGGTCTGTCCGCCGAGCGGTCCTTCGACTTGGTCGCCGCGGTCGCCGAGCTCGTCAACAACAGCGTCCTGCACGGCGGCGGCGCCGGCATTCTGACCGTCTGGCGCGAGCAAGAGAGCCTGGTCGTACAGGTCGACGACGAGGGCGTGATCGAAGAGCCGCTGACCGGTCGCGTGCGGCCGGATCCCGCCTGGCACCACGGCCGCGGCCTGTGGATGGTCAATCACCTCTGCGACCTTGCGCAGATTCGCTCGGGCGAAGGCGGCACGACCGTCCGCGTCCGGATGTCCCTCGCTTGAGTGGACGGCGGTTCTGGCTGGACAGGGGCGTGGAGGGCGGCTACGCTCTTTTGAGTAGTCGTCGAGTGGGCGTCGCACCCAGGCCTCTCGGTGAGGTGGAGGCGCGATGCGGGAGAGCATGGGCTGGATCGAGATTTCAATCGGGGTGATCGGCTCACTCGTCGGACTGGGGGCATTCGCCATCCTGATCGCCCGCGAACGCAAGGCGAGCCGGCGCTTTCGCGTGCTTACCGAGATCGCTGCGGTCTCCGACGCGGGGGGGTCGCTCGAGCAGACTTTCGAGGCTATCTGCGACGTCCTCGTGCCAAGCGTCGCCGACTTCTGCATGATCGACGTCTTCCCCGAAGACGGCAGCGTCCGACGCGTCGCCGCACGGGTCGCTCCCGGTACGCACCCGGAGATAGAGCCGTGGCTGCGCCGTCGGGAGCCATCGATCCCCGAGCGGATGGCCGACGGCGAGGACCGCGAGGCGCTCGCCCCCCAGTTTTACGAGCGGATGTCGGACGGCGACTACCGGCAGCTTGCCCACGACGAGCACGACCTGGAGATGCTGCGCAAGCTCGGCTCGCGCTCGGCGGTCACGGTGGCGCTCAACGCGCGGGGCAGGATCACGGGAGTGCTGACGATGGGCGTCGCGCACTCAGGCCGGCGCTACCGCGCCGAGGACGCCCGCTTCGCCTGGATCCTCTCCGGCCGCGTGGCGCTGGCGCTCGACAACTGCGGCCTCTTCGCCGACCTCGAGCGGGCCGAGCGGGCGCGGGCCGAGATCGCCGAGACGTTGCAGCGCGGCCTGCTGCCGCCGCCCCTGCCGCACATCCCCGGCTGGTCGATCGGCGCGATGTACCAGCCAGCCGGGGCCGAGAACGAGGTCGGCGGCGACTTCTACGACGCCTTCCGCATTCCTGGCGGCTGGATGCTGGCGATCGGCGACGTCACGGGGCGCGGCGCCTACGCCGCCTCGATCACCGCCATCGCCCGCTACACGCTGCGCACCGCCGCCGCCCTGACCGGCGACCCCGTTCTGGCGCTCTCGACGCTCAACCGGGCGCTGCTGGCGCGCGGCGACCTCTCGCTCTGCAGCCTCGTCGCCCTCTCGATCAGCGAGGATCCCGCCCAGCCGATCCGCCTCGCGGTCGCCGGCCACCCGCCGCCGCTGATCGTCCACGGCGAGTCGGTGTCCGAGGCGACCGGCAAAGGGCCGCTGCTCGGCGCCTTCGCCGACGCCCACTGGGAGGTCGTGGAGTTCTCGCTCGACCTCGGCCAGCAGCTGGTGATCGTCACCGACGGCATCACCGAGGCCGAGGGCGAGGACGGCCGCTTCGGCGAGGACCGCCTCCACGAGGAGCTGCGCGGCGCCGGCGATCCCTCGCTGGTGATGCGAGGCCTGGAGACCGCCCTCAACGCATTCACCGGCGGCCGCCACGACGACGACGTCGCGATCCTGGCACTGACCCGCAACTCGGGTGAGATCGTCGCGACCACTCCGCCGGGCGCCGGCGCCGTGGCCCTGTCCGCTCCCCTCCTGGACCCCGATGTCTGAGGACTACCGAGAGCTGGTCGAGCGGCTCTACGCCGGCTTCAACCGTCGCGACACGGCGGAGATCGTCGCCATCTGCGACGAGCGAATGGAGTTCTTCCCGATCGCCACCGCCGAAGCGGTGGGCCGCGTGGACCCCTACGTCGGCCCCGAGGGGCTGCGCGAATACCTCGCCGACGCGGCTCGGGTCTGGGAAGAGCTGCTGATTACGCCGAGCCAGGTAGAAGAGCGCGAGGGGCGGCTGCTGGTCCGCGGCCGGGTCTACGCCCGCAGTCGAGAGTTGGGGATACGGGACATGCCGCTGGCGTGGATCTGGGCGGTCCGCGACGACCGCTTCGTGCGCGGCGAGGTCTACCCGGACCTCGAGAACGCCTTCGAGCAGTTCTCGGCGATCGCGGTCTGATCCTTCCTGAGCAGGGGAAAAGGGGAACCGGTTTGTAGGCGGTTCGCTCAGGGGTAGTCGCGAACATGGGGAGTCGTTCTCCAGCCCGCAAGGGAAGGACCGTGCGCACGGCCGTTCTCGGGGTCAATGCCGTCTTCCACGACAGCGCCGCGGCGCTGGTTCTCGACGGCGAGATCGTCGCCGCCGCCGAAGAGGAGCGCTTCAGCAGGCGCAAGCACGGTAAGCCGCCCGTCGCCTTCTCGACCTGGGAGCTGCCCGAGCGAGCCGCCTTATGGTGCCTCGAGCGGGCCGGTATCGAGCCGGCCGACCTCGATGCCGTCGCCTATTCCTACGACCCCGCGCTGGCCGGCGGCGAGGCGGCGACCGGCGATCCCTGGGAGGACCTGCGCACCACCTTCGCCAGCCGCGCGCCGCGCTTCCTGAAGACGTCGCTGCCCGGCTTCGATCCGGAGCGCACCTGGTTCGTTCCCCATCACGTCGCCCACGCCGCCTCCGCGTACCACGCCGCCGGCTTCGAGTCCTGTGCCGTGCTCGTCCTTGACGGGCGTGGCGAGGTCGCCTCCCACCTGGCCGGCCACCGTCGGGAGGGGCAGCTCGAGATAGTCGCGGCGCAGCGGCTGCCGGACTCGCTCGGCTTCGTCTACGAGGAGCTGACCGACCACCTCGGCTTCCGCCGCTCCTCCGACGAGTACAAGGTGATGGCGATGGCCTCCTACGGGCGGCCCGCGATGCTGGGAGAGCTGCGCGACCGGATGCGCCCCGACGGCGAGGGCGGCTTTCTCGCGCGCGGCATCGAGTGGGGCGAGCTCGCTCCGCGGCTCAGGAACGGCGAGCGCTGGACGCCGCGCCATGCCGATCTCGCGGCGAGCGTGCAGGCGCGGCTCGAGGAGGTCCTGCTCGAGCTCTGCGAGTGGCTCGCGGCGCGCACGGGGGAGCGGCGGTTGGCGATGGCCGGCGGCGTCGCGCTGAACTGCGTCGCCAACTCGCGACTGCTGCGCGAGGGACCCTTCGACGAGATCTGGGTGCAGCCCGCGGCCGGCGACTCCGGCACGGCGCTCGGCGCCGCGACCCACGTCTCGGAGCGGCTCGGCGTGCCGGCACGACCGATGGCAAGCGCGGCGCTCGGCCGGGAGTGGAGCGACGAGGAGCTCGAAGCTTGGCTGCGCGGAGCCGCCGTCCCCTTCGAGCGCTGCGAGGACATCGGCGCCGCGGTCGCCGAGCGGCTCGCGGCAAATGAGATCGTCGCCTGGCACCAGGGCCGCGGCGAGTGGGGGCCGCGGGCACTCGGGCACCGCAGCCTGCTCGCCGATCCCCGCGACCCGGCCAACCTCGAGCGGCTCAACGAGATCAAGGGCCGCGAGCAGTTCCGGCCGGTTGCGCCGATGGTGCTGGCGTCGCGTGCAACCGAGATCTTCGACGGGCCGATCCCGAGCCCCTACATGCTTTTCACCCACCGGGTGCGGCCCGGCTGGGCCGACCGAATTCCGGCGGCGGTGCACGTCGACGGGACGGCCCGGGCCCAGACGGTCGAGCCTTCCGCCGAGCCGCTCGTCGCTCGCATGCTGGCCGAGTTCGAGCGGCACGCGGGGGTCCCGGTGGTGATCAACACCAGCCTCAACACGGCCGGTAGGCCAATGGTCGACGACCCACGCGACGCTCTGGAGTGCTTTGGGTCGGCACCGATTGATTTCCTCGCGATCGGTCCGTTCCTCGTCTCCCGCAGGCGCTTCTTCAACCACCGCCGCGAGGCGGAGTCCGGAGCGGCGCTGGCGTCAAGCCTGGGTTAAATGGAGCCGCCGGCGCGACAGGTGGACATCGTCGTTCCGACCGCGGGGCGGCCATCGCTTGACCGCCTGCTCGCGGCGCTGGCGCCGCAGCTCGACGAGCTCGGTGAGCTCGTCGTCGCCGAGGATCGCGAGCGGCGCGGGCCCGCAGCAACGCGCAACGCCGGCTGGCGGCGAACCAGCGCCGAATGGGTCGTCTTCCTCGACGACGACGTAGTCCCCGACCCCGACTGGGCGCGCCGCCTTCATGCGGACCTCGCCGGCCTCGCCGCCGGCGTCGCGGCGAGCCAGGGACGCCTGCGGGTGCCGCTGCCGAGTGACCGCCGGCCCACCGACTGGGAGCGAAACGTCGCCGGCCTGGAAGGCGCCGCCTGGATCAGCGCCGACCTCGCCGTTCGCCGCGAGGCGCTGGCTGCGGCCGGCGGATTCGACGAGCGCTTCCGCGGCCCCTATCGCGAGGACACCGACTTCGCGCTGCGGCTGTTGCGCGGCGGCTGGCAGATCGTCAGGGGGGAGCGCTGCTGCGAGCACCCGGTCGGACCGGCCGGCTTCTGGACCAGCGTCGGTAAGCAGCGCGGCAATGCCGACGACGTCCTGATGGGCGCGCTGCACGGTCGCCACTGGCGGCGCTGGGGCCGGGCGCCGCGTGGCCGCCAGCGACGTCACCTCGCCCCCACCGCGGTGCTGCTCGCCGCGGGCCTCGCCGCGGCCCGTGGGCATCGGCGCGCTGCGGCGGCGGGTGCCACCGCCTGGCTTGGCCTCACCGCCGAGCTGGCGGCAGCGAGGATCGCCCCGGGGCCTCGCGACCGGGCCGAGGTCGGCCGCATGCTCGCGACCAGCGCCGCTCTGCCGCTTGCCGCCTCCGCCTACCGGGTCTGGGGAGCGTTGCGACTGCCGGTCCTGTTGCTGCGCGGCGGCCCGCCGCGAGCCGCGCGTCGACCGCGCCCCGAGCCGCCGGCGGCGGTCCTGCTCGACCGCGACGGCACCCTGCTCTTCGACGTCCCCTACAACGGCGACCCCGGCAAGGTCGCGCCCCTGCCGGGAGCGCGGCGGGCGCTGGAGCGGCTGCGCGCCAGCGGCACCCCGGTTGCCGTGGTCAGCAACCAGAGCGGCGTGCGCCGCGGCTTCATCGAGCCCGAGCAAGTCGAGGCGGTAAACCGCCGCGCCGAGGAGCTGCTCGGTCCGGTCGGGGCCTGGCTCTACTGCCCGCACACCCCCGAGGACGATTGCGAGTGCCGCAAGCCGCGGCCGGGACTGGTGCTGGAGGCGGCCGAGCGGCTCGGGGTCAGCCCCGACCGCTGCCTCGTAATTGGCGACATCGCGGCAGACGTGCAGGCAGCCCAGGCGGCCGGTGCGGCCGCGGTCCTGGTGCCGACGCCGCGAACCGAAGCCGAGGACGTGCGGATGGCCCCGGCTACCGCGGCCTCGATCGAGACCGCGGTCGAGCGGGTCATGGAAGGACGCCGATGACCGGCGGAGTGCTTGCCGTCAGGCAGGACAGCCTCGGCGACGTGCTGCTCGCCGGCCCGGCGCTGCGGGCGATCTCCGCCGGCGCTGACGGGCCGCTCACCCTCCTCTGCGGCCCGCGCGGCGAGGCGGCGGCGCGGCTGCTGCCGGGGGTCGACGACGTCATCGTCCACCTCGCCCCCTGGATCGATCCCGAGCCGCCGCCGATCCGCGTCGAGGAATGCCAGGTGTTGATCGACGAGGTGCGGCGTCGGGCCCCGCGGCAGGCGGTGATCTTCACCTCCTTCCACCAGAGTCCGCTGCCGACCGCGCTCTTGCTGCGACTCGCCGGGGTGTCGTGCATCGTCGCGATCCCGGTCGACTACCCAGGCTCGCTGCTCGACGTCCGCCACCGGGTCGACGACGAGATCCACGAGGTGGAACGGGCGCTCTCGCTGGCGGAGGCGGCGGGCTATCCGCTGCCCGACGATGACGACGGCAGGCTCGCCGTGAAGCTCGAGGCCGGAGCACCGGAGCTGCCGGCCGAGCCCTTCGTCGTCCTGCACCCCGGCGCTTCGGTGAGCGCTCGCGCCTGGGAGCCACGGCGCTGGGTGGAGCTCGCCGCGCTGCTCGCTGCCGAGGGCCGGCGCCTTGTCGTGACCGGCGCGCCGGCGGAGCGTCAGCTGACCGCGACGGTCACGGCCGCCGCGCCCGGCGCGCTCGACCTCGGCGGTCGCTGCGACTTTTCCTCGCTCGCCGCCGTCCTCGCTCGCGCTGAGGCGGTCGTCGTCGCCAACACCGGCCCGGCTCATCTCGCCGCAGCGGTCGGCACGCCGGTCGTCTCCCTGTACGCGCCGACGGTCCCGGCGGTCCGCTGGCGGCCTTGGGGGGTCCCGCACGAGCTGCTTTACCGCGACGTGCCCTGCGCCGGCTGCCGCGCCACGACGTGTCCGGTGCCCGGTCACCCCTGCCTGCACGAGGTCGAGGCGACCCAGGCCGCGGCGGCGCTGGGGCGCCTCGCCGGGAAGCCGACCTCGCTGGAGGCGGTCGCGTGAACATCCTCCTCTGGCACGTGCACGGCTCCTGGACGACGGCGCTGGTCCAGGGACCGCACACGTACCTGCTGCCGGTCGTCTCCGATCGCGGGCCGGAGGGGCTCGGCCGCGCCCGCACCTGGGACTGGCCCGACGCCGCCCTCGAGCTGACGCCCAACCAGCTCGCCGACGCCGACGTCGACGTGGTCCTGTTGCAGCGCCCCCACGAGCTGGAGTTGGTCGAACGCTGGCTGGGCAGGCGTCCCGGGCGCGACCTGCCCGCCATCTACGTCGAGCACAACGCCCCCCAGGGGCGGATCGAAGAGATGCGCCATCCGGCCGCCGACCGCGACGACATCACGCTCGTCCACGTCACCCACTTCAACGACCTCTTCTGGGATGCCGGTTCGACCCGCACCGCGGTGATCGAGCACGGCATCGTCGACCCCGGCTACCGCTACACCGGCGAGCTGCCGGAGGCCGCGGTGGCGATCAACGAACCGAGCCGGCGCTGGCGGGTGACCGGCACCGATCTGCTGCCGCGGCTGAACGGCGTCGTGCCGTTGCGCCTCTTCGGGATCGGCGCCGGTGAGATGGGCGGGATCGAGAACCTTCCCCAGGCGGACCTCCATACCGAGATGGCGCGTCGGCGGGCATACCTGCACCCGATCCGCTGGACCTCGCTCGGGCTCTCGCTGCTCGAGGCGATGCAGCTGGGAATGCCGGTCGTGGTGCTGGCCACCACCGAGGCGGTCGAGGCTGTGCCACCCGAGGCCGGAATTCTCTCCACCCGGGTCGACGTGCTCTCGCGTGGGTTGCGCGAGCTGATCGATGATCCCGACCTGGCGCTGGAGCGCGGACAGGCCGCTCGCCGGGTGGCTTTGGAGCGCTACGGCCTGCAGCGCTTCCTCGACGACTGGGATCGGCTGCTGGAGGTGGTCACGGCATGAAGGTCGCGATGGTCTCCGAGCACGCCAGCCCGCTGGCCACCCTGGGCGGCGTCGACGCCGGCGGTCAGAACGTCTTCGTCGACGCCCTTTCCCGCGAGTTGGCCCGACGGGGCGGCGAGGTCGTCGTCTACACGCGCCGCGACGACACCACCCTGCCGCGCCGCGTCGAGCTGTGCCCCGGGGTCGAGGTCGAGCACGTCCCGGCCGGACCGGCGGTCGAGCTGCCCAAGGACGACCTCTTCCCCCACATGCCCCAGTTCGCCGCCGGACTGGCGCGGAGCTGGCGGCGCGAGCGGCCCGACCTCGTCCACGCGCACTTCTGGATGTCGGGACACGCGTCGCTGCTCGCCGCCGAGAGCATGCGGCTGCCGGTCGTGCAGACGTTCCACGCGCTCGGCACGGTCAAACGGCGCTACCAGGGCGGCATGGACACGAGCCCGCCGCAGCGGCTCGAGATCGAGCGGCAGATCGTCGCCCGCGTCGACCGCCTGCTCGCCACCTGCAGCGACGAGGTCTTCGAGCTGATGCGGATGGGCGCTGAGAACGATCGGACCGCGGTCGTGCCGTGCGGGGTCGACCTGGACGTCTTCGGCACCGACGGTCCTGCCGAGCAACGCGACCCCGACCGCAGGCGCCTCCTCTACCTGGGCCGCCTGGTGCGGCGCAAGGGCGTTGGCAACGTGATCGAGGCGCTGCCGCGGATGCCCGGCGTCGAGTTCGTGATCGCCGGTGGGCCGCCCCGCGAGGCACTGGACCGCGACCCCGAAGCGCGGCGGCTGGCCGAGCTCGCGGAGCGCCACGGCGTCGTCGACCGGGTGCAGATGAGAGGGCGCGTGCCGCGCGAGCGGCTACCCGAGCTGATCCGCTCGGCCGACGCCGTCGTCTCGGTGCCGTGGTACGAGCCGTTCGGGATCGTGCCGTTGGAGGCGATGGCCTGCGGCGTGCCGGTGATCGCCAGCGCCGTCGGCGGGATGATCGACAGCGTCGTCGACGGCCAGACCGGGATCCACGTGCCGCCCCGCGACCCGGAGCGACTCGCCGAAGCGGCGCTCGACCTGCTCGCCGACCGCGAGCGCTGCCGCGCCTACGGCAGGGCCGGCGCCAAACGCGCCCGCCGCCTCTACGACTGGCGACGGGTCGGCAGCCAGGTACTCCAAGCCTACGAGCAGGTTCTCGCCGGTCGCGTGTCAGGACGGAGGCGCGCCAACAAGCAGCCGGCCGGCAGCGAGGCGCACCTGGCGGCGCTGGGAAGCGGCATCGCGGCGCTCGAGGCCGAGCGGCCGCGGCTCGATGCCTGGGGCGAGTGGCTGGGCGAACGGCTGCTCTCCGGCGCCCGGCTGCTCGCCGCCGGCAACGGCGGCAGCGCCGCCGAGGCGCAGCACCTGACCGCGGAGCTGGTCGGACGCTTCCAGGGCGAGCGGCGGCCGCTCAGCGCGATCGCCCTGCACGCCGACACCTCCAGTCTGACCGCGATAGGCAACGACTACGGAATCGAGGAGGTCTTCGCCCGTCAGGTCGAAGCGCACGGACGGGCCGGCGACGTGCTCGTCGCCTTCAGCACCTCCGGCCGCAGCGAGAACCTGCTGCGGGCGGTGGAGGCGGCGAACCGGCTCGGCCTGGTCACCTGGGCCATGACCGGTCCGCGTCCCAATCCGCTCGCCGAGGCCTGCGACGAGGCAATGGCCCTCGACGTCGGCTCGAGCGCGACGGTCCAGGAGCTCCAGCTGGTCGCCCTGCACCTGGTCTGCGCTGCGGTCGACCGCAGCGTGGGCCAGCTCGACGGCGTCGACAGCGGCGCTCCGGCTGCCGCCCCGGTTCGGCAGCTCCCGAGCGTTAGGCAGGCCGTACGTTGAGCGCGCGGCTGGTCATCGTCGGCGACGCCCTGCTCGACCGCGACGTCGAAGGCAAGATCGATCGCGTCGCGCCGGACTCGGGTGCTCCGGTGCTCGACGAACACGAGACGCGAATCCGCCCCGGAGGGGCCGGCCTGGCGGCGGCGATCGCCGCCGCCGAGGGCCACGAGGTGACGCTGATCGCGGCCCTGGCCGACGACCAGGCGGGTGCCGAGCTGGCGAGCGCACTGGCGTTGGCGGGAGTGCGACTGGTCGATCTCGGTCTGCGCGGCCTCACCCCGCAAAAGGTGCGACTGCTGCAGGAGGGGAAGCCGCGGCTGCGCCTCGATACCGGCGGCACCGACTCGCCGGTCCTGGCGCGCAACCGCGACGGGATGCGCAGGGCGCTCGAGTGGGCCGACGCGATCCTCGTCTCCGACTACGGCCGCGGCGTCGCCTCGCACGAGCTGGTGCGCGCCGCGCTCGCCGCACGTCTTCCCGGCCGGCCCCTGGTCTGGGACCCGCACCCGCGCGGCTCGGCGCCGCTGCCAGGCGCGACGCTGGCGACCCCGAACCTCGACGAGGCGAGCCGCTTGGCGCCGCATCCCGACCGCAACCGGGGGCGCGATCCTGGCGAGCTGGCGCGGGCTTTGGCTGCCGTCTGGGGAGTCGAGGCGGTTTGCGTCACGCGCGGCGCCGCGGGCGCCGTGCTCGCCATGCAGGGGGAGCCGGCTCGCAAGTTCCCATGCGCGGCCGCGGAGGGCGATCCCTGCGGCGCCGGGGATCGCTTCGCCGTTGCGGCGGCCGCGGCACTAGGCGCCGGTGCGGGTCGTCCGGAGGCGGTCGCGACCGCGGTGATGGCGGCGCGCGAATTCGTCGCGGCAAGTGGATCGCGACGCCTTGCCACCTCCGACCGCGCATCCGACTTTCTCCACCCTCTGGGGGGGAGAAAGTCGGATGCGCTCGACTTGCGCGGGGTCGGCGCCTCGCCGCACTCGATCGCTCCAGCCCTCGCCGTCGCGACGCGGGTGCGGGCGCAGGGGGGCCGCGTCGTCGCCACGGGCGGCTGCTTCGACCTCCTCCACGTCGGTCACGTGCGCACGCTCGAGGCCGCCCGGGCGCTCGGCGACTGCCTCGTCGTCCTGCTCAACGGCGATCGCTCGGTGCGCCGCCTCAAGGGCCCGGAGCGCCCGCTGGTGGGCGAGCTGGAGCGGGCGACCATGCTGAAGGCGTTGGGTTGCGTCGACGAGGTGGCGATCTTCGACGAGCCGGTCCCCGACGAGGCGCTGCGGCTGCTGAAGCCGGACGTCTGGGCGAAGGGGGGCGACTACGAGGCCGGCGAGCTGCCCGAGGCCGAGGCCGTCGCCTCGTGGGACGGCAGGATCGCGATCCTGCCGTACCTGGAGGGCCGCTCGACGACGCGGCTGATCGAGGAGGTGGGCGCCCGTGTCGAGCGCTGACGGGACGGTGATCGTCACCGGCGCCGCCTCCGGGCTCGGCCGTGCCGTCGCGGTTGCGGTCGAGCGCGAGGGCGGCACCGCGATCGGCTTCGACCTACGGCCGATCGAGGGGATCGAGTCGGTCGAGGTGGATCTCGCCGACACGGAGAAGGCCGAAGCGGCGACGCGGCAGGTGATCGAGGCCCACGGCGGCCTCGACGGGGTCGTGACGGCGGGTGGGATGGATGCCTGCGGGCCGCTTGACGGCGTCCCCGTGGAGACCTGGAACCGGGTCGTCGCGGTCAACCTGCTCGGCACCGCGGCGGTGGTGCGGGCGGCGCTGCCGGCGCTGGTCGACTCGCACGGCCGGGTCGTCACCGTCGCCTCCACCCTTGGCATCCGCGGCTTCCCCGACGCCACCGCCTACTGCGCCAGCAAGTTCGGCGTGGTCGGGTTCACGCAGGCGCTCGCCGCCGAGACCGCCGGCAAAGTCGGGGTGACCCTGCTGACGCCGGGCGGAATGGACACCGCCTTCTTCGACGGCCGCGACGAGCGGTACAAGCCGCCGCCGGACGCCAGGCTGTCGCCGCCCGAGGAGGTCGCCGAGGCGGTCGTCTTCGCGCTCAGTCGCCCGCCGGGCGTCGAGCTGCGCCATGCCCTCTTCTGTCCTTCCACGGAGACCTCGTGGCCGTAACCGTCCTGCGGGCGCTCGGGCTCGGGGACCTGCTGACCGCGGTGCCGGCGCTGCGCGGCATCGCCCGCGCCTTCCCGGAGCAGCGCCGGGTGCTCGCGGCTCCCGGCTGGCTGGAGCCGCTGCTGCCGTTGATCCGCGAGGCAGGGGAGCCGTGCCTGCACGGTCTCGTCGGTATCGCCGGCTTGGAAGCGGATCCCGAGCGGCTGCCACGGGAACCGGCCGTTGCCGTCAACCTGCACGGGGCAGGACCGCAGAGTCACCGGCTGCTGCTGGCCACAGGGCCGGGCCGGCTGATCGCCTTTCGCAACGACGCGGTCGCCGAGACGACGGCCATGCCCGAGTGGGACCCCGAGGAGCACGAGGCGAGCCGCTGGTGCCGCCTGCTTGGCCGTTTCGGGATCGAGGCGGACCCCGGCGAGCTCGAGATCGAGCGGCCCGAAGTCGAGCTGCCCGCGTGGGCGGAGGGGGCGACCTTGATCCATCCCGGCGCGGCCAGCGCCTCGCGCCGCTGGCCGCCTGAGCGCTGGGCCGAGATCGCCCGCCACGAGCGCGAGCAGGGGCGCGAAGTGCTCGTCACGGGGAGCCGCAAGGAGATCGGGCTGGCCCGCTGGATAGCCGCCGAGGCGGGACTCGACCCCGGCCACGAGATCGTCGGCCGCACCGATGTCCGTACCCTGGCCGCCTTCCTCGTTGCCGCGGAGGTCCTGGTTTGCGGCGATACCGGCGTCGCACACCTCGCGACGGCCCTCTCGGTTCCCTCAGTCCTCCTCTTCGGGCCCACCTCGCCGCGCCAGTGGGGGCCGCCCGACCAGCGCCCGATCCACCGGGTGCTCTGGGAGGGTCGGATCGGAGACCCGCACGGGGAGGAGGTCGACCCGGGCCTGCTCGAGATCGAGACCGACGCGGTGCTGGCTCAGCTGCGGGCTCTGCGCCCGGCCTTCACCGGTTGACGGGAGTACCCGGTTGACTAGCTGTTGCCGTTGAGCGAGGGGGCGAACGGCAGGGCCGTGTCGAGACCGGTCAACGAGATCACCCGCCGCACTCCGCGTGCCCGGCTCGGTACGAGCTGAAGGCGCCGGTCGAGCCGTTGGTAGGCGGCAACCAGAATCGCGATCCCGGTCGAGTCGATGAACTCCAGCTCACTCAGGTCGATCTTGACCGGGGCCCCCGACGCCTCCAGCCGCGCCAGCTCGGCGGTGAAGGCCGGCCCGTTGGCCATGTCGAGCTCGCCGGCAAGCGCCAGCGTGCAGATCGAGTCCTCTTCGGTGGTCCTCAGCCGGAGGCCGCCGTCCAGCGTCTCTCTCATGCTCCCTCGTATCTCCACAAATTCTCCTGGCCAGGCAGATTGTTGAACCGTGGCCCTGGAAGCGCCGGTTGAGGGCGTTTCCAGTGCCGCTATTAGGAGCGTGTCGCGCCGAGTCCAGTGCCCCGGTGCGGCCCAGCCCGAAAAGGTTAGCTTCCGTTCGTCATTTCGTCCAGTGCCGGCTCGCCGGCGCGGCGCCGCCATTATTCGATCTGGGCCGCGACCCAGCTTTGCGAGCATGAGAGCGCTGTTCGGCATCGAAGAAGGACTCGCCGGCCCCAGGCAGCGCGGCTCGCCTGAGTCAAAGCCGAGTCGGCGCCTCTCACACAGACACCGGCGCCGAGGGCTGAGTCGGGACATCCGGGTTTCCCTCGCCGCGGCGAGGGAATACGCGTCGCATGGGCCAGCGAGTCGTGGTGATCGGGGCGACCGGCAACGTCGGCACCAGCGTGCTGGACGCGCTGGGGCGCGAGCCCTTGGTCGAGGAGATCGTCGGGGTGGCGCGGCGCACGCCGGCGCTGAAGATGCCCAAGACGCGCTGGGTCGAGGCGGACGTCGCCGACCGCCGGGCCCTTGTCGACTCCTTGCGCGGCGCCAGCGCCGTGATCCACCTCGCCTGGGCGATCCAGCCTTCGCGCGACGAAGCGACGCTCGAGCGGATCAACGTCGAGGGCAGCGAGCGGGTCTTCGAGGCCGCCGCGGAGGCGGACGTCCCGGCCCTGGTCTACGCCTCCTCGGTCGGGGCCTACGGGCCGGGCCCCAAGGACCGCGCCGTCGACGAGTCGTGGCCGACGACGGGGATCCCGACCTCCTTCTACTCGCGCCACAAGGCGGCGGTCGAGGCGCTGCTCGACGGCTTCGAGACGCGGCACCCGGAGATCCGCGTGGTACGGCTGCGCCCGGCGCTGATCTTCAAGGGTGAGGCTGCAAGCGAGATCCGCCGTCTCTTCGTCGGACCCTTCCTTCCCAGCTTCCTCATCCACCCCCGCCTGATCCCGGTCGTGCCACGGATCGCCGGCCTGCGCTTTCAGGCCGTCCACTCACTCGACGTCGGCGAGGCCTACCGCCAAGCGGTGGTGCGGGACGTCCGTGGCGCCTTCAACCTGGCCGCCGACCCGGTGCTCGATCCCGAGCGGCTCTCCGAGGCGCTCGGCGCCCGGCCGCTCGACGTGCAGCCCCGTGTTGCCCGCGCCCTTGTCGACTGGAGCTGGAAGCTGCGCTTGCAGCCCTCGCCGCCCGGCTGGCTCGACATGGCGCTCAAGGTGCCACTGCTGGACAGCACCCGGGCGCGCGTGGAGCTCGGCTGGCAGCCACGTGTCGATGCGGTCGAAGCCCTGCTCGAGCTGCTCGCGGGAGTGCGGCATGCCGAGGGGATGGAGACGCCGCCGCTCGATCGCGAGACCGGTGGCCCCGCTCGCCTCGGCGAGTTGCGTAGCGGGGTTGGCGCCCGCCAGTGAGGCGAAGTCGGCCCGTCGCTCAGCCGCGCAACGCGCTCAGCGCCGCGTCGCGCTGTTCGTGCAGGGAGATCGACGATTCGACGCCGGTGATCTTGAGCAGGCGCCGGACCTGGTGGTTCACGCAGCAGAGCACGAATTTGCCCTTGCCGCCGTTGCCCGCGTCACGGTCGAGTCGCTGCCAGGTCCGCACGATCAGGGCGATCCCGGTCGAGTCGATGAATTCGCAATCCGAGAGGTCGAGCATGATGGCGGCTTCCTCGTCTGCGAGCGCCGCCTCGAGTGCCTGCTCGAGCTGGGGAGCGGTGTTCATGTCGAGCTCGCCACGCACCGTGAAGACGCAAATCCCGTTGTCGAGCTCCTCGCTCTGGACGTCGAAAGGCGCCGGGCTCACGGGCGCGATGCTATCGAACGAATCCCCGTCCGGGGTGCGGTTTCGCCAGGCGGGGGCGGGGGTAACGATGGTCCGAGTGCCGGGCAATTATGCTCGGCGCCGCGGGAGCGTCTCCCCGCCGGGAACTTACGTCCATGCCCAATAGCCCGACGACTAGCGACAAGCCGACGGGGCTGCAGATGATGCTGCCCGCGAAGGCCGAGAACGTCGCTGTGATCCGCCACGCGTTGGCCGGTCTGGCCGAGGAGATCGGCATGGACGAACCCGGCCTCGCCGACCTCAAGACGGTCGTCACCGAGGCCTGCATGAACGTGGTCGCGCACGCCTATCCGGGCGAGCCGGGCCCGCTCAGCGTCGAAGCGAGGCCCGACAACGACGGACTGACCGTGGTCGTCCGCGACAAGGGCTCGGGGATGCGCCCGCAGGCCGAGGTTAAGCCCGACCAGCCCAGCCTGCGGCTCGGCCTATCGCTGATCGCGGCGCTGTCGAGCAGCTTCGCGATCTCGGGCGGGCTCGACCAGGGGACCGTCGTGACGATGCGGCTGCCGCTGAAGGGCGGCGGCGTCGACGGGCGCGGTGACCTGGTGACGCTCGAACCGCGGACGGACAGCACCGAGCTGGTCACCGATCGTCCCGAGCTGCTGGCGCCTGTCCTCACCAGGATGGTCGGCGCTCTCGCCGCCCGCCGCGACCTCTCGATCGACCGCGTCTCCGACGCTGTCCTGGTCACCGATGCGATCGCCGCCGCGGCGCCCTCGCACTTCAACGACGGACGGGTCCGCCTCGGGCTCGAGGATCGCGAGGGAGCGATCGAGCTGCGGCTCGGCCCGATGGACCCCGGCGCCGCCGACAAGATCCGCAGGGAGCTGGAAGTGCCCGACGTCGGCGGCTCGCTCGAGGCGCTCGCCGACGAGCTCACCGTCGATCAGTCCGACGACGGCGAGTACCTCGTCATTCGCTTTGCTGCTGCTCCCTGATCTGCTCGCGGATGCGGGCGAGGGCGCGCCGCAGGATGCGGGAGACATGCATCTGCGAGTGGCCGATCCGCTCGGCGATCTGCGACTGCGTCATGTCCTCGGCAAAGCGGAGTTTGAGCACCAGGCGCTCGCGCTCGTCCAGGTAGGGGAGGGCGGCGTCGAGGGCGATGCGACCCTCGACCAGCTCGAAGCCCTCGTCCTCTGAGCCGACCCACTCGGCGGGCGGCGCCTCGTCGCCGTCTTCGCTGCCGGCCGGCCGGTCGAGCGAGAGCGGCCGCCGGTTGTGGTTTGCCTCCAGCACTTCGAGCACGTCGGTCTGCTCGACTTCGAGCCGCTCGGCGATCTCGGCCACCGAGGGCGAGCGCTGCAGCTCCTTGGTCAGCTCGGTGATCGCTTTGTCGACTTCGGCCATCAGGTCGTGGAGGCCGCGCGGCACGCGCACCGTCCAGACGCGGTCGCGGAAGTGGCGTTTGAGCTCGCCGAGGATGGTCGGCGAGGCGAAGGCGGTAAAGGGGATCTCGCGCTCGGGGTCGAAGCGGTCGATCGCGTTGATCAGGCCGAGGTTGGCGACCTGCAGCAGATCGTCGAACGACTCGCTGGCGCCCCTGTAGCGCAGCGCCAGGCGCTTCGCGAAGGGCAGGTTGCGCCGCACCAGCTCCTCACGGATCGCCGGGTCGCGCGTCTTGGCGAAGCGCCGCCAGAGCTCGGCTTCCCCCGCCAGGCGCTCGCCTGCGCCCGGGCTGGGCGTCGGCTCGCTCTCCTCTCTTGGCCGCTGGGCTGGCATGGGTGACGCTGGACGGTACCTGCTGTCGAGAACCGCCCTTGAGCCTTAAACGGGCCGTGCGGTGATCTATCAGTCCGGTTGCGGTCGGACAGTGAGCGGTTACCCGGCGGGGCGGCAGGAAAAACGCGGCGCGCACTAGGCTCCAGGCGACTGCGAACACGACGAAGGAGACGCAACAGATGGCTTTCTCGGTACCCGACTTGCCCTACGCCTACGACGCGCTGGAGCCTCACATCGACGAGGCGACGATGCGCGTCCACCACGACAAACATCACCAGGCCTACGTCGACAAAGCCAACGCCGCCCTGGAGGGGACCGAGTGGGCCGACCGCGACGTCGAGGACGTCCTGCGCAATCTCGACAGCCTGCCGTCCGACAAGCAGGGGCCGGTCCGCAACAACGCCGGCGGCCACTCCAACCACACCCTCTTCTGGCAGATGCTCAGCCCCGACGGCGGCGGCGCCCCCGGTGGCGACCTGGCCAGCGCAATCGACGACAAGTTCGGCTCCTTCGACTCCTTCAAGGACGAGTTCAAAGCCGCCGGCATCGCCCGCTTCGGCTCCGGCTGGGCCTGGCTGGTCTCCGACGACTCCGGCCTGGCGATCGTCTCGACCCCGAACCAGGACTCGCCGATCTCCGATGGCAAGACGCCGCTGCTCGGCTGCGACGTCTGGGAGCACGCCTATTACCTGAAGTACCAGAACAAGCGTCCCGAATACATCGACGCCTTCTGGAACGTGGTGAACTGGGACTACGTGGGAGAGCGTTACGCGGGTTAGCCCGGGGGATGAGTCCGGCGGGGGTTCCGCTTAACTTTTTCCGAAGACCCGTCGCGGCCGTCCGTGGGCCGCAGCGCGGAAAAAGTACAAGACGCTTCACCCCCACCGGACTCGTCCGGACACCGCTGCCCGCTCGTCTCTCGCTGAGCTAAGAAGCGACTGCCGGCCGCGCCGCTTCGGGGAGAGGGCGAGCCTCGCTTCCCTCCTTCGGGGGCACCTGGCTCATCGCGTGCTCGGCGAGGGCGGTGATGGTCAGGGAGGGGTTGACGCCGACGTTGGCGGGGACCGCGGCGCCGTCGCAGACCAGCAGGTTCTCGTAGCCGAAGACGCGTTGGTTGGCGTCGACGACGCCAACCTCGGGGCCGTGGCCGATCACCGCGCCGCCGAGGATGTGGGCGGTCGTCGGGATGTTCATCAGCGCCTCGGTGACCGAGCTCTGGGCGACCCCGCCGGTGCGCTCGGCCAGCCATTCGGCAGCTTCGTTGGCCACCGGGATGAAGGTGGGGTTCGGTTTCTCCGGGTCCTGCTCGGTCTGCAGCCGCACCTCGCCATTGCGCTTCAGCTTCGGCCGCAGCGCGATCGCGTTGTCGAGCGTCTGCATGACGAGCAGGATGATCGTGCGGCGCGACCAGCCTTTCGGCCACAGGGTCTTGGCGAACCTGACCGGGTGGCGGAGGACCTGGGCGAGCAGCTTGAGCGGGCGGGTCGCGCGGGTGCCGTCGCCGACCAGCAGGGTGTAGAGGGTGCTCATCGAGTCGCCGGAGTGGCCGTAGCTGACCGTCTCGATGTGAGTGTGCGGGTCGGGATAGATGCTGGAGCTGATCGCGACCCGCCTGGTGAGGTCGTCGGGATAGTCCTCGGGGACCGTGACCGCGAGGATCATCTCGCTGTTGGTGCGGACCAGCTCGCCGAGCCGCGGCGAGATCTTCGGCAGCGAGCCGCCGAGCCGGCAGCGCTGCAGCAGCTTGTTGGTGCCCAGCGCGCCGGCGGCGACGACGACGCCGCGGGCCGTGATCGTGCGGCGGCCACGGCCGCGGAACATCCCTGAGCGCTCGCTCGTCACCGCGTAGCCATCGCGGCCGTCGGTGCCGAGGGGGCGGATGTCGGTGACGAGCCGGTCGGGCAAGACCTGGGCGCCGTGGCGCTCTGCGAACCAGAGGTAGTTCTTGACCAGCGTGTTCTTGGCGCCGACCGGGCAGCCCACCATGCAGCGGCCGCAGTGCGTGCAGCCGGTGCGTTCGGGTCCCTCACCGCCGAAGTAGGGGTCGGCGACCGTCTTGCCCTCCTCGCCGAGGAAGACCCCGATCGGGGTCTTGGTGTAGGTGTCACCGACCCCGATCTCCTCGCCGAACTCGCGCAGCAGCTGGTCGGAGGCGTCGTCATCGGTGTGGACCACGACGCCGAGCATCCGCTTGGCCGTCTCGTAGTGGGGGGCGAGCTCACGCTGCCAGTCCGCGAGGTCGGCCCACTGGGGGTCCTCGAAGAAGGGCGAGGGCGGGACGTAGAGGGTGTTGGCGTAGCCGAGGCTGCCGCCGCCGACGCCGGAGCCGCTGACCACGGCGACGTCCTTGAAGGTGCTCAGCCGGAAGATGCCGCGCAGCCCGAGCCGCGGCGCCCAGAAGTAGCGGCGCAGGTCCCAGGTCGACTTCGGGAAATCCTTGTCGTCGAAGCGCTTGCCGCACTCGATCACGGCGACGCTGTAGCCCTTTTCGGCCAGCCTCAAGGCTGAAACCGAGCCCCCAAAGCCCGATCCGACGACTATCCAGTCGTAGTCATGCATCTGAGTAAGCCTAGATGCTCGGTTGCGCTCGGGCGACGGCCTGGGTGGGGCCTGGAGCGTCTTGTACTTTTTCCGCGCCTCCGCTGGCGAACAGCCGGGATGGGTCTTCGGAAAAAGTTAAGCGGAAGGCCCTGCCCAGGCCGGCTCTCAGGCCTCGCCCGGCTCTAGAGGGCGGAAGTCGCTGGTCCGCGCTCCGCAGACCGGGCAGAACCAGTCTTTGGGGATCTCCTCGAAGGCCGTTCCGGGCGGGATTCCACCGTCGGGATCGCCGACCGCGGGGTCGTAGATGAACCCGCAGCTTTCGCAGATCCACAGGGTCGCTTCCTTGGTCGCCTCCATGGTTAAAAAGTCTATGCCCAGTCAGTCTTTGTCGAAGCTGACCGCGACCGGCTCGCGCTGGGAGGCGTCTTCGATCTCGAAGAACTCGCGCTCCTTGAAGTCGCCTCTGTTGGCGATGACCGAGCCGGGGAACTGCTGGATGTCCGTGTTGTAAGCCTGCACGTTGGAGTTGTAGATGCGTCGTGCTGCCTGGATTTCGTCCTCGAGCTGGTTGAGCGTGCGGCTCAGCTGCTGGAAGTTCTCGGTGGCGCGCAGCTGTGGGTAGTTCTCGGCGACGGCACGCAGGTCGGTAAGGGCGCCGGTCAACTGCTGCTCGGCCTGGGCGGTGTCGCCGACGCTCCGCGCCGACATCGCTTCCGCCCGCGCTTTCGTCGCTTTCTCGAAGACCTCGCTCTCGTGCGAGGCGTAGCCCTTGACGGTCTCGACCAGGTTCGGCACCAGGTCGTGGCGGCGCTTCAGCTGGATGTCGATCCCGCTCCACGACTCGTCGACCCGGTTGCGCGCGGCGATGATCGAGTTGCGCTTGCCGATGAAGTAGAGGACCGCGATGACGATGATCGCGACGACCACGATGATGGCGATGGTCACGCGACCATCCTACCTGCCTAGGATCGCGGCATGAGCGCGAGGGGCGAAGCGCAGGAATGGGCCGAGACCGTGCGCCGCTACGGCGAGCGCAATGGATTGACCTATGAGCCGGTCGGGGGGATCAACCCGAAAGACGGCCCGGTGGCGCTCTGCGTCGGCGGCACCAACCGACTGACGGGCGAGCTCGCCGAAGGCTTCTGGGGGGCATGCTGCGACGCCGACGAGCGCGAGGCCGGCGGCTTTCTCGCCAAGGCAATCCTGCCCGGCGCCCTGCTCGCCAAGGCGCACATGCCTGACCTGGCCAAGGTGGTGCCGGCCTTCAACGTCGAGTCAATCGAGGGCCGCGAGCGGGTGACGCAGCGGCTGGCGCGCAAGGTCGAGTTCGAGTCGATCGAGTTCAACCGCCGCTTCCAGGCGACGGTGACCCGCGACTACGACGCCGTCCAGCTGCGCGAGCTGTTCAGTCCCGGCTTCCTCAGCTGGACGACGACGATGAGCGGCGAGGTCGACTTCGGCGTCAACGACCGCCAGCTCTGGTTCCTCTGGCAGCTGCGCGAGCGCAGCGAGGCGGAGCTGCGGGAGGCGCTGAAGAACGCCGGCAACCTATTCGAGCGGCTGCAGGGGGAGATGGACGAGAGCGGTGTGCACACCTACCCGCCCGGTCCCTGGCACGCCGGCCTGGCGCTGTTTCCGGGCCAGGCTCAGGCTGGGTAATCCGGGTCGCCGGGCAGAACGACGCGGTGGTCCTCCTCGGTGCCGACCACCTTGGGGAGGATCGGCGCGACGGCGCGCTCTCGATAGGCGCGCAGCGCCTCCTCTGAGGTGCGGAACTCGCTCAGGGCCTCGAGCTGGTGGACGGTCGGGAAGGCGAGGACGAGATCGCCGGCGGCCTGGGCCTCGAGCGCGGCGGCCGGCTCGAACCAGGCGGCCTCGACGGTCTCGACGCCGTCGGGCTGGGGCGGCGCGTGGGCCGGCGCCAGTGCCAGGAAGAACCAGGCATCGAAGCGCCGCGAGATGACCTCGGGGGTGATCCAGCGCGAGAAGAGGACCAGCTCCTCGCCCCGCGGCAGCTCGATCCCCGCCTCCTCGCGCAGCTCCCGCAGCGCGCAGGCGCGGTAGGCGGCCTCACCCTCGCCGTCGCACTCGTCAATGCCACCGCCGGGGAAGACCCAAACACCCGGCATGAACCTCGCCTTCTCGGTGCGCTTGAGGAGAAGCACTTCGAGCGCCCGATCGCCGTGCTTGCCGCCGCGCCGCAGCAGCACCACTGAAGCTGCCGGCCGTGGCTCGCTCGGCTCACCGAGGTTCGCCGCCTCCGCGGGTCCCAGCTTGCGCTCGGTCATGCGGCCACCGTACCCGGCTGCGCGGCCGATCGGTGGCCGCTTCAGTCGAGAGCGTGCTCTCGGCTGCGCTTGGCCCATCGTCGCGTGGCGAGCCAGGCGAGGACTAGGAGCAGCGCCAGGGGCCCGAGCACGGCGAGGCCGATCACGGCGACCCCGGCGGCGATCCCGAGGATGCGCCCGGCGTCGTCGAAAGCATCCGCGACGCCCCAATGGCCGTCGGTACTCGCCCCGGCCCCGCCGACGATTCGCAGGGACACCCGCGAGAGACTGACCCGGCGCTGCATCGTCCGCAGGCTGGAGCGCAGCCCGGCGGCCTGGCGCCGCTCCCAGCGCAGCTCGCGTTCGAGCGCCTCGCGCTGTGCTTCGTCAGGGGCGTCGGCCAACTCGGCGAGGAGGCTCTCGATGCGGGCTCGGCTGTCGCGCAGGCGCTCCTCCAGGCCGGTCGTCACTCGCGTCACATCGCTGGTCGCGTCGCGTCGCGATCGCACGTCGGCGATCTCCGAGAAGGCGGCCATCGCGCCGCCCAGCTTTCCGCCTGGGATCAGAAGGTCGAAGACCGCGCCGCCGTTCGTTGCTCCCTCACCCGCGGAGATCGACGAGCGCAGGACGATGCCGTCGTAACTACGCACGGTCTCGAAGACACGAGTGGCGATCGTCCTGATCTGTGAGTCCTCGGCGGCCAAGACGATGCTGGCAGAGCGTTCGACGTCGCGGCCCGAGGCCGGCGTGAGCAAGGGACCCGCGGGCGCGAGCCCCTCCGCGGCGGCTGCTCGGCCCCCCTGCAGCCCCGCCCCCCCACCCGGCGCTTTCGCCATCGGCGGTCGAGCCGAGAACTGCACCGGTGGCCGTTTCGCCGCCCGCTCGAGGCGATGCGGGGATGCGGAGAGGCGATCCGCCTCCGGCGGCCCTACCGTCGTCTGCTCGGAGAGTGCGATGGCCGCCGTGGCAACAGCGATTGCGATCGTCCCGACGGCGCCGGCAAGTGCCGGCAGCCGCCGTCCCGCCGGTTGCAGCCAAGCCGTGGCGCGGCCGAACGCGCTCTCGCCGGCCTCCCGCTCGAAGGGAAAGCCGGCGGCGGCGCGGGCGTCCAGCTCCGCGGTGAACCCGGGGCGAGGGGTGGGGCGCAAAGCCCGCAGCTCAGTCGCCAGGTCGGTGTCGCTCCTACGCGGCTCCATCGCATGCCTCCCTCAACTTGGCGACGATTCTGTGCAGCTTCGTGCCGGCGTTCGACTCGCTGATGCCGACGACGCGGCCGACCTCGGCATTGCTCAGCCCGGCGAAGAACTTCAGCGCCACCAGCTCACGCTCGCGCGGCGCCAGCGTCTCCAGCGCTGCCGCCAGCAGCAGGCGGCGCTCGCTGCGCTCGACGCTGTCCGTGCCGACCGCGGCGAGCTCGTCGATCGGCTCGGTGCCGAGGGCGCCGTGCTTGCCTCGGCGGCGTAGCTCGTCGAGTGCGGCGTTGCGCGCGATCCCGAACAGCCAGCCGCGTGGACCGCCGCGGCGCGGATCGAAGCGATCGCGCTTGCGGTAGGCGCGCTCGAACGCCGTCGCGGTCACCTCCTCGGCGGCCGAGGCGTCGCGCAGCAGGCTGGCGACGTAGGCGTAGACGTCGTCGCGGCTGCGCCGGTAGAGGTCGTCGAAGGACAGCCTTGCGTCCTCGCGCTCTTCGACCTGCGTGGCAAGCGCCTGGCGCACGTCCCTACTACGGGCGGGCGGAGGTTCCGTCACAAATCGACCCTAAGGGGGGAGAGAACCGCTGGCGTGGCCCTTGCGTTCGCGTGCGCTTCAGCCACCACGCGAAGAACCGGATGCGGAAGGAAGGGCTTGGATTCGATCTCATCAAGGCCATCGTCCGCGCGCCGCTGCGTCGTCGCTGGGACGAGGCGGGCAATCCGATCGCGGTCGGCCACGATCTCGCAGGGCGCCACATCGAGGTTGTGCTTGCCCTTGACGATCCCGGCTATGTCATTACTGTGATCGTCAGGAGGACGCCCCGATGAAAGCCGTCTACGACAGCAAAGCCAACGCCTTGTCGATTGACCTGGTTTCTCGGCGCCATTGGGAAGGCAGCGAGGAGGTCACGTCCACGGTCAACGTGTCCTTTGCAGACGGTGAGCCGGCCAACGTCGAGCTGCTCTATCCGGACCTGGGCATCGATGAGCCACTTCGCGCCGCGGCCGACAGGTTCGACCTCGACGCGGAGGCGCTGATCGCCACGGCTCGCGCTGCGATCGCTGCGCCCGACCGCGAGGTCACGGTCGAGGTCGGCGTCCGCGCTGCCGCCTGACGAGTCTCTGCGCGGGAACGCCGCTCAGGCGGCGCGCGAGAGCTCGGCGTCGCCGGGCGTTGCGCCGTAAACCCGCGCCGAGGCCGCCTCGATCGACGCGGCGGTGATGGCGACCAGCCGGCGCAGCTCCGCCTCGGAGATCGAGAGCGGCGGCATCAGGACGACGACGTCGCCGAGCGGGCGAATGATCGCGCCGCGCTGGCGGGCCTCGACCGTGACCTGGTGGCCGAGCCGCAGCGCCGGGTCGTGCTCGCCGAGGTCGATGCCGACCATGAAGCCGCGGTGGCGGACCTCGGCGACCTCGGGCATCGCGGCGACGCCGGCGAGCAGCCGGTCGAGCAGGTGGATCTTCGGCTGGAGCCGCAGCAGCGTCCGCTCTTGCTCGAAGGCGTCGAGTGAGGCGATCGCGGCGGCACAGGCGAGCGGGTTGCCGGTGTAGGTGTGTCCGTGGAAGAAGGTGCGGTACTCCTGCGGCTCCCCGACGAACCCCTCGTAGATTCGCTCGCTCGCCAGGGTCGCGGCCAGCGGTAGGTAGCCGCCGGTCAACCCCTTGGCGAGGCAGAGCAGGTCGGGGGAGACGCCCTCCTGCTCGCAGGCGAACATCGTGCCGGTGCGACCGAAGCCGGTCGCCACCTCGTCGCAGATCAGCAGCACGCCGAAGCGGTCGCAGAGCTCGCGGACTGCCCTCAGGTAGCCGGGGGGATGGACGAGCATCCCGGCCGCACCCTGGACCAGCGGCTCGACTATCACCGCGGCGATCTCCTCTTCGTGCCTGGCAAGGATGCGCTCGAGGTCGGCAGCGTCGCCCGGCTCAGCCGCGTACGTCTCGAACAGCAACGGCCGGTAGGTGGCGTGGAAGAGGCCGATGCCGCCAACCGAGACCGAGCCGATCGTGTCGCCGTGGTAGGAGTCGCGCAGGTGGACGAACGAGGTGCGCCGCGTGTGTTGGCCGCCCCGCTGCTGCTGGTACTGGAAGGCCATCTTCAGCGCGATCTCGGTCGCCGTCGAGCCGGACTCCGAATAGAAGACGCGCGAGAGCCCCGGCGGGACCAGCTCTACGAGGCGCGCGGCGAGTTCGGCGGCCCCCGGGTGCGAGAGGCCGAGCATGGTCGAGTGAGCGACCCGTTCGAGCTGCTCGCTCACCGCGGCGTCGATGCCCGCGTGGCGATGGCCGTGGACGTTGCACCACAGCGACGAGACCCCGTCGAGGTAGTGCCGCCCCTCGCTGTCGATCAGCTGTGCGCCATCCGCCCCCACGATCATCAAGGGCTCTTCCTCGACCCAGCCTCGCTGCTGGGTGAACGGGTGCCAGAGATGATCGCGGTCGAGCTGGATGGGGTCCGGCAGCACCGCCACCGACCCTAGACCTCGGGACGGCGGCAACGTGCGCCTTCGCACACGACCTTTACACGGAAAGGTGCAATCATCGTTCGATGGCTGAGCGTGGAGCAACCCCGAAGGTCCACCCCGCTCGACGCAAAGCGCTCCACGCGGTTCGCTCGCTCTTCACCCCGCTCCTCCCCGACGACTACCTCGAACTGATCAACCCGCTCTGGTCGACCCGCGAGCTGCGCGGGCGGATCGAGCGGATCGACCGCGAGACGCCGGACGCCGTCACCGTCCTGATCCGCCCCGGGTTCGAGTGGGAGGGTCACCGGCCCGGTCAGTACCTGCGGATCGGCGTCGTCGTCGACGGCGTCCACCATTGGCGCGCCTACTCGCTCACCTCCGAGCCGAACCGCCCGGACGGTTGCATCAGCATCACGCCGAAGCTGGTCGACACCGGCAAGGTCTCGCCCTACCTCGTCCACCGTGCCCGACCCGGCGACGTGGTCCGGCTCGGCGGGGTCGAAGGGACCTTCGTTTTGCCAGACCCGCCTCCTGGGAAGGTCCTCTTCATCAGCGCCGGCAGCGGGATCACGCCGATCATGAGCATGTTGCGCAGCCTGCACAGCGACGACGCGGTCGAGGACGTCGTCCACCTGCATTCCGCCCGCGACGAGGACGGGGTGATCTTCGCCGAGCTGCTGGGAGAGATCGACGACCGCGAGCCGGGCTATCGGCTCCACCTGCAGATCACCGGCAGGGAGGGGCGGCTCGGCCCGGGGGATCTCGACCGGATCTGCCCCGACTGGCGCGAGCGCCACGCCTTCATCTCGGGCCCGGCGGCGATGCTCGACGCGATGTGCGCTCGCTGGGAGAGCGACGGCGACCGCGAGCTGCTCCACCTGGAGCGCTTCCAGCCGGTGATCGGGGGTGAGCCGGGGTTGGGGGACGGCGGTCTGGTCCGCTTCCTCAAAAGCGAGGTGGAGGCGAGCTGCGACAGCGGCACGCCGATCTTGGTTGGCGGCGAGGAGGCCGGTGCCACGCTCCCATTCGGCTGCCGCATGGGCATCTGCCACACCTGCGTCGGAAAGCTTTGCAATGGCCAGGTGCGCGACGTGCGCACCGGCAAGGTCCACGGAAGCGAGGGCGAGATGATCCGCACCTGCGTCAACGCTCCCGAAGGGCCGATCGAGATCGCGCTTTGAAAACGAAAGAGGAGACGATGAACGCAACGACGACCCAAGAGGCTCCGGCCCCAGAGGTCCAGAGCCCGCTCGCCCACCTATCGCCCGAGCAGCTCGACGAGCTCGCCCGCGAGTTCGACGCGATCCGCGATCGCGTCCACGCCGAGCTCGGCGACCGCGATCGCCGCTACATCGAGAGCATGATCGCGATGCAGCGCCGCCTCGCCGTGCTGGGCCGCGTGCTGCTGCTCGGGGCGCGCTACCGCCCCGCCCAGGTCGCCGGCACGGCGGCGCTCTCGGCGGCAAAGATCCTCGAGAACATGGAGATCGGCCACAACGTCCTGCACGGGCAGTGGGACTGGATGAACGACCCCCAGATCAACTCCTCGACCTGGGACTGGGACACCGCCTCCACCGCGGAGGCCTGGAAGCACTCCCACAACTACGTCCACCACACCTTCACCAACATCCTTGGCAAGGACAAGGACCTCGGCTACGAGATCATGCGGATCGATCCGCAGCAGAAGTGGCACCCGGTCTATCTCTTCCAGCCGCTCTACAACCTGGTGCTGGCCGCCTTCTTCGAGTGGGGGGTGGCGCTGCACGACCTCGACTTCGAGGCGATCCGCAAGGGCCGCAAGTCGAAGGCCCAGATCAAGCGCGAGCTGGCCGGGATCCGCGACAAGGCGAAGAGCCAGATCGTCAAGGACTACATCGCCTGGCCGCTGCTGAGCGGGCTCGCGATGGCGGCGCTCGACGCGGGCCTGGGGGCACGCAGGGAGCTGGCCGGCACGGCGCGGCGCAAGCCGTGGCAGAAGCGTCGTCGCGGCGGCCTGGCCGGCGTGCTGAGCAAGGCGATCGAGGGCGGGCTCGGCTCCTACAAGGCCGCCGCCAAGGCGAATGCCACCGCCAACGTCGTCCGCAACGTCTGGGCCTACGCGATCATCTTCTGCGGTCACTTCCCCGACCAGACCTACACCTTCAGCCCCGAGGAGGCGGAGGACGAGAGTCGCGGCGGCTGGTATGTGCGCCAGCTCTGCGGGGCGGCAAACATCGAGGGCAGCCCGATGTTCCACGTCGCCAGCGGCAACCTCGGCTACCAGGTCGAGCACCACCTCTTCCCGGACATGCCGAGCACCCGCTACGCCGAGATCGCGCCGCAGGTGAAGCAGGTCTGCGAACGCTACGGCCTCCCGTACAACAGCGGACCGTTCGGTCAGCAGCTGGGGATGGTGCAGCGGACGATCCTGCGACTCGCTCTCCCCGGCGGGACGCCGCGCCCGAAGCCAGGGCCCTATCGGGGCGAGGACCACCCGGCCCTGTGATGCAGCCCCGTGATTGGCAGCGCTGGCCATGAGTCCGGACGGTCCGCAGCAAGCCAGGGCAGCGTCTCGACTCTGACCTTGCCCAGCGCCTCGATCGTCTCGCGGTTCGACATCTCGATCGGTCCCGGGGCATCGGGCCAGGGGGTGAGGAAGACCATGGCGATGTCGAGGCCGGCCTCGCTCGCCGCCTCGATCGTCAGCAGCGTGTGGTTGATCGTGCCGAGGCCCGGCGAGGCGGCGACGACGAGCGGCAGGCCGAGGTCGACCGCAAGGTCGCGCACGAGGTAGGGGGGCGAGGCGGCGAGGGGGACGAGAAGGCCGCCGACCCCCTCGCAGACGAGGAAGTCGGCGCCCGACGCCGCCCGGCGAGCGGCGTCCCGCAGTCGCTCGGGATCGATTGCCTCGCCGGCCAGCTCGGCGGCCAGGTGCGGCGACATCGGCGGCCCGTAGCGGTAGGGCGCGATCTCCTCGTCGCTCTGCGCCGATCCGGCGGCGTCGCGGAGGAGTGCATGGTCCGGTTCGCCAGGCTCGTCGAGACCGGTGACGGCCGGCTTGAAGACGGCGACCCGGTGTCCCTCTGCGGCGGCAGTTCGCGCGATCCTCGCGGCGACCACGGTCTTGCCGACCTCGGTCCCGGTCCCCGTGACGAAAACCCCGCGCACGGCGGTCAGGCGGCGAGGGCTGGCGCTGTGCCGGCCGCACCGCGCCCCAGCTCGCGGGCGGTCTCGCCGACCAAGCGCGCCGCTTGTCGCAGCTCTTCCGGCTCGTGCGTCGCCATCACGGTGAAGCGAAGCCGCGAAGCGCCCTCCGGCACGGTCGGCGGGCGGATGCCCTGGGCGAACACGCCCCGCTCCAGCAGTTGCTCGCTCATCTCCATCGCCGCCTCCGCATCCCCGACGAGGAGCGGCAGGATCTGGGTGCTCGTGCCGCTGATCGGCAGCCCCTCGGCGGCAAGCGCCGCGCGCAGGGCGGTGGCGTTCGCGGCGAGCCGGTCGGGCAGCTTGGGGCAGGCGGCGACCAGCTCCAATGCCGTGTCGGCCGCGGCGACGGCCGGGGGCGGTGGGGCGGTTGAGAAGATGAACGGGCGCGCCGTGTTCACCAGGTACTCGGTCAGCTCGCGGTCGGCGCAGACGTAGGCGCCGTAGGACCCAAGTGCCTTACCGAGCGTCCCGACCACCACATCGACTTCGTCGCCAACTCCCGCCGCCGCCACAGAACCCCTCCCGCCCGGACCGAGTGCGCCGGTTGCATGGGCCTCGTCGACCATCAGCCGACAGCGGTGGCGACGGGCCAGTCGGGCGAGCCCCGCCAGGGGCGCTATGTCGCCGTCCATCGAGAAGACGCCGTCGGTGACGATCAGCGAGGCGCGCTCTCCGGCCTTTCGGAGCCCCCACTCGAGATGGTCGAGGTCGGCGTGGCGGAAGACGAAGGTCTCGGCGTGGGAGAGGCGGCAGCCGTCGACGATGCTGGCGTGGTTCAGCTCGTCGGAGAAGACGACCTCGCCTCGGCCGGCGAGCGCTGCCACCGTTCCCGTGTTCGCCAGGTACCCGGAGCCGAAGAGGAGCGCCTCCTCGTAGCCCTTGAACTCCGCCAGTCGCTCCTCCAGCCGCCGGTGCGGCTCCATGGTTCCCGAGATCAGCCTCGACGCGCCCGCCCCGGTGCCCCAGCGCATCGACGCCTCGGCCGCCGCCTCGCGGACCAGGGGGTGGCCGGCCAGCCCAAGGTAGTCGTTCGAGCAGAGCAGCAAGACCTGGCGCCCGTCCAGCAGCACACGCGGCCCCTGCGGCCCGCCGACCAACCGCAGCCGCCGGTACAGCCCCCTGTCGCGAAGCTCCTCGAGCCGCTCCGCGATATCGGTCATGCGACCGCGCGGCTGCCCTCGGTGGCGCCCGGTGCTTCGGGGTAGGGCGGCGGCTTCTTCGCCTTCTTGACGACCCGCAGCTGGGTCGACGGGTCCCAGAAGTTCGCCTCCTCCTGACGGTCGATCAGCTCGTCGATCGGGGTCGCCGGCGTCTCGCCGTCCAGCCAGCCGGAGCGGTTGTCGGGACGCGGGTTGGCACCGTTGTCGGGCTGGCGCGCCACGTTGAGGCCAAGCTCCTCGAACATCGCCCGGTCGTCCTCCGGCTCGGCGCCGAGCGTCGTCAGGAAGTTGCCCATCATCACGCCGTTCAGCCCGGCCTTGACCGCCAGCGGCTGCAGCTCGCCGAGGTTCTCGACCCGGCCGCCGCAGAGCCGGAAGAGCGCGCCGGGGATGATCAGGCGGAAGATCGCCACCCACTTGACGACGTCCCACGGGTCCATCAGCGGGCGGTCGCCGAACTTGGTGCCGTCGCGCGGGTTGAGCAGGTTGATCGGCACCGAGGTGGGCTCCAGCTCGGCCAGCTCGAAGGCCATCTCGACCCGCTGGCGCGGCGACTCGCCGAGATTGAGGATGCCGCCGACGCAGGTCTCCAAGCCGGCCTCCTTGACCGCATCGATCGTCCGCAGCCGGCCCTCGTAGCGGACCGTGGTCGAGACCTCGGGGTAGTAGGAGCGCGACGACTCGACGTTGTGGTGGACGCGCTGGATCCCCGCCTCGCGCAGCGCCTTCGCTCGCTCTGCCGACATGTGGCCGATCGAGGCGCAGCGCTTCAGGTTGGTGTGCTCGGCGACCAGCTTGGCGCCGTCGAGGATCTTCTTGAAGTCTCGCTTGGAGAGGCCCTGCCCCTGGGTGACCATGCAGAAGCGGTGGGCGCCGGCCGCCTCGGCCGCCCTGGCGTGCTCGAGGATCTGCTCGGGCTCCATCATCGCGTGCATCGGCGTGTCGGCCTCGGCGTAGCGCGATTGGGCGCAGAAGCCGCAGTCCTCGGCGCAGCCGCCCGACTTGGCGTTGACGAGCGAGCACATGTCGGTCGAGTCGCCGAAGTTCTCCTGGCGGACCTCCCAGGCCCGTTCGACCAGCGCGCCGATCTCCTCGTGGTCGGTCAGCTCGCCAAGCGCGAGCGCCTCGTCGAACGAGATGATGGAGGACATGCGGCGCAAGGCTAGGAAGCGGCCCGGACGGCTGGCGATGCGGCGAGCGGCGGTCGTGGCACTGGCCGCCGGCGCGTTCGCGGCGGGCACGTCCCTCGGCGATGGAGCGGGACCCTCGCCGAACGCGGCCAGCCGCCTCACGGCGTCGCAGCTCGCGGGGCAGCGGATCGTCCTCGGCTTCGGCGGCACGCGGGTGCCGCCCCTCGTCAGGCAAGCAATCCGCGTAGGCGGCGCGGCCGGCGTCGTCCTCTTTGCCGACAACCTCCCGAGCCGCGACGCCGCCCGTCGCCTCGTCGCCGACCTGCAGGCGATTCGGCGCCCGCCTGGGCTGCGCGACCCCCTGCTCGTGATGACCGACCAGGAGGGCGGCTTGGTGAAGCGGATCGACGGCCCGCCCGACGTCTCGGCGGCCGCGATGGGCGCCCGCGGCGGCGCCCACAGCCGCGAGCAGGGCCGGCTGACCGGTCGCAGCCTGCGCGGGGTCGGGATCAACGTCGACCTTGCGCCGGTCCTCGACGTCGCCCGCCCCGATGGCACGATCGCCGCCACCGGCCGCGGCTTCGGCGCGACCGCGGCCGCTGTCGTGGCGACCGCCGTTCCCTTCGCGGCGGGATTGCGCGAGGCGGGCGTCGCCGCCACCGCCAAGCACTTCCCCGGCTTCGGCACGGCGCGCGCCAACACCGACTTCGCCGTCGAACGGATCGGCCTGCCGAAGGCGACCCTGCGCCGAATCGACGAGGCTCCCTACCGCCGCTTCGTCGACGCCGGCGGCGAGCTGGTCATGCTCAGCACGGCGATCTATCCGGCTCTCTCGCGGCAGCCGGCGGCGTTCAGCAGCGCCATCGCGACCGGCGAGCTGCGCGAGCGCCTCGGCTTCGACGGCGTCTCGATCACCGACGCGCTGGAGACGGTCGCGGTGCGCGACTTCGGCGGCCCGGCGACGGCCGGCCTCGCGGCGGCGCGCGCCGGCGTCGACCTGCTCCTCTTCACCGCTCCGAAGCCCGCCGCCCGGGCGCGGCAGGCGCTGCTGCGCGGTCTGCGCTCAGAAGCTCTTCCTCGCCCGGCCTTCGAAGCGTCGGTGGGCCGCGTCCTACGCCTGCGCCACCGCTTAGCCGCCGCCGGCTAGTCCGGCACCGCGGCCAGCGACTCCCACAAGTAGAGCGAGGCGAGGCTGCGGTGCGGCCGCCACGGCTCGCCGATCTCGAGCACGCGCTGCGGCGTCGGCATCTCCTTCAGCCCGTACTCGTTCTGGATCGCTTTGCGGATGCCGAGGTCGCCGCCGGAGAGGACGTCGGGCCGTTCGAGGTGGAAGAGCAGGAACATCTCGGCGGTCCACTGGCCGAGCCCGCGCACCGCGACGATCTCCGCGATCACCTCCTCGTCGGCGAGCTCGCCGAGCCGGTCGAGCTCCAGCTCGCCGTCGAGCACGTGGGTCGCCAGGTCGCGGATGTATTCGACCTTGCGGCCGGAGAGGCCGCAGGCCCGCAGGTCCTCCTCGCTCGCTTCGAGCAGCTGCTCGGGCGAGGGGGTGGAGCCGCCGAACAGGTCGCAGACGCGGCCGTAGATCGTCCGCGCCGCTTTGGTCGAGAGCTGCTGGCCGACGATCGCCCGCAGCAGCGCCCCGTAGGCGTCGGCGGGTCGTTCCTCGCTGCGGCGCTTCAGCCGGGTCGCGATGTCGATCTTGCCGATCCGCTCGATCAGCGCGCCCATCGTCGGGTCGGCCGCGGCGAGCTGCTTGCGGGCGCGGGCGCTCACCGCGCGCCTAGCGTCCCTGCCAGCGCGGCTTGCGCTTCTCGCCGAACGCTTCGATGCCCTCGCGCAGGTCGGCGGAGGCGAAGCAGGCCTCGCGCAGCTCGACCAACTCGCGCTCCTGCGCCTCGCTCAGGTCCGGGTTGCTGTTGAGGGTCTCGATCGCCTGCTTGTTGCCGCGCATCGAGAGCGGCGCGTTGGCGGCGACCGCGGCCGCCAGCCCGACCGCGGCGTCCTCCAGCGCCCCGTCGGCGACGACTTCGTGGACGAGGCCGATCTCCTCCGCCCGCGCGGCCGCGAAGTTGCGGCCGGTCAGGAAGAGCTCCTTGGTGCGGGGCAGCCCGACCGTGTCGAGGAACTTGCGCAGGCCGGTATGGCCGTAGACGAGCCCCAGCTTGGCGGGGGGCATGCCCAGCTTGGCTCCGGCGGCGCAGATCCGCAGGTCGCAGGTGATCGCCAGCTCCAGCCCGCCGCCGAGGCAGTGGCCGTTGATCGCGGCGACGGTCGGCCAGGGATGCGCGGCGAGTGCCTCCAGCGCGGCGTGGAAGGGGTGGGCGACGAGCGCCTCGGCGTCGCGCTCGAAGCTCTGAGCCGGGATCGAGGCGATGTCGTAGCCGGCCGAGAAGGCCGGCGGGGCGCCGACGATCATCACGCAGCGCGTCTCGATTCCCTCGTCGAGCCGCGGCAGCAGCTCGGCGAGGCCGTCGAGGATCTCGTGGTCGAGCGCGTTGCGGCGCTCGGGGTTGGAGATGCGGATGCGGGCGACCGCCTCGGCCGGGCGGTCGAGCAGCAGCTTGCCGCCGGCGAGGCTCTCGTTCACCGCGACTGCTCCCGCTTCACTCCAGCACGACGAGGACGTCGCCTTCGCTCACCGACTGGCCCTCCTCGCAGCGAATCTCGCTGACCGTCCCGTCCTCCTCGGCTTCGACCGGGATCTCCATCTTCATCGACTCGAGGATGACGACGGTGTCGCCGTCCGCGACCTTGTCGCCGATCGCGACCTCGATTTTCCAGACGTTGCCGGTGATGTGCGCCTCGATGTCCGCCATGGGCGGGGACAATATCCGCCGTGGCGGACTGTCGAAAAGCGATATCCGGGCTTGTCGAAATTCAATACTCCAGCCTGTCGAAATTCGATACTCTGAGGGTGTGCCCAGCGCCGTCTATCGGACCCGCTTAGTCGATCCTCTTATCGAAGAGTTGATCTCGACGCTCCCAGCCGTGATGGTCGCGGGGGCGCGAGCAACGGGAAAGACGACCACCGCTTTCCGGCACGTCGCCAGCGTGGCGCGGCTTGATCGACCCGCCGAGGCCGCGGCCTTCGCCGCCGACCCTGACGCCGCCTTGAGCAGCTACGAGGAGCCGGTTTTGCTCGACGAGTGGCAGGAGGTCCCCTCGGTTCTGGGCGCTGTCAAGCGGGCGGTGGATCAGGACGGTCGTCCCGGCCGATTCGTGCTGACGGGGTCTGTCCGAGCCGACATGGAGACCGTCACCTGGCCGGGGACCGGGCGCGTCGTGCGAGTGCGCATGAACGGCATGGCGGTGCGCGAGCTGGATGGGAACCCCGAGCTCCCGTCGTTCTACGATCGGCTTGTCACCGGAGAGCTGTCCGTGCCTAACCCGGTGCCGAATCTAAGCGACTACATCGACCTCGCCCTGACCAGCGGTTTCCCAGAGCCGGCGATGAATTTGGCGGAGCCGGCGCGGGCCCGCTGGCTCGAGGGCTACGTCGATCAGGTCCTCACCCGTGACGTGATCGAACTCGAGCCGCGCCGCGACCCGGCACGACTTCGACGGTACTTCGAAAGCTACGCCCTCAACTCGGCCGGGGTCGTCTCCGACGCGACGTTGCTCCGTGCGGCCGGCGTCAACCGGGCGACGGCGCTCGCTTACGAGCGGCTGTTGGAGGACCTGTTCGTGATCGAAGCGGTCCAAGCATGGTCCTCAAACCGCCTCCGCCGTCTCTCGCGAGGCGCCAAGCGCTACGTGGCCGACCCTTCATTAATCGCTTCCGTGTTGGGCCTCGATTCGGGCGCCTTCCTCCGTGACGGCGATCTACTGGGGCGCCTGCTCGACACCTTCGTCACCGCGCAGCTGCGGGCCGAGGCCCCTGTGGCCGGTCGCCGGTTGCACCTCTACCACCTGCGTGAGGAGCATGGGCGGCAGGAGGTCGATCTGCTCGCCGAGCTGGGCGGTAACGACATTGTCGCCTTTGAGGTCAAGGCAGACGCCGCCCCGCGGGTCGATGCGGCACGGCACCTCATCTGGCTGCGGGACCGACTCGACGATCGCTTTTGCCGCGGGGTCGTCTTCCACACCGGCCCGGCTCTATTCGAGCTCTCCGAGCGCATCGTCGCTGCCCCGATCTGCTCGATCTGGGGATGAGAAGGGGCGCGTGGCCCTTATGAGCGAACTGGCGGTCGTAGTCGCTGCTCGCAACGAGGCGGACCGGATCGCGGGCACGATCGCGGCGCTGCGCGAGACGCTGCCGGGGGCGGCGCTCTGGGTGGCGGACGACGCCTCTACCGACGGCACTGCCGAGGCGGCAATGGCGGCGGGGGCGCAGGTCGTCAGCCGCGGCCGGCCGCACGGCAAGGGGGCGAACATGACGGCCGCCGCCGAGGCGGCCCTCAGTGCCGAGCCGGCGCCCCGCCTCGTCCTCCTCTGCGACGGCGACCTCGGCGACTCAGCCACCCGCCTGCTGCCGCTGGTCGAGGCGGTGCGGCAAGGCGAGTGCGACCTCGCGGTCGCCGCCTTCAGCCGCCGGGTCGGCGGTGGCTTCGGCGTGGCGCTGGGCTTCGCCCGCGTGGCGGTCCGCCGCCTCTGCGGCTTCGAGGCGGCGGCACCCATCTCCGGCCAGCGCGCGATGCGGGTGGAGGTACTGCGCGCCGTGCTCCCCTTCGCGCGCGGGTACGGCATGGAGATCGGGATGACGGTCGACGCGGTCCGTGCCGGCTTCACCGTCGACGAGTTCGAGCTCGACCTCGCGCACAGGGCCACTGGCCGCAGTGTGGCCGGGTTCCTGCACCGCGGTCGCCAGCTCGCCGACTTCCTGCGCGCCTATCGCGCCCGTCGTGGACGCGGTTAGCCTGAGCCCGTGATCCTCGCGATCGATCAGGGGACGACGGGGACGACCTGTCTCGTCTTCGACGACGAGGGCCGGATCGCCGGCCGCGCTTACTCGGAGTTCGAGCAGCATTTTCCGCAGCCCGGCTGGGTCGAGCACGACGCGAACGAGATCTGGGCGACGACCCGCCGGGTTGGAGGCGAGGCGCTTGCCGACGCGGGTATCACCGGCCGCGACCTCGAGGCGATTGGGATCAGCAACCAGCGTGAGACCGTCGTCGCCTGGGACCGGGCGAGTGGTGAGCCGCTGCACAGGGCGCTGGTTTGGCAGGACCGGCGCACCGCCGAGCGCTGCGATGAGCTGCGCGATGCCGGGCAGGAGCCGCTGGTGCGCGAGCGCACCGGCCTCGTCCTCGACCCCTACTTCAGCGGCACCAAGATCGAGTGGCTGCTGCGCAACGTCGAGGGGGCGGAGCGGGCGGTCTTCGGCACGATCGACTCCTGGCTCCTCTACAAGCTGACCGGCCGCCACGCGACCGACTACACCAATGCGTCGCGGACCCTGCTCTTCGACATCCACCGGTTGCGCTGGGACGAGGAGCTGTGCGGGATGCTCGGGGTCGATCCGGCCCAGCTGCCCGAGCCACTGCCCTCCGCGCACGTCTACGGCACGACGTCGGAGTTCGGCGGCGAGGTGCCGGTGGCCGGCATCGCTGGCGACCAGCAGGCGGCCTTGTTCGGGCAGGCCTGCCACGCGGCGGGAACGGCGAAGAACACCTACGGCACGGGCAGCTTCATCCTGCTGCACAGTGGCGAGGAGGCGCCGCCGCCGACCGAAGGTCTGCTGACGACCGTCGCCTGCTCGGCCGGGGACGCGATCGCCTACGCGATGGAGGCGGCAGTCTTCGTCACCGGCGCTGCCGTGCAGTGGCTGCGCGACGGGCTCGGGATCATCGATGCGGCGGAGGAGACCGAGGCGCTTGCCGCTTCCCTCGAGGGCAACGACGGCGTCTACTTCGTCCCGGCCCTGACCGGGCTCGGCTCGCCGCACTGGGACCCCTACGCGCGCGGGACGATCGTCGGCCTGACTCGGGGCAGCGGTCGCGCCCACCTGGCGCGGGCGGCGCTGGAGGCGATCGCCTACCAGTCGGTCGACGCGGTGCGGGCGGAGGAGGCGGCGTCGGGTCGACGGTTGGAGGTCCTGAAGGCGGACGGCGGCGCCGTCTCCAACGCCTGGCTGATGCAGTTTCAGGCCGACGTGCTGGGGGCGCCGGTCGTCGTGCCGGAGATCGCCGAGACGACCGCACTGGGGGCCGCCTACCTGGCCGGGATCGCGACCGGTCTCTGGACGGCTGAGCAGGTCGGTCAGATGTGGCGCGAGGCGGCGCGCTACGAGCCGCGGATGAGCGGGAACGAGCGCGAGTCGCTGCTGGCCAAGTGGCGACGGGCGCTGGAGCGGTCCCGCGGCTGGGCCACCTGACGGGTCGACTCAGAAAAGTCCGCAGAGCCGTTGCAGAATTCTTAGCTTCTGCGCACCATGCGCGACATTCTGTCTGCGACCATGGCACCATGGAGGCGATGAGAGAAGCCTGGACCGACGAGCGACTCGATGACCTCAACGAGAAGATCGACAAGGGCTTTGCCCGTGTCGACGCGCGGTTCGACTCGATGCAGTCGCACATCGACAAGCGCTTCGATAGCTTCGAGGGGCGCTTCGCCGCGCTGCAGCGGACGTTGCTCTTGACGAACGGGGCGATCATCGCCGCCCTGATCGGTGTGATCGCGACGCAGGTCTAAGGGCCGCGTAACCGCTCGCGGCAGCGGGGGTACGCAGAGCGACAGCCGGCCCTACCGGCGCCCTTTCGCATGCCAGAGCTCAAGCCACAGGTCTACAAGGACGAACGCCCCGCGGAGTACTTCGACCGCTTCCACGCGCGGGCCCGCAAGGGCGTCGGTTGGACCTATCCGCTCGTCCGGGCGATCGTCACCCCGATCTGCTTCTTCCTTTTCCGGACGCGAGCGATTGATGTCAAGAACGTGCCGAAGACCGGCCCCGTGCTGCTCGCGCCCAACCACTTCAGCCAGATGGACCACTTCTTCGTCGGCCTCTACCTGTGGCGCCGGGTCCGCTTCATGGCCAAGTCGCAGCTCTTCGGACCGCCGGTGCTCACCTACATCTACTCGCATGGCGGCGTCTTCCCGGTACGGCGCGGGCACAAGGACGAGGAGGCCTTCAAGACCGTCTTCACCCTGCTCGAGCAGGGTGAAATGGTGCTGATCTACGCCGAGGGCGGCCGTTCGCGGACCGGCGAGTTGGGCCAGGTCAAACCCGGGATCGGCCGCATCGCGCTCGAATCGGGCGTCCCGGTCGTTCCGGTAGCGGTCCACGGTTCGGAGAGCGTGCGCCGCTGGAAGCGCTTCCGCTTCCCGAGGATCACGGTGCAGTTCGGCGAGCCGGTCTCCTTCCCGATCGAGGCGTCGCCGAGCCGCGAGCGGCAGCTGGAGGCCGCGACCGAGGTGTTCGACCGGGTGCGCGAGATGTACGGAGCGCTTGTCAGTCGTAACGGGCGCCGAGCTTCTCGTAGAAGCTCGGATCGTGCCCGGGCGTGACGATCGCGCTCGGGAACTCCCGCCGGAACAGCCGCAGCTCCTGCAGCGAGCGCTTGTAGTTGTGGCGGTCGAAGGGCCGCGGCGCCAGCGGCGCGGTGCCGTCGAGCTGGGCGGCGGTGTAGACGGCGTCGCCGCCGATCACGAAATCGTGCTCCTCGAGGCGTGCGACGACGGACATGTGGCCGGCGCTGTGCCCGGGCGTGTAGGCGAGCCGGACCGATCCGTCCCCGAATAGGTCGAAGCTCCGCCCGAACGTCGCGTAGGAGTCGACGTTGCCGCGGTCGAAGTCGATCGTGCGGTAATCGAAGGCGTAGTCGAAGTGGGCGCGCCGGTAGCCGTTCAGCGCCGGGCTCGGCCCCGCCGTCGCGAACCTCCACTCGACCTCGCTGATGACGAAGGTCGAGTTCGGGAATTCGGCGATCGCCGAGGTGTGGTCGAGGTGCAGGTGCGTCATCACGACCAGCGGCAGCTCGCTGGGATCGATGCCGCGCTCGCGAAGCCGCGAGGGCACGTCGGCACCGGGCTCGAGGCTCGGCTTGCCGAAGCGGGCGCCGAGCCCGCCGAAGTTCTCGGCCGGATCTGCGGCGATCGAAGGGTGCAGGCCGGTGTCGACGAGAACCGGCCCGGCGCTCGGGTGGCGGATCAGGAAGGCGGGACAGGGCACCTTCATCGACGGCTCGCCGGTCAGCAGAGCGCGCATCAGCTTCGCCTTCAGCAGGCGGCCGCCGGGACTCTCCATCAGGTGCCGCGACCACTCGACGTGCCCGGCGACGAACGGCTCGATGCTGACCGTGGTCCCGCGCGTGCCGCCGGGCAGCGGCTCGTTTAGCGGCTTCGCCTCCGCGTGCACCTTCATCGCGCGATCACATTACCTGCGGCCGGTCCGGTAATAGGCTGCTGCCGTGACCGAGAGCGGCCGTTCGCAGATCTTCAGGGAGGGCCTACTCGACGGGCAGGTCTGCCTCGTCTCCGGCGCCGGCAGCGGCCTCGGCCGCGAGACCGCGCTCGAGCTGGCGCGGCTCGGCGCCAAAGTGGTGGGCTGTGGCCGCCGCGGGGAGCCGCTCGCCGAGACCGCGTCGCTTGCCGACGGACTGGCTGGCTCCTTCGAGCACGAGGCGATGGACATCCGCGACGAGGAGGCGGTCGATCGCCTCATCGACGGCGTGCTGGAGCGCCACGGCCGGCTCGACACGCTGGTCAACAACGCCGGTGGGCAGTTCCTCAGCCCGGCCGAGGCGATCACGCCGAAGGGCTTTCGTACGGTCATCGAGCTGAACGTGCAGGGCACCTGGCTGATGACCCACGCCGCGGCGACCAAGGCGTTCATCCCGCAGGGCGGTGGCAAGGTGCTAAGCGTGACCCTCTCTCCTCACAACGGCATGCCCGGCATGGTCCACTCCGGTGCCGCGCGGGCGGCGGTCGAGAACATGATGCGCACGCTCGCGGTCGAGTGGGCCCGGTTCGGGATCAGGACCTGCGCGCTGGCCGCCGGCCAGTTCGCGACCGAGACGCTGCTGACCAAGTATCCGCAGGCGGTCGTCGACAACCTGGAGCGATCGATCCCGCTCGGTCGCGCCGGCCGCGCCGAGGAGCTGGCCTGGCTCGTCGCCTACCTCGCCTCGCCGGCCGGCGACTTCGTCTCGGGCACGACGATCACGATCGACGGAGCGCGCGACAACTGGGCCGGCCCGTGGCCGCCGCAAGCGATCGCGAGCAGCGAGGGGGACCCGCTGGCGGAGGAGCGGCGGGCCAGGTAAGGCCCCCCGGGGCCTCTAGCGGGGTTCCAGGATGACTATGGGAATTTCGCGACCTTCGCTGCGGGCCTGGTAGGTGCGGTAGCCGGGCCACGCCTCTTCGGCCTTGGGCCAGAGGCGCTTGCGCTCCGCCGCGGTCGCGACCCGGGCGCGGACCGCGAGTCGCTCGCCGCCGACCTGGACCGTCGTCTCCGGGTTCGCCTTCAGGTTGTGGAACCAGGCCGGGTGCTTCGGATAGCCGCCCTTCGAGGCGACCAAGACGACGTCGTCGCCGTCGCGCACGTAGAGCAGCGGCGCCGTGCGCTTCTTGCCGCTCTTCGCGCCGACGTGGTCGAGCAAGCACATCTTGCCCGGCACGCCGGGAATCGTCTCCCCGATCCGCCCGCCGCTAACCCGGTAGAGGCGGGTGTGGAGCCCGGCGACGCGGTTCAGCAGCGGCCAGGTGCGATCTGCCAGGTCGAGATAGCTCATGTTCTTCCTCAAACCTTCTGAGAGTGCGAAAACCAAGCAGGTCGGGGGATGCAGGGAAGGCCGGCGAGGGGAGCGCACTTTTGTCGTGCGTGACCCTCGCCGGCCGACCGAAGACCCCGAGATGCGCAGGTTTGCAGCACTCTCAGGTGTACATGCCTCCGAACATGCCCCCGGTCACGTCAATGACCTGGCCGTGGATGTAGTTGGCCAGCGGCGAGGCGAGGAAGAGGACCGGGCCGGACGCCTCCTGTGGCGTCGCCGGCCGGCCGAGCGGGATGATTGCCGAGGCCATCGCCCGCATCTGCTCGGGGATGCCCAGCTCGATCTTCTCGCCGCCGGGAGTCGTCATCTCTTCCCCGGCCTCCTTGGCCTGGGTCAGGCGCGTTTCGACGTAGCCGAAGGCGACGGCGTTGACGTTGATCTTGAACTGGCCCCACTCCTTGGCGAGGGTCTTGGTCAGCCCGACCACACCCATCTTCGCCGCCGAGTAGTTGACCTGGCCGGCGTTGCCCATCATCCCCGAGGTCGAGGAGATGTTGATGATCTTGCGGAAGACCTCTTTGCCCTCGTTGCGCTCGGCCTTGGCCGCCTCGCGCCAGTGGGGTGCGAGGGCCCGGGCAACGCGGAAGGGGACGATCGTGTGGATGTCGAGCATCGCCTGGAACTGCTCGTCGCTCATCTTGTGCGCGACGCCGTCCCAGGTGTAGCCGGCGTTGTTGACGACGACGTCAACCGCCCCGAAGGCGTCGACCGCCGCGGCGACCAGCTCGTCGGCGGCCCCCTCCTTGGTCAGGTCACCGGCGTGGACCGCGGTCTCGCCGTCGATCTCGCCCGCCGCCTGCTGCGCGACGTCTGCGTCGAGGTCGTTGATCAGAACCTTGGCGCCCTCGGCGACGAAAAGCTCAGCCGTGGCGCGACCGATGCCGCGCGCCGAGCCGGTGACGATCGCCGCTTTCCCATCAAGAAGTCCCATCGATCTGCGCTCTCCTGTGTAGGTCTCGGAAGTCGGAGCGGGAGGCTATCGGGATGCGCGCGGCCCTGGTTGACTGGCCAGTCAGGGGTCGCAGGGCTTCGGCGGCTGCAGTCGAACACCCCTGTGGCCCGTCCCAGCTGCAAGGAGGAAGCAAATGGAGTCCTCAGCCCCACCGGTCGCCCCGTCGGAGTACCCGGTGACCTTCGCGGTCGACTACCCAGACCGCAAGCTCAACCGGCTTACCACCTTCTTTCGGGTCTTCACCGTGATCCCGATCGCGGTCGTCGCTGGCCTGATTGGCGGTGCCTCGATCGGCGCGGCGGACGGCGGGGAAGCCGGAGGCTGGGTCGGGTCCGGCCTCGGCATTCTCACGCTGCCGCTGGTGCTGATGATCCTCTTCCGCAAGAAGTACCCGCGCTGGTGGTTCGACTGGAACCTCGAACTTATGCGCTTCACGAATCGCATCGGCGTCTACCTCGCCTTGATGGACGACCGCTACCCCTCGACCGACGAGCAGCAGTCGGTCCGCCTCGACTTCCCCTATCCGGACGCCGAGCGGGACCTGGGGCGTGGCATGCCCTTGGTCAAGTGGCTGCTCGCGATACCGCACTACTTCGTCCTCGCCTTCCTCTATATCGGCGTCTTCTTCGTGATCGTCTTCGCCTGGTTCGCGATCCTCTTCACGGGGCGCTACCCGCATGGCGCCTTCGAGTTCGTCGAAGGGGTGATCCGCTGGCACAACCGGGTGGTCGGCTACGCCTTCGCCCTCGTCACCGACCGCTACCCGCCGTTCCGCCTGCGTCCCTGACCGGTGCTTGGCTCGGCTCCGGCGACTCATGCCTGACATTTCGGGGCGCTGCTCGTTCGTAGAGCGCCCCGCCGCCCGACCTCCCATGGGCGGTCGGGGCGCTTTGCCTTCGGGAGTCAGTCGCCGAGCCGCACGCCGCCGTCCCCGGTGACCGTCCAGCGCGGGTTGTGCGCGACCTCCCAGGGGTGGCCGTCGGGGTCGACGAAGAGGGCGCTGTAGCCGCCCCAGAAGGTCTCGGCCGGCTCGCGGCCGATCCGCGCCCCGGCCACCCGCGCCTCCTCGACGATCTCGTCCACCTCGGCCGGTGAGCCGAAGTTGACCGCAAGCGTCACGCCGCCCCAGCCGCCGGAGTCCTCGACGCAGCTGTCCTCGGCGAGCCGCCCTCGGTCCCAGAGCGCGACGACCATCTCTCCGGCCTGGAAGAAGACCACGTCGTCCTCCGGATCGGCCTTCGTCCGCCAGCCGAGCGCCTCGTAGAACCGCCGCGCCCGCCCGAGGTCCGCCACGCCCAGCGTGATGAGGTTGACGCGCTGCTTCATCGCGTCCGATCGTACGCCGAGTCAGCCGCGGTGGTCGGCAGGGATGAGCTGCACAATCGGGATGTCGCGACCGCTGCAAGCCGCGGACTCGCGGTAGGAGGCGAAGGGCGGGAACACCCGGTCGGCCAGCTCCCAGACTCGCGCTCGCGCCGCCTCGTCGGTGAGGATCTCGGCCTGGAACCGGCGCCCGTTCAGCCGAACGTCGTTCGGGTGGGCCTGAATGTTGTGAAACCAAGCCGGGTGCTCGGGGGCGCCGGCCTTCGAGGCGATGATCGTCACGCGCTCCCGATCGTGGAAGTAGATGACTCCGTTTCGCCTCGTCCGGCCACTGCGCGCGCCGCGCGTTTCCAGCAGGGCGGTGGGGATGACGAGGGCGGTGCCGAACCGCCCCCCGGTCAAGCGCAGCAGAACCGGGTCGATCTTCCAGCCGACGTTGCGGGACAGCCAGAGGCCGAGGGGAGAGCCCGTGAACCATGCCCAGGATCGGTACAGGCGGCTACGTGGCCTGAGGGGATCTACCCGCCGCAGGTTTCCGGTCGCCGTCATGCCGCTGCGGACGCTACAACCCCATCAGCTTGCCGAGGATCTCCTTCATGAGCGGCGAGCATGGCACGGGAGGGCACGCGGGATCACCAGAGGGCAAGGACTCCCCGCAAATGAGCTTGTTTGACGGGAAGGACGATGATCGGCCGTGATCGCGCGTGGTCCAGCCGATGTGTCCGGATTGTGTCCGCATCACTAGTCAGCGTTGGGTAGATCGCCATGCGTAGCTTTGCCACTCGGGTCGATTTCGACCTGCTTGTTGAGCATCCACTGTGCGGCTGTCTCGCCCGCAGCCTCCGCCAGCAGCTCGATGTAGTCGAGCGCCGCATCGAGCAGAGGCCATAGCGCCTCGCGCGTATTGGCTTGAGGCAAGATCAGGAGGCCCGTGTGCAGATCGACCTGCCGGTATAGGGCAACGAAGTCCGCTTCGTCATTGGTGACGAAGGTGGCCTCTTCGTCGATGACAATCTTGTGAAGGATCTGATCGCGAACGCCGAGCAGGTCGCGGTCGCGATTACAGGTCGCCCAATAGCCGCGACGGTTGGCTCGCTCTACGAGGGTCGGCGACAGGCACTCGTCGATCCAGAGCTTCACGCCGTTGCGGCGCGACCCGCCGATCGCGTCCGACGCTGCCCGGGTGGCCGGCCCCGGCGTGGATTGCCCTTCGCCCACAGCACAGCAACGTCGTATGCCTCCTCAGGAATGTGCGGGTAGTCCTCCTTGAGCGCCTTGGGGCTCTCCCCGCCCTCGACAAGCTGAGCCAGGGTTCGCACCGGCACTCGCGTCCCTCGGATCACGGGCGCGCCGCCCTTCTTGGCTGGATCGACCTCAACGTACTTCTCGCGTAGGCGCACGTAGTCAATCGCCCGCTTGGCCACATCAGCAGCATTCTCAGTCATCGCAACCCGCAGAGCGCGGGAAAGCTCAAACTCCTCCGCCTTGGCTGGATTCCGCTTGACGATCCAGTTCCGCACCTCGCGCTTGAACTTGATCGACAAACTGATCGGCAGTTCCGAGAGCAGCACCAAGGCTGCTGCCTCGTCAGCCGCCAGCAACGTCCGACCCCTTTGCCGCCGCGCTTTTGCTACCCGCTGCTCAAGCGCCTTGTTCACAGCATTGATCGACACGCCGCTGATCTCAGCGATCTCATTCCTGGTCAAGAGGGGGGACGTCGATTTGATAGCCATAATCCGTACCTTCGAGGGTAAAGATTACCAGTCCGTCGGACGGAATTTTTCTTTAGCCTTGGCGGGTGCCAGCGACGGGAAATGAGGCGGAACGACTCTGGCGGAAGCTCTACACCGAATTTGCCGTAACTATTCACGTGACGCCGCCATCGGTTCCTCCGGATTCCAAGGGTCCGGACGGTGGCCCAGGTCGGATTGGCATGGCCGCGCTCGATCAGGGAGAGGGAGCGACCGGTGATGCCGGCCTTTTCGCCGAGTGCGACCTGCGTGAGCCCGCGCTTTTGCCGGAGACGGCGGATCGCCTTTCCTAGGGCCGGCTGGGGCCGCTATGAGTGCCGCATGAACGGGACATTCTCAGATAGCGGCCCGACGAGAAGCGCTTTGACTGATGCTAGATATATGTATCTAGTCCGTGGTTCTGCTCGATGAAAGCGCGGAAGGCTAGGAGAGTCGGTCGATGAGTGTTGAGCGAGTCGAGCGGAAGGGTGGCCGTCTGGCGGGTGCGCTGGCGGGACGAGCAGGGGCGGGCTCGCTCGAAAGTGGTGGGACGGAAGCGGGACGCCGACGCCTTCGATGCCGAGGTCGTCAGGCGGAAGCGAACTGGTGACCTGGACCTGCTCAGCGGTGGGCGGCAGACCCTTGCTGACTTCGCGCAGGAGTGGTGGACGCTCTACGCCGCGCCGAATCTCGCGGCGCGAACTCTCCGCAGCTACGCGGGTCTGTGGGATCGGCACGTGCTGCCACGGCTCGGCTCGATGCGGCTCAGCGCGATCACGCCGGAAGTTGTCGAGCGCTTCCGTGCAGAACTGGAAGCCGATGGAGTGGGGAGGCCGACGATCTACCGGGCTCTCGCGCTTCTCCAGGGCCTCCTGCGTCGGGCGGTCGAGTGGCGGCGGATCGGTCACAACCCGGCCAAGGCGGTGCAGAAGCCGAAGGTCCGTCGTCAGCGAGAGGTTCGGCCGTTGTCGCCGTTGACCGTCGAGCAGCTGCGCGCTGTCGTAGCCAGGAGGCGCAAGCACGGCGCTCGGGACGCTGCGCTGATCGGCCTGCTCGCTTACGCCGGACTTCGGCCGCAGGAGGCGCTTGTGCTGCGCTGGAGCGATGTGCGCGAGCGGACACTGCTAGTCGAGAAGGCTGCGGACGGCCAGGGCGGCGTGAAGACGACCAAGACGGGACAGTCGCGGACCGTGCGACTGCTCACGCCGCTTGCCGACGATCTGGCCGATTGGCGGCGCTCGCTCGATCAAGCCGATGAGGACGCTCTCCTGTTCCCGAACGGTTCAGGCGGCATCTGGAACGACCCTGCCTGGCAGACCTGGCATCGGGACGCTTGGGGGCCGGCGTGTCGCGCTGTCGGCCTGAAGGGCGCTCGTCCCTACGACCTGCGCCACAGCTTCGTCTCGCTGCTGATCCACGAAGGGCGCAGCGTTGTCGACGTTGCCCGCCAGGCTGGGCACTCGCCAACGATGACGCTCGACGTTTACGCCCACGTCTTCGATGAGTTCGACATCGCCGAGCGCGTGCTTGCCGAGGATCGGATCGAGCAGGCGCGGCGCGATGTGTCCGAATCGTGTCCGCCTGCCTCAGGGGCGCCGCAAAAACCTTGCGAAACCCCTGGAAATCCTTACAGCCCCATCAGCTTGCCCAGGATCTCCTTCATGACCTCGTCGGTGCCGCCGCCGATCGGGCCGAGGCGGGCGTCGCGGACGGCGCGCTCGATGCCGTACTCGCGCATGTAGCCATAGCCGCCGTGGATCTGGAGGGTCTGGTCGGCAATCTCGAGGACGGCGCGCTGGGTCACCAGCTTGGCCATCGTCACGTCCTTGATGCAGTCGTGGCCCTCGTGGAAGAGACGCAGGGCGTTGTAGGTGAGGGCGCGGGCCGCTTCGGCCTTGGTCGCCATCTCCGCCACCTGGTGGCGGATCGCCTGGAACTTGCCGATCGGCCGGCCGAAGGCTTCGCGCTCGAGGGCATAGGAGACGGAGAGCTCGATTAGGCGTTGCATCGCGCCGACCGCGCCTATCGCCATTAAGAGTCGCTCCCAGGCGAAGTTGAACATGATCAGCTTGAAGCCCTCGTTCTCGGAGCCGAGCAGGTTCTCGGCCGGGACCTCGACGTCGGTGAAGGCCAGCTCACCGGTATCGGAGGAGTGCCAGCCCATCTTCTCCAGCTTCCGCGCCACCTCGTAGCCGGGCATCTCGCGCTCCAGGACGAGGAAGGAGATGCCGCCGTGACCCCCCTCCTGCGTCGTCTTGCAGGCGCAGACGAGGAAGTCGGCGCGGACGCCGTTGGTGATGAAGGTCTTGGCGCCGTTGACGACGTAGCCGCCGTCGACCTTGCGGGCGAAGGTGGAGATACCGGCCACGTCGGAGCCGGCGCCCGGCTCGGTGATGCCGAGCGCGCCGATCTTCTCGCCGGCAATCCCCGGTACCAGCCAGCGCTGCTTTTGCTCCTCGCTGCCGAAGTTGAAGATCGGCGGCATCGCGATCGAGGTATGGGCGTTGAGGCCCGCGGCGACGCCGCCCGAGCCACCCTGGCGCGCCAGCTCCTCGACCCAGACCGCGTCGTGCAGGTGGGTGCCTCCCTGGCCGCCGTAATCCTCGGGGAACTTGAGGCCGAGGAAGCCGAGCTCGGCGCAGCGCCCGTACAGCTCGCGCGGGAACTCACGGGCGGCCTCCCAGTCGTCGACGTGCGGCGCGATCTCCTTGGCGACGAAGCGGCCGACCGTCTCGCGCAGCTCCTCGTGCTCCTCGTCGAAGGGGGGCAGCACCGCTCGCGCCCCCGTGTCCTTGATCACAGTCATCTTGCGAAGCCGTTACGCTCTTTTTGCAGACAACGCACCACGTGTTACACCGCCTCCTTTAGCGTGGCGGGCATGGAGCGAACGATGTGGACTGACGAGCGGCTCAGCGACAGATTCGACGCCATCGACAGGCGCTTCGACGGGATCGACAGAAGGCTCGATCGGATCGAGGGCGATATCCGTGACCTTCGCCAGCTGATGTTCCAACTCTGGGGTGCCACGATGGTCACGCAGCTCGCAGTCATCGTCGCCATAGTCGTGACGAATAGCTGAGGGTCACGCCGCGTTATCGCCGACCCTCGCCGGCGCCCTCCAGTCCTCGAGCATCGTGTAGCCGCGGCCCTTGTGGTCGAAGCCGAGCAGGTCGCCTTGCGGGTTCTTCTTGCCGCCGTGGTGGTAGGCGCGGACCTCGGCGATCTTGCCGTCGCGCATCTGGAACCACTCGGTGCCGCGGTCGAGGCGCTTCTCGCCTGAGTCGGGCGCGCGCCAGGTCATCGTCCACTCGATCACGACTTGGTCGCCCTGCTCGATTGCGTTCTCGATGTGCCACTGGGCGTCGATCGTCTCCACACCCAGCGCCGCGTAGCCGCCGATCGCCGCGGCGCCCTCGTGCGGTCCCAGCCGCGTGTAGTAGTGAACCGCGTCGTCGGTGAAGTGGGCCGCGACCGCCTCCGCGTCGCCCGTGTTGAGCGCCTCGTAGTAGGAGCGGACGTGCTCGACGTGCGACATGGTCGCTCCCGGCCTACAGCCCGTAGGACCGGCCGATCACGTCGAGCATCACCTCGTCGGTGCCGGCCCCGATCCGGTTGAGGCGCACGTCGCGGTAGGCGCGCTCGATCTCGTACTCCTTCATGTAGCCGTAGCCACCGAGGATCTGGATGCACTCGTCGGCGACCTCGCAGCCAACCCGCGAGGCGAAGAGCTTGGCCATCGTGATCTCACGCACCGGGTACTCGCCGTTGGCGTAACGCCAGGCGGTCGCGTAGGTGAACTGCTTCGCCGCCTCGGTCTTGGTCGCCATCTCGGCGAACTTGTGGCGGATCGCCTGGAACTTGCCGATCGGGCGGCCGAACGCTTCCCGCTCCTTGGCGTACTCGAGGGTCTTCTCGATCATCCGCTCGCAGCCGGCGTGAGAGCCGGCGGCGGCGACCAGGCGCTCGCCCTGTAGCTCCCAGGCGATGTGGTAGAAGCCTTTGCCGACCTCGCCGAGCACGGCGTCGGCCGGGACGCGGACGTCTTCGAAGGCCAGCTCGCCGGTGTCGGAGGCGTGCATCCCCATCTTCTCCAGCTCAGCGGAGACGCTGAAGCCCGGCACGGTCTCGCCGTTCTCGTCGCGGAGGTCGACGACGAAGAGGGTGATGCCCTCGTGACGCGCCTCGGGGTCCGTCTTGGCGACGAGGACGATGAAGTCGGCGCGCGGGCCGTTGGTGATGAAGGTCTTGGAGCCGTTGATCACGTATTCGTCGCCGTCGCGGATCGCGGTGGTGCGGATGCCGGCGACGTCGGAGCCGGCGCCCGGCTCGGTGATGCCGAGGCAGCCGACCTTCTCGCCCTTGATCCCGGGGGTGAGGTAGCGCTGCTTCTGCTCCTCGCTGCCGAGCAGGTGGATGGGGGGGAGCACCATGTCGCTCTGGACGGCGAATCCCATGTTGGTGCCGCCGGAGCCGGAGTAGCTCATGCACTCGGCCCGGACCAGCGAGTAGTAGTAGTCGCCGCCCTGGCCGCCGTACTCCTCCGGGAAGCAGAGGCCGAGGAAGCCAAGCTCGCCCGCCCGCTTCATCGCCTCGGTCGGCCAATAGGTGTCCTCCCATTCGTTGCGGTGCGGCCATAGCTCCGCCTTGACCCAGGCCTGCATCGACTCGCGCAGGTCTTCGTGCTCCTGGCTGAAGATGAAGTGCTTGCGACCCGCCTCGTGGTCGGGCTTGATGACTTTCGAGCCGTTCGTCGTCGCCGTGGCCATCGGTCTCTCCTCCGTCGCGGTTGGGCGCGGCCGACAGCCGCTATGCGAGTAGACAGTAGCACTTCCTACTTTCGATGAAGTCGGCTATGGTGCGGTCTCGTGAGCCAGGGAGAGAAGCTCGTCACCTACGAGGTTGCCGCCGGCGTCGCCACGGTGACCTTGAACAATCCGGAGAAGCGCAACATGCTCTCTGGCCAGATGCTCGTCGAGTTGGTCGAGGCGATGAAGCGGGCCCGCGACGACGAGGAGGCCCGCGCCGTCGTCCTCACCGGCGCCGGAGACAAGGTCTTCTGCGCCGGGGCCGACCTCGGCGGCTTCGCGGCCGACGCTCCGCTGGTCGCCAAACACTTTGGCTCAGACCTCTTCCTGGAGTTCTTCCGGCTGATGCCGCGGCTCGGCAAGCCGTCGCTCTGCGCCGCCAACGGCCACGTGCTGGCCGGCGGCATGGGGCTGGCGCTCTCCTGCGATCTGGTCATCGCCAGGGAGGGGGCGACCTTCGGCACGCCGGAGATCAACGTCGGGGCCTTCCCCTACATGATCATGGCGATCATCTACCGCAACGTCCCGCGCAAGAAGGTCAACGAGATGATGCTGCTGGGCGAGCGGCTGAGCGCCGAGCAGGCGGTCGAGTTCGGGCTCGCGAACAAGGTGGTTCCGGCCGGGGGGTTCGACGCCGCCGTTACGGACTGGGCCGGCAAGCTCGCCTCGAAGAGCCCGGTGCTGATGCGGCTCGGCCACGACGCGATGTACCGGCAGCAGGACATGGCGGTCGACGACGCGCTCGACTACCTGCGCTCCCAGCTCTCGCTCACCTTTTCGACTGAGGACATCGTCGAGGGGGTCAGCGCCTTCTTCGAGAAGCGCGAGCCCGAATGGAAGGGACGGTAGTGGCGACCGAGGAGCACGAGAAGAACCTTCTGCCGGGGACCGCGCCGCTCGGCGACCTGACCGAGCAACTGCACGAGCGCCGCGAGAAAGCGAAGCTGGGCGGCGGCGAGGAGAAGATCGCCAAGCAGCACGAGCGCGGCAAGCTGACCGCGCGCGAGCGGATCGACCTGCTGGTCGACGAGGGCACCTTCGTCGAGATGGGCATCCACGGCCGGCCGCACTTCGCGCAGCGAGCGATGGACGGGGTGGAGGCGCCTGCCGATGGAGTTGTCACCGGCTGGGGCGACGTCGACGGCCGCCCGACCTGTATCGCCGCCTACGACTTCACCGTGATGGCCGGCTCGATGGGGATGACCGGCGAGCTGAAGGTGACCCGGCTGCGTGAGATGTCGCTCTCCAAGCGAATGCCGTTCATCTGGCTGCTCGACTCGGCCGGCGCCCGCATCCAGGAGGCGTCGGGCTCGCTCTTCGCCGGCTCCGGCCACCTCTTCCGCGAGGAGGTCGAAATGTCGGGCGTCGTCCCGATGGTCGCGGCGATGATGGGCCCCTGCGCGGCGGGTACCGCCTACATCCCGGCGCTCTCGGACTTCGTGCCGATGGTCTCCGGCCAGGGGGCGATGGCTCTGGCCGGGCCGCACCTGACCAAAGCCGTCACCGGCGAGGACATCTCCATGGAGGAGCTGGGCGGCGCCAAGGTCCACTGCCGCAAGTCCGGCGTGGGGGACCTCGAGGTCTCCGACGACGAGGAGTGCATCGAAGCGGTCAGGCGCTACCTCTCCTACTTCCCGGCCAACTGCGAGCACAAGCCACCGCTCGTCCCGACCTCCGACCCCGAGGACCGCACCTCGGAGCGGCTGCTCGAGATTGTCCCGGAGTCCTCGCGCCAGCCCTACGACATGTACGAGGTGATCGCCGAGATAGTCGACGACGGCGAGTGGTTCGACCTCAAGCCGAAGTTCGCAAAGAACCTGATCACCTGCTTCGCCCGCTTCGGCGGTCAGCCGGCCGGGATCGTCGCCAATCAGCCCAAGCAGCTGGCCGGCATCCTCGACAACGACTCAGCCGACAAGGCCGCCCGCTTCATCAACCTCTGCGACGCCTTCAACATCCCGCTCGTCTTCCTCCAAGACGTGCCCGGCTTCATGGTCGGCGCCAAGGTCGAGCACGCCGGGATCATCCGCCACGGCGCCAAGATGCTCTACGCGGTCAGCCGCGCCACCGTGCCGAAGGTGACCGTCGTCGTCCGCAAGGCCTACGGCGCCGGCTACTACGTGATGTGCGGCAAGGCCTACGAGCCCGACCTGATCGTCGCCTGGCCGGGCGCCGAGATCTCGGTGATGGGCGCCGAGGGCGCGGTGAACATCATCGGCCGCTCGGCGATCGAGGCCTCCGAGGACCCGGAGGGAACCCGTGAGGCGATGCTGAACGCGGTCCGCCAGCAGATCGACCCCTACATCGCCGCCGGCAACGCCGTGATCGACGACATCATCGACCCGCGCGAGACCCGGCCGACGATCGTCAAGGCTCTGCGGATGGCGCGCGACAAGCACGTCGAGAAGCCGGCGAAACGGCACGGGGTGATGCCGGTATGAGCTTCCGGTGCGAGTTTCCCCCCGTATATCTGGATAAGTCGCACCGGAAGGGTGCGCTCCCCGACCGCGGAGAGGGGCGATGAGCTCGTTCGGCGACCCGGTCGTCATCTCTTGCTCGATCAGCGGCGTTATCGCCAACCGCGATCAGTGCCCGGCGATCCCCTACACGCCGGAGGAGTACGCGGCGGAGGCGCGGCGGGCGGTCGACGAGGGCGCTTCGCAGATCCACATCCACGCCCGCAAGCCCGACGGCACGCCTTCCTACGAGGTCGAGGACTTCAAGGCGATCACCGAGGCGATCCTGGCCGAGGTCGGCGACGTGATCGTCAACTACTCGACCGGGGCGATCGGCATCCCGATCGAGAAGCGGATCGAGTACCTGCGCGAGTGCAGGCCCGACGTCGCGGCGCTGAACATGAGCTCGATGAACTACGCCAAGTACTCGTCGCGGCGCAAGGACTTCGTCTTCAAGACGGTCTTCGAGAACAGCTTCGACACGATCATCGAGTTCCTTACGGCGATGCGTGAGCTCGGCATCAAGCCCGAGCACGAGTGCTTCGACGCGGGCCACGTAGCCAACCTCGACCCGCTGATCGACATGGGGCTGCTCGACCGCTCGCCGCTGCAGGTTTCCCTCGTGATGGGCGTCAGCGGCGGCATCCGGCCGACCGCGCGCAACGTCGCCTTTATGTCGGAGCAGATCCCAGGCGGCGCCGAGGGACCGAACCAGTGGCAGGTGATCGGCATCTCCCGCGACCAGTGGAAGCTGCTCGGCGCGGCGCTGGTGCTGGGCGGCAACGTGCGGGCCGGGGTCGAGGACAACCTCTACCTGCCGAGCGGCGAGATGGCGAAGTCCAACGGTGAGCTGATCGCCAAGGCGCGCCAGATGGCCGAAGACGTCGGCCGTCGTGCCGCAACGGTGGAAGAGGCGCGCGAGCTGCTGGGGGTGCCCAGGCGTGAACGGTCCACTGCCTAGCGGTGTGGGGGAGGAGCCGGTGCCCGTCTGTGGGAATTGGGTCGCGCGCCCTGCGGGCGCTGCTCCAGGAGAGAGTGCCCGCCTATGGCGGGCAGACACCAGATTGCATATCGCCGCTTCGCGACATTCCCGCAGACGGGCACCGGCCCCTCCTTCCCGAGCCGCGCTAGCTGACGGAAAAGCTGCGGCAACCGATGGCGAGCTTTCCCGCTCTGAGCTTGGGGTGGGAGCAGATCAGCTTCTCGGGTGCGTGGAGCGGGCATGCGGTCGGCCCCTGGGCGAATGTGGCCGAAGGCCGCGAAATGCAATCTGTCATTTGCCCGCCATAGGCGGGCACCAACATCCGGAGCAGCGCCCGCAGGGCGCGCGACTCAATTGGCCCAGGGGCTGACCGCATGACCGCCCTCCCCCTCAGCGACATCAAGGTCCTCGACCTGACCCGCCTGCTTCCCGGCGGGTTCTGCTCGCTGCTGCTTGCCGACCTCGGCGCCGAGGTGCTGAAGGTCGAGGACACCGGCATGGGCGACTACATCCGCTGGGCGCCGCCGTACTACGGGGGCGAGGAGGAGCAGGAGCTGGGGACGCGCTCCGCCCTCTATCTGGCGCTCAACCGCGGCAAGCGCTCGGTCCGACTCGACCTCAAGTCAGAGACGGGGCGGGAGGCGCTGCTGCGCCTGGTCGAGCGCCACGATGTCGTTCTCGACGGCTTCCGCCCCGGGGTCCTCGACCGGCTCGGTGTCGGCTATGCGCCGATGCGCGAGGCGAACCCGGCGATCGTCTACTGCGCGATCACCGGTTACGGCCAGGACGGCCCCTATGCGCAGCGCGCCGGTCACGACATGAACTACCTCGGGCTGGTTGGCCTGCTTGGGCTGACCGGCGCCAAGGACGGGCCGCCGGTGCAGTCGGCCGGCCAGATCGCCGACATCGGCGGCGGCGCGCTGTTGGCCGCCTTCGGGGTGCTCGCCGCCCTGCACGAGCGGCGTCGCTCCGGCGAGGGCCAGATGGTGGACGTCTCGATGACCGACGGCGCGCTCTCCTGGCTGGCGATGGTCGCGGGCCGCTACTTCTGCGATGGGGAGATACCGCAGCGTGGCGAGCAGCAGCTGGCCGGCGGCCTGCTCTGCTACCTCCCCTACGAGGCGGCCGACGGCTGGGTCACCTGCGGCGCGCTCGAGCCGAAGTTCTGGGCCGCCTTCTGCCACGGCGTCGACCGTCCCGACCTGGTCGAGTCGCAGTTCGAGGCGCCGGGTTCCGAAGCCTGGCAACGGGTCGCCGCGGTCTTCCGCTCCCGAACCCGCGAGGAGTGGAAGGCGTTCAACGACGAGCACGACTGCTGCATCGAGCCGGTCCTCGACCTCGACGAGGCGCTCGACTCGGAGCTGGTCCGGGCGCGTGAGATGGTCGTCGAGCTGGAGCAGCCGCGCCTGGGGACCGTCAGACAGCTCGGCTTCCCGGTGAAGATGAGCCGCACGCCCGGCGACCCCAGCCGCCCCGCGCCCGCCTTCGGCGAGCACACCGAGGAGGTTTTGCGCGAGGCCGGCTACGCCGACGAGGAGATCGCCGCGATGATCGAGTCCGGCGCCGCCGCGGGTCCCGGGGCAAGCGAGGCAACCTTCCGCGCATGACCGCCGACGGGACTAAGACGGACGCATATCGACCGAATTCGGCCCGTCGGCCCGAGGGGCTGCGGATCGGCGAGCTGGCCGAGGCCTCGGGCGTGCCGGTGCCGACGATCAAGCACTACCTGCGCGAGGGACTGCTGCCCGAGCCGGTCAAGACCAGCCGCAACATGGCCTATTACCCGCCGGAGCTGGTCGAGCGGATCAAGCTGATCAAGCAGCTGCAGGAGGAGCGCTTCATGCCGTTGCGCGCTATCAAGGCCGTCCTCGACGAGGACCCTGAGCGCGCCCGCGCAATGCTCGAGCTGGAGGATCGGATCCTCGACCGGGCGCTGGCCGGGGAGCGGACGCGGACCAGCGCGGCGGAGGCGCGCGAGCGCTATGGGATTCCCAAAGAGGTGCTCGATCGCCTCGAGGAGCTGGAGGTGCTCAGCCCCAACAGCCGCGGCTACTCGCCCTCAGACATCAAGATCATCGAGGCGATAAGCCGTTTCCGGGCGGGCGGCTACGACGAGGAGATCGGCTTCACCGTCTACGACACCCTCCGCTACAAGACCGCCCTCGAAGAGCTGGTTCGCCAGGAGGTCGACGTGGTGATGAGCCGCCTCGCCGGTGAGGTCCCGCCCGAGCGCGTCGTCGAGATGCTCCAGGCCGGTGCCCAGCCCCTCCAGGACCTGATCGCCGCGCTCCACACCAAGCTGATGGTCGCCGAGCTCGAGCGCCACCGGGCCGGGCGCGAATAGCTCAGGCGCCGCGCAGCTCCGCCAGGCCCTGTTCCTGCGAGACGGCCGGCGCATAACCCAGCTGGTCGCGAGCCTTCGAGATGTCGATCGTGCACTCCTGGGTGAGCAGCCAGGAGCGGAAGGTGGTCATCGGCGGGGCGCCCTTCAGCGGCAGGACGCGCCAGGCCGCCTCGGAGACACGCGCCAGCGGGGCCGCGCTCCAGGCCGGCAGGCTGCGGTCCGGTGGCTCGACGCCCTGCGTGCGCAGCAGCTCGGTGACGAACTCGCGGAAGACGACCGGCTCGCCGTCGGTGACGAAGTAGGCCTGCCCGGGCCGCCCGCGCTCGGCGGCGAGCATCAGGCCCTCGACCACGTTGGCGACGTGAGTGGTGTCGGTGACGTTGCGGCCGCCGCCGATCCAGGCCCACTTACCGGCTTCTACGGTCGCGACCATCTCGGGCAGCAGCGTCGTGTCGCCCTTTCCCCAGACGAAGCGCGGCCGCAGGGCGACCGTCTCGAATCCGTCCCGGCTGGCGTTCAGCGCCGCCTGCTCGGCTTTCGCCTTCGTCGCCGGGTAGGGGGCGCGCGAGTCGGGGCGCAGCGGCGCCGTCTCGTCCACCCCGACCAGCGGCTCGCCGGCCATCAGGGCCGCCTCGGTGCCGCAGTGGACGAAGCGGCGGACCCCCGCCTCCGCGCACGCGGCAAGCGTGTTTCGCGTTCCCTCGACATTGCCGCGCTCGAAGTCCTCCCAGCGGCCCCACTCGCCAAGCTGGGCCGCCAAGTGGAAGGCGACCTCTGCTCCGGCCGCACCCGCCGCCATCGCCCCCCGGTCGCTGAGGTCTCCTCGCACCGGCTCGGCGCCAAGCGCCTCGACCGCTGCGGCAGCCCGCTCCGAACGAGCCAGCGCCCGCACCGGCCGGCCGTCGCCGACCAGCCGCTCGATCAGCTTGCCACCGATGAACCCCGAACCCCCGGTAACGAATGCGCCGCCCGCCATCGGCGCCGATCCTATTCAGCGCGCGGCGGCGCCGAGCGCCTCGAGTTCCTCTTCTGCCCCCGCGAGCAGCATCATCGCGCCGGTTTCCCGCGCCGCCGCGGCGGCTTCCTCAAGCGCCTGGCGCGCGTCGGGGCGGCCGGCGGCGAGCCGGGCGCGCCCCAGGGCCAGCAGGCAGCCCGGCACCGCCCAGCGCATGCCGCGCTCGCGGGCGACCGCGGCGGCGCCTTCGGCCAGCTGCATCGCGTCCTCTAGCCGGCCGACGCCGGTCAGCGCTTCGGCGCGGAGGCCGGCGCGCCAAGACTCCATCTCGCCGCCGTTGCCCATCGCCTCCAGGTAGGTCCGCTCGGCGGACTCGAGCGAGTGGAGCGCGGCGGCCGCGTCCCCCGCCTTCAGCTGGACCCAGCCGAGGTTGGCCACGGCCAGGGTGCGGGAGAAGACGTCGCCGAGCTGCTCGGTCAGCTCGCAGTTGCGCCGCGCCATCGCCAGGCCCGTCTCGACGTCGCCCTTCAGCGCGTGCAGCGAGGCGAGGTTGCTGCGAGTCCAGCTCGCCGTCTCCGGGTCGCCCTGCTCGGTCGCTATCCGCAACGCTTTTTCGAGCAGCTCTTCGGCCGCCTCCGCTTCACCGCGCTCGCGCCGGGCCAGGCCCTTGCCGCTGTAGGCCCAGGCGACTGGGGAGCCGATCACGATCCCGGCGCCCACCGAGCGGTCGTCGCCCGCCAGCTCCAGCGTCTTGTCCAGTTCCGCCTCGAAGGCCTCGAAGTCGCCAGCGCACAGGTAGGCGTACGCGGTGGCGCCCCGTACGGCGACGCGAAGGTGCAGGTCGCCGGATTCGTCGGCCAGCCGGTTGGACTCCTTGCCCGCCGCGATCCACTCCTCGGCGCGGTGTGGCTGGCCAGGACGGGCGTCGGTCATCGCCAGCAGGGCCAGCGCCCGCAGCTCGCCGTAGCGGGTCGCGATCTCCTCGGCTTCCGCTTTCATGCGGTCTTCCTCCTCGCGGTCCATTCCGAGGCGCCAGGCGAGGTCGAGCAGCTGCAGCCGTGAGCTGACCGCGAGCGCGGCGGTCTCTTCGTCCTCCTCGAGCTCTGCCGCCAGCTCCATCACGGTTCGCCATAGCCGCTGCGCCTCGCGCGGCTGGCTGTGGCCCGCCCAGAACGCGGCCCGCGCCGCCCAGCGCGCCGCCTCACGGGTCTCACCCCCTTCCTGCTGATGGTGGGCGATCAGCGCCGCCATCTCGTCGTGGCGGTCGGGGTTCGTCTCGATCAACGCCCGCGCCGTCGCCGCGTGCAGTGGCCGGCGCTGGTCGCTCAGCTGGCTGCCATAGGCGACCTCGCGGGTCAGCGGGTGGCGGAAGGCGAGCACCCGCTCCGGGTACAGCTCGGCCTCGTAGAGGAAGCCGGCATCGATCAGCTGCCGCAGCCGCTCCTCGATCGCCTCCGGTCGTTCACCGGCGACAGCCGCCAGCGTCCCCTCCGGCACTTCCTTGCCGGAGACCGACGCCGCCTGCAGCAGCGCCTTGGCGGGCGGGTCGAGCCGGTCGATTCGTGCCGCCAGGACCGCTTGCACGGTGGCCGGGACGCCGGTGTGCTCGACCGGCTGGACCAGCCGGTAGGCACCCCGCTCGCCCTCCAGGTTGCCGGCCTCGACAAGCGCCCTGACGATCTCCTCGATGAAGAATGGGTTGCCGGCGGTGCGCTCGTGGATCAGCTCGGCCAGCCCGTCGAGCGAGGGGTCCTTCCCCGCCAGGTCGCTCAGCAGCTCGCGCGTGTCGTCGGCTCCGAGCGTCCCGAGCACGATCTGGCCGTAGCCATCGTGCTCGTGCTCGGCCAGCGCCGTCGTCACCGATTCCGGCCGGTAGTTGACGACGACCAGCGTCCTCGTTCCCTCGACCGCTGCAAGCAGCTGGCCGAGCAGCGCTTTGCTCGGCTCGTCGAGCCAGTGCAGGTCCTCGATCACGGCGACGATCGGCTCGCGCCGGTTGGGCGCCTGGACGAGGCGGCAGACCAACCCCTGCAGGGCACGCTGGCGCGCCTCGGCGCTGAGCTGGGGGAGGGGGCGCTCGGGGTCTGGGACGCCGAGGAAGTCGAAGAGCAGCGGCAGGTCGTCGACGAAGGAGTGGTCGAGCAGCAGGACCCTGCCGGCGATCTTCTCCCTGACGATCCGCTCCTGATCGGAGTCGAGGATCCCGAAGTAGGAGCGCAGCAGCTGCAGGATCGGCATGAAGGGCGTCTCGGCGCCGTGCGGCTGGGCCTGCGCCTCGTAGACGTCGATTCCCTCGCGCCGCGCCCGTTCGACGAACTCGTGGCAGAGGCGGCTCTTGCCGACGCCCGGCTCGGCGACCACGCCGACCGCGTTGCCCTCGCCCTCCTTGGCGCGTTCCAGCGCCGCATCGAGCAGGCCCATCTCCCGCACGCGGCCCACGAACCGGGAGAAGCCGCGCTCGCGGGAGAGGTCGAGCCGGGAGCGGGCCGAGCCGACGCCGGCCAGCTCGAAGACTCCGACCGGGCGGCTGGCGCCCTTGATCTCGAACTCGCCGAGGTCCTTCAGCTCGAAGAAGCCCCGCGCCAGCTCGGCTGCCGCCTCGGTCAGGTATGCCTTTCCTGGCTCGGCCAGCGCCTCCATGCGCTGCGCGAGGCCGACCGTGTGGCCGATCGCCGTGTAGTCGGCGTCGCCCTCGGCACCGATCGCGCCGGCGACCACCTCACCCGAGTTGATGCCGATCCGGGCGGAGAAGCTGAGCCCGTCGCGGCGCCGCAGCTCGGCCGCGTACTCGGCGATGTCGTCGAGCATCCGCAGCGCCGCGTAGCAGGCGCGCCGCGCGTGGTCCTCGTGGGCGATCGGGGCGCCGAAGACGGCCATGATCCCGTCCCCGGTGAACTTGTCGACGGTCCCCTCGAACCGGTGCACCTCGTCGGCAAGGATCCCGAAGAACCCCTGCATGACCTGGCGCCACTGCTCGGGGTCCTGCTGCTCGGCCAGGTCCATCGATCCCTTGACATCGGCGAACAGCACGGTGACCTGCTTGCGCTCGCCGTCGGTCTCGATGCGCTGCGCGGTGGTCACCGGTCTTCCAATCGTACGCCCCGCTGCTCCATATACTCAAAGTGCCCGATTGACTGGTCAATCAACCCGTCCCGGCGCTTCCAGTGCGACTTTTGTTCGCCAGGCGCACATAAGTCGCACCGGAAGGCAAAGAGGAGCCTGATGCGCGCAGCGGTCGTACAACTGAACTCGACGGGGGACAAGGGGCGAAACGTCGCGATGGCGGAGCGCCTCGTGCGAGCGGCCGTGGCCGACGGCGCCGAGCTGGTCGCACTGCCGGAGAAGTGGAACCTGTTGGGCCCCGGCGAGGAGGTGGCCGCCGGCGCTGAGTCGCTCCACGGGCCGACCCTCAGAGCCGTTCGTAGCTGGGCGAGCGAGCTCGGCATACACCTGCTTGCCGGCAGCATCGCCGAGCGCGCCGAGGGGAAGGCCTTCAACACCTCGGTGCTGATCGGTCCCGATGGGGAAGACCTGGCCGTCTACCGGAAGATCCATATGTTCGACGTGGAGGCCGGCGGCGTCGAGTACCGCGAGTCCGAGCACGAGGAAGCGGGGAGCGAGATCGTCACCGCGGGGCTGAGCGGCGCCTCCCCGGACGCCGCCGAGCTCACCGTGGGGCTGACCGTCTGTTACGACCTGCGCTTCCCCGAGCTGTATCGAATCCTCGCCGTGCGCGGCGCCCGGCTGATCGCCGTTCCCTCCGCGTTCACGCTCGCCACCGGTCGCGACCACTGGGAGGTGCTGCTGCGGGCGCGGGCGATCGAGAACCAGGCCTTCGTGCTGGCCCCCAACCAGGTCGGCGAGGCGCCCCCGCACTACAGCTCCTACGGCCGCTCGATGATCGTCGACCCGTGGGGCGTCGTGCTCGCCACCGCCCCCGACGAGGAGTGCTTCGTCGCGGCCGACCTCGACCTCGCCGCGCAGGAACGGGTCCGTCGCTCGCTCCCCTCGCTGGCCAACCGCCGCGCCGAGACCTACGTCTGGCCGCAGCTGGCGGAGGCACGCGCCTGATGGCCTCGAGCCAGAAAGCGCCGCCGGTCGACAAGCGGCGCCAGATCCTCGACGCGGCGATCCGCGTTTTCGCCCGCCAGGGCTTTCACGCGACCCGCGTCGCCGACATCGCCGACGAGGCGGGGGTCGCCTACGGGCTCGTCTACCACTACTTCAAGTCCAAGGACGAGGTGCTCAACGAGTTGTTCAGCGAGCGTTGGTCGCTGCTGCTGACGGCGATCGACGAGGCCGATCGCAGCGAGGCGGCGCCGCGCGCCAAGCTCGAGGCGGTCGCCGGCTTCATCGTCGACTCCTACCAGCACAACCCCGAACTGATGAAGGTGATCATCGTCGAGGTCACCAGAGCGGCGAACTCGTTCGGGCGCACGCATCTGCCGGAGATCCGCCGCGCCTACGACTCGATCGCGAGGATCGTCGCCGACGGGCAGCGCCAGGGCGCCTTCCGCGGCGACGTCGACGCCGACTTCGCCTCGATGTCGTTCTACGGCGCGATCGAGCAGCTGCTCTCCGGCTGGATCTTCGAGCTGATCCCGGCCGGCGAGGGCGACTTCGAGCAGGCAAAGTTGCTTGTCGTGGCGGCGATCTGCGATGGCCTGGAGCCCCGATAGGTATAAGGTCGCGGGATGGAGAACGAGATGGTCAAACGCCTCGTCTGGAGCGGTCTGCTGGCCGCCACCGGCGCGGCGGCCAGCATCGCCGCGACGCGCCTCGCGGCGATCCTCTTTCGCCGTATTTACGACGAGGACCCCCCGGAGTAGTTAATGGACGACTCAACGGGTACCAGCTCTCCCGTGGAGCCGACGCCGGTCACGCCGCCGCCTGAGCCCGACCGCAAGTCGGTCGGCGAGCTGGTCGTCGACGTCACCGAACGCACCTCCTCGCTGGTGCGCGAGGAGATCGAGCTCGCCAAGACCGAGGTCTCCGAAAAAGTCGGCAGCATCCTGCGCGGCTCGGTTGTCGGGATCGTCGCCGGCACCTTCGCCTTCCTGGCGCTGATCCTGGCCATGCACGGGATCGCCTGGGCGATCAGCGAAGCCTTCTTCGACGACAAGGTCTGGCCGGGCTACTTCATTGAGGCCGCTCTCTTCCTGTTGATCGCCGGGCTCGCAGGCTTAATTGCCTACCGCGCGGTGCAGAAGGGGTCACCGCCGGTGCCCGAGCAGGCGATCGAAGAGGCGAAGCGGACCAGGACGGTGCTCGAAGGCCAGCCTGTACCGCCGGCCGATGGAGGCGCCCGATGAGCGCTCGCAGCTCCGCCCAGATCCGCGCTGACATCGAGGCGCAGCGCCAGGAGCTGGGCACCTCGGTGGAAGCGCTGCGCTTCCGCGTCGGCGAGCTGACCGACTGGCGGCGCCAGGTCTCCGAGCATCGTCAGCAGCTCGTCACCGGCGCTGCCGTGGCGGGCTTCGTCGTCGGTGTGATGGCGTTGCGCCGTCGTAAGCGCCGACGCGGCTAGCGAGCCGCTCACCTGGACAGGCCCAGGACCGAGCGGCTGACACTGCCGGCCCCGAGCATGCCCGGTCCGACGTGGGCGCCGAGGACGGGGCCGACCTCTGAGCAGAAGGCCGGCTCGCAACCGAAGATCTCGTAGCAGTCTTCGATCAAAGCGTTGGCGGTCTCGTCGTCCTGGATGTGCTGGACGACCCAGGCGTCGAGGCCGGAGTCGTGCCGCTCCCTCATGTAGCTGCGCAGCCGCTCGATCGAGCGGGCGCGGGTCCGGACCCGCTCCACCGGCGTTATCTCCTCCTCCAGGGTGAGGATCGGCTTGATTTTCAGCGCCGAGCCGATCCAGGCGGCGGCGCCGCCGATCCGCCCGCCCCGCTTGAGGTACTCGAGGGTGTCGATCGCGAACCACATCTTCAGCTCCTCGCGTGCCCGCTGGGCCCTGGCGACCGCACCCTCGGCGCTCTCACCAGCGGCGGCAGCCGCCGCCGCGCCGAGCGCGCAGAGCCCCATCCCGCCGGCCGCCGAGCGGGAGTCGAAGACGTGGATGCGCTCGCCTCCCTTGTCCTCGTCGACCAGCCGCTGCCGCGCCTGGTTGGCCGAGTCGCAGGTGCCGGAGATGCCGGCGGAGATGTGGACGGAGACGACTTCACGCCCCGCCGCGAGCAGCGGCTCGTAGATGGCGACGAAATCGCCCACCGAGGGCTGCGAGGTGGTCGCGCCGCCCTCCGAGGCGCGCAGCCGCTCGAAGAATTGGCCGTAGTCGCCGATCTCTGTCTCGGGCTGCTGCTCGTCGTCGATCGAGACGTAGAGGCTGATCGTCTCGATGCCTTTCTCGGCGAGGAGATCGGCTGGCAGGTAGGCCGTCGAGTCGCAGACGACGGCGGTTGGCGGGCTGGCGGCCAAGGCGCGCCTAGTCTTTCAGACCGACCGCGACGCGGACGCCCCTCGCTACACTTTGTGAAGTGACGGAGACGACCGAGACCCCCAAGGACGCGATCTGCCTGACCGCCAAGGCGGCCGAGAAGATCGGCGAGCTGCTCGGCGGCCAGGCCGAATCCGAGGGTCAGGCGCTGCGCGTCGCCGTGCGCGGCGGCGGCTGCTCGGGCTTTCAGTACGCGCTTGCCTTCGACAAGGCCAAGGAGGATGACCACCTCTTCGAGGTCGACGGCGTCGCCGTCGTCGTCGACAAGGTCAGCATGCAGTTCGTCTTCGGCTCGGAGGTCGACTACGTCGAAGGCCTGCAGGGGGCCGGCTTTCAGGTCAACAACCCGAACGTCGTCGCCGCCTGCGGTTGCGGCTCGTCTTTCCAGGTCAAAGACGAAGCCGAAGCAGCCGCCGTCTGACCGGCGCTATTCGATCTGAAGCGGCGGTGATTGCGCTGGCGGAGCGCTTTGCGGCGCCTCGACGGGCTGCTCGACGCCGAGTGCCTCGGCCAGCTCGCCGGACTCGAACATCTCCTCGACGAGGTCGCAGCCTCCGAGCAGCTCGCCGTTGACGTAGAGCTGCGGGAAGGTCTGCCAGTCGGAGATCTCGGTCGTCACTTCGCGAAGCGGCTGCAGGGCGGGCAGCACGTCGACGGCGCCGTAGTCGACGTTCATCGCGTCGAGCACCTGGACGACGCGCATCGAGAAGCCGCAGCGCGGCATCTCCGGCGTGCCTTTCATGAAGAGCAGCACCGGGTTGGCGCCGATCAGCCCCTCGACCTTCTCCTTCAGCTGGGGATCTGCCATGGCCACAGGCTAGCTACTCGGCCGCCTCGGTCTTGACCGATAGGGCGTGAATCGTGCCGTCCTCGAAGCGCTCCTTCACCGCCGCCTTGACGAGGCGGTGCTGGTCGATCCGCGAGAGGCCGGCGAACTGCGGCGCCCTCACCTCGGCTCGCAGGTGGTCGCCGGCGCCGGTTTCGTCACTCACCTCGACCGCCGCGCCGGGCAGTGCCGCCTCGATCATCCCCTTCAGCTCGGCAAGGTCGGCCACGGCCGGATTGTATGGAGCGGGCTAGGCGAAGAGCCTGCGGTGAAGCGCATTGACGATTTCGAGCGGCAGCTCCGGCTGCTCGCCGTGGATCCGCAGTGTCTCCGTGCGGTCCTCGAGAACAGCCGCCAGCCAGGCGTCGGTCGAGCCCAGCGCCCAGGTGCTCGGTTTGGTCTGGCTTTCGGCAGTCGCGGAGACCACCTTGCCGCTCTCGATCTGCACCGCGACTCCCGCCAGCTCGGAGTCGACACGGCGCTGCTCCCCGGTCAGCGCCGCAAGTGTGCAGGAGCCGGAGGCCTCGCCGACCTCGACGAAAGGCAGCGCCAGCAGAAACGCCGCCTCGACCTCCAGGTCCGAGATCGGTTCCGCGTCGACGTCGTGCTTGCGTTCCCAGCGGCCGGCGATCGCCAGCGGCACCACCGCGAACCGCAGCCAGTCGCTGGCAGCGTATGCGGCCGTGTGGTCTGTTCGGATCGGCTCCACAAGGCGGGTGGAACGAAGCTTGGCGAGCCGCCGCTTCAAGGCGGGATAGCTGAGGTCCCGGATGCCGGCGCTGATCTCGTTGAGGGTCAGCGGCCGCTCCGCCAGCGCCCTGACCATGGTCGAGTCCCAGCCGGCCGTCAGCACGCGGATGACTCCGCGGGCGGCATCGTCGTCGAGCGAGATCGGTCCGCCGGGTGCGTGCTGGAGCCACTGCTCGAGCGTGTCGGCGACCGGCAGCAGCTCTCGTCCCGCTTCGGTCAGCTCGGTCGGCGCGCCGTGGTCGCCGTTCCGCTGGAGGACGCCCAGCTCGGAGAGGTTCGAGACAGCCGATCGAAGGCTCGACTGCGGCGCCCAGCTGATCTGCTCCTCAAGCTCGCCGGCGCGCAGCGGCCCGTGCGCGTGGGCTCGCAGCACCCTGGCGTGCAGTGCGTAGGCGAAGATCGCGAGCGCCCTGCTGCCCGCTCGCATCTGGTCCCCTGCCGCATTTGCGGCTCCGTTTTGCATACGACCACGCCGGCGTTGTCGGTCAGGCCCGGCGCCTCCGGCGTCATCCTAATACAACAACTCAACAGGGTTCTATTAATAAACTGTTATCCAGAGTGAACAACGGTGCATCAGGCGCCGATGCGCTCAGCCTCACGCTCGCGGGACATCGGCTGCAGCCGCACCGGGGCGGCTGAGAGCGCCTGGACACGGAGGTCGCGCCAGGTCATTCCCTCGCGGACCAGCGAGGGGAGGCCGAGCGCGACGGCGGTGGCGATCTCGACCGCCTGCAAGATGATCCCGTAGGCGAGGGCGTCTGCGGTGCCGATCCCGAAGCCGGTGTGGAGGACGCTGATCACCGCGAGCTGGAAGACGCCGATGTTGGACGGCGTCGCCGGCACGACGGCGGTGACGTTGACGGCAAAGAGAACCGCCGCCGCCGCGCCTATTCCGCCATCGAGGCTAAGCGCCGCCAACAGCGCCCAGCAGGCGGCGAGCTGTATCGCCCAGGCGCCCAACTGCGCGGCCGCCGCGATGGCCCCCTGGCGCGGGGTGCGGAAGACCGCGAGGCCGGCCCGGACCTGAACCAGGGCCCGATGCACGGTGGCGCTCGCACGAGCGAAGCGGCCGCTGCCGTTGCGCCGCATCAACAGCGGCGCGAGCAGGACCAGGACCAGCAGCCCGAGCGGCACGAAGCTGAAAGCGAAGAGCTTCTCGGTGCTGGAGTCGAAGAGATCGGTGGTCGAGACGATGATCGCCCCGAGCATCGCCAGGGCGACGATGTTCAGCATCGTCTGCGAGACGAGCGTTCCGAGGATGACGGGGAAGGTCTCGCGCATTCGCCCGGTCCGCCGCGCCAGCGTCATCGCGCGCGCCGGCTCGCCGAGGCGGGCCGGCAGGGTGGCCGACATCAGCACGCCGATCATCGTCGCGGAGGTGACGTCGCGGCGTCGCACCGGGCGGTTTGGCAAGGCGGCCCGCACGATGCCGTACCAGGAGGCGGCGCGGAAGAAGAGCGACGACGCCATCAGCGCGCAGGCGACGAGGACCCAGGTGAAGTCGGAGCGGACGATGCTCGTGACGACCTTGTCGACCCCGATCTTCTGTGCGGCCAGCGCGGTCAGGCCAATGCCGAGCCCACCGGCCACCGCGAGGCCGGCGCGGCGGGCGATGCGTCGCCGCCGGTTGCCGTCCTGGGCCAGCGGCGGGTCAAGCGAGGGCAGTTTGCGGGCCGGGTTGGGCGGCGCCCCATCGGCGGGGCGCAGGCCGGTCCAGTGGGCGGCGCGCTCCAGCGCGGTGGCCGGCGCCGGCGCCTCGATCGCCCGCTCGTAGACCGCCGTCACCTGGTCGGCGACGCGCGGCCAGGCGTAGCGCTGGGCGCTCTGGCGCGCCGACTCGCCCATCGCCGCGAGCCGGCCCGGCTCGTGGTGGGCGCGCTGCAGCTCTTCGGCGAGGCGCTGCGGATCGCCGGGGGGAACGAGGACGCCGTCGACGCCGTCGGTGACTACATCGCTGTAGCCGGCGATGGCCGAGGCGATCACCGGGGTGCCGGCGGCGAACGCCTCGGTCAGGATCATCCCGAAGCTCTCTCCGGCCAGCGACGGCGCGCAGAGCAGATCGGAGTCGTGCAGCGTCTGCCAGAGCTCCTCGTGCGAGACGCGGCCGCGAGCGTCGATGTGGGTCATCGTCTCCGGGTTGGCGAGGTAGCGCAGCACGTCCTCACGCGTCGCGCCGATCACCGTGAGCCGGGCCGGGACGTGCTCGACGAGCGCGTCGAAGGCGGTCAACAGAATCGGCAGGCCCTTGCGCTCCTCGGGGCGGCCGACGAAGGCGATGCGCAGCTCGTCGCTTGCCGGCTTGGGGCCGCCGGGCGCGGCGGCGACGTCGACACCGTTCGGAACGATCTCGTAGTGCCCCCCGAACCAGCGGCGGCCGGTCCAGGCGGCGGCCTCGGAGACCGCGATTCGCGCCGCGAGGCGGTTGAAGACCCGCCGCGCCCCGAGCGCCGAGCCGATGTGGTTGGGCAGCGCCTTGGTCGAGTAGGCGTGGAAGGTCCCGACGACCGGAGTACGCGCGGCGCCGAGCACCGCGTTCCAGCCGACCAGGGGAACCAAGGGCTCGTGGACGTGAATGACGTCGAAGTCGCCGCACCGCACCTGCCGCCGCGGCGCGACGACGCCGCCGGCCGGGAACGGCGCGAGGTTGGAGACGGCGCCGTTGGCCCCGAATCCGGCGGTGCGCCCCAGTGGGACGAGGTAGTCGGGAAGCTGCCGCTCCTGCGGCGCGGCACGGTGCAGCGTCCGGCTGAGGCGGCCGGGCGGGTCGACGGGAGCGAGCACGCGAACGTGGTGGTCACGGGCGAGGAACTCCTCCGCGAGCGCCTCGACGTGCTTGTTCACGCCACCCGGATAGCTCCAGGAATATGGCGAGACTAGGGCGATCCGCACGAGCCGTTAAGGGTAGCGGCCGAAACGGCAGCCGCCTAGCGCTCGCCGCTACTCGGCGACGCCTAAAGGTGCGTCGCGATCAAACCGACGATCGTGGCCATCAGGCCGATGTTGGCGGCCAGCAGACCGCCGCCGACCTGGAGCATCGTCCGCTGGAGGCTGCCGAGCTGTTCGCGCATTTCGCGGATGTCGGTTTCGACCCGGCCGAAGCGCTGATCCATCTGCTCGAAGCGCTGGTCAACCAGCTGGAAGCGCTGGTCGATTCGATCGAAGCCGGATTCCACCTCACGCTTGAGGTCGTCGAGACGATCGTCTGTCCAGCTCTGTCGCATTGCCTCCATGCCCCCGACGCTACGGGATCAGGCGTTACAGGTGGGAAACATAAGTGTAACTTTTTGTCTAACCCGAAGAAACCCCGCTCCTTGCGACCGTTTCAGGGGCAGATTCCGCCCAGGCGAAGCCGAGGAAGGCGGCCAGATAGAGAGCGCCTAGCTCGAGCAGGAGCGCGCCGGAGTCGTTGGCGACGGTGCCGACGACGGTGGCGGCCAGAGCGCCGGCGAGCCCCGCCCGCATCGCCGGAACGTCGCGCAGCCAGAGCGCGATTCGAGCCCGGCCGCGCCAGGCGAGCGCCGCCGCGGCGATCGTCAGCGGCAGCCCGGCCAGGAGCAGCGGGCGGCCGAAGCTCTCGGCCGCCTCGCCGAGGCGGCGGCCGATGATCGCGAGGACGTCGCCGCCGCCGTCGGCCTGCAGGACCGTGCTGGTCAGGTGCGCGTCTGAGCCGGAGAGGAGGTCGGCGGCGATCAGGATGGCGAGCGCCGGGATCGGGACGGCGAGAGCCCAGAGCGCAAGGTCGCGACGGCCGGCGACCAGGGCCGCCGCTACCGCGCCGCCAAGCGGCAGCACGATCGCCGCGCCGACATCCGCCCCGTAGCGGCCGTAGGCGAAGGCGAAGGCGAAGACGGCGGCGACCACGAGGAAGACTGCCGGGCCGCGCTTGGTGCAATTTCCCCCCCCC